>JAYTLR010000116.1:0-65964 GCA_043729195.1 Akkermansia sp.
TCTTGGCGACCGAATCGGTTACGCCTGCTCAAAATCCCCGTACTCGTTGCCCGCCTCGCTGCTCACCCGCCATTGCTATGTGATCGGCAAGACGGGCACGGGCAAAACCACGTTGCTCCAGAACGCGGTGGCTTCGTTGATCCAACAGGGTCAGGGGATCGGCGTGATCGATCCCCACGGCGATTTTGCCAGCGCCCTTCTCGACCTGGTGCCACCGGAGCGGGTAAACGACGTGGTTTACCTTGATCCAGCCGACCCGACCCATGCACCGGCTCTCAATCTCGTATCCTCCGTGACGCGACCCGAGGACCGGCCACTCATCGCCTCGGCTCTGGTGGCCGCCTTCCGTCACATCTGGTCGGAAAGCTGGGGGCCTCGAATGGAATACATTCTCTACAATTCCCTGCGGGTCCTGCTCGACAGCCAGAACACGTCGCTGGTCTCGCTGCCCCGGCTTCTCTCCGATCCCGACTACCGGCGGAGCCTTGTGAAGCAGTGCCAGGATCCGTTTGTCCGGCATTTCTGGGACGAGGAGTTCGGCCGTTGGGACGATCGCTTCCTCCGGGAAGCCATCGCCCCGATCCAGAACAAGCTCGGCCAGTTCACGACCATGCCGCCCCTCCGCCACATGCTCGGCCAGATCCCGTTGCGGATCAATTTCCGGGAAATCCTCGACTCGGGAAAGATCCTGGTGGTGAACCTGTCCAAAGGGAGTCTTGGCGATGACGCCTCGCGTCTGTTGGGTGCCCTGATCACGGCCTTCATCGCCTCGACTGCCATGGGCCGCTCCAACCAGAAGGAGACCGAGCGACGCGACTTCGTGCTGTTCATCGACGAAGCGCAGAACTTCCTCTCGGACGCGTTGGCATCGATCCTTTCGGAGTCCCGGAAATACGGCCTCGGACTGGTCCTCTCGCACCAGTTTCTCGACCAGCTCCCCCTTCGCCTCCAAAGCGCCGTTCTGGGGAACGCGGGGACGACCATTTGCTTCGCTGTCTGCGGCGAGGACGCGCAGCGCTTCGAGGTTAACTTCGGAGGAAACTTCCGCGCGCACCAGTTCACCGACCTCGCTCCGTTCACAGCACTGGTTCGCGCGGCAGACGACGCGCGGTTTCCGTTCCGACTCGAGTCGGCTCCACCGAGCGCAAAGAGGTATCGGTGTCGTCGGACGATTCTCCATCGGTGCCGACAGCGCTACTGCGGCCGCCGATTGAAGGTCGAAGCGCGGCTGGCCCGCTTCCTCCGCTGATCTCACATCCGTTTCATTGACAATTATTCAATGGCTTTCGTTAGCGGAAGATCAAGGTCCCACGCTCTAGATCCACATCTTTGATCCTCAATCTCACTAGCTCCGACAGTCGCAAACCGGCTCCGTATTGAAGCCGCGACGCCAACCCGTAGCCGCCGTCCGTGCATTTCGCCACCTTCGGCGGCTCGTCCAGTTTCTCGAAAAGCCGCTCCGTCTCCGGCTTCGACAGCACCACCGGGATTCGCGCCCCCCGTCTTGCGCAGCTTCACCTGGAACACCGGATCCTCCACCCGGCAGACCTGCCTCAAAAAGGAGGCAACGGCGTTCAAGGCCTGCTTCTGGGTCGAATACGCGCAGTCCTCGTCATTCACCACCGACGTCAGGAACCTCGACGCCGTGTCGACCCGCATCACCTCGCGCTCGTCGCCGGCGAATACGGCATAGCGCGCCGCCCAGGCCCAGTAGCACTGCTTCGTCCGCAGGGCCAGCCCGCGCCGCGATCCCGCCGAATAACCCGCGGCACCCAACCGCTCCGCCAAACTCCGGTGATCCGCACCGGCTTCGCATCCAAGCAGGCGTAAAAAGGGGAAGTCAACCCAAAAGTGTTCGTGTGAACATTCCAAAGCTCTATCGCCCTTCATTCCTCACATCCTGAATTTCCCAGTCTCCTAATCTCCCAATCACCGAATTCCCGATTAATTACACCCTGATATCAGCCCGGCCCGCACCCCCGCCTCTCGACCCTCCCGAGGGTGACCGACAGACGCACCCGCCACCAGAAAATCCTTGCCAGATCAACGATCTACGGCTAAATCGCTGGAAAACTGCGAAGTGGATATCGCTTCCTGCCCTGCTACTAATAAACACTATTCGGCACCAAAATTTACACGCCATTTACACACATTTCCCTAGTTCCAACTATCATTGACCCATGGCTCGCATCTTAGTTATCACAATTTTATTCCACGTCGCAACCGCTTGGGCTCAGAAGACCTCTCATTTCCGTCCTGCTGAAATTCCCCGGAATGAATCTCGGTTGTCGGAGTTGTCCGGAGTGCGGGAGTTTCGAATCGATTATGAACTGGCACGTTCTACACAGGGCACTCTGTTGTTTGCCGAAGTATTTCGAGACGGGAAGTGCATCAACAGATTTCGCCTCTCTCGCGCCAAATATGACAAATCCAAACAGGAGAAGACTGGCGTAATTTCTCTTGGCTGGCAGCGCGACAGTCGTAACCTTGTTTCTGTCCACGACAACGGAGCTTTTTACAGTCCGTGGACTGCTTCCGTGCATCTTCCAGATTTCAGCCCGAATGATGCCTATTATTTTTCTGATTCATTGCCCGAGAAGCGGAAGCCAGACGAAAAGGACGGTTCTGATATCGAGCTATTTCCAGTCATTGGTTTGTGTGGCGAGCGCAGCGTCCAAATAGCCTACCCAAAGGGTGGTGATGCCCAAGCGTTTCTGAAAGCATGTAGCAGTGCAGGAGTCAAGGATGCTGTAGTAATCTATTTGTATTTCAGCCCTCTCGACGAGGAGCCTAGCCTAAAATTCACTAAATAAGTCTAATAATCCTCAGCCGGCAAGACGCTCCATCCAACGGCGGGTAACGCTCCAGTTTGAATTCGGGCTTCTTTTCCCGCCGTGGATGAGCTAGACGTTCGCTACAAAATGAAAACCAGCTCCATATTTCTCGTATTGCTACTTTTCCTGCATCCAAGGCTATGCGTGGCGGAATTACCCAGAGTTGTAGCAGTTAAGCAGTTCACTGGGTTTTATCCAGCATCACACTCTCTTCTCATACCATTTCATGGCTGTTTGGATTTAGAAGGCCAACTCCCCAAAGAAGGTGGTGAATATTGGTTATCCTTGGAGAATATTCTAGACGACGCCGACTTCTCGAAAATCGAAGTGCTGGTGAATTCAGCCCGAACGATTCTCGGCGCAAGGGCGACATTTAAGGGCTCAATCGAAGAGTGGCGAGGTGATCGCGGCTACGAGAGTCGTAAGCGTGTCCTATATGCATTCAGTGGAGGAGATAGTCCTGAATTATCCAAGGATGTGCCATTGGCCTATGATGCCGGGGATTTTGGAGGCATGGTCTACACTTTTGACAATGCAGGTCATGTCTCCTGGCGGAAGCCCCAAAGCTACGTGCCAGTCACCGAAGAACAGTATGTCGAAGGGCAAGAGAAGCACAAACGTGAATGCGATGAAGACAGGTGCAAGAATATTATAACTGCCGCCCGTGTAATTCTGCCGTTGAAGAAAGAAAGCGAACAAGGCGGCACGGGGCACCCCGCTACTCGCCCCGTGGATGAGCCGGAGGGTGGCGACAAACCTCAACCTGAAGCGGAGGGGCGCTCCCGGTAGCGGGTTGCCAGGCCTCGACGTTCGGCAGAAATTTCTAAGGAACTCGGAGACTCTGTGTCATAAAAATACATGAAAATTGTAATCGCCGTGCTTTTGTTTGCCGCCAGCGTCGCGCTCGGTGGGCCGCCTTTTAATTATCCTTCCGCAGTCTCTTACGCGGACGAAACCGTTACGACTAAAGTCCCGAAGAATGAGCGAATCTATCTATTTGGACCAGAAGAAATCACGGAAACCTATACATTGAATGGCGTCCCCACAAAACGGATTGTTCCGATGAGGCGCATTTTTTCTCATGTCGGAGTCGATTCTGTTGCATCTCTCTGGAAGACGCTTGAATTGGATTTGAAGGGGCAGTGGATTTTGTCAGTCTATCGCGCTAAGAATCCAACAGAACCGCCGTCCTTAGAATTGTGAGAGATGATGTTTTTCGATCTAATTATCCACTACGGTCTGGCGATGTTGTTGTTGTAGTTCCTCACCCCAAAGCAAATGATCCAGTTTCACCCCAATAGGCCGAACAAGACGCTCGTGGCAAGGGGCGACAACGTCTCTACTTGAATTCGAGCTTCCATTTCGCCCGTGCCACAGCTAGACGTTGCTACAGAATTTGATGATGATCCCATATTCACACGTTCTCGACATTCCGAAGATTCATCCGTTCGACACGCAACATCGTTGGACGACGTTTCTTGGTGGGTTCGTGAAGCCGATAATCGAGGGACAGAATTTTCCTTATTGGTTTTCATATTACGATAGTCATGCACGATTTAGGGTTCACACGGACGATCCATCGGTTTTGGCGGCGATCCAAGGTCGGATGGCGGCGCTTGGATTGGCATACCGTTTGGAGCCGAATGGGGATCGGATGGAGAAGGATTTGACTCTTGAGGATGATCTTGGGAACGGGCGCTTCCTTGGAGCGGAGCGCGTGGATTTAAAGCCTTTGGATCGGGCTCTAAAGGTTCTGAATTTAGTTCACGCTGGCGCGGAGCTTTTTCTTCATTCGCTGGTTCGGGACTTCCCGTATTGGCGGGAAGAGATTTGTCAGAATCCGAACAATACTTTTGATTCTTCCAGCCGAAGTTATATCCATCTACTACACAATCTGACTCAATCATCCGTTGGAGTGTGTCTTTATCATGACCAGAACGGGAATCCAGCCATTGAGTCGGAGTATGGCTTTTCGTATATCCAGCCGAGACCTCATCCACATTCAGGTTTCCGCGTAACCCTCTAATTCCAGAATAAAATGTAGAAGCGAACAAGATTAGATGAGAAGGCGGCGAGGGCTCCGATTGGACCCGTGGTGTATACTACCCGTTGCCATGAAAACAGACTCATCCACTAGAACCCTTGGGATCGAACTCGGTGACAAGAAGCACCCGGTTTGAGTGCTTGGAGCAGATGGGAAGATCCTCGATGAATCCACCGTCGTCAACACGCGGGAAGCGATGACCCGCCTGTCGAAGAAGCACCCCGGCGCGCTCGTCGTGATGGAGGTCGGCATGCAGAGCCCTTGGGTCAGCCGCTTCTTTGCGGGTCTTGGCCATCGCGTGCTGGTCGCCAACCACCGCAAGGTTCGTGCGATCTATTAGGACGACAGGAAGTGCGACCGCAAGGATGCGGTAATGCTGGCCCGGCTCGCGCGGGCCGACGAGAGCCTGCTGTGTCGGATCCAGCACGGGATCGAGCAAGTCCAGCACGACCTGCTCCAGATCAAGCTGCGCAACAACCTGGTCCGCCAGCGGGTCGACTTGATCAGTGCCGTGCCCTTCACCCCCAAGATCCTGGGCATCCGCTTGCGCTCGCCCAATACTGCCTGTTTCGCCCGCCACGCGAGGAAAGTGCTGACTGGCGACCACGCTTACCCACCAACTTGACTCGTGGTATAATGAGAGCCATGAACAATCCGCGGCCGAGGAAGCTACGGTTCCGTCGGGCTGCTCTCCCGCCGCCGCTTCGCCTGACCGGTCGGGACTACGAGATTCTGAAACTCGTATCGGTTCACCGGTTCCTCCGGTCGAGCCACGTCATCGCTCTGGTAAGTGGCAGTTCCCAGCATTTGATCCGGCGACTCGGCCGGCTCTACCATGCCGGCCTTCTGGAGCGGCCCCCATGCCAGCGCCTCCAGGCGGCCGAGGATCAGCACATCAGCTACTCCCTGTCCGAACGTGGACGGAAGGAGTTGATCTCCCGCGGGGCGCGGACTTTCCCGGGCGTTCCCCGGATGAGGCCGCTCTCGTCCGGCTCCCACCTTGGTCACGACCTCCGCGTCGCCGATATCGTTGTCGCGGTCGAATCCTCGACACGCGCCCGCGGCATCGACTTTCGTCATCACCACGACTGGGAAGCCTTCGAGGCAACGACCGGCGAGACAGCGCTTCACCCGATGAAGTGGCCGGTCCGATTGAAGGCCCGTAGCCGGAGCCGCACCACGTGGGTTATCCCGGATGCAGCCTTCTCCATCCGCGACAGGACGGATCGAGAGTCCTTCCTCCTGCTGGAAGTGGACAGAGGCACCATGCCGGTGGAAAGGAGCGACCCGTTCCAATCGAGTTTCCTCAAGAAGGTGGAAGCCTACCGTGAAACGAGGAACCGGGGGCATCTTTGGAAGCGGTGGCAGATCCCGGGATTCCGGATCCTTGTCGTTACGGAAACGGAAGAGCGCAAGAAGTCGCTCCAGGCGGCGACCGCCCGCTGTTTCCGACAACGCAAATCCACCATGTTCCTCTTCGCGGTAGCGCCCGCCGTCCTAACCTCCCCCGACTCCCTTGATTCCATTTGGGAAGATTGCGCGGGCCGAACGGCCGGTCTCGTCACCAACCCGCCAACGGAAGGCGAGTCCTGTCAATCCCTCCCGTTCCCGGGTTCGTGATAAAATGAGGATTCAGGAAGCCACGGCAGCAAGCGCTGCTGGGCTCTTTCCTATCTCACTCAACCAAATTGTTCCTTTTATGAAAACCGACCAAGCATCACCGAATGGCTTTGTTGACTTCAAGCAGGTCAAGGCAGGCGTCACCATGCTCCAGATACTGGACCGCTACCAGGTCACGGAGACCCTCAGACAGAACGGCGACCGGTTGTCAGGGCCGTGCCCCATTCACAAGGGGAAGAACCCCACCGCGTTTCGAGTCTCCATCGGCAAGAACTGCTTCAATTGCTTTGGCAGCTGCGCACGCGGCGGTAACGTCATCGACTTCGTTTCCCTCATGGAGGGAGTAGGCTTCCGCGAAGCAGCTCTTTTGCTTCAGGATTGGTTCCTCACCCCATCCGGTGATGGCGGACCGGTGCAAAGCAAGAAGACTGTCCGAAAGCACACCCGCGCGAAGTCACCCAAGCCAAGCCCGCCCGCGGCCCAAGCCCCGGCAACAGAAGAGCCTGCTCCAGAAGATGGCCCGAATCTCCCGCTCACCTTCGAGTTGAAGACACTGAAGGCCGACCATCCCTACTTGTTTCAGCGGGGTTTGGAGCCGGAGACCATCGACCAATTTGGACTCGGTCTTTGCTCCCGAGGCATGCTTCGGGGCTACATCGCCATTCCCATCCACAACCGGGAGGGCGAACTCGTGGCCTATGCCGGCCGATGGCCGGGCGATCCGCCGGAGGGCACTGCGAAATACAAGCTCCCCAAGGGCTTTCGCAAGAGCCAGGAGATCTTCAATCTCCACCGGGCCTTGGAAGAAGACGAGGATACCCCCCTCGTCATCGTGGAAGGGTTCTTCGATTGCTTCACCCTGTGGCAGGCCGGCATCACCAAATGTGTGGCGCTCATGGGATGCTCGCTGTCGGAGGATCAGCTATGCCTGCTTACCGATTCGTTGCCGATCGGCAGCAACATCGAGCTCTTGTTCGACGAAGACGAAGCGGGCATTCACGGTGCCGAAACAGTTCAAGCCCAACTCAGTGAATTCACAGCCCGGATCGTGACGCTCCCGGAAGGCATCCGCCAACCTGACGAGCTTTCGTCGGACGCGATCCCCGATGTCTTTGCTTAGCTTCGCCAATCCAAGGCTCCCTCTCCAAGAGGGAGCCTTTTTCTATTCCATCGACTCGGACTGCTAGAGTATTTTCGTTTCTTGATAATTAGAACCTATCAGACTAACCGCCACTGTATTCGTTCTCCATCTTAAGATTGCAAAGGATCAAAAGTCCCGCTACTAGCTGCCAGCTAGATGGAGGATTACGAAGACGATCCGACGATTCCTGAATGCGTAGATTCGCTCCGCCGATCATCACGCAGCGACTGGATTGCTTTCGCCACCGGAGTCGCAACTTTCCCGCTTGGCTTTTGGGTGCAACACCGCCTGAGCCCATCCTTTCCGCCCGGCATTATTGCAAGCCTGACCCTGCTCGGGCTCTCATTCTCCGCAGCGCTGCTTTCCGCCAACCGCCCCCTTCGGACCGATATTCCCCTTCGATTCATGCCTGCGAGCTGCATTCGCTGGGGGGCACGCACGGGCTTGATCGTATTCTTGGTAGGCAGCGGCTTTTTCCTTTTAGGTATCACCGCAAGGCAGGTGGCCAATGGTTTGGCCAGCGGCAGCTTTTCCAAGGCGTCACCGGCTTTCCCACCCGGCCTCGGCGTCTTCTTGATATTTCTGCCCACTCTAGTTGCAGGTGCCGTCGGTGCTTCGTTAGGATCGGGGCAGTTCGCGAGCAGGGCTGCCACGTCGTTGGCACCGAACCCTCCGCCTCAAAAGCGGTTTAAAGGCAGCAAAGGCGCGCTGCCAATGGCCGTCGCACTCTTCACCTTCAGTTTCATTTCTCCCGTTGTCCCGGCATTCTTCGGCAGCCGAGAAATTTCCAGCACCGTCCAGCCATTCGGTTACGAAGCGCCTGCTGAACTAGCAGCCGCGCCTGCGAGCAAGTGGCACGTCGTCGAGAGCCGTCTCGTTCCGGGTCTTCATTTAGGATCTGTGGCAGCGCAGTCCGTCAGCGGCCACTATCTAGCATTTGCCAGCGGAGCGAACGGGGGGGTGACGGTGTTCAACCTCAGAAACAACAAGGTTGACCATGCCTTTTCAACTCCACCGATCGCGAGCATTGCATGGTCACCTACGGATGACAGGATCTTCTGTGTCGGATCAGCCGATGCCTCTTGCTGGGTCTTAAACCGCGCGAATGGAGCGCTCGTCGCTCTTCCTGTCCGGGGCCGATTGCCTAACGGTTTCCCTCGCTGGAAATCCGCCAGCGAGATCCTCTTCGAGCAAGGAACCGCTCAGGCGGGAAGACTCGACTTGGAAACTCTCAGAAGCCGCACTTTCACGGCTTCGGAAACCGGAGAGTTTGATTCCTTTCGGCATCCTTTGAACTCGCTCGCTGAAACCGAGAAATGCCGGGTTGCCATACGTCCCCGAGTCCACTCGCTGGGATGCCCCGTTGAAACCGGAACCGGCGAGTGGAGCTTCGATGCCTCGGCCGCTTTGTGTGTGACGGACAAGGCCACGAGCCAAGTAGTTCCACTCCTCACCCAAAGGATTGAGCCCGGAGCCACTCTTTTGACGGCACCCGACGCGTCCATGGTCACGATCATCACCTCGCACGGAGCGATCACCTACTACTTGGGAATCTCCGAGAATGCCCCACCGGACACTTTCCAAGTGGAACTCCCCCGGCTTCCGGATCACCCATCCGATTCCCGGTTGGCAAAGCTGACCGAATCAGGTCGCGTCGGAACCTTCATCTGCGCACCGCTTTCAAATCCTCTCAACGGAAAAGTGATCGGCCCGGATCCCCGGCAGGTGCGGGCACTGGCATTCTTGAGTGGATGGGGCGAGGAGTCAGACAAGCTCACGATTGCTGAAGCCTACTCGACCGTTCAGCCCGGTGATGTCGCCGGCTACCTTCACCACTGGAGGGGAGGACAAGTTTCCTTGCTGACCGGATCCAAGTTGGAGGAGTGGTGGGGAGCGGCAGGATCCCCCACCACCTTGGACGCCGGAGCGATCTCCGCGTCACTTCCTTGGAACGATCCCGACCTCTACATCACCCAAACGGGAATCCAATTCCGCGGATGGCGAGAGGGACAGAGCGACGGCCTCCACCCCCCTTTGACCGACATCCGCAAGCTCGCTGTTGGGGAGCCTAAACCTCCGCCCGCACCGGAATCCACTCCTCCTATCTTGAGATCCAGCGACCCGCCGCCGCAACCAAAAGCAGAGAAGGAGCCCGACCCGATAACGCAAGTGATCCGACGGTTTGCGACAAACCACCATGAAAAGGTAGCGGCAGGCGATCTCGACGGGTTCGTTTCCGACTATGCAAATCTCGTCGACCTCAACGACAAGGGCCAGGTTACCTCGGAATTCATCCGCGAGGACCAAGCCGCCTACCTTACAAAGTATCAAAATCTTTCCGAGAAGATCGTAGGGCCGATCGATGTTCAAGCCGTTAAAGGCGGCTACCGTGCTTCCTACCAAATACTCTCGCACGCCGTAAGCAAGCGCGATGGCAAAGAACACAACAACAAGGTCAGTATCACCCTCGACATTTATCATCATCATGGAGGCGTCTTCGAAATCTTCCGAGAACGCGCCGCTCCTGCGAACTGAAACCTCAAAACGTCATGTTTGGCATCTGGAAACGAAAACGACTGAAGTCGGGATCTGCGTGGAGCGTCCTTGCTCCAAACTTCGACACCTCAACCGACGCGTTCTACACTCTGATTCGTGAGGCAATTCAGGAAAAGCGTGTTCCTGATGTGCAGATCTCAGAGATCGAGTTCCGTGAAGGCGGAGTCGCTTCGGCGAAGCGTCGCTACCTTCGCCTGAGGCGAGAGTATCACGTCTTTGATATTTGCTCGGCTCCCTACGGGACTTCATGGTTTTTCTCGTGCCGCTTCGGCGAGTATCCGATGACATTGCGGGTTTGGGAGATCGCGGTGATTCTTGCTGCAACAGGCCTGCTGCTCGCAATTCACTCCGCAGTATTCGGTTGGATTTGGGGTAGTGTGGTTTTTGCTCTGAACGCCGCATCCTTCTTTTTCCTCCTGAACAGCCTCGTAGCCACAGGCCTCTATGGTCTGGATGCGGTGATCATGCGGGTGCCGGTCTTAGGCGCACTTTATGAAGTTTTTTTTCGCGGTGATTCCTATCACCGTAGTGACACCCGCACGATGTACTTCGCCACAGTTGATCGCATCATCAAGGACGCGGTGGAAGCAACCAGTGGCATTAGACCGGAAGGAGCTTCCCAGTTCGAGGAAGAACCGAACCTAACGGGACCAGGGTGGTTGAGAAAGGTTCGTAACGCGTTGGCGTCTCTTGGTTGAAAATCTTCTCAAAGGGTTATGCACCGCACCATAGACGAGCGGCTTTGGGACGAGTTTCTGCGCTGGGATGCCTTGGGGCGCGGCGAGACCACCTGGGATTGCGCGGTGTATCCAGAGCCTTACTTCATTCCGTTCGCGGGACACGGTACGTTCACGGGACCGCAAGGGTTTGCCGACGAGGGTCTCCGTGACGGAGGCGTGTCCGGCTTCTTCCGGCGATTCCAATCACCCATCCCGGCTGCCCCGCCGAAAGACGATCCGTTCGCACCCTTGATCAGCGGCGAGTCGCCTGACTGCCTTCGCGATGATCGTTCGCTGGACCTGATGGAAGCTCTCTGGACGGTTCCGGATTCGGTGAAATGGAAACTTTCGGACTTCGAGCCGTTCCTCTACGCGCTTGGTGCCGCCGTTGAGCCAATCTGCTTCGAGTTCGTGGCCGCAAGCGGGAGAATCGATCTCCAATGGGTCGTGGACCGGGGCGATACGTCCGCGCTTTCCGAGGCCGTCTCACAACTCCCCTTCAGCTCGAACCTCGAATGGCGGGAAGACCATCTCGCATCCCTCCTGATCGAGAAGGAGCTACCGTTGTTGTGGAGCCGCGATCTCGCGCTGGACGGACACTTCGTCCTCCCGTTGAAAACCCAGTTCCCCATCGACCCCCTTGCCGAGATTCTCAGCAGCCTGAGTGGCATCGGCGAGGAGCTGATCGCGCTCGTCCAAGTGCGCTTCCAACCGTGCTTGAATCCTTGGGCCGAAAGCATGTTCCGGCTGACCACCATGGCCGACGGGAAGCCGTTCCCCGGCGATAGCCGCGCCCTCGTGGACGGAACCAAAGCGAAGTGCCACAAACCGCTCTACGCCGCGACGATCCGCCTTGCGGTTCTGGGAATCGACGAAGATGCCGTCGACGAATACCGGGAGCGCTTGCTGAGGCCATTCATGCGGTTCGAGGAGGAGAACGGATTCACCCTGGCTTCCGACTACGACAGTTCATGGGAAGACACGCTGGTCGAGATCGTCGAAAGAAGGACGCGCCGGAGCGGCATGATCCTGAATGGTGACGAACTGCTTTGCCTGGTGCATCCCCCTTCGGCCGGTTCCGGCGTGCCCGCGCTCGCGCGATTGCGACGGAAGACATCGCCCGCACCGTCAGCCAACTCAGGCCGAATGGATACCGCGCTGGGAGTGTGCCGCCACGGCGGATCACAGGTTCCTTGCGGGCTTCAAACTTCAGAGCGTCTGCGGCACCTCCACGTTCTCGGGGGAAGCGGCACGGGCAAGAGCACCTTCCTTCTCAACCTGATACTCCAAGACCTCGAATCGGGACACGGAATCGCCGTGCTTGATCCCCACGGCGACCTTGTTGATGCCGTGCTCGACCGTTTGCCTGAAAGCAGAGTCGGCGATGTTGCCGTCTTCGATCCGGCTGACGAGGAGTGGCCGGTGGGTTTCAACATCCTCCGGGCGCACAATGACATCGAACGGAACCTGATCGCCTCGGACTTCGTCGCGATCTTCGAGCGCCTTTCCACCTCGTGGGGCGATCAGATGACCACGGTTTTGGGGAATGCCGCCATGGCCTTTCTTGCGAGCGACGAGGGCGGGACCATCCTCGACCTCAAGCGCTTCCTCATCGAGAAGGGACTGCGCGACCGCTTCCTGAGGTCGGTCCGCGATCCGGAGGTCCGCTACTTCTGGACCCACGAGTTCCCCCTGCTCCGAGGCTCGACCCAAGCTTCCCTGATCACCCGGCTGAACGGGTTCCTCCGGCATCCCCTGGTCCGGAACATCGTGTCCCAGCGGGGCGATCGGTTTGACGTGGCCCGCATGATGGACCAGGGGAAGATCATTCTGGCCAAGCTCTCCCAGGGACTGATCGGCGAGGAGAACTCATGGCTCCTCGGGTCGCTCCTCGTCTCGAAGATCCACCAGGCCGCACTTTCGCGGCAGGCACAGGAGCAGGCGATGCGGCGTCCCTTCTTCCTTTACCTCGACGAGGCTCACAACTTCGTAACTCCCTCGATCTCCGCGATCCTGTCGGGAGCCCGCAAGTATGGCCTGGGCCTTGTCCTTGCCCACCAGGACCTCGACCAATTCCCAAGCCGCGAGAACGGCATACTCGCCTCAATCCTTTCCAACTGCCATAGCCGGGTCTACTTCCGCCTTGGAGACAAGGATGCCAAAAAGCTGGAGGGCGGCTTCGACCACTTCTCCGAAACGGACCTCTGCAGGCTCAGGACCGGCGAGGCGATCTGCCGGATCGGCACGAGTGATGCCGACTTCAGCCTTGACTGCCATCCCCTTCCTTCGCCTGGCGAAGACAGCGCAAGAAGGCGGGACCAAGCTGTGGGGTTCTCCCGCAGAACCTATGCGGTAAGCAGAAGCGAGGTGGAGGCAGGAGCCGGATTGAGGCCACTGGATCCCCCGGCCCTCGAAATCCGCCGGAAGCCCGAATCATATTCCGCTGGGGAGCTAGGATCATCCGGAGGATCAGCAGAATCTCGAACAAGCCCGGATCTCTCGCCCGGAGGCGCTGATTGTATTCCAGAGCCTTTGCCGGTTGGAAGAGAGCCAGACTCATTGGACACCCTCGCCCACCCGGAACTTGACGAGGAAGCTGCGTCCGCGCCCTACCAACCGCAAGAACCCAGGACGCCGGGACGGGGCGGTGCCCGACACAAATCCATACAGCAGCTAATCAAGCAGCATGGCAACGGACTCGGACTCAGGGCGACAATCGAGTTCGAGTTGCCCGAAAGAGAGGGCTCCGTGGACGTGCTGCTCGAAGGACAGTCCATCAAGATCGCGTTCGAAATCGCCGGCAGGAGCCCCCTCGACCAGGAGCTGCGAAACGTCGAAAAGTCCCTCTCTTGCGGGATAAAAACCATCGTCGTTGTGTCGGACGATCCCGACCATCTCAGACGGATCCAAGAGAAGGCCGAAGAGGCAGGAGCGCTAACCAAGGGCTCTGTCACATTTCTCGCCTCAACGGAACTCGGCAGCTACTTCTCAAAGCTCGGGGCAGCCCTCGCCTCTTATGAGACCAAGTCCCGGGGCTACACGGTGAAGGTGCGACAGGCGGACATCTCCGAGCAGGAGCGCGAGGAGCGCCTCGCCGCGATCCATCGAGCCATCGCCGAGCACCAGCGGGATGCGGGCAACACCGACAAAAAATAGCAGCCGCTATCCCGGAAGCTGCGGATGCTCCTTCGCGGGGTCGAAACCCTTCGAATACGAAAAGATGTCCTTGTGGAGGTACTCCACGAACTTCTCACGCTCGGCAGGCTTGAGCCGGTTCCAGATCGCGATGTTGAGCGAGCGGGCCACCTTCATCATCATTTTCAGAGTTAGCCTGCGACCGCTTCTGGCCCTCTGAACCTGCTTGTGCGTCAGCTGTTCGGGCGACGCCTCGACCAAGTCGTGGTTCTCCAGGCCCCATGATTCCATGACGGTAATCAGGGGCTGCGGGCCGAGGTCTCTTTCGTCTTCGCTCATCGTGCAAGGGTTGGTTTGCCAGTCTCGGATCAAAATCAAGCATTCCCTTGGCCTGACGGGAGAAGCCCGTCACCGAGAACGTCGGTCAAGCGCTTCAGCATCGTTGGAGAGGGGCTGTGAAGATTTGTTTCCCAGGTGAGAAGCGTCCCCTTCGTAACCCGGACGAGCTTGGCAAGTTGGCCCTGGCTAAGTCCCAGCGTTTTTCGCGCTGCCCTGATCCGGTCGCTGATCGCCTGGCTGGCCGTGCCCCATCCGTCCCGGTCTTTTCGGAAGCCTCGAAGACTGAATTGTAAAATGTAGCTGTGAAGGCACCTCTTCAACTACGCCAAGAACCACGATGCTGCCTGGCTGGACCCCAACAGCGAACTGATGAAAGCCGTGCAGCAGCGTGGTGCGAAGGTGATCAACCGCGAGGCGTGAGTTGAACGGAGGTTCCGCTCAGCGCAGGACCTTCAACTTGCCGACGCCGAAGACGGCGTCGTTGCCCAGCTCTTCCTCGATGCGGAGGAGCTGGTTGTACTTTGCAATCCGGTCCGAGCGGCTCATCGAGCCGGTCTTGATCTGACCGCAGTTCGTGGCCACCGCGATGTCGGCGATGGTCGCGTCCTCGGTCTCGCCGGAGCGGTGGGAAAGCACGGCGGTGTAGCCATTCTCCTTGGCCATTTCCACGGCATCGAAAGTCTCGGTGAGGGAACCGATCTGGTTCACCTTCACGAGGATCGAGTTCGCTGTGCCGGTGCTGATGCCCTTCCAAAGGAAATCGACATTGGTGACGAACAGGTCGTCGCCCACGAGCTGGGTGGTCGCACCGAGCTTGTCGGTAAGCAGCTTCCAACCGGCCCAATCGTTCTCCGCGCAGCCGTCTTCGATCGAGATGATCGGGTAACGCTTCTGGAGGTCGGCATAAAAGGCGACGATCTCCTCGGCGCTTTTCACGGACTTGTCGGACTTCTTGAAGACGTAAGCGTTTTGCTTGGCGTCGAAGAACTCGGACGCGGCGACATCGAGGGCGAAGGCAATGTCCTCACCGACCTTGTAGCCGGCTTTCTCGATCGCCTGGGAGATCACGGAAAGCGCGTCTTCCGCCGAAGCAAGGTTCGGTGCGAAGCCGCCTTCGTCACCGACGGCAGTGGAAAGACCGCGGTCGTGCAGGACTTTCTTGAGCGAGTGGAAGACCTCAGCGCCGTAGCGCAGCGCCTCGCGGAAGGTCGGAGCTCCGATCGGCATGATCATGAACTCCTGGAAGTCGATCGGGGCATCCGAGTGCGCGCCGCCGTTGATGATGTTCATCATCGGCACCGGCAGCACCTTGGCATTCGGGCCGCCGAGATACTTGTAAAGCGGCAGGTCGGTCTGGATCGCGGCGGCCTTGGCCACGGCGAGCGAGACGCCGAGGATCGCGTTGGCACCGATGTCCTTCTTGTTAGGCGTGCCGTCGATGGCGATCATCGCGGCATCGATCGAGGCCTGGTCGGTGGCGCGCATGCCGCAAAGCGCGGGGGCGAGCTTGGTATTCACGTTATCGACCGCCTTGAGCACGCCCTTGCCGAGGTAGCGGGCCTTGTCGCCGTCGCGCAGTTCGTGGGCCTCGTGCTCGCCGGTGGAAGCGCCGCTCGGCACTGCCGCGCGGCCGATGGCACCGCCTTCAAGGTGAACGTCGACTTCGACGGTGGGATTGCCGCGCGAGTCGATGACCTCGCGGCCGCGGATTTCAACAATGGTGGTGTAGTCCATATTTTGGGAGAAAGTTCCAAGTGAGAAGTAGCAAGTTCCAAGAAGAGAAAGAAGCGTTCCGTAGGTGCCTTTATTGGCACTTGGCACTTCCAAACTTGGAACTTACGGGTTCACGGCTGTGATCGACGTGATGGTGTAGGTGTGCAGCGCTTCCGTATTCTCGTCGCGGACCTGAACGGTTTCGCCGACCTTTTTGTTAAGGAAGGCCGCACCCAGCTCGGAGAGGTAGGAGAGTTCCTTTTTCTCGGGATCCGAATCCCAGGCACCGAGAACGGTGTAGGTCTCTTCCTGGCCGCCTTCGTTGATCAGGTTGACGATGGTGCCGATATTGACCGCAGTGGCGTCCGCTCCCTTGAAATCAGTGCCGCGGGCGCGGGAGATATCGCGTTGGAGCTCTGACTTGCGGTTGTTGAGGTACTTCTGCTGATCCTTGGCGGACTTGTATTCGAAGTTTTCGCGCAGGTCGCCGTATTCGCGGGCGATCGAGATATCCTTGGTGTTCTGCGGGATGCGGTTGCGGATGATATCGTCGAGCTCCTCCTTTTTGCGCTCGAGGCTGTGCCAGGAAACCAGAAGTTCCTCGTCTTTCTTCGACTTCTGGCCGCTGACCAGTTCGCCGGTTTCCGGACGGGCCTTGATCACGCGGGCCATCAGCGATTTGCGGTCGAGCTCGTTGAAGACCGGGCACTCCATCAGTCGGCGGCCGAAATTGCGGGCCTCGTTGACATCCATCGAGCCCACGATGTCGCTTAGCAGCGCCTTGTCGTCGGACACCAGGGTCTGAAGCCGGGTCGTCTTGCGCGGGCCGTCGCTGAGGTGGTCGGTTTCCAGCAGGTTGAGGATGCAAGCACCGACCTCGCTGCTGAAAATGCCGGAGGCGATGGTGTGGCGTTCGCGGCAGACCCAGATCAGGGCGTCGGTGCCGAGCGAGCGGCGCGCCAAGGCGGACACTAGGTGCGCCTCGAGGGTTTTCATGTGGCCCTTTTCTTCAAGCAGCTTGGCGATCTCCGCGACGCCGCGGGAGCCCACTTTGTCGAAGATGAAAGTCAGCACTTCCACCCAGCGCTCGCCGAACGCGATGTGAAACTGCTCGTAGATCGCGCGCTGGCGGCCGGCGGTGAGGGCGGTGAGGGCATCCGCAAGGCGGTGCTCTTCGGCGGCGAGGACGTCGGAAAGTCGCAGCGATTCGGGTGGCAGGTCGATGTCGCGGAAGGACTTCACCAGTTCGTCGCGGGCGGAAAGCAGCTCGATGGCGGGTCCCAACTGGATGCGGATGCTCTTCGAAGCCGATTCGTTGATGCCGGCAAGCAAGCGCTGGAGCGCGGGCGGGTCCGCCTTGAACAGGGCAAGGTCGAGGGTGATCGCTTCGAGCGCCTTCGACATGGTCTTCAAGTCGCGGGCCTGCTCGAAGTCGGAAACCAGCGCTTCCGCCGGGCTCATGTCGCCGGAGCGGAGGGAGAGCGGCTCGGTGCGGCGGGACGGGACGATCACCCGCTTGCTTTCGCGAAGGGAGCGCTTGGCGGCATCCCACCATTTGCGGAAATCATCGGCCGCGATCACCCCGCCGGTCAGCTCACGCTCCAGCACGTCGACCGACATCGTGCCGCCATGGCTTTCGAGAAGATGGATGACCAAGGCGACGGAATCGCTTTTGGCGAGAGCGCGGAGTTCTTCGAGCTGCTCGACTTTCTTGGCCCGGAAATCGCCGGGATCGAGCGCTTCGGTCCGCTGGAGTGCGAACTGCAGGTCCATCACCTGTCCGCTGCTTTGTTCGAAATCGATGGTGACCTTTTTCGCGGAGAGGTCCCACTCGATGACTTTTCCGGCCCCCCATGCCTTGTGGAGACAGAATTTACCGGGGGAGAGTTGGTCGAGACGCCCCGCGACGGCTTGATTGATTCTTCCGGCTTCGAGCAGTTTCGCCAAATCGGGATGCATGTCGGGGAAAAATGGGAAGCGCCACCGGAAAACGCAAGACCCTTCCCGACGATTTCGTGTGACTCACTTGTCAACCGGCCCGGCAGGAGGCACGGAGCGGGTCCGGGCGGCACGCGGGGCGAAGGTCCCTTTCATCGCATGGGCCAATGCCCTTTCCAAGGCTCCGACCCGCGGCTTCCAGGGATCAGGAACCAGGGAAACCCCGTCGAAATCCCTCACCGGACCTTCATAAACCACTGTTCCATCGCTCGACACGATCTTCACTTCGGCGTTGCCATCGACCAGCGAAAGCACGGCTTTGCCGTCCGCCGCCTCGATTTCGGCACTGCGATCGGCGGGCTTGAGAACTTTCATCGGCAGTTCGGGCAACACCGCGGGGAGCACGGACGACTCGATCGGCGGCAATTTGCCGAGCAACCGGTCCTCTGGAATCACCGCAAGCATGACCGGCAGGGTGAGCGATTCGCCCGAGCGGTAAACTCCCAGCTTTACCTCGTCTCCCGCTTCGTGAAGTCGCAGAAGCGCAAACAACTGCGCCTCGTTGGCCACCCACTGGTCACCGAATTTCCAAAAGACATCATAGGCCTTCAAACCCGCCTTGTCGGCCGGGCTGCCGGGGTCCACCGAGGCCACCACGAAGCCGAAACCCGCGGGAATCGCCGGAACGTGGGCCCGCACCGAGTCTTCGAGCCGGGCGACCGTTAATCCGAGCCACGGAGCCTTGCCGGTGTCCCGCAGCACCTGGTCCGCCGGCATCCTCTCTGAGCGCGGCTCATCCTGCGCGATGGCCAATCCGGCGAACGCGATCAGTAGCAAGGTGGTAGATTTCATAAAGGTCAAAAGGCGGTGACAGGCATCAGGATGACTTCTTCCCTCGGACGGGAAACGAGGACTTCGTAGCCCGTTTCAAGGTCGCGGAGACGTTCTTCATCGACCACCCGGACCCTCCAAGCCCGGTGGGCAACACCGTCGGTTTCCGACATCCAGCCATCGGGCTCGGCATTTTCCACCCGCTCGGTCTGCTGGAGAAGTACGATGCCACCCTGGACGACCGGGACGGGCGGAGTTACAGCGACGTCCGCCGGAGCCGGGCTGCCGGCGGGAAGATTGAGGGCGATGACCACCGCCGCGGCTGCCGCACCGATCCCGCCGAGCCATGGCCAAGCGGACTTGCGAGGCATTTGGACCACGGTTTCCCCGGCGGCAAGACCATCGATCAGCTCGTCCAGCGAGCGCTTTCCTTCCTCGCTGATCGCAGCGGGCATCAGGCGGGACAGGGCTTTTTCGATATCTTCAGGCGATTCCATGGCGTTCCTCCTTCAGGCGGCGCATGTCCTGCGCCAGTTGTTCGAGCGCGTAGCGGTAGCGCGACGCGGCGGTGTTCTGGGAAATGGCGAGCGCCTCCGAGATTTCGGCGAAGGTCAATCCGCCCCAAATTTTCATCGTGATCACCTCGCGCAACTTGGTGCTGAGCTTCTGGACCGCATCGCGCAGTTGCGTCGCGTCCTCGTCCTGCTCCACCGAAGGGTCCAGCCAGACGTCGGTGAAGTCGTTCAGGTAAATGATCGACTCCTCCCGTTTCCGCCGGCGGCTCTCGGAACGGTGGTGATTCAGCCCACAAAAGCGGATGGTCGAGAAGGCCAGCGGCAGGTCGGGGACCTTGCAGCCCTTGTCCTGCTGGTAGTTCCAAAGCCGCAAAACCGCCTCCTGCACCAGATCCTCGGCATCGTGCCGGCTCGGGGCCCAGCCGCGTGCGAACAACAGCAAGCGCGGGCCGAATTCGGCCAGCCACGCTTTCCATGTCGCGGACGCGGAGATTTCCATCTGCATGGAAAATGCCTTCGTCCCGCCGGTTTGTCTGCAAAATCTTGCGCGCCGTGCCGACCGGCAGTCCCTGCCGGAGGTGCCCCGAGGTCACTGAGAAGGTCGCTCGCCGGGTTCGCTCGCAGATATTCCCTGATCCAGCGGGAAAACGCTTCCATTCGCCCGAACCCGCCGAAACGGAAAGTCGATAGCTTCGACCGCAACGAGATGCCATTTCAACCACCGCATCAAGACCCACTCGGGATTTCTCCTCCCGGGATTCAGCAGCCAGCCTTCCAGAAACGCGCTGCGGCGGGAGTAAATCTCCATCGCCCTTGGCTCCCCGAAGGCGAATCGGTCGTTGATCCCTCCCCACCCGTGAAATGCGGGCACATACACCGACCATTCCGCAAGCGGGTCCGGCACATCGAGCCTCTTCAGAAAGCCGAGATCCGCGCGACTCACCACCACGAGATCGGCCGCGAACCCCGATTCAGCGAAGCGGTCGAACACCCTCTCGGCCGAATGAGCCGTCAGCACCAGGTTCCTCAGCGTTGCCTCCGCGGCCTTCCCCGAGACACCGTGGTGACGCATCGGATTGTCGGCGAAAGCTTCGCTCCAATCGATCATCCGGGCGAAGGCTGCCTCGTTGTCGATCTCGCCATCGGATTCCGGCAGCAGGCGTTCGACCTCGCCGGGATCCGGCGCATCCGCGACTTCTCCCGCCCGCAAGTTCTCCAAGCGGGGGACGTCCCAGGTGTGGTGGAAAATCCGGACTTCGCCCCGGGCTTCCAGCGGTGCCAGCAGGCAGTCACGGATGGACCCGATCACATGGGGCAGGCTGCGCTGCACCAGACCGTGGAAAAGCACCGCGGTTTTCATCGGTCAGCGGTTCGGCGGCTGCACCACTCCTTGCACGATGTCCGAGCGCGACTTGCCTTGATAGGCCGGCATCGGCACCACGCAATAGGACCGCAGGCTGGCATGGGACCGCTGCATGAAGAGATCCCATTCGCAATCGCAGCGCTCCAGATCCGGCAGCAGGCGCTCCGCGGCGGCGCGGGTCCACAGGATCGCATTGCAGAAGCGGGCTCCCCCGATGCGGACCAGGTGGGGCGAGTGCGGCGTGTTCTTCTCGCGGCTCGATGCCGAGAAATACAACAAGTCCCAGTCATCCGGCAGTTCCCGCATGGCCCGGGCCACGGTTCGCGCGGCATCCGGCTTCCACAGGCAATCGTCCTGGCAAATCAACGCGGTCGCCGTACCGCTGTCCAAAAAGATCCTCAGCGCCTTGATTCCGGCCCGCTTGCACCCGACCGCGCCCGGGATGTAGCCACCGCGCAAGTTGTCGCCCTTCCCGTAGGCCTCCATGCCCTTCATCTCCTCCCATCGAATGTCGGACTCCTCCGGCCTGACGCCCTCGATCACCTCGAACTCCAACCCGAGCGGCTCCCAGTTCTTCCTCAACTCCTCCCGTCTGTCCTCCCGTTCCGGCAACGAGATCACATAAACCTTCTCCGCCCAACCTGGTTCAGCCTCACGACCAACCGGCGGGAACGACAGGATCCCGAAAGGTAGGGTCGGACGCCCTCGGCCGACCGGAATGGTTCCCGACTGCCCGCGCCCGCCTTGTGACTCCAATCGAGCCTCCCCGTCCCCGATCCCGCGATTCAGCGCCCCCGCCACCACCTCCAAAACCGTCAGCCCCGGCGCCTCCATCTCCACCCTCAAGCCCCCGGTCCCGAGCCAACGCGACAGCACCGTGCGCTTCTCCGCCGCATCCATCCTGTCCAGCACCACTCGGGCACCTTCCTTCAAGTAGGACCGCAAACCGGGAGCACCGGCCCGCACCGCCTGCGCCATCGGACCTTCCGGCCCCGAGATGAACAGCAGGTCCACCGGCTCGAAGTCGATCTGCCGGCAATCATACCACGGCAAGGTCCCGTCGATCGGCGCGTGAACCATGGTCAGATTCGGCAGCCCGCCCAGCCGGCCGAGGCACTTGCCAAACCACCCGGCATGATGCTCCAGCGACAGGATCCGCGCTGCGGGAAAGCTCTCCGCAAGAACTCCCGTGCCATTCCCGGTTCCGAGCTCCAAGAGGGTCGAAACACCGGCCCCGGAATGCTCCCGCAGCCACCGCTCGCTCGCCTCGGAGATCTTCCACGGCCAGTCTTCCGCGCCTCCATGGTCGCAGCAACCCACTGGATGCCCGTGGCGATTGCCTCCGCTCGCCTTCGAGTCGCACGAACTGCCGGCTGCTGGGGACCGTTCCGGTCGGCCGAGGGCGTCCGCCCCTACCTCTCCCCACTTCAGATAAAGCTCCTCGTCCGCCGCCACCCCCAGGGCCGGCAAATTCCCCTCGAAATCCAGCACCCGCGGCGCCGGCCCGCCGGTCGGCCATTGGCCCGGGTGGAGCCTCGTCTCCAGGCCGTAACCCAGCTCCCGCAGCCGCCGCACCTCGCCCACCTCCACCGGTCCTCTCAGCGCCAGATACTCCGGCTTTGAAGCCAACGGCTCCAGCCAATCCCCGGGCCGCGTCCCGCTCCCGAAGCGCACCGTGGCTGCGGCATCCCCGCCGCCCGGAGCTTCAGCGGATTGGGGTTGCCGCAAGCCTCCTCCCCTGCCACCGAGAGCCTCCTCAAATCCCCCCGACCCATCCGCAAAACTCACATCCGGATGCGCCTCGTTCTTCCCATCCAAGGCCCGCACATCCCCCCCTCCAAATCGTTCCCCGATCACCGCCACCCGCCAGCCCCGCCTCGCCAGGGCCCGCACGCCGAAACCGTTCTCCGGCTCCACCTCCACCGCCAGCGGCTTCTCCCAAATCCCCGACCGCAGGTGCTCCCAGCTCGTGCGCTCGCCCTCCCACAGGTCCGCCCGCCAGACCTTCGTCCCGCGGTGCCACGGCTTCGAGGGGCCGGTCCAGTGGATGATCCCCTCCGGCACGCCGTTCTTCCAGGGAATCCCCCCGATCACCGCGTGACTTCGCGGCGGCGGCTCCGCTTCGGCCAGATGGTCCCACTGCGGCACCAGGTTCCACTGCTTGCCCACGCCCTTCGTCCGGCCGCCGCAGGCCGCTGTCAGCGATAGTTGCTCGTCCTGCCCGATCGCCGCATGGGCTGCCAGCAAGGTCTCCCAGATTCCTTCCTCCCGCATCGCCGCCAGATTCATCATCGGCCCCATGAAGAAATACGGATGGTCCTCCGCATGCCGCCAGTCTTCCGGCAACCCGCCCCGCTGCCGCATCTGCAAGCCCAGCGTGTTCCCCGGCCCGAACAGCCGCCCCATCAGCAGATTGCCCTCGAAGTCTTCCGCGAAATACGGTGCGAGATCGCACAGCGCGATCATGTCGTGATCCATCACCAGGCAGCGGTCCCAGTCCACCCCGTCCCGGATCACCCGCAGGCGGTCGAATACCGCCGCGTTCACGTGCCCCGGATAGCGCCCCGTGACCTCCTCCTCCGCCCCGAAAAATTCCACCTTCAGCCGCCCGCTCTCGAACGATCCCGGCAGATAGCCCCGGCACCAGCAACGGACATGCACCGGCGAGTCCGTCCGCCGTAAAATGCTCGCGACCAAAGTCGCCGAATTGCCGTGCCCCTTAGCATCGGAGGAGAGAGTGATGCGGATCATGTAGAATTACTGCTTAAAGTTAACGCCCCAGACAAAAAAGAGGGGTGCGGGCGGCTCGCCCGCAGTTCCCCAATCAACCCAATCCCCTAATCTCCAATCGCTCATTTCCCCTTCCTCATCTCCTTCCACGCCGCATCCGCCGTCTTCGGATCCACCTTCATCCACTCCCGGTGCACCGCCTTCATCGCCTCCTCCCGCCGCTTGGCATCCGGGATTGCCAGCGCCAGTTCCCAAGCCCGCGCCGGGGCTTCCGGGATTAACAACTTCGACTGGCTCGCCAGCGCGATGTCCCGGTGCTCGCCGGGTGCGAGGCCGTCCACCCAGGCCGTCGCCGCGGCGGGATCCGAGGTCATCCAGGCCTCGATCACCGGCGCGAGCTGGAAGGGCTTCACCTGCTTGGAATTGCTCAGGATGTAGTCCGCCGCATCCTGCGGGGCCGATGCCGCCCATGCACCAAGCAGCGCCTTGCGGGCGTCGGTCGCCAGCGTCGGCCCGTCCGGCGGCACCATCCCGGAGATCTTCGTGAAGTCGGACCCCGCCGGCACCGCTGCCATCACGTGCTTCAACGAGGTGAAATCCACCTTCGCCGGCCGTGTCTTGAAATAAGTCTGGATCGCCCCTTCCGGATCGGTCTTCGCCATTTCCGAGAAGTAGCCGCCCAGCAGCCTCGACTGAGAACGAATACTGCCGAAGGAGTCGATGTAGTCCTTGAAGCCCGGCCCCTTGAATCCTTGCCCGGCTGAGAAGCAAAAGGACTCCTGGAGCTTCAAATCCTCGATCCCCAGCAACCACTCCCGCGCCGCCGGCGACTTCTCCGGCGAGGCGAACAAGTCCTTCAAGCCCTCCGTAATCACCCACTCCCGCAAGTCGCCCTGACCTTCCTTCTTGAGGAATTCGAGGAACTTCAGCAAGCCCTCGCTCCCGCCAAGCTGCATCACCGCGTCCCGGGCGATCTCGCGGCGTGCCTCCAACAGCGCCTGGCCGCTCAGGTTGAGCTTGGCTTCATCCCAGCGGGCGAAGATGGCCTGCAGGGAGGCGGAGTTTTCAGCCGACTCCGCCAGCCGCGCCTCCCGCCGATTGGCCAAGCGATCAGCCAAGCGACTTTGCGATGGGATCGAATCGGATGCGGATGTCGGATAGGACGAACTGCTCAGCCGACGTCCTTTGAAATACAACACCAAAAAAGTGACAATCAAAAGGAAAGCCATCGCCATAAACAGCATCTTCTTTTCACCCCACCTAACAGATACAAACATATATACTCAGCGTATAGTTATTATCCACATTTAGAACTCTTACTCGTTTCCCACAATCGATGCTTGGACTGGTTCACGACCTCCCAATCTACTCCTGAAAAACACAATAGAATTGCTCACGGACGTCAAAGAGGAGAAAGAAATGGCAACTCTCAGAAGCACTCAATATTAAGGATTGGATTCAGCAGCAAGCCTTGCCGTCAAATCCCTCTTGAAGCCTAAATCCACATCGATCCTAGTCAACAGGCCGTCAACCTCAGCCCGACTCAGCACATTACCCGCCACCAATGAATTCACCAACTGTGCAAGAGAGCGAGAGCGCGCCTGATAGTCGCGCCCCAAAAATGACTCTGACTGCCTATCCGCCTCGAACTCTATAATCTCCTCTAGCTTTGCGAGATCTACAGCCGCAGAAGCGTAGTAACCACGAGCAAGATACTCCCTGAGCTCCGAAGATTCAAGGTGACCAACAAAACTCCAAAAATGACCACCTTCTCCTCCCTTAGCAGCCCAGTCCAACATCACATCTTGGTAAACCGGATACACCGAAGAATTGCCTTTGATCGGAAGCAGCCTGTTAAAAATTGCGGCCTTATCCTGAGGCGTGTAGTTATCTGACCTTCCAAAGTCGACCATCACCTTAAAGAACACCTCGCGATCCAACCGGCTCTTCAGGCTCTCCAACTCAAGTTGCAGATCGGGCAATGCAACCTGTCGTTCGGAGATGTAAGATCCATACCTTTCACCTAACTTCAAGCGTTCGACCCTCTCACAGGCAGTCCCGACTCCCTCGTCCGGCTTGCGATCAACACCAAGAGAGAGTTCTAGCCCTCCGTCACTTGGATCGCCCTCATGGGGGCGCATTGAACCTCGTCTTACTTCCCATAAGAAAAAACCCAGCGCACCTGCGCAGAGAAAAACACCCAACCGAACATAAATTCCTCGTTGCATCACGATTGGATCTATTCAATATCGCATTGAGCACCTGCCGCAACGCTAGTATATTTTTTCTTCGCAGTAGCACTTTGGCTCGGCTTGGGAAATGTAAATACACCCCACGTGGGCCAACTTATCGTGGTGACAGCCCATTGAGGACTAAATTCTTGAGTCTCGGCTTCTGCCTTGGCCTTCAATGCCCCCTTGATTCCATCATCAGTAAGCTGAGGGCCACTGATCGATGAAAGTATCCATTCCACAGTCTTCGTCGCTGAGTCTTCGAAAGCAGGGTCTATGTCGGGTGTAAGCTTCATTCTCAGCGTGCCACCCTCTGGCGTCTCCGCATCATGGGGATCTGTTTCAATGAGTGCATCGCTTTCGTCGTTGTTTGAATTTTCAGGATCGTCTATGGCGAGCGCCGAAACACCAGCAACCAAATCAGGGCACCCTATATGCTCAAGATATGGCGTAGATTCATCATTATCACTCGGAAAAGAGATCCCAAGTTGCTTATTGAGTTCATCGGTCAACTGAGATGCCAAGGCAGTGGACCCTGAAACCCGCTCGACAAGCAGGGTGACTTTGAAGTCTTTGGCCGTGCACTTGAGGCACTCTGCTTTATAAGGAGTAATCTGGCCTTGGACCTTTGCAGCCTTGGGGATTTCCAAAGTCGCTTCGATTTGCCAGTAAATCTTACCCTGTAATTGCTCTTCAAGTTGCGGTGGAGTTCCTCCTTTGTTTTCAGTCACTATAATAGTCCCGAAAGTCGAACTTTTTACTTTCACCGGAGAAACTCCGAGCTGGGTCGTCGACGCTTCAGCGTCACAACCTAAAGGATCGGCTTTTGTAAGCGACGGAATCTTTGGGGGCGTTGTCGTTTCGATGTCGGTGGTCTCCGCCGGATCAGTGGTTCCCCATGGATCGGTCGTTGCCCAAGGCTCGGTCGTTGCCCACGGCTCCGTCGTCCCCGTCCCCCCGCCTCCCCCTTGTGCCCGGATCAAGCCGGCGAGAATGGTCGGTTGTGCCGCGATGATGGAGGCGGCGAGCGACTTCTTGACGAAGTTGCGGCGGCTGTCGTTGGGGAGGGACGGATCGAAGTTCATGCTGGAATGGAAACGATTCGCCAGCATGATTGACACGGGGGGGGGGGGGGCGTGGCAAGCACTCTTTTGTGAGTTGGACAGATATTTTCCCGGTCTTGGATGAGTCGATGATAAGTGCCTACCGCTCCGGAGTGACGGACGGGGAGCGGGAGGAGTTCGGGGTGCAGGAGGAACATCGAACATCGAACGCCCAACTTCGAACGCCGAAGGAGAAGTCAGGGAAGCGTCACATCGTGAGCGTGTCGCTGTTTTGGAAGCACGTGAACGGGGGCGATCCGCCACTGCCGACTCCGACCCGCGAATTGCTGATCGACGCGCGACGACTGGGGCTTGTGAAGCGATTTTCACCATGGGAGAGCTACATCGAACCGCTTTACATGCATAGCTCGGAAATGAGGAAGCGTCATCCGGAAGTGACCTTCCGGGTCTATCTGGCGGCGGATCTGGAATTCCTCGCGGCGGAACTGACGGAGTTGGGTTGGGAGGTCTTCCTGATGAAGAGTTCCTCGATCCGCTACTGCCCCGGAGGCTTCTGGCGCTTCCTCGCCCTGGAGGAAGCGGACGCGCTGGTCACGGTGGTCGATGCCGACCGGATCGGCCAGGCGAGCGGGGACATCGAGCGGACCGAGCTGATGGACCGGCTCGGCCTCTCGCTGTGGCGGGTGCCGGGCTACTACAACGCGGACACGAGCAAGGAAGTCCGCTACCGCCCCATCCTCGGCGGGCATTTCGGCGCGCGGGGCGGGCTGATGCCGGTGCGCGAATGCATCGAGGCCTTCGTCTGGCACTGGCGCCACGGCAGCCTGCCGCTCACCGCGAACATCCCCGGCCGCGGCTCAGTGCCGATGAAATTCGCGAACTGGCCGGACTACGGATTCGACGAGTGGTTCCAACTCGCCGCGATGTATCCGCGGCTGGTCCCCGGCGGAACCCTCAGCTTCATCCCCAACGACGCCCGCTCGCAGTTGCTGCCGGTGGACATCGAATACGCCACCTGGGCGAATCCGCGGAGCGAAGCGGTGTATTTCTGAAGATGCGCACTCGTCCCCTGAAGCCGCCACCCCTTTCTGCCGCATATGAAAGACCTCGAAACCGCTCCTCTCGCATTTGCAAGCATCCCTGGATTCAGCCCGTTTTCCGGCGACCCGCTCCTGCTTGCGGAAGTTGCCCGGCTGATCGGGAAATGGCAACTCGGCGCAGCGGTTGAGACTGGAACTCATCACGGGCACACGACGCTTGCCTTGTCGCTGCTCTGCGGCGGAGTGGCGACCTTCGAAACTCATCCGGCGCGCGCGGACGTCGCCGAATCGCTGTTCCGCCGGACGGGTCGGGACAACATCCGGCTTTTCCGGCTTTCTTCAGAGACCGGAATTGCCGCGTTGGCCGAAGAACTCGGTGGCGGCCGCATCCTCTATTATCTGGATGCCCACTGGAATGATTACTGGCCGCTGCTGGATGAGTTGAAAGCGATCTCGAAGGTGAGCGGACCCAAACCGGTGATCGTGATCCATGATTTCCAAGTTCCCGGCAGACCCGAACTTGGACACGACTCCTACAAGGGCGTGAATCTGAATCTCGAATATGTTCATCGTGCTCTTGAAGCAGTGTATCGGGGCCGTTTCTCCATCCATTTCAATTCGGAGGCCCTGGGAAAGCGCCGTGGCGTCTTGTTTGCAGAGCCGGAGGAGTGAACGGGTGCTTCCGGCCACCGGCATATGATGGGGCATCCCGAACGCGGGGACGCGACGACTCACCTCGAAAGCCCGGCCCAACTCTCCCTCCCTCATCGCCCAATCAACCCAATCACCCCAATCCACCCCCAAGCTTGCGCCCGGGAATAAGCACCTTACCTTCCTCTCCCACCGCCATGAATCGCCGATCCCTGCTCGCGCTCCTGCTTGCCATCCCGACCCTCGCCTCCTGCGAACCCGAAAAAGCCATGCCTGCCGACGCCAAGCTCCCCGCCGCCGCCCCGAAAGTCCCCGAAGGCTCTGAAGTCATCACCCTTGGCGCCGGCTGTTTCTGGTGCATCGAGGCCGCCTACCGGCAGCTCGATGGCGTCCAAGCCGCTGTTTCCGGCTACATGGGCGGCACCGTGGCCAGCCCGACCTACGAGCAGATCTGCGAAGGCACCACCGGTCACGCGGAGGTCGTCCAGGTGGTTTACGACCCGAAGAAGATCACCGCCGAAAAGATTCTCGCTTGGTTCTGGGACCTCCACGACCCCACCACCCTGAACCGCCAGGGTGCGGATACCGGCACCCAGTACCGCTCCGCGGTCTTCTACCACAGCGACGCCCAGAAGACCGTCGCCGAAGCCTCGAAAAAGGCCGCGCAGGCGAATTTCAAGGATCCCATCGTGACCGAAATCACCAAGGCGGAGATCTTCTACCCGGCTGAGAACTACCACCAGGACTTCTATTTCCAAAACAAGTCGAAGAACGGCTACTGCCGCATGGTTGTCGAACCGAAGCTCAAAAAGCTGAAGCTCAAGCACTGAGCGGAGAGGGAAGTTCCAAGTAAACAAGTTTCAAGTGCCAAATCAGGTAAGTTCCAAGTAGAAAGTGCAAAGTTCCAAAGAAGGCCAAGGCACTTTTTCCCCACCCTCGAGCTTCTCCGCCTTGGCACTTGGAACTTCTGCACCTTGGCACTTGGCACTTTTTACTTGGAACTTCAACCTCCCCGGCATGTCCAAATACGCCGGCGAGCAAGTGCTCGTAGTCCCCCGCCCGCTGTTCGATGCCATCGGTACCTTCCAGGGCATCCGCACCCACGGCCTGGAAAAGGCCATTGACCGCCTGCTCGACCCGGAGAACCACTTCTTCATGGACCGCGAGAAAGCCGAGGCGGACCCGACTCACAAGCAGCTCATCCCGTATTGCCTGATCCGCTGCGGCAGCTCGATCCTCAACTACACCCGCGGCAAGTCCGGCGGCGAGGACCGGCTCCACACCAAGCTTTCAGTCGGCGTCGGCGGGCACATCAATCCGGTGGACACGGGCAACGGCCGCACCGGCAAGGACGCCTACTTCGCCGCGGTGGAGCGCGAACTTCAGGAGGAACTGGTCTTCGACACCGCCCACACCAACCGCATCGCCGCGCTGCTGAACGACGACAGCAACGAGGTCGGCCGCGTCCACCTCGGCATCGTGCATGTGATCGATCTCGAAAACACCCGGGTCCACGCCCGCGAGGACGCCTTGGCCAACCTGTCCTTCAACGAGCTGGCGGAACTTCAAGGCCTGCTGTTTCCGAATCTCGAAAGCTGGTCGCAACACGTGATCCAGGAGATTTCGACGCTTTGAGCGTTCCGGCGCGCCCGATGGTGCCCACGTGATCGCGTGAAGGCGGTCGGTTGACCCCGGATTACCGATCGCTAGGATCGACGCGCACCCTGGTGTCTCTTCCCCCATGAGAATCCTCGTTCACGACTACGCCGGTCACGCGTTTCCCACTTCTTTGAGCCGCGAACTCGCGGCCCGCGGCCACGAAGTCGTCCACGCTTTCGCCGGCTCCCTGCAAACCCCGCGCGGCGACCTCCAGCACGGCCCGGGCGATGCGGCGACGCTGGAATTCCGCGAAATCCCGATGGATCCGGAATACCCTCGCTACAAATATTCCTTCCGCCGCCGCCGCAGCATGGAGATCCGCTACGGCCAAGCCGCTGCCGATTTCGTCCGCCAGTGGAAGCCCGATGCGGTGCTTTCCGGCAACACTCCGACCGAAACTCAAGAGCCGATCACCCGCGCCACCGTCGAGTGCGGTGGCCGCTTCTACTACTGGGTCCAGGATTTCTACAGCCTCGCGGTGGACAAGTTGCTGCGGAAAAAGATCCCTGTCGCCGGTGGCTTCATCGGAGCCTGGTATCGGCGGTTAGACTCCCGCCAGTTCAAGCGAAGCAGCGGCATCGTCACGATCACGGAAGATTTCACGCCGATCCTCGCCGCGGAATTCGGCATCGATCCCGGCCGCATCTCGGTGGTTCCGAACTGGGCCGTCATTGAGGAAATTCCCGCCTTGCCGAAGGACAACCACTGGTCGCGCCGTCACGGCCTGCACGACAAGTTCGTCTTCCTTTACTCCGGCACCATCGGCATGAAGCACAATCCCGCGATGCTGCTGGAGCTGGCCAAGCGCTTCCGCGACAACCCGTCGGTCGAAGTGGTCATCGTCTCCGAAGGCATCGGCGCCGAGTGGCTGCGCCGCGAGTCCGCCGCCGCCGGACTGACCAATCTGCGCATCCTCCCCTACCAGCCTTTCGCCGATCTGCCGTCGGTGCTCGCGTCCGGCGACGTGCTTGTCGGCATCCTCGAAGAGGAAGCCGGCGTGTTTTCGGTGCCGTCAAAGACCCTCAGTTACCTCTGCGCCGCCCGGCCGCTGCTGCTCGCGGTGCCGAAGGAAAACCTCGCCGCGCGGATTACCCGTGACCATGGCGCCGGGCTGACCGTCGCCCCGCGCGACATGGAGGGCTTTCTTGCCGCCGCCAGCTTTCTGTACGATTCGCCGGCCGAGCGCACGGAGTTTGGAAAGAAAGCCCGCGCCTACGCGGAAGCCACCTTCCCGATCGAAAAGACCGCCTCGACTTTCGAGAAAATTCTCACGGCCAAGCCCTGAGACTTCCGCTAGAAGCTTCCCGCCCGTCATGCGCTGCCTCTGGATCACCCGGCAAGACCCCCGCCCCGCGGACAGCGGGGAGCTGATTTATACCCTCGGCTTGCTCAACTCGCTCGCCGCGCGGCCGGGCTTCGAGATCACCGTGCTGGCCCACGAGTCGGCCAAGCCCTGCGACGGCGGTCCGCCGGTCACCTGGCAGCTCCACGGACGCATCCCGGCCGGACGTTTGAAAAGTCTCGGGTCGCCGCTGCCGGCCGATGCCTTCCGGCTCGGCAATCCGATCCAGCGCGCGGCCCTGGGCCGGCTGCTGCGCCAGGAGTGGGACTGGATTCTCATCGATCAGGCCGCCTGCGCGTGGGCACTGCCGATGATCCCAAAGGAAGCCAAAGTCGCCTACATCGCCCACAATCACGAAACCGAAGTCCGCCGCCAAGTCGCGGCCGACGGGACCGGCTCGCTGCCGATGCGCCTGGCATTGAACTGGGACGCGCGGAAATACGGACGCATGGAAGCGAAGCTCTGCCGGCGGGCGGATCTGATCACTGCCATCACGCCGCGCGATGCCGCCGCCTTCCGCGGCGAAGTGCCCGGCACTCCGGTCTGCGTGCTCCCGCCCGGCTACGGCGGCGAGATCCCGGCAGGACCGCCCCGCGAGATCACGGCCGAGACCCCGCGCCAAGTCGTGCTCGCCGGTGCCTTCGAGTGGCTCGCCAAGCGGCGCAATCTCGAGGCCTTCCTGAAGGCCGCTGCCCGGCCTTTCCAACAGGCGAAGATCCGCTTTCAAGTCGTCGGCAAGGCGGATCCCGAGTGGTTCGCCGCGCTCGCCCGGCAGCATCCGTGGGCCGACTTCACCGCCAACGTGCCCTCGGTCGGACCCTACCTGGATCGCGCCCGCATCGGCCTCATCCCCGAAGCCCTCGGCGGCGGCTTCAAGCTCAAGGCGCTCGATTACATCTTCCGCGGGCTGCCACTCGCCTCGGTCGAAGCCGCTCTCAGCGGGGTGCCCGTGGATCCACTGACGGAAGCGATCGCCGCGCCCGACCCCGAAATGCTGGCGCGAGATGTCGCGGCAAAGATCGACGACCTCGCTTTCCTCAACCACGCCGCGCGCAGTGCGCTTGAAGCCTGCCGCGACGCCTTTCACTGGGAAGACCGCGGCGCGACCTTGGGCCGGGCCTTGGAAAATCCGGACGCCTTCCGTTGATGCGCGAGATCCCCGATGCCGTCGAAATCCCCGCCACCGCCGCTGCGCCGTGGATCGAGCGGCTGCTGTGGGTCTTCATGATTTCCTTCGCCTTCGACTACCGCGCCGACCAGGCCCGCGAGGCAGGCGGCGGCGCGGGGCTCGATCAGTTAGTCTTCCTCTTCCTCGCGGTGTCCTCCACCGCTGGCATCTTCTTCCTCGGCTGGCGTCACCTGCTCGTCCGGCCCGGTGCCTGGCTGATCCTCGGCTGGGGTGGATTTCTCGCTTTCATGGGCGCGAACGCACTGCTCCAGGGCGTCGCTCCCGGTCGCTCGCTGCGCATCCTCCTGCCGCTGATCCTCTGCCTCGCCGGCATGATGAATGCCCACATCGCCGGTTGCGCCGGAGTGCGGCCGTCAAAGATCGTCGCACCCATCCTCACCGCCGCCTGCATCAATGTGCTGTGGCGCATTTTCCACGGCTTCGTCTTCAAGGATGTGACGATGGAAACGGCGCGGGTGGAGGTGCAAAGCTCCGCCAACAACTGGCTTGCCGCGTGGATCGGCTGCGCGCTGCTGCTGCGAAGCCGCTTCCACTGGCTGCTTCCGGTGGCAGTCGGCGTGCTGTTTTTCGGGATCTTCATCACGGTCACCCGCTCGCTGCTTTTCCCGGTCATGGCCTCGGCCTGTGCCAGTTCGCTGTGCTTCCTGCTCGGCACCCGATGGGGCATCTACCGGCCCTTCGATGCGGTGAAGCGCCTGTGGCCGGCATTCGCCATCGGCCTGCTCGCCGTGGTGGCCATCGTCATCGCCGCGGTGGCCCAGCCGCACCAGATCGAGCGCTGGAACGAGCGGCTCTTCCACCACGCGGCCGACCGCAATACCAAGCACGACATCTCTTTCCTGACCCGCGTGGCAGAGGCGGACGCCATCTTTGAAATCCTCAACCGCGAGCCGGTCCACTATCTCCACGGGAAAGGCATCGGTGCCTCCTACTACTGGCACCCGTCCTACATGCCCGAGATCCACCTCGTCTATCCGCCCGACGCGGAGGTCGGCGACGACGTCTGGTTCGCCGGCCACTCCACTTGGACTTATTCGCTCTTCTCCGGCGGGGTGATCGGTCTGCTGGCGCACATCGCGCTGATCGTCGGCACCATGGCCGCCTCGCTCCGGGCCGCCCGCGCGAATGCCTCCGACCCCGGCCCCGACCAATGGCTGGCCTTCCTGCCCTTCATCGCCGCCTGCTGCCTGCTCAGCGAGACCCTGACCTCGAACCCCTTTGACGAAAGATTGGCCGCCATGATTTTCGGCGTGATGGCCGGCCTGCCGCAGGCTTTTCTTGTCCGCGCGTCCTGGATCCATGCCCGGCTGCAACCTTCCCAGGAATGAGTTCCGACCCTCCCCATAAGACCGTCGCGCTGGTCGACCCGCTCTGGATCGGTCACCACCCGATGTATTTCTCGCAGTTCACCGCGAGCTTCGTGCGGCTGGGCGCCTTCGTGATCGGCCTCTGCCCGGATCCTGCGGATGCCCTTCAAGCCGCGCGCACCGTCGCCGCGCCATCGGTCACCGACTTCGACCGCCGCGTCTCGATGCACCCTTTGCCCAGCGGCAAGCGGAGCTGGTTTCGCGGCCGCTTCGAAGGCGACCCGCTGCGCACCTTCCAGCGCTGGAAACGCGCCGCCGATGCGCTCTATGAAGCCGAGCAGAAAACCGGCCGCCAGGTCGATTTGGTGTTCTTCCCTTATCTCGACAGCTACCTCCGCTTCCTCCCCTTCCCCTCTGTTCCCGGCCTCACCCTGAACCGCCCCTGGAGCGGACTCTACCTGCGGAATCACCACCACGGCGAAAAGCCATCGCTCAAGGCATCGCTACGCCTCCTGGCCAAGGGCGACGCGCTGATGCGCAGCCCGCTCTCGCGCGGCATCGGCGTGCTCGACGAGCGCTTCATCTCGCCCATCCAGCAGCGCATTGGAAAAGCAGTCCACGCGTTTCCCGATTTCACCGATGCCTCCCTTCCAGCCCAGCCCTATCCCCTCGCCGAAGAAATCCGCCGCAAGGCAGCCGGCCGGAGAATCATCGGCCTGATCGGCCTGGAACACCGCAAGGGCATGCTCAATCTGCTCCGCGTCGCCGATCGGGCCCGCGAACTACAACTTCCATGGTACTTCGTCTGTGCCGGCCGCTTCCCGCGCGACGAATACAGCGCGGAAGAGCAAGCGCTGCTCGACGATGTCGCCCGCCGCGCCGCGGCCGGGGAGATCGATAACATCCACTTCGACCCCGCTGCCGGACGCATCCCCGAGGAATCCGACTTCAACTCGATCTTCACCACCTTCGATGTCGCGTGGGCCGCCTACGAAGGCTTCGAGGGAAGCAGCGGAACCCTCGGCAAGGCCGCCGCTTTCAACATCCCCTGCATCGCCACCGCCGGCGAATGCATCGGCCACCGCATCGAAGGCTATCGCAGCGGCCTTACGATTCCCGAAGGCAACAGCGACCGTGCGCTGGAAGCGATCCGCCGCATCCTCGACGGCCGCGACTGGGAGGACTGCCCGCTGATCGGCGACTACGCCCGCTTCCGCGACGACCACGGCATCGCCCGGCTTGAGACGCTGTTAGGCGGCTTGCTGGAGCACGCCTAAATCGCAAGCGCGGCCAAGCGCTTCAGTCGCTTCAGATGTTCCGCCGGCGTGGCCGCGTCCGAGTGATTCGGAATCACGCCATCAATGTCCAGCGAGAGTGCCCGTGAGACACTGAGCGGGATGAGCCCCGGGTCCGTGTTCAGGATCGCTGGCGGAAGGTGACTGAACCGCCGGAAACTCGCGAACAGGTCGCCACAGAACAGCAGCTTGGGGTGCTCGCAGAGGAAACCGGTGTGTCCTGCGGTGTGGCCCGGCAAGTGGACCGCCTTCAGCCCATGCCAGACATCGATGATCTCGCCGTCGTCGATCCACCGGTCCGGCGTGAACGATTGGAATCTGAGCAAAGGACGGCCGATCGCTTCCAGGCATCCCGTAAACATCGACGCACCACGATACACTGGCTTTCCCGCGTAGTGATCTGCGTCCAACCTCGGTGCCGCGATCCACGCCCCGGTCTCGCGCGAGATCGATTGGACATTGAGAATGTGGTCGAGGTGCCCATGGGTCAGAATGATCCCGCGGATCGGTTCACGGTCCAATCCATGGCGCTTGAGCTCGCGTGACAGCAACCGCCTCCCGCCGATAAATCCCGCATCTAACAAGTAGAGGCCGGCGTCATCGCGGAGGACTTGAAAGTTCACGAAGGGCGAGCGGACGGTGAGGAGATCGGGAAGCATGATTGATCACCTCACTCAGATCGCAGGGGCGTCCTCAGTCAACTCGCAGTCGGAGGAAGATCCGCGGAGTGCCGGGAGCCACCGTGAGCGTGGCGCGGACCTGTTCGCGAGTTGCAGTCTCATTGATGACCGAGCTGCTGAGCCCGCCGACGGACCAGGTGCCGAGCGCGTCCGACCACTCGGCAACCCCGGTGGTATCGGTGGCCGATTTGAGCCGCCACCAGTTCAGCGTCAGGGTCTGGCCGTCCTTGGCGAAGACCGGCAACGCTGCCGCGGCGTCAGGAGTTCCGGCGAGGGCTCCGAGATGATACTCGACGACATTCGCCATCCCGTCGCCATCGGGATCGTCGTTCTTGCCGGTGAGCGGAAGCCCCTCGAATCCGGCGATCCAGCCGTTGTAGCCGGACGCTCCGGTGAGATTGAGGGTGAAGGATTGGGAAACCACTTCGCCGAGCGTGTTGTAGCGCTCGATGACGAGAAGATAGCTGCCCGCTGCGGCGTTCGGGATGCCACTGACGATGCCTGTGGCGGGATCGATCAGCAGCCCGGTCGGCGTCTGCGAGCTCGTGGCGAAGCGGAACCATGCAGGCGCATTCAGAGCGCCGGAGCGGAGGTCGGCGACGAAGGCGGCATTGGCAGGGGTATTCCCCGTGCCGGGCGTGACGCCATTGAGGGACGGTTCATTGTCGGTCACGGTGACGACGAAGTTACCCGTCGCGTAGCCACCAGCACTGGCGGAGATCACCGTGGTCTGCGGGCCATCGGCGTCTGAGTCATCGACCGCCGCAACCGCGAAAGTGGCGGTGGTCTGAGCATTCAAGACCGTGACGCTGAGTGGCACCGTGGCGGCGCTGGGATCGGAAGAAAGAAGCGTGACCACCACATCTCCCACCGCGGCGGCGGACAGCGTGACGGTGCCGGTGGCCGCGGAAACTCCCGCGTTTTCCGCGAGGGACGAGGGACCGACGGTGAGCGAAATCGAGGAAGGTCCTCCGCCCGTGATGGAGTGGGATCCGAGGCCGGAGAAGTCGTCTATGGGAAAAGCGTCCCATTGCACAGACGGGTCGAAGGCATCGGTCTCCAGTGTATCGCCCGTCGTGACGGAGGCTTTACGGCGCAAGGTCATGTTGAGGGTGCTGACGGTTCCGCTGGCACCGGTCCAGGCGGTCCCTGGGTCCGGACTAAGGGCTCCGATCGCATCCACGACGGCTCCTGCTTTCTTAAGCAGAATCGCATCGTCGCCATTGAATCCGAGATCATTCTGGACCGTGGTCGTCTGGTTGGTGGTGATAGCCGCACTCGCAGCGCTGTGCTTGATCACGAAGGCGGACCCGGGGGCGACGGTGCCCGCAAGATTGACGGTGGTCGTCGAGGCGCCGCCGTTGAACGAGAGCAACAATGTGTAGGCTTGGGCTGCGAGGTTGATGGAAGACGCCGAGGGATTGTAAATCTCCACGGCCTTGTTGTTGCCGGTGCCTTCGACGTACTCGGAGATGAACAAGTCACCCACGGCACGGGGGACGCCGCGGCGCGCCACGGTGGAGGTGGTCACGGTCCACTCGGAGACATTGGCGGCACCCGCATCGCTGCCCCCTTCATAATAGGCGGCGGATCCCGAGCCGACGGCGGCGAGATGCGGCGAGAGGGTGTTGGACGATCCGTAGGAAATGCTGGCGACATTGGCTCCGGCGGGATTGCGCAGGATCACCGCGTCGCCACCATTTCCGAGGGCCGGCCAGGTGCCGGTGAAGTAGGTGGAATTGTTGCTCGCGAGGACGAGTTTGCCATCTGACGGATCGCTGTCATCGGCGGGGAGCAGGCTGTCTTTCGAGCTGCCATTGTAGATGACGACGAGCGTGCCGGCCGAGATGGCGTCCCAGACGGCGGCATCGGCGAAGGTAAGCTGCGTGCCGGTGGAATCGGTGAGCCGCCACTGGCGGAACGAGGCCTGCCGGAGAGTCAGGAGCTCCACCCATTCGGAGCTGCCGCTGGTGCCTTGGCTGAACTCATTCACCAGCGCATCCCGGCTGACGGGAGAATCGGTGCCGCGGAGGACGAGGCCGCTGTCGTAAGAGAAAGCGCTGCCGTTCACAGCGCTCGAAGGCGGGCGGACGAGGGCATTGACCGATGCAGTCGTGAAAGCGGCGCTGGTGTTGGTGCCATCGTTGACAGTGACCCGGCAGCGCCAGAGGAAGCCGGCATTTCCGGGGTCCGGAGGCAAGCTGGCCGAGGTGATGCCTGCGGCGGTCCACGTCACGGCGTCGGACGATTTCTCCCAGGCATAGCCAAACGCGAGGCTCTGATTTTCCGGATCGCTGGCGACGATGCCGGTGACGGCGACCGCTTCATCGGAGAACGCCTGCCCCGCCGGTGAAAGTGCTGCCGCGGTAATCACGGGCGCTTGATCGACGACCGTGAAGGCGGCCGCGCCCGAGGTGGATGCCGCGGCTTCACCATCGATCGCGACCGCGGTGAGGCTGTGGCTGCCGAGGGCGGGGCTGAAGGAGAACTCGAAAGGAGCGGCGGTGTCGGTGGCGACCGGCGTGCCGTTGTCGAGAAGCTGGACAGATGCCACGGTCCCCGGCGAGCCGTCGGCGTTCAAGTCGCTCGCGGAGACGACGACATTGACAGGAGCTCCAGGACTGAAAACCGCACCGCTCGCGGGTGAGGTGATCGCCACGAGAGGGCCGGGATTGATCGGGGTGCCGGGCGTGCCGTGGAGCGTCACGGTGGCCGCGATCAGGGTGCCCACATCGCCTGCACCGCGATCCGCGACCTTGACGGTCCATGTGCCCGCCGAGTTCTCTCCCCAGTGGCGGACGCTGGAAAAGGTCCACGCCGAGTAGTTGTTGCCGGGGTCGTTGTGCTTCTCCGCCAAGCGGCTGATCATGCCGGATGGCGAGGTTAGGATCACTTCAAGGTCGCCGCGGTAGACGTGGTTCGCGGTGAAGGTGACGGTGGCGTGCTCGACACGGAGGTTGCTACCGGTGAAGGCGAAGCTGCGGGTGACGCCCGTCGCATTGTTGTCGGGGATCGAGACGCTGAGAGCGGTCTGGGCCACCGACTGCGAAGTGCCCGCGGGAAGATTGGTCCAAGTAGCGGCCAGATTGACCGCCGCGGTGGCGTCGATCAGGCCCGCGCCGAACTTGTGGTTGAAGTGAAAGCCGGCAGAGTTCTCCGACCAGTCCGCGTCGGCGGGGCTGAACTTGTAGGCACTGCGGATGAGGATTTCCTTCACGTCGCGCCAGCCGAGGTCGGGGTTTTTTTCCAGCATCAGGGCCACCACGCCCGCCGCGGTGGGGGTGGCGGAGGAGGTGCCGCCGAAGTCATCCGTATAGTCGCCACCGGATGCAGAGGCCGCCGTGTTGTAGCCGTTAGAGCCGGTGCGATCGACCGTGGTGATTCCCAGCACGTTGCCGGAGGACGGAGCCGCGACGACGAGGTTCGCGCCGGGCTCGCTGTAGTAAGATTGGCCGCCCTGGCTATCGGTGGCGGCGATCGGAATGGTGTGGATGTTATTCGCGTAGCCGTCGTAGTTCGAGTTATCGAGCGCGCCGAGGCCATTGCCACCCGCCCAGAGGATGATGCTGCCGAGCCCACCGCGGCCGGTGGCGGCGGCGCTTGCCAAGGCCGCACGCGTCAGGCTCCCGGGCGCTTCCAGAGTAGCGCCATCGTCGACGGGCCCCCAACTGTTGCTCTTGATCTGGATGAGCTGCGGCAGGTAGGCCATCGCCTCCGACTCGGTGGTGTCCGTGCTTGCCCCCGCGATCAGCCGCATGCCGACCAGCGTTGCTTCCGGGGCGGTGCCGCTGACACCCAGGCTGTTGTTTCCGCGAGCTGCCGCGTTTCCGGCACAGGCGGTGCCGTGGTGATCGCCATTGTCGGGGTCGGGAATGCTCTGGGGCGCGGGATTCGGATCGTTGTCATTGCCGTTCCAGTCCTTGTCGTTGGCGATATCGACGTTCGGCGCGAGGTCGGGATGCGCGGTCTGCAGTCCGTCGTCGATCACCCCGATCCGGATGCCGGCACCACGGACGCCGCCGCTGGCACCGTAAAGCCATGCGTTCTCGATGTTGACGTGGCTCCGCGCAGCCGAAGCGTTCTTCAAGTGCCATTGGTTCGGAACGAGGGGGTCGTTCGGCATCACTTTCCGCGATTGCTGTTGGGCGAGTTGGATGTCGGCGGAAACGATGCCGGGTTGGCGGCGCAGTGGATCGAGCGCCGCGAGTGCCGCGAAGGGATCGGCCGCGGACACGATGGCGAAGCCCGGCGCGTAGTCCGGCCGCGCTTTCAAGACCACGCCCGGCGGCAAAGCAGGATCGACATCGGGCGACGGCAGTTCCACCGTGATATCGCGGGTGATGATCCGCCGGTAGGGCAAGGTGTGCGGCTTGTCGGGCTCGTAGCAGACCGGAAACGCCTCACTTCCGCCCGCCAGTTCGCGAAGCCGGGCCGGAAGGGTTTCAAGGGTGGCCGGCGGGTCGATTCGAAGGGTCCGGGTTAGGCCGTCGGCCTCCCAAACAACGCCTTCATCCAGCGCGATCTCGAAAGCCCGCTCGCTGCCGCCATCCTCCGTCGTGAGCGTCGCCGCGGGAACGGCGGCTACCGGCAGTGCGGCGAACGAGTCGTCATGCCGCTCGCCCGTTCCGTCATCGAACGGTGCCGCTTGATCCAAGGACGCCGGGATTTTCATCACCCTGCCGGGATCAACCGGACCATGCCTCAACACGAAAAACAGCGTAGCAAGCGCGAGCAGAGCAAACAGGGACCAAGGAAGCAAACGGCGGAAGGACATGGACTGGCGTTAGATGGGAAAGACGGGGAAATCGTCCTTGTGGATGTCAGACACGATCCCCGCGTTTAGCAACAATCAAGCCAAACGGAACAGCCCCGCTAGGTGTCCATGTCGTCACCGAGACTCGGCCAGTCCGCGCGCGACGATCCGTGGCAAAACGATGCCAGTGATGGCGAGAATCGTCACCCCCATCGCCGCCAGCATCGGGCCGATCCCGCCCCATTTCAGCGCGATGACGGCGACCGCGGCGACCAGCACGGACTCGATCAACTGGACCCTCGCCAGCTTCCCGACCTGACCCGTGCCGAACATCAACGCGTGGTTCAGGTGACGCCAGACATGCGCGATGAAATAGAGCCCGTAGCAGACAAACATCGACCGCGGCACGTCCGAGAAATCCTTCCCCAGCCAGACTGAAAACACCCACGGCCCCAGCAGCACTAAGCCGATGAAAGCGCAGACGCCGAACGCCGAGCCAAACAGATAAAGCTTCCGCGCTGCCTTCTTCGCCCACGGGATGTCGCCCCGCGCCAGCGCTTCGGCAACCGCGGGCCAAGTCGGGGTGCTCAGCATCATCACCACGCCGAGCTGCATGACCGTGATCGAAATGAACACCTGATAGAGGGCCGTCGCCGCCGGTCCGTCCTGCCGCCCAACGAGCAGGCCGCAAAGATTGAACTCCACGATGCCGGTCACCAGCGTACAGGCGGAAAAGGCCACGCCATCCGTCAGCAGATGCCGCGCGACGGTGGGCCGGAACCGGGTCCAAGCCGGACGCACTTCCGGATGCGCCCGCCACAGCGCCACGGTGTTGCAGACCTTGGCAATCACCAACGACCCGTATACCGCCAGCACCAGGAACCAGACCTGCGGCACGAACCCGATCCCGGCCGCCACGACGACGGCAGCGATCACATTGCCAAGGGCGCCCCAGGTGTTGTTGGCGGACACTTGCAGCAAACCCTCCCGGATCCGGTCGGTGAGATTCAGCACGAAGAGCATCACCAGCAGCGCAAGACCGGTCCACAGCGCCGGACGGAGAACCGCTTCTTTGCCCACAAAGCCATCACCGAAAAGCCATGGCAGCGGCGTCACCAGCAGTGCTCCGGACAAAACCACGCCGACCAGCAAGGCCATCCCGAGGACCAAGAAAAACGCGCTCGAGGTCAAGCTGCCCACCCGGTCTTCGCTTTCCTGAGCCTTCGCGGAAGAGATCCCGTGGGCGAGCGCGGGACCGACTCCGATTTCTAACAGGATCACGATGGAAAGCGCGATGCCAACGGTGGCATAGACGCCAAAATCCTCGCGTCCCAGGACCCGCATCGCCACCGGGATGGCGATGAGCTGGAACAACAGTGTCCCTGCCTTCGAAAGAAAAGAAGTCACCACCGCCAGCCGGATCGAGCGATCGCGGCGGGCGGAACGGGCGGTGTTGTCCGGCAAGGCCGATTCCATGACAGGGAAGACAGGAACGAAGGGATCTCAGACGCAAGCCTCGAACACACCAGCGCGCCGGGACGCTCCAGACTTGCGTCTTGAATTCTTTGGTTCCGTCGTCCCTTAGCAGGCTCCCTTGCGGCTGAAAAAGGTCATCACCATGATCTGGAGATCGAGGAAGAAGTTCCAGTTCTCGATGTAGTCGAGGTCGAACTTCACGCGCTCCCGCAGACAGGTGTCGCCACGCAAGCCGTTGACCTGCGCCCAGCCGGTGACGCCTGGCTTGATGTTGTGGCGGACGTTGTAGTGGGGGATTTCCTCCTTGAAGCCTTCGATCAGCTCGGGGCGCTCCGGACGTGGGCCGACGAGGCTCATTTCGCCGCGCAGGACGTTGAGGAACTGCGGCAGCTCGTCGATGTTCCACTCGCGCATGAAGGTGCCCACCTTGAGGCGGCGCGGATCGTCTTTCACGGTCCAGCCCGGGGTTCCCGCAGCTTCGGCATCGAGACGCATGGAGCGGATCTTGTAGATGTCGAAAGGCCGTCCGTTCAGGCCGATGCGGCGCTGCTTGTAGAAAACCGGACCGCGCGACTCCATCCAGACCATCGCGCAGAACACCGAGATGGCCGGGGCGAAAAGAACCAGACCGACCAAGGCCCCGGCGATATCGAAGCAGCGCTTGAGGGCGTTGTTGAAGGCGTGGTGGAGCGGCAACTTGCCGATGCCAAGCACGGGCATGCCGTGAAAACTCTCCAACTGGAGACCAGAAACAAGAATTTGAAAGCAGCTCGGCACCAGCTTGAAATCGACGAATTCCTTGCCGCAGGTCTCGGCGAGCATGAGCATCTGATGGCGATCCAAGCAACCGTCGACCGCCATGATGAGGTCCGCGCCGGAGTCACGGACGATCTCCCGCAGGGAATCGTAGGAACCCAGCACCACCACGTCGGCAGGCGGCTCAGCATCAAACTTGGCAGAGGGAGGAACGATCACGCCGTGGACGCTGATCCGCTGGGCGCGACCTTCGCCGAAGCGCTCAATCGCCCGGCCACATTCCTCGTTCCAGCCGACAAAGATCGCCTTCTGACGGAGCGCCTTCGAGAACGAGTCGCGACGCAGCACGCAGTAGAGAAACCAGCGCCAGCCGCAGAGCATCGCCATCGCGGTCAGACCGGCGAGTAAGCAGTAAGCACGCGAAATGGTCGGGGTGAGCTTGAGAATCAGCGCGATGCCCAGAAAGGCCACCAGCCACAGTGCGCAGGTCTTGACGATAACGCCGAAGGTCCGGCGGATCGCGAGGTAGTTGCGGGGATCGTGGACGCGGAAATTCGCAAGCAGCACGAGCATCAGGGAACCGCCGAAGACCACGTGACCGAGGTAAGCGCGGAAATCGATCTCCGGATCATCCACGCCGATGTACTGGAGCTTGGATTCGAACCGCAGCAGGTAGGCCACCAGCATCGCGATGAACACCACCGCGGCGTCGCCAAGAAAGCTCACTGCCACCAGCTTCTGGTGCGCGACCCACGGACGGTGCCGGTGGCGCAGCGCGAAGGTCTGGGTATTTTCATCTTGGGAAGATGAGTTTGCCGCTGGGGAAGTCACGTTGGCTGACTTCTCCACGACAGGTGCTGGGGGGGCACAGTTCATGGTTCGGGGGGATTGGGGGAAACGTTGCGGGGGATGGCGACCAAGCCGGGGAAGCCGGGTCACCTGAGAAAGGGTGCAGTAAATGAACCGCGAAGTCCATTACGTGATCGGGGAGGAATTCTTGCCATTCGCGGTTTGATCAGCATCTTCCGGACCAACTTCAACCGCCGAACCCGAGCTTGCCAAGGCCGGGTGACTGAAGGGGACGACGGGCTCGGGAGCCGGGCTGCCTTTCGCGCGGAACGTCATTTCATTCCAAACGAAACCCACCAGATTCCCGCCCGACGAGCGAATCAAATCCGCAGCTTTTTTCAGGCTGCGGCGCTCGCCCGCGCCTTGCCGGACCACCATGCAGACGCGGTCGGCATAGCGAGCCATTGCCAACGCGTCGCTCACCGCGAGGACCGGCGGGCTATCGATGACCACCGCGTCGAAGTAACGGTAAGCATCCTCCAGCAGAACCGCAAAACGCGTGCCGGATAAGAGTTCCGCGGCGTCGTTCCGCATCTCGCCGGAGGAAAGCAGGTAAAGGTTCGGCAGTGCCGTGGGAAAACAGGCGCTGGCGGGATCGCACTCGCCAGACAGGAAGTCTCCGAGGCCGCGGGTTCCTCCGTTCAAGTGCTGACGGCTAAGCCCGGGGCGGCGCATGTCGCCATCGAGCAGCAGCGTCCGCTGGCCCTGCATCGCGAGCGATGCAGCGTAGTTCATCGCGCAGATCGAGCGACCCTCGCCCGGCCCGGCGCTGGCGAAAAGCACGGTTTTCCCGCCCGGTTTTGTAGCCGGCGGCAGCAGCACCGCACGCAGCCGGCGAAAGGCCTCCGCGGTCGGCGAGGCGGGAGCGGAAAGCAGCACCATGTCCCCTTCCCGGCCGGCTTCGAAGGAAGGCAGGCTGGCGAGCATCGGAGCCCCGGTGGCGCGGGCCGCCGCGGCGGAGTCGCGCACCCGGCCGTCGCTGACTTCCAGCCCGACCAGCAGCATCATGCCGGCCATCATGCCGGCGAAGCCAGCAAGCGGCAGCAGCACTTTCTTGTCGGGCTTCGATGCCTTCTCAGGAACAAACGGCGGAGCCGCCCAGGTGATCGCCGACGCCGCTACCGCGCTGGCCAAAGTCGTCTCCCGCAAACGGGTGTCCACTTTTGCGTGCAGCTCGCGGGCGACATCCGCCTCGCGCTTCAGTTTGTCGAAATCCGCACGGATTCCTTCCACGCCGATCGCCACCGTGCGGGCCTTCTCGACCTCGCCCTGCAGCTTGGATTCGTTCTCGAGCGAAACGTGGTAGCTCTTTTCCAGCGCCTGGCCGGCCGAGTGAACCGCCTGGACGAGATCTTCCTTCAGGCTCGCGACTTCCTGCGCCGTCTCTTTGAAAACCGGGTGCTTGAAGAGGTAGCGCTCCTTGACCTTGGCAAACTCCAGCTCCTTCTCCTGCAACGAGCGCGCCAGTGCGACGACTTCCTCCGAGCGGCTGGAGCCGCCGATGCCGCCCAGCGAGTCCGGATCCTGCGGGTCGAATTTCTTGAAAGACTCGTAGGCGGACTCCAGCCGCAAGCGCTCCGACTTCGCCAGGGTAAGTTGGGCATTGAGCGCGCCGAGCTCGTCGCTGACCGGTCCGACTCCCTCACGACCTTCCAAACCAGGCACCGGGTGATCTTCGCGGAACTTCTGCAGCAGCGCCGCCGCCTGTTCCTTCACCAGGCGCAGCTTGGCCTCTTCCTTGGCCATTCCTTCGCTGGCCTGCCGCGCTTGAGCCTCCCTGACTTCCTTGATCCAAAGGTCATATTCCGTCACCAGCGACTCCACCAGGCGCTTGGCGCGCTGCGGATCGGTGTCTTCCACCGACAGCACCACCACCCGCGTTCCCCGGTCCAATACCACAAGCGTCCGTTTGTCCAACAGGGTGATCACCTCCTGCTCGCTCGACCCCGGGGGTGCGAAATCGGCGGCCCCAAACAAGCCGTTCGCCCGCGCCACCCGCAGCAACACCGCGGTGGATTCCATCTTGAGCACGATGGTCCTCAGTTCCTCGAGATCCTTCGAATCTTCGGGACCCAGGCCTTCGATGTTCAGCACGTTGGGCGTGTGGCTGCTGACTTCCACCGAACCCGTCGAAACATAGATCTTCGGCGCGGATTTCACGTAGCTCCACATCGCCGCCACCGCCACCGCCATTCCGAGCAGCACGAGCCACCCGCGCCGGAGCAGGATGCCGAACAGACGGCCGGGCTCGACTTTCGGGAGGTACAGGGTGGGCTCGGCGCGCGACAACTCCATCCGGGCGGAGGAGGCGGTCACCAAGGATTCAGATTTTCGGGGGGAAGACATCAGGAGAACAGGGGCTCAGAACAAGCTTTCAGGAATCGAGAGAACATCGCCGTCCCGCAAGGTCGGGTCCGCCGTCTTGCCGGAGGTGATGTCCTTCAAATTGAGCATCTGCACCGGCCCGCCGCGGCGTTTCAGGGAGATCTTCTTAATGTTGGCAATGCGCGTGGCGCCGCCCGCCATGCCGATCGCCTCGACCACCGTGAGCTGGCGGTCGTCGGGCAATACGAAGACGCCCGGATTCTGCGCTTGGCCGAGCACCGTGACGGTCCGGCGGACCCGCGCCTCGATCGAGACGCTGACATCGGGCCGGACCAGATAGCCATCCTTCAGCTTCGCCGTGATCGCCGCGGCCGCCTGGTCGGTGGTCAGTCCCGCCATTCTCACCGGGCCGATGAGCGGCATGGTGATGGTGCCGTCGGCCGAGAGCTGACCTGCGGTGGTCAGCTCGTCTTCCCGGAAAACTCGGATTTCAACGGTGTCGAGCTTGCCGATGATGCCTGCCGCACGACCGGCTCCGGGCAATTGGGCCGGTGATGGCGACGCTAGCGAAAAAAGCGCGGTGCAGGCGAGGAAGATGACTTTGAGATTCATGGGGGGATGCTTTGGGGGGAAATCAGAATTTGTAGCCCATCTCGACACCGCCGCTGTGGTTCTCGTAGCCGAAGGCTGGGTTGTTGGAGCGGTTCTCGGCGTAGCGGTAATAAAGCCCCATGCTGAAATCGTCGGTGAAACGATATTCCAGCGACGGCCGGATGAACTGGATGCGGTCGACCCGGCCCGCCGGACCACTGCCGGAAACCCGGCTGTATTCAGCACGTTCCAGGCCGCCCTCGATCTTCCCGGTCCACTTTCCCCCGAGCCGCTGGGAAATGCCCAGCGCGACCCCGCCCTGAGTGTAATTCTGGCCGGGCAGAAACGCCGATGCCTGCTCGCGACGATAGCCGCTCAGATAAACTTCAGTCCCCTCCCGCACCTTCCACCCGACACGGGCTTCGACGACCGGCGTGGTGTCGGAGCCATTGTCAAAGCTGCGGTGCTCGAAGCCCGCCTCGACATCGACGCTGATCTTCTGCGTCGGATTCCACTCGATGCGCGCCGTCGCGCGATGGACCGGCTGATCACCCGCACCGTCCACCTCGAAGCTGCCCGCTTTGTAGATCAGTCCCAGGCGCGTCTTCGGCGAGTAGGCGTAGCGCAAGGCGACCTCGCCATAGCTCAAGCTGGAATCGGCGAATGCCGAAGAATCGTAGCCGGTCGATTCGTGACCGGCCGCAAGTTCGACGGTAAATTTTTCCCGCAGCGACCACGCGATGCGCACGCTGTTAGAGAGCTCGCTGCGGTCGGTGAGCGTGCCCGTGTCCGCCGTGGCGTCGCCGAGGTGCCGCGAGACTCCGGCGTAGGCGAAATGAATCGCCTTCCCCCGCCAACCGGCCTCCCACGAGGCCTCGTGCTCGATCCGGTCGTTGTTATTGTTTTCCGCATAAGCGACCACCGTCGGACGGTAAGCCACGCTGAGATAGCCCCCTTCTCCTTCCAGTTTGTCGCCCTTGCGATAGCTCATCGAAGGCGAAACCCGAGTCACCAAATCCGACTCCGCGTTCCTCGCGCTGAGGTAGATGTTGTCGTCATAGGCGGCGGAGATCGCGATCCCCATCTCCAGTTGCTCCGATCGGGTCTCGGTCGCAGCGGGATCGAGCTGCGGCCCATGCAATGGCCCCAGGCGAGTGTCCACCTCACCATCCAGCCGTCCCTGGACAGCGGAAGAAAGTTCCTGGCCCAGCAGCGGAACCGAGGACCCGACCGCGAGCACGGCCAGAATCAGCGGAACCACCCGGGGGGCACGTGGCACGCGGTGGATCATGAGACGAAGGCCGGAACGCTAAAAAAAATCAAGCTCGCAGGCAAGAAATTTTAGAAAACTAAAGGACACGAGATCGCGTAGCACGTGAAACCCTTCGTTAGAGCGAAGTCACCCGGTCTTTCCCCGTGATAAATCCAGCAAAATCAAGCTACCGAGGCCCCTCACTGCGCGCTCGAACTCGATCCCTGATCGCTCGGAACTTTTTAGGATTCGAAGCCGAGTCGGACGGTCCGCGAGATTTCTCCCTGGACGCGAAGCCATGACGCGGCCCCGCCACGCACCGCGCGAGTTTCCAGATCCACGCCCACCCCTGCTTCAAGCTCAGCCGGGCTCACCCGGCAGCGACTCACCGAAGCGGCGCGATAGGTCGGGGACATTCTCCCGATCAAACACCGTGAGATGGTCACCCGGAATATCCACGATCCGGAAATCGGTAGCCACTTGCTGCCAGCCGTAGTCCGAGGGAAACTCGAATTTGTCGCTCTTCTCGCTGGCACGGAACAAGGTGACGCTGCCGTGATAGCTCCCCGGCCTGTAGGCCAGCATCGCTTGATAATGCGCCTCGCGAAGCTGGACGCCGCGCAGTTCGGAATGCGCTTCAGCCGGTCCGGATGCGGCCGCGGCGACCTCGGAACGGACCCGCAAGTTGGTTTCGACCCCCTCCCGGAAACGCCCGGCCAGACTCTGGAGACGGCCAAGCAGCGGTTCGTCCTCGCGCGATTTCCAGAAAACGGAGACCCGCTCCGGCAAGGAATACTCGCGCACCGGAACCGCCGGATTGAGCGTATCGATCAACCCTAGGAATCCGATCTCCTCGCCAGCGGCGGTGAGCTGGGCCGCCATCTCATAGGCAACCACTCCTCCGAACGAATAGCCGGTCAACAAATACGGTCCCTGTGGCCTGATCTGGCGCAGCAGGCTGATGTAATTCCGCGCCGTCACCTCGATCGACTCCACACGGATCTCCTCGCTGGTGCTGAGATCCGGTGACTCGATGGCGAGGAAGGGCCGGTCGTCCGGCAATCTGCGGGCGAGTTCTTCGTAGAATAGAACGCCTCCGTCCCCGCCGTGGATCGCCACCAAGGGCGGCAAGTCCCCCGTGGAGCGGATCACCGCGATATGTCCGATGTCCTCGGCATCCGCTATCCCGGCCGGCGCGCTGCCGGTTTCGATCACCCGGGCGAGATCACGAAGGGTCCGGGCATGGAGCAAGGTCGCCAGCGGCAGCGATACTCCGAATTCCCGGCCGATCCGCGCGAACATCCTCAGGCCGGCGAGCGAGTTTCCACCGAGATCGAAAAACTCGTCGTCGCGACAAATCGAATCCACTCCCAGCACTTCGCTCCAGATCTCGGCGAGCTTTTGCTCCGCGGCACCTGCGGGCGGCAGCGACTGAGCCCGTTCCGCCACGTGGGCATGGGGATCCGGCAGCGCACGCACATCGACCTTGCCGTTCGCATTGAGCGGCATCACGGCCACCTCCTCGATGCCGTCCGGCAGCATGAAGGACGGCAGGCGTTCCTCCAGCCACGCGCGGATCTCGCCGCGTCCGGCCTTGATGCCCTCCGTCGGGACAAACCATGCCAGCAAACGCTTGCCAGCCGCACCGCTGCCGCGGGCCGCCACCTTGCATTGCCGCACCGCGGGATGACCCGCCAGCACCGCCTCGATCTCGCCGGGCTCGATGCGGAAACCGCGCACCTTCACCTGGTCATCGATCCGCCCGAGAAACTCGACCCGTCCCTCCGCCGTCCAACGGCAAAGGTCACCGCTGCGATACCATTCGCCGCCGTCAATGAAGCGCTCCGCCGTCAATTCCGCCTGCCCGAGATAGCCAAGCGCCAGGCCGACACCGCCGCAGTGAAGTTCGCCGGGCACGCCCACCGGCACGATGCGGCCATGGGGATCGACAATCCTGACGCGGCTCCCCGAAATCGGCCTGCCGATCGGAATGACGTGGGACGCCAGATCAACTTCCCGCACGGTATGGCAGCAGGTGAAGGTGGTGTTCTCGGTCGGCCCGTAGCCATTGATCAGCCGGACTTCCGGCAGTGCCTCGAAAGCGCGGCGCAAGTGCTCGACCGATGGGGCCTCGCCGCCGGTGAGAATCTGGCGGACCTTCCCGAGATCGCCGAGGTGCTCTTCCACCATCAGCTCGAACAGCCCCGCGGTGAACCAAAGCGTGGTCACGCCGTGGTCGCGAATCATGCGACCCAGCAGGTCCGGCGCTGGATCGGGGCCGGGCAACACCAGCTTCCCGCCATTCAACAGCGCACCGAAGACTTCGAAGGTCGCCGCGTCGAACGCCAGCGTCGATCCTTGCAGGAAAACCTGCTCCGGCCCGAAGTCGCAGTAATCCGCACCACAGACCAGACGCAGGATGCCGCGCTGCGGAACCACCACGCCCTTGGGCCGCCCGGTCGAACCGGAGGTAAACATCACGTAAGCCGGATCATCCGCCCCCCGCGGCACCACCGCCGGCATCGTCCCCGCGGCCATGTCAACGCCATCGACGGTGACGATGCCAGGAACAGGAGCCTCACGGTCGGCGATCCACACGCCCGCCTCGGAGTCCCGCAGGACATCGGTGAGGCGAATCTCGGACCAGCTTGGATCCAGCGGAACATAACATCCACCGGCTTCGAGCACGCCCAGCAACGCGGCGATCGCATCCGGCCCGCGCCGCAGGCAGACGCCCACCCGGTCGCCCGGCTTCACGCCGCTTGCGACCAGTGCCGTGGCATAGGCCGCCACGCGCCCGCCGAGTTCGGCGTAGGTCCATGAACCTCCATCCCAAACCAGCGCGGTCCTCCCGGCATGGGTCGAGCAGGTCTTCCGGAAAGCCTCCGCCACCGAACCGGAAACCCCGGCATCGGCACCTTCGCCCCAAGCGGCAAGCTCCGCGCGCTTGGCCCCATCCAGAAGATCGAGGTCGCCCACCGGCGACGCCGGATTCCCGGCGGCGGCCAGCAGCAGGTTGCAATAGCTGTCCAGCCAGCGACCCATCGTGCCGGGATCGGTCAAGGTGTGGTTGTAGGTCGACGATAACAACAATCCGTCCGGCGTCTGCATCGCGTTCAAGAAGATCGTCGAATTGCTGTAGCGCGCCGGCACCGTCTCGACCTTGGAAGACAGCCCTCCGAACGAACCCGGATCACCCGATGGCTCGAAGTTGAAGATATACTCGACCAGCGGGCGGCGGCCACCGTCGCGGCGGACCTTCAACTCGCGCAACAGGCGGCCGTAAGTGACCTTGCCGTGCTCGATCGCGTCGAACTGTTCGCCGGATACCCGCGATGCGAGTTCCTTGAACGAACCCTGCGGATTCACCGTGGCGGGGAGCGGCAGGAAGTTGACACAGTGGCCGACCAGCTTTTCCTCGCCGCCTTCCATCTGCCCGGCGGTCGGGAAAGCGATCACGAATTTCTTCTGTCCGCTCAAGCGGTGCAGCAGCGCTTGGAATCCCGCGAGCAGCGCGCTGTTCAGCGTGACACCGCAGCCACCGGCCAGCTTGCGCAAGCGGTCCAGCGACTCGCGATCCAGCACGCGTTCGCAAGTCGAGGAGCTGTAAGCCGGCACCGTCCCATAACTCCGCCGCAGCGGCAGCTCGAGCTCCGGCACGCCGTCGGCAAACCGTTCGCGCCACCAGGCCAGCGCCGACTCGTCGGAAACCGTGCCCGCTGCCTCGCGCAGAGCACGGTCGACGATCGACGGCGGCGGATACAACAACGGCGCGCGTCCGCGCTTCCGCGTTTCATAACAACTCGTGAAATCACGGATCAACACCTCGAACGACCATCCGTCGCACGCGATGTGGTGGGCCGCGAATTGCAGCACATGCTCATTCTGCGACATCCGCGCGACCACCACGCGGAACAAGGGACCCGCCGCCAGATCAAACGGCGTCTCGCGCTGGCGGAGCCCGCATTCTAACAGCGCCCGGTCCGTCTCTGGATGGCTCAGGAAATCCTCGGGCAGGATCATCACCTCGCCCACGGGATCGATCACGAAGGCTGTGCCATGCCCGGCCGGGATCCTCATGCGGAGCGCGTCGTGGCGGTCCACCAGATCCTGCAACGCCATCCGCAGCGCTACCTCGTCCAAGGGACCATGGAGGCGCAATTGAAGCATTTCATTGAACGCAAGATTCGCCTCCGTCCCCAGCATCGCGGCGAGATGGATCTCGACCATCGGCTCGGTCATCGGGAACGGCCCGCGCACGCCTTCCATGGCATCGGCACCCTCCGGCCGCGGAGGTTTCGGGAAAAAGCCGCCATCCTGGAGCTCGGCGATACCGCGCCGGAACGCATCGATCACCAGATCGACATCCGCGTCCGTGTGCTCGGCGGTCAGATAGAAAGGCAGACCCTCCATCGCGAAGACACCCTTCTCGCGGAGATGATAGAAAATCAGGTTGCCGTGCTTCACGGATTCGCCGATCCGCAGATACATCTGTGAACCGGTGTTGACCATGCGGATGTCGATGCCGTTGTCGCGGAACATGCGGTCCACGGTAGTGGCCAGGCGGGTGGCGCGGGTGCCGATGTCATCCCAGTATTCCGGACCCTTTTCCTTGAGATACTTCAACACGGCGCGGCAAGCGGCCATCGCCAGCGGGAGCCGCACGAAGGTGCCCGCGAAGAAGGTCACTTCCTTCTCGGGGAACGAGTCGTCGCCATACTGCCACGAGCCGCCGTCGAAGGTATCCATGTATTCCGACTTGCCGGCGATGAGGCCGATCGGCAGCGCGCCGCCGCCGAAAACCTTGCCGTAGGTGGCGAGGTCCGGCTTGATCTGATACATGTCCTGTGCGCCGTGCGGGCCTTGGCGGAGACCGGTGATCACTTCATCGAATACCAGCAGGAATCCGTATTCCTCGGAGATACGCTTCACCTCGTGGACGAAGTCCACCGGGATCCATTCCGGCTGGCGGCTCTGCACCGGCTCGACCAGCACGGCGGCCAGCTCCCCGGCGACCTCGCGGATCATGTCGAGCGCTTCGGGCTTCCCCCAGGGCACGACGATCACGTCCTGCACCGCCGATGCCGGAATGCCGGGGGCCAGCGGCAAGGTCCGGCGCTTCGCTCCGCTGCCGACGCTGCGCACCAGCACCGGATCGAAATTGCCATGATAGTCCTTGTCGAAGACCAGCACCTTGTCGCGACCCGTCACCGTGCGCGCGATGCGCATGGCCGCTTGCACCGCTTCCGAGCCGGTGTTGAGGAAGCACACGCGCTCGTTCCCGGTCACCTCGCAGAACAACTTCGCCGTTTCCATCGCCGCCTCGCACTGCGGGCCGATCTCCAGCCCGGTGGCCAGTTGCTCGCGGATGGCGTCGCTCACGTAGTCCGGCGAATGGCCGAGGAAGTTCGGGCCGAAGCCGTTGACCATGTCGACATACTCGTTGCCGTCCACATCCCACATCTTGCAGCCCTTCATCCGGCGCGCGACGATCTGATAGACCATCTCTTTCCAAAGCCGGTTGAAGCCATTGACGGTGCGCGGATCCGCCAGCCACTTGCGATGGCCCTGGGTGAGTTCCTTCGAGCCCCTGGTCCGTGCATTGTAGCGGAGAATCAGGGCGTCGAGGTGATCGCGTTGCACCGGCGTCAGCTCCGCGCTGGTGCTGGTGCGGTCGATGCGGGTGCGCGGCCCGGACACGCCGGACTCCGGCTCCGGGCCTGCCGCGTTTGCCGTGACGACCGCCTGCTTGGCAGGCTTCGCAGCCGCGGCGAGGACCACGCCGTTGGCTTCGAGATGGGCGACCAGCGCGCCGATGGTCGGCATGGTCTGCATCAAGTCGCGGAAGGAAATGGCGACGCCGAAGGTGTTTTGAATCACGCGCGCGGCCTGGGTGAGCAGCAGCGAGTCGAATCCGAGTTCAAGGAATCCGCTCTCGGCGGTCATATCCGAAGCCGGGATGCCTGATAGGTCTTCCAGCGCCTGGCGCAAGCGGGCGGCGGTGCCATCCGCGGCAGGTGCCGACTCAGTGACTGTCTCCGCCTCAGCGCCCGGACTTTCATCCGCCGCCGGCAGCGGGGTGGAAAGGGCGGGCAGCGGCTGATCCAGCAGGCGGCACGGCAGCCACGCGCGGCGGCGTTGGAAAGGATAGGTCGGCAGCGGCACCCGGCGCTTCGGAGTTTCCGCATGCACCGCGGCCCAGTCCACCTCGGCACCACGGCACCAGAGCTCGGCCAGGGTGGTGAGCATGCGGCGGCGGTCCGGAGCTCCGGCGGCCGGGTGCTCGCAGCTCGCCAGACAGGCGGCGGCGCGGCGTCCTGCGGTCTGGCGTGCCAGTGTCGAGAGCGTCTGGCCGGGTCCCACTTCGAGGAAGATCCGGCCCTCTTTTTCGTTCGCGGCGGCATCCACCGCCTGGTGGAAGAGCACCGTGCGACGGAGGTGCGCCGCCCAGTATCCGGGATCGACCGCATCCTCATCGGTTAGAATGGTGCCGGTCACCGTGGAAAGGATCGGGATGCGCGGTGCGGAAAGTTTCACCGTGGCGATCACCTCCCGGAAGCGCGCCACGACCGGATCCATCATCCGGCTGTGGAAGGCATGAGACGTGTGCAGTTCACGCACGGCCACTCCTTCCGCTTCGAGTTCCTTCGCGAAACGCGCGACCGCCTCGGTCGCGCCCGCCACCACGCAGAGCGACGGGCCGTTTTCCGAAGCCATGTCGAGCTCCTCGGGCAGCCGCGCGCGCAGCTCGGCGGCGGGCAGACGCACCGAGAGCATCGATCCCCGCTCCACTTCCGCCATCAGGCGTCCGCGGGCCGCGAGAATCCGCAGGCCGTCTTCGAGCGAAAACACTCCTGCCAGGCAAGCGGCGGCGAATTCTCCGACGCTATGCCCGAGCATCAACTCCGGCTGCAAGCCCCAGCGCTGCCATTGGCGGGCCAGTGCATACTCGACGGTGAAAATCGCCGGTTGCGCCAGCACCGTGTGCTTCAGCCGCTCGGCCGCATCGTCACCGTCCGCCGCGAACAAGACCTCGCGCAAGTCCTCGCCTAACAGCGGGACCAGCAGCTCCGCGCAGTGGTCGATGTCCCCGCGAAAACCCTTCTCCGCGGCGTAAAGATCCGCGGTCATTCCCGGATGCTGCGCGCCTTGGCCGGGGAACATCCAGACCAAGCCCGCCGGCACCGCTTGTGCGGTCGCGCTGACCCGGCTGCCATTGGTGATCGCACCGGCGACCTCGCTCCAACTGCCGGCAATCACCGCCGCGCGGCGCGTCATCGCCTTGCGGCCGAGCGCCAGGGTCCTGGCGGCGGCGGCGAAGTCCGCATCGTCGGCACGGGCCGCATGACCGGCGAGGCGGGTGCCAAATTGGTCGAGCGCCGCTTCATCGCGCGCCGAAAAAAGCAGCACACGGTCGGGATTCCCCGTCGCGTCTGTTAGAGTAACAGGTGCCGGTGCTTCCTCGACGATCACGTGGGCATTCGTGCCGCCGACTCCGAACGAAGAAACGCCCGCCCGACGCGAAGATCCCGGTGCCGGTTCCCACGGCCGCAGCCGGTCGTTGACGAAGAATGGCGAGTTCCCGAAGTCGATGCGCGGGTTCGGCGAGTTGAAATGCAACACCGGCGGCAACTCGCGATGCTCGAGTGAAAGCGCGGTCTTGATCAATCCGCAGACGCCCGCCGCGGTATCGAGGTGCCCGAGATTTGATTTCAGCGAACCGATCGCGCAGAATCCGCTCTCGCCGGTCCCGCTCCGGAACGCAGCGGTCAGGCCCGCGATCTCGATCGGATCGCCGAGCGGTGTCGCGGTGCCGTGCGCTTCGATACTGGTGATCGTGCGCGGATCGACCCCGGCGTCCAGATGGGCGCGGCGGATGACGTCCGCCTGGCCATCGGCACTCGGCGCGGCGTAGCTGTGCTTCACCCCGCCGTCGTTGTTGAGCCCGAAGCCCCGCAGCACCGCGTGAATGTGATCGCCATCGCGAACCGCATCCTCGAGCCGCTTGAGCATCACCACACCGGCGCCGTTGCTGAAAACTGTTCCGGCACTCCGTTCGTCGAAAGGCCGGCAATGACCGTCCGGCGAGAGCATCCCGCCCTCGACATGACTGTAGCCGCGCTTCTGCGGCACGGTGATGGTGGCCCCGCCCGCCAGCGCCATATCGCATTGCCCGGTGCGCAAGGCCATCATCGCGTGCGCCACCGCGACCAGCGAGGTCGAGCAGGCGGTCTGCACCGTCAGGCTCGGCCCGTGCAGGTTGAGCTTGAAAGCGACCCGGGTCGCGATGTGGTCCTTGTCGTTGCCGAACTCGACTTGCAGCGCCCCGACCTGCGCCTCGGCCAGATGCCGGCGGTGCATTTCGGGATCGGAAAGGATATGGTGAGGGAGATAGGTGTCGTAATAACATCCCGCATAGACACCAATGCGGCAGCCCTCGGCCTCGGCGTTGTCGGGAACATAACCGGCGCGCTCGACGGCTTCCCAGCAGATCTCAAGGAACACCCGGTGCTGGGGATCGATCATCTCCGCCTCGCGCGGGACGATACCGAAAAGCCCGCCATCCACGCCTTCGAACGACTCCGGCTCCAACAGGCCGCGCGCGCAGACAAGCGCTTCGCCTTCGCGCCCCGGCACTTCCAGCTCGGAGGCGTCGAAATGCGTGATCGACTCGACTCCCCCGCGCAGGTTCTGCCACAGTTCCTCCGGCGTCGACGCTCCCGGCAGCCGCACTGCCATGCCGATGATCGCCACCGCCGCGGAATGATTTGCTTCTCGGGAAGCGGCCGTCGTTCCTTCGGGTATGGGAGAGATATCATTCCCCGCCGCCAGCAGCGCCTGGGCTGCCAAGGTCGGATGTTCGAACAAGCGTACCAGTTCGAAGCGGCGGCCGAAGTGCTTCTGCAGCGCGGCATGCACCCGCACGAGTTGCAGCGAGCTGCCACCAAGGTCGATGAAGCGGTCGTTGCGGCCCACCGAGTCCAGGCAAAGCAACTCGCGCCAGACTTTCGCAACCGTCTCCTCCGCCCCGCCCTGCGGCGCGGCGAACGGCTCGCCGAGTTCCGGCCGCGGCTTGGTGAGATCGCGCATCTCCGCCAGAATCGCGTCCACGCTGGAGAGCTCGCCCGCAATGCGGGTCACCCAGGCCGGATCGACCGATGGCATTGTCGCCTCGCCCGTGACCACCTCCGGCCCACGCACGGTCGCTTGCAAGCGGCACTCTGCGGCAAGCGCCGCCGGGATCACCCGCAGCCCGTCTTTCCAAATCCCATCGCCGATGCTCTCAAGAAACGCGCGGCACGGCTGGTTGCGGCCGCTATCCTGATAAGCGATCGCCACCGCGCCGAGACCTCGCTCCAGCGCAAGCTCGCCCAAGCGCCGCAGCATCCGGTGCTCGACTCCCTTGCCCAGCGCCCGGCAGCTCAGCAAAAACGTGTCCGCCCGCAAGCAGCCGCCATCTTCGCGACCTAGCATCAGGCCGACCGCACCATAGTCGCCGAAGCGATCACGAGCCCGCACCAATTCCGCCAAGGTCCCGCGGCAGGCATCGAGCATCGCCGCCTCGTCACGTGGCAGCGGCGCGGCATTGAATTGATTGGTCCTCTGGGTGAGCTGGCTGGCCCGCGCCGCATCGGCCGGGGCCACCGCTTGGAAGTCGATCGACAGCTCCAAGCTCGCGATGAATTCATCGAAGCTGGCCGCTTGCGTCCGCAGGTCCTCGCGCCGCGACTCGTTCTGATAGAAATCGGCCCGCTGGACGTCCTCGCCGGTCAGCCCCGCGCGGTCCAGCACCCACAAATGCCGGGCGAAAACTGCCAGCGCAGCTGCATCGTCCGGCACGCGGATCGCCAGCACCGCCGGCGCGTTGGCGGCCACTTCGGCGATTTCCGCCGGGTTGTCGTCGAGAAAAAGGATGCTTTCAAGACCCACATTGAGCCGCTTGGCGAGCGCCCGCAGGTTCCCGGACTTCGGCTCCCAATTTACCGCCGCGTCGGCAAACGCCTCACGGGAAATCAGCATCTCCGCATTCTCCCGGAACACCGCCTCGACGTCTTCCGCGTTGTTCTTCGAGACCATGCAAAGCAAGAAACCCTCCGCCCGCTTTTCTAACAAAAACTGTTGGAACTCGCGGCGCGCCGGCTCGATCACCACGCCACGTGGCCCGGCTTCGCCACAAACTCCCGACCACAGGGTGTGGTCGCAATCGACCGCGATCACCTTCATCGGCCTGCGCCGCCACGCGGCCACCCGCCGCGCCAGCCAGGTCGCCAGGGCGGCGAACATCGGCTCGGTGTAAGGCACCCGCGCCACCTCGTCCGCGTCCGGATCGAAAGGCGACGCCACCGGATAAAGACTCGCCAGATCCGCGGCGGCCAAGACCTCGACGCCCGGCACACCTTCCAGTTCACTCGCCAGATCCGCGGCGAAAATTTCCGCCGCATCGCCACCGGAGGCCTCCGGGCAGGCGCATACCAACAAGGGTATGCCATCGCGGTTCGCCGAAACCGCCGCCGCCGCGGCCACCTCGCGGGCCGCCGCGCGCGCGCTTGGCACGCTGTCCACCGCCAGATCCCGGGAGCGGACCAGCACGATGTTGATGCCACCGCGATTCGATGCCAGCATGCTGGCCGGATCCAGCAACTGCTGGAGCACCTGGTTGAAAGGGGCGAACAAGACGCGCGCCGAATGGCCCCAACGTTCAAGCAACTTGTCCAGCACCGGGCTGACAGGCTCGGCGGTAAATGAAGAGGCGACGGCGATTTGCAGGGTCGGAACGGACGTTGGCATCGAATTCGGCGGGGAGGATCAGGGTCGCGGACAGAGTGGAACGTCAGTTCGCGGAACATGGCAATCCATGGAGAACCTTCAGTTTTCTTAAACTTTTAGAGAAAGATGTCTTTCAAGGCCAGAAAATCAATTCCGCAGGCATCACGTGATCCCGTAGTGCATCACGCAAGCATCTCTAAACCACTCCGTTTCATTCGCAAGCCCCTCACCGACCGAACTCGACCTTGTCGGTCAGAGCAGCGGGATCTGTCCCAAGAATCGGCCGATATCCGGCACCCTCTCCTCTCAACTCTTCTCCCACACCCGGGTTCGCAGCGCTTCACCCGCGGCCCGAGCCTCCGCCTCCTTCTTGCTCTTGCCTTTGCCGGTTGCTAGAATCATTTCGCGCCAAGAAACTTCGGCGTGGAACACCTTGCGATGATCTGGACCGGTCTCGCCGAGCACCCGGTAGGACGGCGCCTGCGGATGAATCGCTTGCAGGCTCTCCTGAAGCTCACCCTTCGGATTCCGCTCTTCGGGACTTCCGGCCAGCGCCTCGATCTCCGATTGGAAAAGCCTTAGCACCAGGTCGCGCGCGCCGAGGTAACCAATGTCGAGATAGACCGCGCCGATCAGCGCTTCGAAGCCGTCAGCTAGCGTCGACATCCGCCGCCGTCCGCCGGTCGCTTCCTCGCCTTTACCGAGCAGGACATAGCTACCGAGATCGATGGTCAGCGCGAAACGAGCCAAGGCACGCCGCGACACCAGTTGGGACCGCAATTTGGTCAGCCGACCTTCCGGAAAATCCGGGAACATCCGGTAAAGGTCTTCCGTGAGGATCAGTTGGAGCACGGCATCGCCGAGAAATTCCAGCCGCTGGTTGTCGAAATGCGGCCGCTGCGACTCGTAGGCGAGACTCGGGTGGGTCATCGCTTCGGCTAACAGAAGCGAATTGCGGAACTTGTATCCGAGGCGACTCTCGAGGCTTTCCATACGCTGCATCCATCCACTTCCGCCCCTTTGGCCCGGGGCAACCTAGCTCCCGAAAAAAGAGGTGGGGTGACCGACGGGACTCGAACCCGCAACAACCAGAATCACAATCTGGGGCTCTACCATTGAACTACGGCCACCATTTTACCGGCGGGCGGGAGAACTAAGCGATGCCCACGGGCTTGGAAAGCCAAAAATCGTGATTCCGCCACCCCGTCGCGCCCTGCCGCAAGGCTCCTGATCGGGCCGTTCTCAAGCCGTCCGCGCCAGAATCCACAACAGGTCTGAAAGCCGATTGAAGAACAAGCGCAGCACCTCCGGCACCTCTTCGCCGGCCTCGTGCAGCTCCAGCACCGCCCGCTCCGCCCTTCTGGCGACCGTCCGCGCCAGATCCAGCCCGGCCCGCGCCATCGAGTGCTCCGCCCCGGGACGCGCCCAGCCCTTGAAGACGATCCCTCGTTTCTCGAAATCATGTGCGATCGCCACCAACCACGTCAGATCCGGCTCACCGACCGCCGCGAAGCCCGCCTCGCGGTAGCGCTCCTCGTCGCCCGGTTGGCAGGCGAACTGTCCCATCAGCCCGACCAGCAGGTCCTGCACGCGGTCGATCACTCCCTCGATTTCCTCCGCCGCCCCCGCCGCGCGCGCCAGCCCCAGCGCGGCATTCAATTCATCCACCGTCCCCAGCACCGCGACCCGCAGTGAAGTTTTGGCAATTCTCCGCCCGAAAAGCAGGTCCGTGTCCCCTTCGTCGCCACGGCCAGTAATAATACTCATGGGCGGGAGGAAATCACCATTGGCCAATCTTCCAATCACGAAACACAATGCCAAAGACGCTCTAAACCGGATGACCCGCTCGACCTGAAGCCAACGATCAGCGTCAACCACTCCGGCTCTTGGGTTAAAAGATCTCAGCCTCGACCGCCGTAGGAGGCAGCCTTTCCTATTCCATCACCGTGCGACTTATCACCACTGGATTGCTTTGCCTCACCGCCGCCGCCCTCGGGGAATCCGTCGGCTTCAATCGCGACGTCCGCCCGATCCTCTCGAAAAACTGCTTCACCTGCCACGGACCCGATTCCCATGGCCGCAAGTCCGAACTGCGGCTCGATCTCCGGGAAGACGCTCTCAAAGGCGGCGAATCCGGCAAGCCGGCCATCATCCCCGGCAAGCCCGACAAATCCCCGCTGATCACGCGGATCTTCAGCAAGGACCCGGATGTCCTGATGCCGCCGCCGGAGTCCCACCTCGAACTGCGAGACTCCGACCGCGCCGTCCTCCGCCGGTGGATCGAGGAAGGTGCCGAATATGAAGGGCACTGGGCCTTTCAAACGCCGGAGAAAGCCCCGCTGCCCGACGTCCCCTCTGCCGGTGACCACCCGATTGACCGCTTCGTCGCCGCTCGCCTCGCCACCGAGAAACTCTCCTTTTCCCCCGAGGCCGACCCGCTCGTCCTGATCCGCCGCCTCAGCTTCGACCTCACCGGTCTGCCGCCCGCACCGGAGGAAATTACCGCCTTCCAGCAAGCCCTCGCCGAACGCCCGGCCACCGCCGTCACGGAACTGGTCGATCGCCTCCTCGCTTCGCCCCGGTTTGGCGAACAAATGGCCGCGCGCTGGCTCGATGCCTCCCGCTACGCCGATACCAACGGCTACTCGATCGACGGCGGCCGCCACCAGTGGCTGTGGCGCGACTGGGTGATCAACTCCTACAACGACAACAAACCCTACCACACCTTCATCACCGAGCAGCTCGCCGGCGACCTCCTGCCCGGTGCCTCCGAGCAGCAGATCGTCGCCACCGGCTTCAACCGCAACCACGCGATCACCCACGAAGGCGGCACCATCGCCGAGGAAAACATCGTCAACTACGTGGCCGACCGCGTGAAGACCACCTCCGAGGCCATCCTCGGCCTGACCATGGGTTGCGCCCAGTGCCACGACCACAAATACGACCCGATTTCCCAACGCGACTTCTACCGCTTCTACGCCTTCTTCAACACCCTCGGCGATGCCGCCCACGCCGGCGACGGCGGCAAGAACGCCGCACCGACGCTCGACGCGATGTCCTGCTTCGCCGACCCCGCCGAAGCCACCGCGATCAGCGACCAGATCGCCCGCCTCCGCCAGCAGTTGGAAGTCCCGATGCCCGAAGCCCAAGCCCGCCACGAAGCCGCCTGGCGTGCCGACCTCGCGACCCGCGGCAAGGACTTCAAAACCTTCCCGCTCCAAGTCGTCGCCGCCACCGCGCCGAACGGCAACCCCGACCGCATCCGCATCGAGCCCGACCTGTCGGTCTCCATCAAGGGTGGTGACTACGCCGCCTACAACGTCCTCTGCCGCCTGCCCACCGCCCAGGGCCCGCTGCGCGGCTTGCGCGTCGTCTTCCACCCGACCGATGCCGCCAAAGGCAAGCTCGGCTTCGGCGGCGCCGGCGGGCTGGAGGGAAATTTCGTCCTCAACACGCTGACCACCTCCACCAGCTCCTTCCCGGCCGGCAACGTCGACCTGAACGACCAACTCCCGATGGTCCGATTCACCGCCAGCAGCTCCCAGCCGGGCCACTGGCCGGAGGAAATCGCCGGCACCGCCACCAACGGCGGCTGGGCCCCGGCCACCGGCGCGACCACCCCGCAGCACGTCACCGTGACCTTCGCCGAGCCGATCGATCCCGCCGAGACGCCCTATCTCACCACGGAACTGATGTTCAACTACGGCCGGAACGTCTCGCCCGCCCGCTTCCAGATCCAGGCCTTCACCGGCCACGACGACGGCTCGCCCCACCCCGAAGAAGTCACCGCCATCCTCGCCGCCGATCCCGCCACCCTTACGCCCGAACAGCAGGCCCGGCTCAAGGCGCACTTCCAGGCCCACGCGCCGGAAAAAGTCCTCATCCGGCACCAAATCGCGAACCTTGAGGAACGCCACGCCGTCCTCACCCGCAATCATTCCGTGCTCGTCATGGACACCTCGCCGAAGCCGCGCGTGACCCACATCCTCGACCGCGGCCTCTATTCCTCACCGAAAGAAGCCGTTACCCCCGGCACGCCCGCCGCCTTGCCGCCGCTGGCCGAGCCCGCCGACCGCCCGCTCAACCGTCTCGACCTCGCGAACTGGATGACCCAACCCAACCATCCGCTGACCGCCCGCGTGGCCGTCAACACGCTGTGGGAATCGCTGTTCGGCAAGGGCATTGCCGCCTCCTCCGCCGACTTCGGCTCGCAGGCCGAATGGCCGAGCCACCCGGCGTTGCTCGACTGGCTGGCGGTCCACTTTGTCGAGACCGGCTGGGACGTGAAGCAGATGATCCGCCTGATCGTCACTTCCCGCACCTACCGCCAATCTTCCAACACCACCGCCGAACTGCTCGAGCGCGATCCCCGCAACGACCTGCTCGCCCGCGGCCCGCGGCTCCGCCTTTCCGCCGAGCAGATCCGCGACCAGGCGCTCGCCGCCTCCGGCCTGCTGGTCGAGCGCCTTGGTGGCCCCAGCGTCCGCCCCTACCAGCCCGGCGACCTGTGGCGCCAGATCAGCCACTTCGGCTCCAGCCCCGCCACCTCGCAGACCTTCATCCAGGACCACGGCGAAAAGCTCTACCGCCGGACCATCTACACCTACTGGAAGCGCACGCTACCCCCGGTCAACCTCGCGATCTTCGACGCCCCCAACCGCGAAGTCTGCGCGATCGGCCGCGCCGCCACCAACACCCCGCTGCAAGCCCTCGTCCTGCTCAACGACCCGCAGTTCGTCGAAGCCGCCCGCGCCTTCGCCGAAAAACTACTACAATCCCCGTACCCCGACGACCCCACCCGCCTCGCCGCCGCTTTCTCCCGCATGACCGGCCGCCCCGCCACCGCCGCCGAGGCAGCCGCCCTGCAAAAAGCCCTCGTCCGCGAACGCCAGCGCTACCATTCCGACCCCGCCGCCGCCGAAGCCCTCCTCGCCATCGGCGAATCCCCCCGCGACCCCACCCTCCCCGCCCCCGAGCACGCCGCTTGGACCCAGGTCGCCAGCCTCGTTCTCAACCTCTCTGAAACGGTGACGAAGCACTGAGAAGAGACGCAAGACTTCAAGACTCAAGACACAAGACTGGAATCTCTAACCCCACCCATTCCCGCTTGGCGTCCTTGGCGTCTTGGCGGTTCCCCTCCCGCCCAGCCCCGACTTCCACATCCACGACTCCAAAAACCTTCGCGATCTCTCCGCGACCTCCGCGCCTCCGCGGCCCGCCCTTCGTAGCTTTCCTGGCCTTCGTAGCTTTAGCGAAGTAGGCAGCGAAGAAGGGTTCGTTCCATTCATTCTCCCGCCATGTTCGATTCTCTAACATTAAACCGCCGCGCCTTCCTCGGCCGCTCCGCCAACGGCCTCGGCCATGCCGCGCTCAGCTCGCTGATCATGAGCTCGATGGCCAAAGCCGCGCGCGGTGAAACCGTCGAGCCCGACGCCTTCCGCCGCTTCGCCCCCAAGGCCAAGCGGGTGATCTTCCTGTTCCAATCCGGCGGCCCGTCCCACGTCGACCTCTTCGACGGCAAGCCCGCCCTCGACAAGCTCCACGGCAGCGGCCTCCCCGACTCCGTCCGCGGCGGCCAGCGGGTCACCGGCATGACCTCCGGCCAGTCGAGCTTCCCCGTCGTCAAACCGATCGCCCCCGGCAAGCCCTGCGGCCCGGCCGGCGTGTGGATCAGCGACCTGCTGCCGTGGACCCAGAAGATCGCCGGCGAGATCTGCGTGATCCGCTCGATGCATACCGAAGCGATCAACCACGACCCCGGCATCACCCTGGCCAACACCGGCTCGATGCAGCTCGGCAACGCCTCGATGGGTTCCTGGGTCAGCTACGGCCTCGGCAGCGACAATCAGCACATGCCCGCCTTCATGGTGCTGCTCTCCCAGGGCACCGGCAAAAACCCCGACCAACCGATCTTCTCCCGCCTCTGGGGCAGCGGATTCCTGCCCTCCCGCCACCAGGGCGTGCTGCTCCAGGCCGGCAAGGACCCCGTCCTCTACCTCGACAACCCGGCCGGCGTCACCCGCCCGCAGCGCCGCGAGCTGCTCGACGACCTCGCCGGCCTCAACGGCAGTTTCGCCGACGCCACCGGCGATCCCGAAACCGTCGCCCGCATCCACGCCTATGAGATGGCCTTCCGCATGCAGGCCTCCGTCCCCGAGCTCACCGACCTCTCCAACGAGTCCGCCGAGACCTTCGACCTCTACGGCCCCGAGTCACGAAAGCCCGGCACCTACGCCGCCAACTGCCTGCTCGCCCGCCGCCTCGCCGAACGCGGCGTCCGCTTCATCCAGCTCTTCCACCGCGGCTGGGACCAGCACATCGCCATCACCAAGCAGCTGCCCAACCAGTGCCGCGACACCGACCAGCCCTCCGCCGCGCTGATCATGGACCTGAAACGCCGCGGGCTGTTAGAGGACACCCTCGTCATCTGGGGCGGCGAATTCGGCCGCACCGTCTTCTCCCAGGGCGACCCGAAAAGCGCCTCCGCCGGCCGCGACCACCACGGCCGCTGTTTCTCGATCTGGATGGCCGGCGCCGGCGTCAAACCCGGCCACGTCCACGGCGAGACCGACGACTTCTGCTGGAACATCACCAAGGACCCCGTCCACCTCCGCGACCTCCACGCCACCATCCTCCAGCAGATGGGCATCGACCACAACCGTCTCGTCTACCCCTACCGCGGCCTCGACCAGAAGCTCACCGGTGTGGAACCCGCCAAGGTCATCGCGCCGATCCTTGCTTGAGCCGGGCCCGTGTGGTGGCGCTGCGAACAGCGCCGGCACTCTTAACCGCGGGAGCGAGCGTCGCTCATGGGGTTGAAGTTGGGACTACGGGTGAGCATGAAACGAGACGGCTGATTGGGTTTGCGGTGACTCGACTGGTTCGGATTTATGGTTCAGTGCCAGGTGTCCATCTCGACCCATTGCTTTTTGCGCAGGTCGAAGATCTTGTAGTTGCCGCTCTCTGCGGCGTAGCAGGGCTTGTCCGTCTCGATGTGGCTGAAGGCACACTCAATCCAGGACAGAATGGCCTCGGAAACGATCCTGTATCGGTCCTTCGGCCCCTCATCCCATAAATCAGGCATCAAGTGCTCAGGCAGACGGAACTCGCTCCCATCCAGCTCCGGTCTTGACGCAGCTTCAAACTCTGCGGTTGCTGATGCATCCTTATCCTTCGATGAAGCGCTTCGCCGAGTTCCTCGCCCTGCGCTTCAACACTCCGCGCACACGGCACTCTTACTACCGCCAGATCCGCCTGGT
>JAYTLR010000117.1:0-30967 GCA_043729195.1 Akkermansia sp.
GTCACGCAGACCACCGGACAATCGTCCGCCAGCCCGACCGGCGAGCCCGACGGCAGCGAGCCCATCAGCGCGCGCCACTCGCCGCGGTTCACCGGCGCCCGGCCAAGCGCGAAGGCTTGCACTTCGACCCGGTGGCGCGGCAGTTCGACCGCGGTGACGAACTTGTCCTCGGCAATCCCGCCCATCCGGAAAGCGCCGGGTGGCACTTCGACGAATTCCGTCCCGCGGGGCAGGATCGCGACTGAATCGGACAGGGCCATGGACCGGGAAATCAGAGACCTTCCGCCACCAGCGCCTTGAAGGGTGCGAGCACCACGCCGGACTCCATCGGATGCTCCTTCTTCACGGTGCCGAACTTGATCCACCAGTCGTTGGTCAGCTTCCAGTGGCGGCTGATCTCGTTGTTTGTGCCAAAAGGAGGATCGCCGTCCATCACGCCCATGAAGCGCGCGGCCTCCTCGAAGTTGAAGGAATAGATCCCGCCGTCGGTCGCGCTGCCATTGGCGCCGATCACCGTCACCACGTCCTCGACCGTGAAGCCCAGGCCCTTCGCCATGATCGCGTTCGCCTCGGCCGGGTTCTCCTTCCAAAACTTCACCGCGGCGAAGTAGGCCTTCATCGTCAGCTTCGCGAGCTCCGGCTTCGATTCGAGGAACGAACCGCTCATGTACATCCCGTCGCCGAGCAGCGCGGTCTTCTTGAAATACGGATCCTTCGAGGTCGCGACCACCTTGCTGCCGGGCAGGCTCGCCAGCACCTTGCCGCCGAAGGGCTCCCAGAACTCGCCGGCCGCCACCTTTTCGCTGACCATCGCCGCGACGGCGTCGTCCATGATCACGTTGGTGTACTTGACCTCGTCGAATTTCACCCCGTTCTCCTCCAGCCAGATGCCCATGTAGATCTGGGTCAGCCCGCCTTCGAGCACCGCGACCTCCTTGCCTTTCAGGTCGGCGGCACTGTTGATGCCCGGGCCGAGGATGATCTTGTCGGTGCCGTAGGACGGATTGGTGTAGGTGACCAGCTTGACCGGCACGTTCTGATCGGCGGCGATCGGGCCGTATTCGACGGTGGACGAAGTCACGTCCAGCTTGCCTGCGGCCATCTGCGCGAAGCTTTCGTAGGGGTCCTCGATGATCGAGATCTCAAGGTCGAGTTCCGGCACCAGGTTCTTCTCCTTCGCGATGAACCAGAAGGCGTAGCCCGGCCACGAGAACAGCGAGACGCGGACCTTCTGCGGACTCCCGGCGGAGGCGGCGGCGGCGGCTTCTTCCTTCTTGGTGCAGCCGGCGAGCAGCAGACAGGCACCTGCGATGACGGGCAGCAAACGAGGGACGTTTTTCATGATTCGGATCAGTGGAGGTAGCTCGGCAAGGCGGCCGGCAGCAGCACCCGCCAGACCACCTTGGCCCGGCTGGCACCAAGGGTGCGCGAGCATTCGACCAGTTCGGCGGAAACCGCCCGGGTGTTGTCCATGAACAGGGTGGTCAGGAAGAACACCACGCCGATCACCAGCAGCGCGATCTTCTGGCCGTCGCCGGTGCCGAGCCACATCAGCAGCAAGGGCACGAAGGACGGCGCGGGCAGGTAGCGGAACGGCGAAACCAGCGCGTTGAGGAAGCACTCCACCGGGGTGAAGGCCCCCATCAGCATCCCGAGCGGCAGCGCGATCGCCAGCGCGAGGCCGAAGCTGAGGAAGATCCGCCGCACGCTCTGCAAGACGTCGGCCCCGAAACCGCGCTCGAAGAAGAGCTCCTTCCACGCCTCGAACACCTTCACCGGCCCGGGCAGCAAGGTCGAATCGGCGAGCCCGGACGAAGCCAGCACTTGCCAGCCCGCGATGAAGGCGAGCCATGCCGCCAGCCCCAGGCCGAGCCGGGCTTCCGGCCGCAGCACCCGGCGGAATTCGAACCACGACCGCCGCGGCCGGTCCGGCCGCGCAAGCGTCCCCACGGGCAAGCCGCCTGGCGTTTCGCTGACACCGCTGGAGAGGACATCCGACATGCTTCGAAACGCTGAAACCAGCACCCGCCATGCCATCGGCGGCATTTATTTGCGTTTGCAACTATCTGCGAAGCTTTTAGAATCGGCCCCAGATGCCGACCCCGACGCTCCCGCAAACCGACACCCTGCCGCAGCAGGTGGCGTGGCGGCTGTTCCTCACCGTCCACGCGCTGGCGACCCGCAGGATCGATGAACAGCTGCTGGCGGCCGGCGTGCTTTCCTTCGACGACTACGACGTGCTGCTGACCGTCAACGAGGCGGCGGACGAGACGCTGCGGATGAGCGAACTCGCCGAAGCCGTGCTGCTGAGCAACAGCGGCATGACCCGCCGCGTCGCCCGCCTGGTCGAGCGCGGCCTGCTGCATCGCGAGCAAAGCCGCGACGACGGCCGGGTGTTCCGGGTCAGCCTGACCGGTGCCGGCCGGCGGGCACTGGAACAGGCATGGGCGGTCTACCGCGGGCTGATCGAGGACAACTTCGTCCGCCACATGACCGCTGCCGAAGCACGGACGCTCGGCGGCATCTTCCAGCGGGTGCTCGACCGGATCGGCGGCGTGGAGCACCAGGGACTTCTCGATGCCAAGGTCACCGACGCGCCGAAGCCGCGCTCATGATTCGCCCGGCAGCGGCGCGCTGTTAGAGAAGGCCGGCACTCTGCCGAGGCAGGCGATCCACGGCAGCCGGTCTTCCGTCCAGCACTCGTCGGCAGGCGCGTGCGGCAGCGGGTCGTCGAAGCTGCACGTATTCACCTCAAACCACTCCGGGATGCCGGGATCGTAGAACATCAGCGGCGTGCCGCAGTCGCCGCAGAACGAGCGCTCGCGCCCGGCGAAGACCACGACCTTGGCGATCCCCTTGCTCCAGGCCAGCGCGTCGCGGTGGAAAAAAGTCCACGCCACCACTGGCGCGCCGCTGGCCCGCCGGCAGTCCTCGCAGTGGCACAGCGTCGTTTGCACCGCCGGCCCGCGGACCAGGTAACGCACCGCACCGCACAGACAGCCGCCCTGCAACAGGTGGTCCTCATTCATAGTTCACCGGAGGAAGTTCGGCCCAGTGCCCGGCAGCGAGCGGCGACTCCTCGTGGATCGCACGAGCGACTTTTTCACAAAGGGCGTCGGTCATCCTTTCAAACAGCACCCTCCCCTGCTCCGCGCTCGCCCGCGACGGATGACCGGTCACGCCATTGAGACTGGTCTGCGCGACCGGGTAGGAGAACACGGTGCCGTCGGTACGATCGGGATCGTCGCTTTCCACCAGCCGCTCCAGGTGCACCAGCTCCGGGTGGAGATGCAGCATCAGCGAGGTCTCCGCCGCGTTGGCGTGAAGGTCGGCGGCATCGTGGGTGTACTCTTTCCAGATCCCGTCATCGAGCTGGAAGACATGCAGCAACCCGACCTGCAGGCGCCCCAAGTACGTAAGTCGCAGTTGGTCGACCGCGACCCGCGCCGGGGCGTCGTTGCCGAAGTGGGCGTTGACGAAGAGCAGCCGCCGCCAACCGCTGGCGACCGCCCAGGCGGCGAGTTCGCGCAGCACCGCGATGAAGGTCTCGTGCCGCAGCGAGAAAGTCCCCGGCCACTTCGGGGTGTGGCCCTGCGACACCGTGTAGCGCAGCGCCGACATCACCGGCATGCCGGTCCGGGCCGAAGCGGTATGGCAGACGGCCTCCGCCAGCAGCGTGTCCATCGCCACCGGCAGGTGCGGCCCGTGCTGCTCGGTCGCGCCGAGCGGCAGCAGCAGCAGGCCGCCGTTCTTCCCGCGGAGCTCCGCGATCTCGGGCCAGGCGAGCTGTTCTAACAAGACGGGCTTCATCGACGTGTTAGAAAAGCCGCGCGTAGGTATCGATCTCCCACTGGCTGACCCGCTGGTGGTACTGGCGCCATTCCTCGGACTTGTAGGTGATGAACTCGTCGCGCAGCTCCTTTCCGAGAGTCTTCTCGACGAAAGGATCGGCGGCGAAGGCGGCGACCGCCTCGTCGAGGGTCTTCGGCAGCTCGCCAATGCCCCGGGCGGCGAACTCCTCCGGCGTGAGTTCGTAGAGGTTGTCTTCCTGCGCCGGGCCGGGATCGAGGCCCTCGCGAATGCCTTCCAAGCCGGCGGCTAGCACCAGCGCAGCGGCGAGGTAGGGGTTGCAGGCGGCGTCCGCGTTGCGGCTCTCGCAGCGGCCGCCGGCCATCGGGACGCGCACCGAGTTGGTCCGGTTGTTGCGGCCGTAGGAATTGAACACGGGAGCCCACGAGTAGTAGGACATCAGGCCTTTGCGGACCAGCCGCTTGTAGGAGTTCACCGTCGGCGCGAATGCCGCGCAGAGGGCCGGGCCGTGCTTGAGCACGCCGGCGATGAACTGGTAGCCGAGCTCGCTGATCCCAAGCCCGCGCGGATCGTCAGCGTGGGGACGCTTGAACAAGTTTTCGTTACTATGGATGTCGTAGAGCGACATGTTGAAGTGCGCGCCGCTGCCGGTGCGGTTGGCGAAGGGCTTCGGCATGAAGGTGGCGAGCAGTCCCTCCTCCGCGGCGTAGTGCTTGGCCATCAGGCGGAAGAAGACGTAGCGGTCGCACATCGTCAGCGCGTCGGCGTACTTGAAGTCGAACTCGAACTGCGAGTTGGCGTCCTCGTGGTCGAGCGAATAGAGATCCCAGCTGAGGCTGTTGATCGCGGTGGAGACCTTGTCGAGCCAGGTGTAGCGGTCGAGAAAGCGCTTCACGTCGTAGCAGGCCTTCACCAGGTCATCGTCAGGGTTCGGGATCTCGAGCGGGCCGCCCGGTGTGTGCTTGACGACGTAGAGCTCACACTCGATCCCGAGGTTCAGGCCAAAGCCCATCTCCGCCGCCGCGGCGAGCTGCTTCTTGAGCGCGACGCGGGTACTGACCTCGTAGGGCTCGCCCTTGAAAGTGTTGTCGGCGGGGAACCAAGCGACTTCCTTGTTCCACGGCAGCACGCAGCCTCGTTCGAGGTCGGGCAGCGAGTTGATCTCGTCGTCGTTGGGCTTCTGACCTAGTCCGTCCAGCGCGTAGCCGGTGTAGAGTTCCGAGCCGGCGGCGAAGTCCTCGAAATGGTCGATCGGCACGAACTTGCCCTTCGGCACGCCGTGGATGTCAACGTAAGCGCCGACGCAGTATTTGACACCTTGTTGCTTGAGCGAGTCCCGGAGAGCTTGGATCTGTTTTGAATTCATAAGTATGGATCGAAAAGTATGAAGAGGCCCGGCTTTTTTGCCCTGTTCCCGGGCGAGCAGCCTGTTAGACGACGTCGGGATCAGCCACCGCGAGCCGCATCACCGGGGCCTCCTTCTGCTCCTTGCCGGGCGGGTGCATCATGTGGTCGATGTGCTTTCGGGTGGCCATGAATGTCGGGTCGAAGAGTTGGGCCTCCGACCGCGGGCGCGGGACCGGCACTTCGACCAGCTCGCTGACCCGGCCCGGGTTCGCGTCGAGCACCAGGATCCGGTCGGACAGGAAGACCGCCTCGTCGAGGTCGTGGGTGATGAAGACAATCGTGATGTCGACGTTCTTCCAGATGTCTAACAGGTAGGACTGCATCTTGCAGCGGGTCTGAGCGTCAAGCGCGCCGAAGGGTTCGTCCATGAACAGGGCGCGCGGCTGGTTGGCGAGGGCTCGGGCGATCGCGACGCGCTGCTTCATGCCGCCGGAGAGCTGGTGCGGATAGGCGTTCTCGAACTTCGACAGCCCGACGAGGTCGATCCACTCGCGGGCTTCGCTCGCGGCGGTGGAAACCGACTTGCCGGCCATCCGCGGGCCGAACATCACGTTCTCCTTCACCGACAGCCAGGGAAAAAGGGTGTAGCCTTGGAACACCATGCCGCGGTCGGAACCTGGCCCGGAGACCGGCTCGCCGTAGACCCGGACTTCGCCGGCGGTCGGGGTTTCCAGGCCGGCCAAGATCCGGACCAGCGTCGATTTCCCGCAGCCCGACGGGCCAATCACACACATCAACTCGCGCTTGTGGACTTGGAACGAGACATCATCGAGCGCGGTGACTACCCCGCGAGGGGTTTCGAATTTCTTGGTGAGACCGCGGACCTCCAGCGCGACCGGGCGTTGTTGTAGGCGTGCGAAGCGCGCGGCGATCTCCGGCGACTGCTCGCGATAACTTGGAAGCTCGAGGGTGCTCATGGCGATTCCTGGCGGGTGGCGGCGAGGCGGGAGTGGATCGCGCCGGTCGCGGCGCGGAAGGGCCAGGTAAACATCCGGGCCATCCCCCGGGAAAGGGCTCCCGATCTGCCCGCCCACGGAAAGAGCAGGCCATGCAGCCACGAAAGAACCTGGTCCATTACGAAGCCGGTGACCCCGATCAGGATGATGACCGGAAACACCCGGTCGAAATTACGGAAGCGGCCCTGGGTTTCGATGAACTCGGTAAGGCCGCTTTTCACACCGATCAGCTCCGCGATGACGAGCCAAGTCCAGGCCCAGCCGAGGAGAATGCGGAGGTCGTTGTAGAGGTTGGGAAGAATGCCGGGGATCACCACTTTCGTGATCATTTGGCGCGGCTTGGCACCCAAGGTCTGGGCAGCTTCGAGCAGTGACGGGTCCAGCAAGCGGGTCGTCTTGGAAACTACCAGAATCATCTGGAACACGGTGCCGATGAAGACAAGAGCGACCTTGGGCGCATCGCCGGCCAGCAGAACCGCCACCAGCAGCGTGCTAAAAGTCGGGGCCGGCATGTAGCGGAAGAAATCGACGAAGGGCTCGAACAGCTTCGAAAAAAAATCGAAGACCCCGCAGAGGATTCCCAGTGGGATGCCGACCGCACAGGCCCATAGGAAGCCCATGAAGATCACACGCAGCGACTTCCGGTAACGGTCCCCCATCGTCAGTTCGCCTTCCGGAACTTTGGCGGTGAAGTCGCGCATTCCGGCGCGGATGACGTCGTGCGGGGCGGGCAAATAAACCGGATTCGCCGGCTTGCCCTGCGGCACGATCTTCAGCAGAGGCTCATCGGGCAACGTGACGAAGGAGAAGTCAGGGGCAAGCGATGAGAGGAGCGCCCAGTTCTGGCGGATGATGGCAAGATTTTCATCGCTCAGCACCGGTTTGTTCGAGGTCTTGGCCCCGGTCGCGAGATCGCGCCACAAGTGATAGAGCACCGCATCATTCTGAGCGTCGTCATATTCCAACCATCCGTGCTCGACCGCCACCGGCGCGAGCTGCCGCAGCAACTTCTGGTTCTTGCGCTTCGCTCCGGATGCCGGGGTGCCGCCTGCTTTCGCGGCCAGCACCGCCGCGTTCTCCGCGCGTACCGCACCGACGAACTCCGGGAAAAAGCCCCGGCTCACGTGGTCGCCTGCGGTGAAAACCGTGGTCACGCCATCCCGCTCGGCGGACAGTTCAATCTTCACATCCGGATGCCAGATACCGGGCACGTAGGAAACCACGCACCACAGCACCAGCGGCAGAAGGAACGAAACGGCGGTCAGCACGAGTCTCCGTCCCTGCGGAAGATCACGGCGGATCAGGAACCAGTCCTTGAGGATGGCGGGGCGAGCCATGGGTGCTTGCTCGGTGGTAGGAGTCGCGCCGGTGGGGGTCCCGGCGCGACGGTCGAAAAGGAAAGGACGTGACCGCTCACTTGCCCTTCTCGCCAGCAAGCGCTTTGGTTAGTGACGGATCGAGATATTTGGCGGGATCCTGACTCTTCTCGTAAACCTTGAACTTGAGGTTGAAGTCATCGACCACCTTCGAAGAGCCATAGACGTTCCCCAGTCCGTCGCCCTTTTCCCAGCGCTTCAGGGCTTCGTCCAAGGTCAGGATGTAGGTTCCCTTGAGGAAAGGTTCGTATTCCTCCGGCGAGATTTTCACGCGTGCGGACAAAATCTTCAGCGCGTCGTCGAGGTTCTCCTCATCGCGGATGTAGTCGGCAATCTTGTACCAGACTTTCACCACCTTGGCCCATTCCTCCTTGTTCTTCTCGAGGCTCTCGGCCGAGACATAGAGGAGATCGTAAATGATACCGGGGGCGTCTGCGGAAGTGAACACCGGCTTCGAACCCGGCAGCACCTTGAGTGCCTGGCCCGAACTTGGTTGCCAGGCACCAATGGCATCGACCGCTTTCGACGCCAGCACCTGCGGGGTTTCGTTGGTCGGAGTGTTCACGATCGTCACATCGTCCGCCTTCATTCCGGCTTTCTCCATGCCGGTGAGCAGGAGCAAATGGGACACGAAACCTTCCTCAAGCCCCACCTTCTTGCCCTTCAGGTCTTTCATCGTGGCGATCCCCGGCGCGGCGACGATCATGTCGTTGCCGTTGGAGAAATCGTTGATCAGAATACCCACCGACGGCTTGCCGGTCGCACCGGTGACCAAGGCGTCGCCATTGGTCATACACACCGCATCGACTTTTCCCGCAACGTAAGCGTCCATCGAGGGGACGTAATCAAACCACTCGAATTTCACTTCCACCCCGGCCTCCTTGAACCAGCCTTTTTGAATAGCGATTTCCCACGCAACCCAGCCGGGCCAATCGGAATACGCGATTTTCAAGGGTTCGGCCTGGGCCAGACCGGCGAGAGACAGGAGCCCTGCGAGGGCCCATCGGAAGCTTGGAATTGATTTCATGGCGTCGTTGAACTGGGGTGCGCGAACAACTGCGGTATGAATATTTCGCAGTTTGTTCACACCCCAAGAAGCACAGGCCATACCATCACGGGAATTTCGACCAATAAAAAAGGCGACCGCGTTTCCGCGGCCGCCCAAATCCAATATTGGAGGATTCAGATTGGTTTAGAAACCAACGGTAAGCTTGACACCGGCGACGAGGTGCTCGCGGCCACCAAGAGTGCCGGTGCCACCGACAAGCGGGGTGTCGGAAACGAGGTCGCTGTCAGCATCGACATACTTGACGTAGGGAGCGAGGGTCACGTTCTCACGGAACTGCCAAGGAAGCTCAGCCTTGACATACCAGCCTTGGAATCCATCGGCAGTGCCGACGGAACCGAAGCTGTCCGAGAGCTGCAGGCCATGGCCGTCAGCAACGCCAACGCCGGCCGACAGATCCAAGCTGAGGCAACCTTCAATCAGGCTGAACGACTTGGTGATCTGGGGCTCGAGGTACCAGCCGCTGGCCGAGTCGAAGTCGTAGAAGAAGGTCGCGCTGGCGCCGATGCCCCAGAAGATATCTTCCACACCGGCGGACAGATACACTTCCTGAGTGTCAGCCGTACCAGGGGTGTCCTGGAACATGTAGTAGATGTAACCCAGCTCGAGCGACACCGGACCGAGGTTGGTCGAGACCGCCGCATACAGATCGAGCTCGTTGAAGCTGTTGCCGAAGGTCTGCGAGTCATTGACCGATCCGTACCACGCACCACCGCTGATCGTAAAATCTTCGGTGAGGTTGTAGGACAGGTCGACTCCGGCTTCGATCAGGTCGCTGCCGAGATCCACGAAGCGGAACTCGTAGTTGGTGCTGTAGCCCACGTGGACCTCCCCCGTCAGCCCGGATTCAACGGGAGCGGGCGTGGTCATTGGGGCCATGGGAGCAGTGGTTCCCGCCGAGGCGTAGCCAGCCACGAGGGCGGAGGCAGCGGCCAGGGCGCCGACGTATTTGGTGTGTTTGCGCATCTTGGTATTGGTTGTTCGGTTGCTACAGGCCTCTGAATTCCAAGCATTCGCAGGGTTTTCAGAAGGCATCGGCGAATAGCAGCCCACGTGCCAGTTGGTCGCCGGACGCTGCTCATCGGTGATTTCCTTAAGTAATCCGAAAGAGTTTGTCCAGAGAAAAGAACGGGAGCTACGTCCGCAGGCGGAGTCGTTAGATTGCCCCTGGTACTCTGGCAAGGGCTAAAACCGCCCTTTCCGGCTAGGACTTCGCTGGGCGGGCTGGATTGACTCCCCGGGTGCCGGACGCGCCATAGGAGAATGAACGCATCCATTCCGGTTGCGGCAAGTCTTGCCGTGCAAGGGAAATTTGAAAATCAAACACGCTGGCACGGTCGCTGCTCTTGGCTCTTTCGCTGTCCGGAGCGGTAAAGAACCGGCAGCACAATCCATCCGAAACCGAGTCGAAATGAGCCTGAAAACACGATTGGCAAGCGGCGCATCCGCGCTGGCTGCCCTTGCAATGATAGTCCTGCCCTTGGCATCCAATGCCAGCGCGCAGGAGGAAGTAGCCCCGCCACCAGCGGCCGAAGCCCCAGCGGCCGCGCCCCCTGCGGAGGAAGCACCCGCACCAACCGTCGAAGAGCGGCTTGCGGACGTCGAGGCCTACTTCAACAACGTGGCACCGACGACCACCTTGAAGGACATCGCCGGCCCGGGTCACAACGGGTTCATGATGATCTGCGCCGCGCTTGTGTTGTTTATGACCCTGCCTGGTCTCGCGCTGTTTTACGGGGGCCTGGTCCGCAGCAAGAACGTACTGTCAATCTGCGCCCAGTGCCTTGGCATTGCCGGTCTGGTCACGATCATGTGGTGGGCGTTCGGCTACAGCCTGGTGTTCGGAGCAAGCTTCTCTGCGGAAGAGGGTGCCCCGTTTGGCGGCAAGTTAGGCCCCTACCTCGGAGGCACCGAGCACTTCTTCCTCAAGGGCGTGGGAATGGCGCCAAACACCACCTACGCGGGTTGGCCGTCCCAGAACGTGTTCGCCATGTATCAACTGATGTTCGCCATCATTACACCGGCGCTGATCATCGGTGCCGTTGCCGAGCGCATGAAGTTCAAGGCGATCATGCTGTTCGTCGCGCTCTGGATGGTGGTGGTCTATTTCCCGATGGCCCACATGGTGTGGGGTGGCACCGGGTTGATGAACGGCGTCTGGAATGGCGGTGCCGCAATCACCGCGATCGACTTCGCCGGCGGCACCGTGGTCCACATGACCTCCGGTTGGTCGGCCCTGATCCTTTGCATCATGCTCGGCAAGCGCCATGGCTTCCCCAAGGAAAAGATGGCTCCCCATAGCATGGTCCTCTGCATGGTCGGCACCGGCATGCTGTGGGTCGGCTGGTACGGCTTCAATGCCGGCTCCGCCCTTGCCGCCGACGGGGTTGCCGGAAACGCCTTCATGACCACCACCCTCGCCGCCGCAACCGCCGGCTTCGTTTGGGCGCTCATCGAATACCTGCACCGCGGCAAACCGAGCGTCCTCGGGTTTTGCTCCGGTATTGTCGGCGGCCTGGTCGTCATCACCCCGGCTTGCGGCTTCGTGACCGCCAACGGTGCCATGCTGATCGGCCTGCTGGCCGGACTGGTCCCCTACTTCTTCGTTAGCGTCGTCAAAGGCAAGTGCGGCTACGACGACGCCCTGGACACCTTCGGAATCCACGCCGTGGGTGGCACCCTGGGTGCGATCCTGACTGGCTTCCTTGCGACCTCGGATGCCAATCCCAACCTGCTCCTCGCCGACTATGCCGGGAAAAACGGTTTGGCCAAGGCGGGCGCGAACGGCGAATTGGCCCTCGACCAAACCGCTCTCATCATGGGCCAGTTCACGGCGATCGGCATCACCCTCGCCATCTCGATCGTGGCAACGATTGTCATCGCCCTGATCGTCAAAGCAGTCGTCGGACTCCGCTCGACTCAGGAAGATGAGGCGACAGGGCTCGACCTCGCCGACCACAACGAAGCGGGTTACGAACATTGATCCTCCGATTCTCGGGGTTTCCCCTGCGGGCGGGCCGGCAACGGCCCGCCCGTTTTGCGTTTGCTGGAAAGCCTCGACCGTTTATGGCTCGCCTCGTGACGCGCCGCACCGCCTTCCTCCTCGCCTTGCTGGTCCTCTCGCTGGTCTTTGCCGGCTGGCAGTGGCTCCGGCCCTACGACTGGGGTGCCGATCCGGCGGCGCGCTTCCGCATCGTTCATGCCGGGCTGAAACGCGACCACTCCCATGCCTGGTTGGATCTCTACCTGAAAAAGTCCGGCGACCTGGAGCACGACCTTGCCAAGCCCGTGGTTCTGCGCCTGGCCGATGGTCGGGAGATCGAACCCGCCGACACCACCATCGAAGAAGCAGAGGGACAACCCGGCCAGGCCATCGGATTCCGCTTCTGGCTGGAGGAGCAGGATTTCGCCGGCCCGCTCGAACTTCGTCTCAACGACGGCACCCTGCGCGTGCGCGGCGGTTCGGGCCTTCCCTCGATTCCCGCGGATTCATCCCGCTTCTTCAACCACCGGAACTGGTAGATCGATGGCTTGGCTTCTCGTCGACAACTCAAACACCCGCACCAAGTTCGCATTGGCGGACTCGGACGGACTTTCGTCTTCGCGGCTTTGGCTTCCCACGCCGGACATCACCCGGGAAGCACTGGAGGAAACCCTTGCCCGCCTGCAGTTCGACGCCGCGCTCCTCTGCTCCGTGGTTCCGGAAAAAGCGGAAATCCTGCGCGGATATCTTTCTTCACGCGGCCCCGTCCATTCGCTGACCTACGAAAGCGATACCGGCCTCCTTATTGACTACCCCTTGCCCGCCCAGATCGGGGCCGACCGGCTCGCCAACGCGATCGGGGTGACCGCCCGTCACGGTGCACCCGCCATCGTCATCGATTTCGGCACCGCGGTGACCTTCGACGTTGTCACGCCCGGACCGGCCTACAGCGGGGGCGTGATCGCCCCGGGACTCGGTGCGATGCAAGACTACCTCGGCCGCCGCACCGCTTTGCTGCCGAGAATCGAGTTGGAGGAACCCCGCGCCGCCATCGGCAAGTCCACGGTGGAGGCCATGCTCGCCGGGGCCGTCTTCGGCTACCGCGGCATGGTCCGCGAAATCATCGCCCGGCTTCGCGCCGAGATGGGCGGCGAGCCGGTGATCGTGGCCACCGGGGGTGACGCGGCGTTGATCGCCCGCGGCCTGCCGGAAATCCAGATTGTCGATCCCGACCTGACGCTGGAGGGCATCCGCCTCGCGGCTGTCAGGAATCTCCGCTAAAAGTACGTGCCAAGATCTTCAGTAGTGGATACACCGCAGGAACCCGATCATGTCTGAAACCCCTCTCGCCATTGGTGTCGATTTCGGCGGCACGTCCGTCAAATTCGGGGTCCTCTACCGCAGCAACATCATCGACCAGGCCCCGGCAATCTCCACACCGGACTTCGACGGCCCGGATGCGCTGATTGAAGCGATGCTGCGGGTGATCGAAGATCTTCGCGACCGCCACCCGAGGATCGAAGCAATCGGTGTCGGCGTCCCGGGCTTCGTCCACTTTGAGAAGGGCATCGTCCACAACCTCACCAACGTGCCCGGCTGGGTAGGTATTCCCCTCAAGAAACGGCTCTCCGAGGCCACCGATTTACCGGTCGTGGTCGAAAACGATGCCAACTGCATGACCTACGCGGAATGGAAACGCGGGGCCGGCCGCGGACTCAGCCATCTGGTCGCACTCACGCTCGGCACCGGTGTCGGCGGCGGCGTGGTCGCCAACGGTAAAATGGTTCGCGGCGCCCAGTTCGGAGCCGGCGAAATCGGCCAGATGTCGATCGACTGGCAAGGTCGCCGCGGGGCCTACGGCAACCTCGGGGCACTCGAAGACTATGTCGGAAACAACGAGATCGCTGCTGATGCTCGCGAGACCTATCTCAAGGCCGGAATCGAGCGGCATCTTCCCGATTGCTCCCCGGCCGCCTTGGCCAAGGCCGCCCTACTTGGTGACGAGATCGCTCTAGGCATCTGGGACCAAGTCGCCGCCAAGCTCGCCAGCGCCATCATGAACTGCTGCTGGCTGCTCAATCCCCAGGCCGTCATCATCGGCGGCGGCGTGGCCAAGGCCGGCGATCTCCTCTTCAGCCCCCTCACCGCACACCTCTACGCCCAGCTTTCCGCGCCCTTCAAAGAGCACCTGATGATCCTCCCCGCCCGCTTCGGCAACGATGCCGGCATGATCGGCGCGGCAGCGCTCGCCCTGGAGGAATCCGGCGTGGTGCTTCAGCCCTGAGTTGAGCCGGGCAGGGAGGCGTTGGAAAGGCCACCGGAATTCACCATCGCGGCATGGAATCGAAGTTTGCCAGAATCGCGCCATGATCGAATGCCTTCCGGCCGGGATCTGTTCTTGGAACTACCTCCTCCGCGGCGATGGCCAAGAAGCACGGATCGAGTTCAACTGGATGGGCGAGCAAGGGCGACTGCGGGTCGGCGACGAGGAATTCAGGATCGAGAAAGACGGCGTGTTCAGCGGAAGCTGGCGCATGGAATCGGATCAAGGGACTCTCTTCACCGCGCTGAAGAGCTCTGCGTTCACCCGGACCTTCGAGATCGCCGGCAGAGGCGTCCATTCCACTCTTCATGCCACTTCCGCGTTCGGCCGGACCATGATCCTCGACAGCGGCGGCCAGCAAAGTGTCATCGCTCCGGCCCACCCCTTCACCCGCCGCGCCTCGATGTCCGAAACCTGCGGAGACTTCCACTTGGCTGCCTTCGCGTTCTGGCTCACCGGCTTGATCTGGCGGCGGGCCGCCAACAGCAGCGGCGGCGGATCTTGATTATGGCCGCGTCTTACAAAGCCAAAACCTTCCCGTAAACCCCCATCACCTTCGCCGTCATCGCATCAAGAGTCACCTCATTCGCCACCAAGTCGAACGACGGCTGGAGCTTCTCCCGCAGTCCGCCCAAGTCGGCCAGCGCGAGCTTCAAACCCCGCACCAGCTCAGGCACCGAGTGAGTCTCCATCAGCGCCTCCGCCGGCAGGAACTCCGGCGCGAAACCGACCCTCGTGGAAATGCTCGGCACTCCCATGTGCAGCGCCTCGGCCAGGGTGTAGGGTCCACCTTCGTTACGGGAGGCGACGATGAACAGGTCCGCGCAGCCCATCAGCCCCACGGCATCGTCGCGATGCCCCGCCATCCAGACCCGCTCGCGAAGCTGATGGCGGTCGAGGAGGTCCTCCAATTGGGGCCGCTGCAAGCCCTCGCCGACCAGCCACAGGTTAAAGCCCGGAACCTGGGCCATCGCTTCTAACAAGAGGTCCATCCCTTTGGCCGGGACCAGCCGGCCGACGGTGCAGAAGACGGGCGGGCCGCCCATTCCCCTCTGGTCGAGAAAAGGCGGACGGGTCACCAGCGCTGCCTCGCGGGTGCCCGGTGGCGGCGGGGCGATCGAGTTCCAGATGACCGTCGCCGGGATCCCCCCAAGCGAATTCCGGACCTGAGCCGAGGCGGTGATCACCGCGTCGTAGTCCCGGAACGGCCGGGCGCTACGCTTGATGTTCTGGACGGTGGCTACCCGCTTGATTCCCGGCAGCCAGCGACGCAGCGACCGCACCATCGATCCCGCCTTGTTGGCGTGCGCGTGGACGACCTGCGGCCGGGTCGAGAGGATTTTCGCGCGCAGGAGGGCCAGGTTGAAGGGATTCAAACGTCCGCCGCCCATCGGGTGAGACAGGAAGGCCACCTGCGGGTCGAAATGCGGGCGCATCGATTCGTCGGCAACCACGCTCACCGCATGGCCGAGCGAGGCCTGCCGGTTGGCGAGCTCGATGACGTTTTTCTCCAAACCGCCTTTTTCGCCGACGCTGGCGAGGACGTGACAGACACGGATCACGCCGGGGATTGGAGTGCTGCGGCGGAGTCGTGCCAAGTGCCAAAAGTCCCCCTGCCCTGCGACCCTATGATTTTGGAGTTTCCGCCCGGGAGGTCTTCCCCTAAACAAGCGGCCCCGCGAGGGACCGCACCGATTCATGCGACTTTTGTTCATCATGCTCCGCAAAGAGCTGAAAGGGTATTTTTACAACCTTTTCGGCTGGGTGGTCTTCGCCTTCGTCACCGTGATGCAGGGGGCAGCCCTGTCGACGGCGATGAAGGGATTCCGCGACTCGCCGAGCCAGGACAGCCTGGTTTACTCGGCCTACAACACGACCCTCTTCTGGTTCTGGTTCCTCTTCATCTTTCCGCTGATCACCATGCGGCTTTTCGCGGAGGAAGAACGCAGCGGAACCCTGGAAGGCCTCATGACCGCTCCTGTCCGGACCTGGCAGGTGGTTCTCTCGAAATACGGTGCCGCCATGGCGTTCTACACCCTGCTGTGGATCCCCAGCTTCATCCAGTTCCGGATGTATGAATGGGTCACCGACATCCCTCCCGCCTACGCCCCGGGGGCGATGGCCGGAGCCTATGCCATCCTGCTGTTGATGGGCGCCGCCTTCACCGCCGTCGGTTGCCTCGCCTCCGCCCTTACCTCCAGCCAGATCGTCGCCGGCCTGCTGACCATCTTGTTCCTGCTCATCCAATTTTTCCTCGGTTACGTGACGGTCATTTGGGGCGAGAGCTTCCGCGCGGCCCCGATGTTCCATTATATTTCGAGCCAAGAGCACCTGCATTACTTCACCCGCGGGCTTCTGGACACCCGCCCCGTCGTCTATTACCTGAGCGTGACGGCATTCGTGCTCTTGATCACCTATCAGATCATCGACTACCGCCGCTGGCGCCGCTGACATCATGAGCAAGGAGTCCGAAAGCCTGCCGGAGAACCCGACGAAGCCGATCCAGCGCTTCGGCACTGGAGCGCTGTCACTGTTGCAGATCATTTGCTTCGCCCTGCTTTTCCTGGCCGCGAACTACCTCGGCTCGCAGCATTACCTGACCCAAGATCTCAGCGAGGAGGCCGCCTACACGCTGTCCCCCGCCACCCGCCGTTACCTCGAATCGCCGACCATCCAGAACCGTGAGGATCCGGTCCGTCTGCTGGTCGCCTTCCGGCGCGTCAATCCGATGTACGAGAAAGTCCGCGTGCTGGCGGAGGAATACATGCGGCTCTCCAAGGGCAAGGTGCGCCTCGAACTGCTCGACCCTGTCCGCTCTCCCGACCGCACCCAGCAGGTGGTCGACGAATACGGCAAAATCTTCGGCCGGGCCTTCGGCAAGTCGATGTTCACCACCGATCTCGCGATCATCGACACCCGCACCCGGCAAGAGAAGGAAGCCGAGCCCAAAGCGCCCGGAAGTGCCAGGGCAACCAGCCCGAACATACGCTTCATCGAGGCCGAGACGATGGCGCGCTTCGAGACCGACCTCAAGGGCCAGCGCAAGGTCTCTGGCTTCCTCGGCGAGGATGCTCTCACCACCGGCCTGGTCGCCGCCATCGAAGGCAAGCCGCGGCAGGTCTACTTCCTCGCCGACAAGAGCGGTTTCTCCGGCGATGGTGCCGACTCCCCCCTGACAAACTTCGAAGGCACGCAGCTCACCCAGAACGCCCTCACCGTCCGCGCGAAGATTTCCGAACTCGACCGTATCCCGGACGATGCCGCCGCGGTCGCCATCGTGAACCCGGCCTATGATTTCACTCCGGCCGAACTGGAAGTTCTTACCGAATACTGGAACCGCCCCCGTTCCGCCCTGCTGATCACCATCGGTGCCTCCGATACCCCGCCGCGGCTGCGCGCCTTCCTGCGGAATCTGGGCATCACCCCGGGCAAGGACCGCGTCATCACCAAGAAAAACAAACAGGTGATCACCAACGTGCGTGGCAAGTTCGAGCAGGGTATGGATTTCACCAAAGACTTCTGGGACAAGGTTGCCACCTTCGAAGGCGCGACGTGCAGCCTCGATATCCGCGACAAGGACAACGAGGACCTCATCGACCGCCGCGTCATCCCCTATACCCTGCTGGCTACGGGTCCGGAATACTGGGGCGAGACCGCATTCTCCACCGCCGAACCCTCCTTCGACCTCCGCGAAGACAATCCCGGCCCGGTCCGCCTGGCCGGCGCTGTCATCCGCGGTGCCGCCACCCGCGACGACATCGGCGGGGAGATCTCCCGCATGGTGGTCATCGCCAACTCCGATTTCCTCGCACCCAAATACTTCTCGGACATCAACAAGGACTTCCTCGCCAGCAGCCTCAACTGGCTCATCGGTCGCGAGCAACTCTCCGGCGCGGGACCGCGAACCCTCGGCACCTACAAGCTTCCGCTGCTCGACTCCCAGCTCTCCTTCATCAACCGGATCAACCTCTTCTTCCTGCCCGCCTTCGCCCTTGCCATCGGCGCTCTCGTCTGGTCGTCGCGCCGCGCCTGAATCCTGCCATGCGCTCGATTCCCTTCACGCTCCTTCTCCTGCTGGTCACCGCCGGGCTGGCCCTCACGGCCGCCTTGCGCTTGTCCGAGGGCAGCTTGAACCGTCTCTTCGGCCCCCCGGCCACCGCCATCGGCGCGAATCTCTATCGGTTCGAGACCAACGATATCCACCGTATCCGCCTCTCCGGCAACGGGGTCCACGCCGAATGCGTGTTTGAAAAAGGAACCTGGCGGATGAACAAGCCGTGGCAGGACCGCATGGACCCGCGCGCCGCCGATTTGATCCTTCAGTTCACCCTCGGCACCCGGGTCGCGGACATCATCCCCGAAGGCAAGATCAACAGCGACAAGGCCGGCCTCAGCGACGGAACCATCGGCATCAGCATCGAGAAGCGCAACGGCGAGGTCCTTGCACGCTACCTGCTCGGCCGCCGGACCCAGTGGATCCACCGCGACGAGGAGACCGGCGAGGAAGCCCCGACCGTCTTCGTCCAGCCGCACGACGACGGCCGCAAGGGGTTCACCTACGCCTGCACCGGCGATATCCATCCGCTCTTCAAGGATGGCCTCCGCCACCTTCGCGACCACCACCCCTTCCTCTTCAATCCCTTCATCCTCCAATCCATCCGCATCCAGGGTGGCGAGGGCGAGATCCTGCTCTCCCGCAACGACGACAAGAGCCCGTGGCGAATTACCAAGCCGCTGGAGCTACGGACCGACCCCGCCGCGGTGAAGAAGCTCATCGAAGACCTCTTCAAGCTGCGCGCCCTGAAGGTCACCGAGCGCGCCGAAGTCACCCTGCCCGCCGACGAGGTCAATGGCCGCCAGCGCATCGCCATCAAACATTTCGGCGAAGCGGAGGAAGTCATCCTCGAGATCCTGCCGCCGGCCACCCCGGAAGCCGACACCGTTTTCGCCACGGTCAGCAACCGCCCCGACACTGTCTTCGAACTCCCGCTCAAGCCGATCGCCCCGGCTCTCACCGACGAAGCCGCGCCCGATACCCCCGCCGCCCCGGTCGATGAAGGAATGGTCTCCCTCGCCGGGCTGCCGGACACCATCAACGAGCTGCGCAACCCGATGCTCACCAACATCGATGTCGAGTCGCTGCAGGGCATCCTCATCTCCCCTTCCACCAGCCCCGAAATTCTCGTCGCCCGGGATAAAGGGCAGTCTTGGCAGTATCGGAACGGCATCCTCATGGAGCCGCTCAACGAGCTCGCCCTGTTCCGCCTGCTCAAGGCGCTGACCCAGACCAAGGTCGCCGGTTTCCCCAGCGATGCTGCCGTGAATCTCGCCCCCTACGGCCTCGACCGCCCTTCGCTGAAACTTACCTTCGTCTCCTTCGGCACGGATCGCATCGAACTCATCTTCGGCCAGGCTCGCGACGGCACCTGGCATGCCATGCGGGTCGGCACGCCCAACGTGATGAAGCTCGACGACGAGTTCATTCGCGAGATCAGCACCCATCTCTGGCAATGGCGCCACCCGTCCATCTGGTCCATCCCGGCGGTCGATCTCGCCGGTTTCATCCGCATCATGGAGGGCCGCCCACCGCTGGAGATAGGATACAGTTATGTCGCCGACTCCTGGTCCGCCCGCGAAAACGGCATCGACCGTAGCAGCGAACTCGCCACCGACCGCGCCAACCGCCTGGTCACCCTGCTGGTCGACCTCGAAGGCGAAACCTGGCTCGCCCCCGACGACGCGACCGCCCGCGCCGCCCTGATGAAGCCGGCGCTGACGTTTTCCCTCTCCGTGAGAACCTTCGATGACAAGGGAGATGAATCGGGATTTTCCCGGCGCGTCCTCCAGCTCGCCCCCGCCAGCGATCGCCCCGACAACCTCATCTTTTATGGCCGGGTCGACCAGGATCCCCACGCCTTCGTTCTCGGCAGCGAGACCGTTCGCCGCCTCGCCGTCGACCTCTTCGGTGACGACTGAGCCCGCGAATTCCCGCCGGAGATGGGAGATGGGAGATGGCTGATCTTCGTTTGGGATGATCCCGGCGGGATCAAAGCCCAAGTAGCCGGGGGTTAGCGAGGCACGAGCGACACCCCCGGATCTTGTCGTCACAACGAGGGGCTTCCCGGCAGGGATGCCAGCCGGATTCAATTCTTCGTTCGTCTGCCCCCAAGCGGCGCTGCTGCGATCCCTCCCGGGATCGAAAGATGGTCGGAGGTCCGGCGGGTCCGGGGGTAGTCGCTGTCGCTCGACCCCCGGCTACCGGTGATGTGATCCCTCCGGGATCGAAACCCAATCTCCCAATATCCCAATCTCCCAATTACCCAACTACCCAATTTTCCCCACCCTTGACCCCCGGCCGCAGAGGGCTTAATAATCCGCGCATCCGAAACACCATGAAAGCCTTCCACATATCCGCCGCGCTGCTTTCCCTGCTCGCCGCTTCCTGCACCGGAATCGATGGCACCATGGCCAACATGCGCGGCGAGTCCCGCTACCTCGCGGGATTCGACGGCAAGCGCGAGCACGACTGGAAATCCAGCCCGATTCCCGACGACGTTTCTTATTGGGACGGCGACCACCTGAGCGGCCCGGCTTCCATCCGGATCAATCTCACCCAACAGAAGGCCTTCTTTTACAAAGGCGGCGAACTCGCCGGAGTGTCCCGCATTTCCACCGGGACCGAAGGACGCGGCACCCCGTCCGGCAACTACAAGGTCAACAAGAAGATCAAAGACCACCGCTCCTCCAGCTACGGTGTCTTCAAGGAAAAGGGCACCGACCGCATCGTCGATGACGATGCCGAAGCCCACAACGAGCCGGTCCCTCCCGGCTGCTACTACGAGGGAGCACCGATGTCCAACTACATGAACTTCGCCCCCGCCATCGGCATGCACACCGGCTATCTGCCCGGCTACGCCGCATCCCACGGCTGCGTCCGGATGCCCGACAAGATGGCCCGGAAGTTTTTCGAAAATACCTCGATCGGAACCCCGGTTATCGTCGAGCGATGAACGGGTTCCTGCCGGATCCTGAGGCGGGCATGGAGATATCGCCCGCCCGCGTCTGCGAGTTGCTCCCGGCCATCGCCCGTGGAGAAATCGCCCTTATCGACTGCCGCGAAGACGACGAGTGGCGCTTCAACCGCATCGAAGGCGCCCGCCTCGTCCCGCTCTCCACCTTCGGCACCGCTCCCCTGCCCGAAATCCCCGCCATCATATACTGCCATCACGGCATGCGTTCGCTCCGCGCCACCAACCACTGGCGCTCCCGCGGCCACAACCAGGTCTGGTCCATGTCCGGCGGCATCGACCGCTGGTCGGCGGAGGTGGATCCGTCCGTGCCGGTTTACTAGTGCCGGTGGTTCGGTGGTTCGGTGGTTCGGTGGTTCGGTGTTATGATCCCAAGAGGGATCAAAGCGCAAGTAGCCGGGGGTAGAGCGCAGCGACCACCCCCGGTAGGGTCGCACCTTGAAAAAATTCTTCGATCCCGGGAGGGATCGCAGCCGGGCCGCACTTCACGCGACGTCAACGACGGCTGGCACCCCTCCGGGGAGCCAGGATACCGGCAACGCTTAAATCCGGGGGTAGTCGCTTCGCTCGCCCCCCCGGCTACTGGTGCTGGGATCCCTGTCGGGATCGAAAGCCCGATGACGCCCGAGCCTCGGCCACTGGCGCACTGACACACTGACATACTGACATACTAACTTTACCGACTCACCGACTCACCGACTCACCGACTCCACCATGCGCGCCATCCTCCAACGCGTCTCTTCCGCCTCCGTCGCCATCGCCGGGGAAACCGTTGCCGCCATCGGCTCCGGCCTGGTGGTCTTGCTGGGGATCGAGGACGGCGACGGCCCGGACGACCTCGCCTGGCTGGCCCCGAAGATCGCTCACATGAGGATCTTCCCCGACGAGGCCGGGCTGATGAATCTCGCGCTCACCGACACCAGCGGCGACGTCATCGTGGTCAGCCAGTTCACCCTCCACGCCTCGACGAAGAAGGGCAACCGCCCCTCCTTCATCCGCGCCGCCCGCCCGGAAATTTCCGAGCCGCTTTACCGGAACTTCTGCACGGCCCTTGAGCAAGAACTCGCCAAGCCCGTCGGCCGCGGCCGCTTCGGCGCCGACATGCAAGTCGCCCTCGTCAACGACGGCCCCGTCACCATCGTCATCGACACCAAGAACCGCGAGTGATCCCAAGAAACCACGGCACGGCACTTTCAGGATTCGAACCCATCGCGCCCCTCTTCCACTGATCAGTGATCACTGATCACTGATCACTGATCACTGATCACTCGGCACTTTCTTACCCCCGCCTCCCCCAACACCCCGATCCCCACCCCGACGGCATAGCATAGCAAATCCGTCGCCACCCAGCCCTTTCCCAGCACCAGCGCCCCGGCACGGGTCGCACGGATCTGGTTCAGCCAATCCACCTCCCAAAGCTGGCTGAACTCGACCGCGAACGCGATCCCCAGCGCCGCTCCCGCCAGCACCCCGGTCCGCGCATTCGAGAACACCAAGCCGAGGCCGAGGAACACCATCAAGGCCCACAGCGTGTCGCCGGCATAGTCCGTGACAAAGGCCGGCAAGAAGGCCGCCCGCGACGACCGCGACGCCAGCCCCACGGCGATCACCACCACCACCCATCCCGCATACGCAAATCGACTTCGCCCCATGGGCCGGACTCTCGCCGCTTCCCGACCTGCCGCGCAACCCTTGCGTTAAAGCCCGCGAGCCTCTTCGTGAGTCGGCTGCAAGCCCCCCGCCGACGCCACTCCGCCAATTTCCCCTCACCGCACCCACACCGTCCGAAACGAACTCGATCCGGGGAAAACAATTGCGTTGTAAACCGCGACCTACCTGACATTTACCGGCGCCGATGCGACTTCATGATTTCATCCTGACGAACTTGGAGCCAATCCTGGGAGAGTGGGAAGTCTTCGCGCGGAGTATCTGGCCCGGGGCTCAGGCGAGTCCACGCATCGTGCGGGATCATGCCGAGGACATGCTGGTGGCCGTGGCCCGCGACATGAGCTCGGCACAGACTTCCGCGCAGCAGATTGCAAAGTCCAAAGGCAACGGCGACGGGGGGCCTCCCAGCGATCGGGTGGATACCGCTTCCGACAAGCACGCGATCAGCCGGGTGAATTCGGGTTTCGACCTGGAGGAACTGGTGGCCGAATACCGGGCTCTGCGGGCCAGTGTGCTCAAGCTCTGGAAACAGCGGGTCCCGGAATCAGCACCCTGGCAACTGGAAGACATGACCCGTTTCAACGAGGCGATCGACCAGTTGTTGACCGAGTCGATCGTAAGCTTCACCCGGCGCGTCGAGCATTCCCGCGAAGTATTCCTCGGGATCCTCGGCCACGATCTCCGCAACCCGCTGCACGCGGTAACCCTGCTGGCCGAGTTGTTATCGCGCTCCGGCAAGCTCGATCCCGAGTCCCTCAAGATGGCCTCGACCATCGCGGCCAGCGGCAACGCGATGGGACGGATGATTGGCGACCTGCTCGACTTCACGGGAACCCGGCTGGGCGCGAAGATGATCGTCACTCCCGCCCCGATGGATTTGCAGTCCTTGTGCCAAGAGGTGCTGGACGAGATGGCGGCAGTCCATCCTTCCCAGAGCTTCCATCTCGAATGCAAGGGCGACTTGAGTGGGATGTGGGACGCCCAGCGCCTCCGGCAAATGCTCTCCAACCTGCTGGGCAACGCCGTGCAACACGGCGGGGAGGCTACTCCCGTCTTCCTGAGAGCCGAAGCACAGGGCGACGAAATCATCCTGACGGTCCACAACCAGGGGGCCACCATTCCGGAGCAATCCGGAGCCTTGATCTTCGAGCCGATGTTGCGGAACACGACCCCCGACTCCAACCGCCCCGCCGGCAGCATCGGCCTCGGCCTCTATGTCGCCCGCGAAATCGCCAATGCCCACGGCGGTGCCATCAGCTTTCGCTCGGCAGACGCCGAAACGGTCTTCACCGTCCGCCTTCCCCACCACGCGGCAGTCGCTATTTCTTGATCCGGATCGAAGTGCCGCAAAACGTGCAGTTGTACCAGCGGAAGGCGATGACATGCATCGCGACCGCGCCGACGTAGCCGAAGAGCGGGAGGTGGTGGGCCTTCTTGTTTTTCAGGCATTGCTTCGGGACATACATCCGCTGGGCACAAACCCGGCACTTCGCACGGCTACTTACCAAGGCATACAGGATGCCCAGAACCAGCAACGAGATTGGAAAAACGATAATCCAATGAGGCACCCAGGCGAAGTCCACGGGCATCTGGTCGGAAAGGATCAGCAAGGGAGCGGCGACGACTGACAGCGGCACGCAGATTTGCAGGATGACGAGGAAGAGACCGCCGAACCAAACCATGTAAGGGCGGTCGTGCAATACGCCGCGAATGTAGAAGGGCGAGCCGGGCTTGCGGCCGGCGTTTGTCTCCGGCAGCGGGGCGCGCAACAATGCGATCCGTTCATCCTCCGGGCCGGGTTTAGCTGGCGCCACGCGGACCGGTGGGGCATCGCCCTGCGCTTCCTCGGTGGTCCGGACCTTGGCGGTGTCGATCCGGCGGCGCCCACTGGAAAATCCGACGTCCGCAACCTGGACAGACGAAATGGCCGTGGCACGGCGGCTTCCGCCCACGGCCACGGGCAAATCCTTGCGTGGCGGCTTCTCGATCACCACCCGCACTTCCAAGTCGCCGAAAGCCCGGTTGAGCACGGGGGCCACCGCGATCTCCGACGGCTCGATCCCCTTCTCGGCCAACATCCGCGCCGGGATCGGCAGGGCGAAAGGAGCCACCGCCAGCATCTCGGCAACATCCGGCTCCGCTTCGAAATTGACCGGCCCGGAAAGAGCTTTCAGCGCCACCTCGCCGGCATCCTCGGGCAGGCGATCCACCGCTCGATCCGCAGATCCGACCTCGGGCGGCGCGGATGCCTGTCCTGTGCGCTTCACCGGGACAACGGGATCCCCCGCCTTTGCGAGAGCGGGGCGCTTGGACTTGGCAGCAACCCCATAAGGCGCCGTGGTAGCTGGCTCCACAGCCGGGCGGGACCTCGCGGCCCGCGTGACCGGACTTCCGGCCGCGGCTGGATCCAGCAGGCGGCCGGCGGAAGCCACCCAACGCGCCACTTTCTTCCGCTCCGGCGTGCGCGGGACGATTTTCAGCATCTCGTTGGCCGCCGAAATCTCGCGCAGCAGGACATCGACGTCCGCCCGTGCCAGGGCATGAACATCCGTCCAGCCAGTGGCCACGAGCAATTCGGCCTCATCCGTGCCGATTCCATCGATATTGATCAGTTCCGACATCCCCCCGGTGCGTCACAGCGAGACTAGGAGTCCCGGCGCGTGTGGCAAGGCCTCATCGGAGGCCCCGCCAGCATGTCACGGAGCTGCACCCGCGTGCCCTGCCACTTGCTGATGCGACTGTTCTTGCTTCAGCACCTTCGTTGCACGGATTCTCAACCCCTTCCCAACGACCCTTTCCAATGGGTTGACCAACAACCCGTGCGCACATAGCCTGTGTTAATGGCAAACATCACCCTTTCCATCGACGACGAGCTACTCAAACGCGGACGCAGCTATGCCCGAGCGAGAGGAACCAGTTTAAACTCCTTGGTTCGCAAGCTGCTGGTGGATGCTGTCTCAAATCCCGATGCTTCGGTCGACTCAATGATCGAGCGCCTTTGGCTATCTTCGGGCGACTCCAAAGGCGTCCAATTCACCCGGGAAGAACTCCACCGCCATTGAAGCATGGCCTGCCGGAGTTTTATCGATACCAATGTCCTCATTTATTCGGTGGACCGTGCTGATCCGGCCAAACAGGAAATAGCCCTCGGATTGATCGCCCGACATGCCAAGGAGCGGACGGGAGTCATCTCCACCCAAGTTCTTCAGGAATACTTCTCAGCGGCCACCCGGAAACTCGGAATCCAGCCGCACCACGCCCGTCAACACCTGCGGGACTTCCTCGTTTTCGACATCGTTCAGGTCACGCCGGGGATCATCGAGGAAGGAGTCGATTGCTCCATCCTCCATACGATCTCTTTCTGGGAAGGCCTGATCGTCGCCAGCGCCTCCACGGCCAAATGCACCGAACTCATCTCCGAAGATCTCGCCAATGGTCAGATAATCCAGGGGATCACGATCATCAACCCGTTTCGCAGCTAGGAATTGAGCAATCCACTTTTGGGTGCTTGCCAAGGAAAGGTAACCATACGGCTCGCGGCAGGATGCCGAAGCCACTGCGCGGAAAGTGCGATAGAGCCCTGCGACTCATCCGAGGCCCGATAGCATGTCGCGGAACTGCACGCGCGTGCCCTGCCTGCTGATGCGCGACTGTTCTTGCTTCAGCACTTCGGGCGATGCGCCGTCAATTGACTTTGAGGCGGACGAATCGCCGGTCGCCGCTTCCGGCGGGGACGCTGGCTTTGATTTGTTGCACGGTGCCATTGTCGGTCAGGATTTGCTCGGTCACGCCCGCGCTGCTCCAGCTCGCGGGGGCAAGCGTGTCGCTCCACTCGACGGTGAACGTCATGCCGTCGCTCATCGCGGCGAGCCCGCGCGGGTAAGTGAAGTCAAACATCGAATCCATTCGCACGAGGCCTGTAATGACGCGCGTCTCAACATTCGGATTCTGCGAGGTGGCAAACTCCATGAGGTTCATTTCGCCATCGCCGTTCCCGTCGTTCAGGTCGGCGGCGCTGCCCGCGTTGGCCGTCGATCCGAAGTGGGTGAAACGCCACGCCTCAAGATGGGAGAGCACATTGACGCTGAAGATGCGGCTCGCTTCCGCACGGCTGTTGCTGGCCGTGAAGAGCAGCAGGTAGCTGCCGGGCTGGGAAAAAATGGCGCTCGTCCCCGGCACCGTCGCATCGGCGAAAGTGACCTCGCCGGGGCCACTGAGCCGGGACCAGACGCTGCCGGTCGCTACACTCACGCTGCCGCCGAGCGCGGCAGGGACGCCGCGCGTCACCACGGGCGGGATGGTCGCTGAGAGCGACGGCGCGAAGTTGCCGACGAACGTGAGCGTGAGCCGAGGCCGCTGGGCCTCCGTGCTGACATCATCCGAGCAGAGGCGGCTGTAGGAGTTGCTCGAGCCGGCTTCCGTGGTGGGCGAGAGCGCGAGGAAATTCAGCGGTGTTCCCGCATTCACCGCTGCCTGCGCGGCGGAGACGAAGCTGGCGGAGGATCCGAATGTTTTCTGCGCCAGCGGCACCGTCGCATCGTAGCCCGCGACGCTCGAAAGCACCGTCGCACCGAAATCGCCGCCAGGGCTCGTCCACGCGACGCTGCCCGTGCGCGAGAGCCATGTCGCGCCCGTGCCCGCGCCGTTTGTCGCGCTGATGCCGTCGCCGGTTCCTTCGACGGGCGTGGCGTTCAGCGAGCGCAGTTGCACCGCGCCCACGGTGCCGACGCCCGCGGTTGAAATCGTCCACAGGTCGAGGCTCGCGCTTTGAATCACCGACGTGGGGTCAAGCTGCGGGAGGTCGAAGGAAAACAGCGCACGCAACGGCTGATTGTTCACGCGCCCGACGAGGAATTGATCGCGTGCGCCGGAGTTCCAACTCGTGCTATCGCCGCGAATGAACGTGGCCCCATGACTGTAGCCGTTTTCCCCCTGGCGCAGCGTGACGGTGAGCGGCGCGTCCACGGCCACGGCGATGCGCGCCAGGCTGACACTCGTTCCGACGGTGGCTTGGCATTGCAGCAAGTAGCTTCCGGACGCGGAGAATAGCGCGGTCGTGTCGCCGCTCGCCGGGTTTGCGAAGGTGACGTCGCCCGGCCCGGAGACCTTTGACCACAGCACGCTCGGTGGAAAATCGGGGTCGCTCGATGTGGACAGCGCCGTCACCCGCAACCGCGTGTCCACGTCGCTCAAGGTCACGCCGCCCGCACCCGGCGATACGATGCTCACAGCGCTCGTCGGCAAGGCAACCTCGATGCGGGTGACGGCACTCGTCGTGCTCAGCCCGTTCGCATCCGTGGCCACGACGGTGAGGAGATGCGTGCCGCCGCTGAAACTGGCCGTGACCTGATAGGGCGCGCTGGTCGCGGTGCCGAGCAGCGTGGCACCATCGTAAAAGGCCACGCTGGTGATCGCGCCATCGGTCGGCTGCGCGTCCGCGGTGATCGTCAGCGCGCCCGCGCTGGCGATGAAGGTGCCATCCGCAGGACTGGTGATCGAAACCTCGGGCGGGAAAAATCCGTAGGTGAGGATGAGCTGCGGCCGATTCGCGGCGACGCTGTTTTCCCGCGACGCATACGTGACATTGCCGTTGGTGCCGTAGCTGCCGGTGGAGCCGACGCGCAGGGAGAGTTTTCCATCGGAAATCAGCGCCTCCGCCACCTGCGGCGTGACGTTGAACTCGATCGACTGTCCCGCGACCGGGAGCCACTGCGCGAAGTGCTTCTGAATCGCGGCCGGCCGGTTGTTGTATGTGAGCGTGGTCTCGCTCCAGGTGTCGGTGGGGATGAAGGTGGCGCAGTTTTCATTGCCGTCCTGACCGGTGGACAGGACGGTCAGACGCACCCGCGCATCGATCAACCGGCCGCTTTGGGCACCGAGCTGCCAGCGCAGGAATGTTTCACGATTCACGCTGCTGCCGTCGATTTCGTTCGTGTCCATGGTGGTGGCGCTGCCGAAATTGGTGCTCGCGCTCGACCGCAGCACGTGGGCGTCCGCGACCGGCGAAAGCGTGACGGTGTTCGTGGCAGGCGGCGTTTTTTGCACCTGCAAATGAAGTACTGCGAAATCCACCACGCTGTCATTTCCGACGGCGACGTTCAATCGGCCATCGGCGAGCAGCGCGGGGCTGACCTCGACGGTGCGGACGGTCGGCGCGGTGGTGGAAATGGGCGTCCAGCCGAGGCTGGAAAACGACTGCGGACTGCCGGCCGCGTCGAGGCGCAGGTCGTCGGTGCCGGAGTTTGCCCCGATCGCGCGCAAGCTCACGGTGAGCGACGCGGCCACGACGGTGTCGCCGGGATCGAGAGTGAAGTCACAGGTAAATGCCATGCGCCGGTTGCCCGTGAGTTTGTCGAAAAGCGCATCCGCCGGGGTGGCGTCGATGGCCTGCACTTGCGCGAGCCAGCCGGGATCCACCGCCACGCCCTCACCGGTGCCGCCCGTGCTGGAGTGTTGATCCACATCGCCGATCCAGACTTCCCGGAATTCCGAGCTCGGCCCCTTCAGTCGTTGCTGGAGTTGGCCGTAGTAGAGGCTGCGGGGAAACACCGGCTTACCCGTGCCGGAAGGGCCGCTGCTCTCATAGGTGCCCTCCGGGTCCGCGCCGACCGGATCCACGCTCGGCGAAATCGTCCCGATGGAACCCACCAGCCAGTTGCGGGCCGTGGGCGGATTCCGCACGCGGAAACGCTGGGCCTGGCTGTTCCACACCGCCATGTAGCCGCCCGCCCAACCGTGGCCGGTGCCACTGTTGCCGCGGTTCTGGACATTGAGTTCCTGAAGGATTTTGAGGCAGTCGAACAAGCCTCCGACGGCCCACCGGTGATGCGGGCCGGAGTCGGAATACGTCGTGTTCCCGGTGCTGCTGTGAACAAACACGTTCGGCCCCTTCACGCTCGCGCCGAAGACAAAATCATGCCGGCCGCCGCGGGCGTAGTTGTTAACGAAGAGCGTGCATTCCGCCCCGTCGTTGTTAAACGAGTATCGCCGCCCGCCGGTGATCTCCGAGATCGGGTCGAGGCATTGCGAGTCGGCGACGGTCAGCCATTTCGTGCCGCTGCCCGCGCTGACCGCGGAGTAGGCGAAATACTGGGCGGTGATGTTCCGCACCCAGCAATTTTCGACATCGTTGATCTGGATGAATTTCCACGAGTGAAGTTCATCCGTGGGGCTGACGTAATCACAGAAGCCGTAAAGATCCTCGATGCCGACCTGCTCGATTCGCGTCCATGTGTAGCGAAAAATGAGTCCGCCGCCGTAGATGGCCTCGAAAGTCTGGGGCAGCGGCACGTCCACGGTGATCCAGTTTCCCTCGATACGGGTGATGACGCGGTCGAAGCTCAGGGTCTGCCCTCCGGCGGTCCAAGGCACGACCGGAGGCGGACCGAGTTGATCCATGTCCATTTCCACAATCCACTCGGTGGTGCTGGGCCGCCTCACGATCACCGTGTGGCCCACGGCCAGTCCTTCCGTGCTATCGACTTCAAAGCTACGCGCACCGGCGGGTACGAGTTTCTGGGTAAAATTGCGGGTCGTTCCGCTAACGGTCGTGCGGCTGCCGGGCCCATTGATGTTGATGACATTATAGTTTCGCGCATCGGTCGCTCGCAACCGCGTGCCGGTGGTCGGGGAATCCCCCGCGCCTTTCAAAACGACGCCGCCCGCATCCATCGTGATCGTGCTGGCAAGTTGGTATTCGCCGGCATTGAGGAAAACTACGCCGCGCCAGCCATTTGCATCCGGGGTCATGGCCTCCACGGCGTCGATCGCTGCTTGGATGAGCGCGGTGTCATCCCCATCGGCCGGGCTCACATAGACCCAGCGCGCCTGCGGAATCAAAGCGGTGACATCCGGCAGCGTTTCGGCACCGCCGCGATAGCCGCATTGCGAATAGTCCGTGATGCGCTGACCGCGCTCGTCAAGTTGGTAGAGCAGATTGCCGGTGGGCGATGGATAAACCCACTCGCCACTTTTCACTTGCGCGGCGGCGGGCGGAACGAGCGCTGCCATAAACGCAAAGCTCAGGATGGAGGCGAGCAAACGGAAAGGATTCATGGGTTGGACGGTGGCTGGAAACGGCGCCGCCCGTGTCGAGTTTTGCGGCGGTGATGGGTTTTCGAACAACGACGGGTATACGCGACCTGGATCCTCGTCTATGGTAGTAAACGCCAAAAGTCGCCCGAGTGATTGCGCGGAGAGTCGCGGGTCGATCAGCCGGGCCATCCCCACGCGGGTGGGGAAATCGGTAACACTCACCGATTGAGAGAATGCAAAAGCGGGCCATCCCCACGCGGGTGGGGAAATCGGGATTCATCGGATCAACTCAAGACACCTAACCGGGCCATCCCCA
>JAYTLR010000118.1:0-1974 GCA_043729195.1 Akkermansia sp.
AGGATGCACAGGACGACGACCACCCAGCCATCGAAGGTCAGCGACTTGGAGATGTCCGTAATCAGCGAAAGATGCTTCGCCAGCTCCCCCTCGGAGCCATGCTCGGACGCTTCTTCGGCACCGACCGCGAGGGTCTTCGCCGCCTTGTCACTGGTGCCTTCGCAGATGGCCGCCAGCTTGAGTGCGCCGGGGGTCCGCACGACTTTGGCAATCTCCAGTTCGTCGAGTTCACCGCTGAACCCTACCGCACCCTCGGCGGCATCGCCGCCGAGCAGCGATGGGCTGTTGAGCGCAGGGAGCGCGGCGGCCAGCGTGGCATAGGACTCGCCGTCGAGGAAAAGGCTGATCTGCGACCCGGTGGCGACGACCGCCAAGTGCCGCCAGGCGCCGACCACGAGCGGCGTCCCCACGGGTGTGCGCTGGGTGCCGGCGGCGCTCTTTACCTCGACGAAGGGCACGCCGTCGTCGGCGCCGATGCGGAAGAAATTGTCGCCTTCGGTCCGGCTGAAGAGCACCGCGTTCGGAGCCAGCGACGCGGGCTTGATCCAGGCCGACCACGTGACCGCGCTGATCGGGGTCCACGCAAGCGTCGGCGAGGCGGGGATCGTGACGGGGTTTTGCCCGGTAAAGCGCAGCCCTCCGCCGATGAGAGAACCCTCGACCGGCACGCCCGCCTTTGCCGCGTTGTTGCCATTGCCTGTGGCATCGCTGGCCGGCGCCCCCTTTTCCCCGAAATGATAGAGCGCCACGGTGTCCGCATTGATGCTGGCTTTGGTGTCACTGACCTTCGCAGCGGTGTCGTTGAGGTTGCCGTAGTAGAGCCAGAAAGTGGTCTGGGCCACTGGCTTCACGTCCGGCACCTTCACCCAGATGAACGCCTCGTTGAGGAGCGAATCAAATTTCTCGATGTGATAGGGAAGCAATGTCTTGTCGTCGGCGGCAACGAAACGCAGATCGTCACCTTCAGGCTTGCCAGAGAGGAACTGGAAATTGCCATCGTGGAGCCGGATCAGGACGAGCGCGGTTCCGATCGGTTCGGTGATCGCACCTCCCGTGGCCGTCGTGTCCACGGTGATCTTTTTCCGGATCGTCCATTCGGGATTCCACCAGGAAGAAGTGTCCGCCGCGTGGCTGGAGGACAACAGGGTCAGCCAGGCGCATAGGAGCCAGATGAGATGGGGGATGGTTCCGCGTGGGTTCGAGATGGTCATGGATAGTTATCGAGTGAGTTAAAATTCCCCCCAGACGCGGAAGGTAATCAGCAGGTCGTCCGCGAGCGTCTGCCCCGCGCTGATCAACGGGAAACCGGCGTCGATCGAGCCATTGAAATGCTGCAGCACCTTCAAGCGGCTTCCCACGCCGTAGCTCGCCAACTCGAAACGGGAGTCCTGCTCGGGCAAAGGTTGGTTCAAGCGCAGGAGGCCGGCGTCGCCGAAGACATAGACCCGCCATTCGTTGATTACTTTCTCCCCGACCAGTGCGCTCAAGGACGGACTGTGCAGTTCCAGCGTGCCGAAGATCGCGCTGTCGCCGACGGCTTCGGACTCCCGATAGCCACGCGCGGAGGAAAGTCCGCCGCCGCTGAATTGCTCGCTGTTGAGCAGCGGCTGCCCGGCAGCCTGCCCCTGCACCTTCCCGTAGAGCTGGAAGCCGGCGGGCAGATCCTGGGTGTGCGACAGGTCGCCGCGGAAGTAGAAGAAACTGCCGTCCGCATTGAACCGCTTCGCGTCGAACTCCTCTTGTTTGCTCCCGGTGCCGCGGATGTGGAAGACCACGCCGCCGTTGAGTTCGGTGAGCCGTCCCTTGGCCGCCCAACTCGCGTTGTAGGTGAGGCTGATGGGATAGTAAGTGATCGGAGTCTGTGTCTCGGTAAGGCCGAGGAGCACGTTTTCCTCGAAATGCTTGTAGTCCAAGCCGAAGCTCAGGGAGTGATAGAAGTCCTTGGCCGCGGGCAGCGTGACAATCGCCCGCGCA
>JAYTLR010000119.1:0-15193 GCA_043729195.1 Akkermansia sp.
CCGTCGCAAGGAATGGCCCGCGTGAGAATGAACGGCGGCAACACCGCCAACTTTCTTCAATCCGGCTGGTTCGCACACTCGGCACAGCCATAAAGTCTCGCCAAGAAATTAAACCATGCGTAGCGAAACTAATACACTCATCGAGCAACAATTTCTCATGGTATTCGGACGTCTGGGTAAAGAGCTGATCCAGGATCTCGATGATAAGATAATTGAAAGACTTAGAGGCGGTGATCGCATTATTCCAGAGATTCGGGAGTGTGTTGAGCGATACAATGATCGGGAGAGATCAGGCGAGACGGCGATATTCACCCTTTATGCCTATGCGGATATTTCCCTCGGACGCCGATATGAGACTTTGTGGCTGCGGCACAATCCTAGCGAGTTGCTCGCTGCAGATTGCGTGATCGAGCATATTCTTTTCGAAGGATGGTTTCCCGCACCGATGATCGAGCATGGCCATAAGCACATCCTATTTGTTCGGATGGCAGAGAACGTAGCTGGTCGTCTCCCGGTTTTCAATAAATGGGATCAGATTGGCAATGCGGTTTGGATGTTTGGAATCTCCGACCGAATCGTGGCACAAATCAGACAAGGCGACAAGATTAGATGAGAAGGCAGTGAGCAACAGCGCTTGAGCGCTGTGATAAGCTCCGCACTGCCATGACAACCAAAATTCCACTCATCACCATCGGGCTTGATCTCGGCGACAAGAAGCACGCCCTCTGCGTTCTCAATCAGGACGGCGAGATCATCGACGAGCGCACCATCACCAACCATCGGGAGAGCCTGCGCCGGCTCTCTCAGAAGTATCCTGGTGCGCGAATCGCCTTCGAGGTTGGCTCGCACAGCCCGTGGATCAAGCGCTTCCTCTCGGACCTAGGCCACGAAGTATTTCTGGCAAATCCCCGCAAGGTCCGCGCCATTTACACCAGCGACCGCAAGAGCGACAAGAACGACGCCCGCATGCTGGCCAAGATCGCCCGCATGGATCCGCAACTGCTGCACCCGGTCGAACATGGGACCGAGGGAGCCCAGCGCGATGAGTGCGCGAACAAGATAGCAGCATCCCATCCTTTCCCAGCCACACGGAACATTGAATCAAATCATGCACCCGGAACAGAACAACACCCCGTCCCGAACAAGTGCGAATGGAAGCCCGATTCCCTGTTTCACTGGAACCCACATGGGGCTGCCGCCCCACACCCCGCCGAGCGGACGCACGCTCGACCGCGTTGATTCGCCCCCCAACCCCCGTCCGGGGGCTTCTCCCCTCCCGTCCCCCAGGGGAGCGGGGGGAGCAACTTCATCGGAAACTTAACTCCAGCCGCATGAGCCCCAGCGCCCGAATGAACTCGTGTTGAAGTAAACTTCAATTTGCATTTGACTGCCTTCTCATGGAAGACGCTCCATCCAACGGCGGGCAACGTCCTTCTTTGAATTCGGGCTTCCCTTCCCGCCGTGGATGAGCTATACGTTCTACAGATAATTATGTGCATTCCGTGGATCGAGAACTATCGAGGTCAATGGGTGAATCGCACAGGCTTTGAAATTGTAATAAGGCCACTCGATGAGAAGGCGGCGTCCGTCGATATTTCACTTCATGGACATCCGATCCTTCGACCTTGGAGCGCAAATTCTCCGTGTGAGAATCTGAATGGGGTTTATCGCGAAGACGATGGTCTCGGGCTTGAAGTTGATCTGGGCCGGGATGGATTCTGCTTGTTCTTGGACTACGAATGCCCGGGTGACATGTTTGAAGTCGAATGCATCACCGCCGGTCTCTCGCGATACCAGCATGATCAGGATGCGGAAAGGTGGATGTCGGCTTTCGGCCTTGAAGCGCACTTTCGGCGCGAACCGAACAAGGACAAGGATTAGACGGTGAATCCTTCAATACCCCTCCGGCGGCGGCGGCAGGGCGTTGGGGTCGGCGGGGATGTCGAGGTAGTCTTCGGGCACGGGCGGGACGTCGGGGACCGGCAGGGTTTCGACCGGGGTTTCAGAACCGGCTTTTTTCTGGCCTTCCGCGTGGCGGTTGGTCCCTTCGCGGAGATTGGTGCGCTTCTCCTCCAACTTCTTTTTGTCCTCCTCGGCCTTCTTCTTCGCGGCCTCGGCTTTCTCCTCGGGGGTCTTGGCGAAGGGCTTGGCGGCCGCGGAGCCCATCATTTTGCCGGCTTCCGCGGTGCCCTCGACCACCGCTCCGGCGACGCGGAAGGGCAGTTTGAGCAGTCCGCAAGAGACGAGGGCGAGCGGGATGCCGGCGGCCAGAAGGAATAGGACGGGGCGGAGTCGCATGGGGCGGAGCGTAATGGGATGGCGGCGGATGGAAAGGGGGGAGGATTGAGGGGAAGAGGATTGATGATTGTCGATTGAGGATTTCTGATTTTTGATTTTCGATCCAGAGGGGGCGGGGTCGCGGGTTTTAAATCAAAAATCGGCAATCAGAAATCATCAATCGGCAATCTGCCCCCGATCCAAGCCGCAGCGCGGGACCCTGGAACCGCCATTGCATGGAGGCGGCGAGAAATTCCCCTTTCCCCCCGGGGACGGGCGTCCTAGCTTCCCGCCGAAATGAGCGGCTGCCACGGACCCCAGATGAAGATGGATCCCGCCCTGCACCAGGACAGGAAACCGTCCTGGATCAAGGTCCGACTGCCGAACAACCCGGCCTTCTGGTCGACCAAGTCGCTCATCACCGACCTCAAGTTGGTGACCGTCTGCGAAGAGGCCCAGTGCCCGAACCGGTGGGAATGCTGGGGTCAGGGCACGGCGACCTTCATGATCGCCGGCGAAAAATGCACCCGTGCCTGCGGCTTCTGCGCGGTGAAGACCGCGAAACCCGACGCGCTGGAAGCCGACGAGCCGGTCCGGGTGGCCGAGGCGACGCGACGGATGAAATTGCGACACGTGGTGATCACCGCGGTGGCCCGCGACGATCTTCGCGACGGCGGCGCAGAGCATTTCCAACAGACGATCGAAGCGGTGCGTGCGGTCAATCCGGGCATCGTGATCGAGGTGCTGGTGCCCGACTTCAACGACCGCGACTGGGCCCTGCAAATGGTGATGGATGCCCGGCCGCACATCTTCAACCACAACCTCGAGACCGTGGAGCGGCTGACTCCGCTGGTCCGCTCCCGTGCCAAGTATCATCGGAGCCTCGCGGTGCTGAAGAAGGCCAAGGCGATGGTGGCCGGCAAGGTGGCGACGAAGAGCGGCATCATGCTCGGACTGGGCGAGCAGCGCGATGAGGTGCTGCGGGCGATGGACGATTTGTTAGAGGCTGACGTGACGGTGCTGACCATGGGGCAGTACTTGCGGCCGACGCCGCGGCACCTGCCGGTGGTGGAATACATCGAGCCCGCGGTGTTCGACGAACTCAAGCAGATCGCGCTCGACAAGGGCTTCCGCCACGTCGCGAGCGGCCCGCTGGTGCGCAGCTCGTATCACGCGGCGGATTTCCGGCCGGAGCTGGATATCATGGACGAGATCGACAAGGTCGTGCCGGTCCGAGGGCTCGATCTCCAGCCGGAAGACCTGCCGATCCCGGCGGCGAGGCCCTCGCTGGTGCGGGCTTCGGTCGCCTGAGGGTCGATGCAAGAGGGGCTCGGGCGGCCCCGCCCGCGCCGGGAAAAAGGCCCCGAAACGTCCAAACGGGCGAGCCGCCCGTGCCCCGCTTGGTGCGGGCTTCGGTGGGGTGAGCGGTCTGTCAAGAAGGGCGCGTGCGGCCCGCCCGGGTCGAGAACAAAGGCCCCGAAACGTCCAAACGGGCGAGCCGCCCGTGCCCCGCTTGGTGCGGGCTTCGGTGGGGTGAGGGGGCGACGGCATCGCGTGGATTGCCATTCGCTACGGAATTATTAAACATCCGGAGAGCGGAAGGTTCGATCCGCACTTCGCCATGAAGTTCCTGCTCCGCCTTGCAACGACGACGTTCGCGTTGACCGCGGCCGTGTCGGCCCAGGTGATCAACATCGACTTTGACGAGTCATCGACGACCTCGATCTACCAGGGCCTCGCTGCGGCTCCGGATCCAGCGGGTGGGAGCGCTCAATGGAACCGGGTGACGGGAAGCGGAACGACCACGATCACCGCTTTGAACCTGACCGATTCCGACGGAGATTCGACGGGAGTCGGGATCGAGCTGGGGATCAACGGGAGCTATCTGGAACTGGCTGGGCAGCAGGAAATGGGTGGAATACCCAGGACCTATGAAGACCTGATGTCGGACTATGTTTTCCTGTCCTCGCCGACCAACACCCAGGTGGTATCGAAGTCGGGCAGGAACTTCGGGCTCGATCCTTCGAAGCTCTACGACTTCTACCTGTGGTGCCGGAGCCGTCGGCGATTTTGTTAGGGGGGATCGGATTGCTCGGCCTGTTGAAGCGGCGGCGCTGAGGTGGTCCCCGTCATGAAAAAAGGGCCCGCGGGAACGCCGCGAGCCCTTTTGAAGGAAAGAGGCCGGGGGTCAGTTGGCCTTCTGGAAGATGAGATCCACCAGTTCCTCGCTGGTCTTGCGCGGGTCGGGATAACCATGGAGCGCGCTGTTGCGATACATTGCGGTGGCGACTTCCTTGCCGCTGCGATTGTCGATCACCGAGACGTCGAGCGTGCGGAGATACATCGTCATGTCCCAGTGCCAGCGGTCGATGAAGGTCACCTGGAGGTCGGCGGCGGCCTTTCCGGACTGGGGGCCGGCCTGGGCGCGGAGACCCTTCTTCGCGAAGGCCTCCTTGAGGAAGACCTCGACGTCGCGGCTGGAATCGCCGGGCTTCACGACATAAGCCGAGCGGGCGCTTTTGATGACGGATGGCTGGGAGACGCTGGCGTTCCGGGTCGCGCTGCACGAGGCGGCGAGGAAGGCGGCGGATACGACGGCGACGGTGCGTGCGATCAGGTTCATAGGTGGTTGGAGATTTCGGTTCAGCGGAGCTTCTGTTGGGCGACGATGCCTTCGGCGGAGTCGGGATGCTGCTTGACGAGGACGGTGTAGTAGCCCCTTGCGAGGTCCTTCTCACCCTTCGCCTCGTGGCAGCGGGCCTTCAGCAGCATCGCCTCGGTGTTGTCGGAATCGGCAAGGGCCAATTGGCGGAGCGCCTTGTCGTAGGAACCCTGGTCATAGTATTTCTGACCGCTGATGATGGCTCCTTTCTTGATCATGCCACCGCAGGATGAGAACAGGGTAACCGCGATCGCCGCGGAGAGCAGATAGGTCAATCTCATGGATGGAGATTCATCTAATTTCTTCTGCCGGCGCTGGCAATCGCAATTCCCGGGGGAGGACCCGCGAACCGGGGGCTACTCCCGCACCCTCTCGACGTTCGCGCCGAGGGCGGCGAGTTTTTCGTCGATGTGTTCGTAGCCGCGGTCGATGTGGTAGAGGCGGAGGATTTCGGTGGAGCCTTTCGCGTTGAGGGCTGCGAGGACCAGGGCGGCGGAGGCGCGGAGGTCGCTGGCCATGACCGGTGCGGCGCTGAGTTGGGCGACGCCTTTGATGACCGCCTTGCCATCGTTGACCTGGATGTCGGCACCCATCCGCTTGAGCTCGGCGCAGTGCATGAAGCGCTGCGGGAAAATGGTATCGACCACGGTGCTGGTGCCCGGGGTGGTGGCGAAGAGCGCGGTCATCTGGGCCTGCATGTCGGTCGGGTAGCCGGGGTAGGGCTCGGTGATGATGTTGGCGGGCATCGGGTTGTCACCGCGGTGGACGGTGCAGGCGTCGCCGACGTCGTTGAAGTGGACCTGGTGGCCGGCCTTGCGGAGGGCGTTGGTCACGGCGGTCAGGTGCTCGTGGCGGATCCGGCGCAGGGTCACGCCTTCGCCGGCCAGCGCGGCGGCGACCATGAAAGTGCCGGCTTCGATCCGGTCGGGGATGACGTTGTGGACGCAGCCCTTGAGCTTTTCGACGCCCTCGATGGTGATGACCGGAGTGCCGGCGCCGCGGATCTTGGCACCCATTGCATTGAGGAAATCCGCGAGGTCGACGACTTCCGGTTCGCAGGCGGCGGAGGTGATGGTGGTGATGCCTTCCGCGAGGGTGGCGGCCATCATCACGTTGTCGGTGCCGAGCACGGTCGGGCCGGCGCTGCCGCAGAGGTCGATGGTCGCGCCTTTCAAGCCATCGGGCGCGGTGAGGATGACATTGCCGCCTTCGATGCTGGCCTTTGCGCCGAGCGCCTCGAGGCCGCGGATGTGGAGGTCGACCGGGCGGTCGCCGATGACACAGCCGCCGGGCAGGGCGACGACGCAGCGGCGCTTGCGGGCGAGCAGCGGGCCCATCACGCAGACCGAGGCCCGCATGCGGCGGACGATCTCGTAGTCCGCGGTGTCGGAAATGTCGGCGGCCGTGACGCGGACAGTGCCGGAGAATCGCTCCACGTCGGATCCCAGCGCGGTGAGGATTTGCACCATGTAGTTGGTGTCCGACACGTCTGGGACGCGGCGGATCACGCAGTCCTCCTCGGTCAACAGGGTCGCGGCGAGGATCGGCAGCGAGGCGTTTTTGGAGCCGGAAATGGTGATGGCGCCGTGGATCGGGGTGCCGCCGTGAACGATGAGCTTGTCCATTGAGGTGTGAAGTGGGATTGAACCGCCAAGACGCCAAGGACGCCAAGGATTTGTTTTGGGGGATGAGCGACCTACGGCTCATTCCGTCCCACCGGGAAGCGGGGGATGCCGGAGAGGTCCTTGAGGGTCAAGACGTCGATCAGGGAGGCCGCGCGGAGGAGGGATTCGACTTCCTCCGACTGGTCGATGCCGATTTCCAGGGCAAGCCAGCCGCCGGGGGCGAGGTGGTCCTTGGCCGCCGGGACGAAGCGGCGGATGAGGTCGAGGCCGTCCGGGCCGCCGAAGAGAGCGAGGGCGGGGTCGTGGGTGACTTCCTTGGAAAGGGTCGGCCGGTCGATTTCCGGGACGTAAGGGAGATTGGCGACGATGAGGTCGAAGGTCTGGCCGGCAAGGGCGGAAAAGAGGTCGCTCTCGACGAAGGTGGCGTTGGGAATTTCCAACAGTGCGGCGTTTTCGCGGGCGAGGTCGAGGGCGTCGGGAGAGAGGTCGGCGAGGACGGCTTGCGAGCCGGGAAGATCGGCGGCGAGGGTCAGGCCGAGCACGCCGGAGCCGCAGCCCATGTCGAGGACGCGCGGGTTTTCCGGGAGTTTCACGTTTTTCAGCAGCCACTCGGCGAGCTCCTCGGTCTCGGGGCGCGGGATCAGGGCGCGGGCGTCGGTTTTGAAATCGCGGCGGTGGAAGGTAACGCTGCCGAGCAGGTGCTGGAGCGGCACGCCGTCGCCGCGGCGCTTGAGAAGATCGCGGAGCGGGGCGAGCTGGTCTTCCTCCAGCGGCTGGTCGAAGCGGAGGTAGAGGTCCATCCGCGTGCAGTTGAGTTGGTGGGCGACCAGCATCTGCATGTTCCGCCGGGCGTCCTCGATGTCCTTCTTGGCAAGGTAGGCGGTGCCTTTGTCGAGGATCTCGAGGACGGTGGTCATACGGGGGAGAGACAGAAGACTTCGAGACTCAAGACGCAAGACCCGAGGCGGCTTGGGAAGGGGAAAGTTCAACGGACTTCGCTGAGGAAAAGCGGCGGGTCGTCGAGGTGGTCGCCCACGCGGAGGCCGAGGAGTTTCTGATAGAGGGCGCTTTCCGGGGTGAGCAGGGTGATTTCGAGGTCGTCGTGTGTGATCTCCAGCCCACCGGCGGCGGGGGCGAGAAGGAACCAGGTGCTTTCGCCGTGGAGTTCGGCCTCGACCAGGGCGCCGGCGTCGACGGGATCCTCCATGCCGAAGTCCGGCAGGGTCACGGCATCGAAGAGGCCGAGGTCGCGGGCGAGGTCGTCGAGCTGGCGGGCCTGGCCGGCGGCGAGGTAGGAGGCTTCCAAACTACGGGTGTCGTACTTGCTTTCCGCCTTGCTGCCGGGATCGGTGGCGGCGGCGTGGGCGTCCTTCGCCGCACGGGTCAGGCGGTCGAAGCGGGCGCGGAGTTCGGCGCGGATGGCATCGAGCAGTCGGTCTTTCATCAGGCGGGCCGGCAGACTTGCCCGGCGGGGCGGGGGTGGCAAGGTTAGCGGCAGAGATCGCGGGGTGATCACCCGTTGAACGGGTGATTGTTTGACTTTCGACAGCCAGGTTCCGGCAACGAACCCCGGGCTTAGGCATTGATTCCCCGTGCCATTGTCCGTAGCCTTCCGAAGCGATGCAACCGCCCGATCCCGACCTCGCCGCCGCCGAACTCAAGGCGATGCAGGACTCCATTTATCGGGAGAAAATCCTCCGCGCCCGCCGCCAGACACCCGAGGAACGCCTGGCGGATGTTTTCGAGCTGACCAATACCGTCTTCACCCGCATGCACGAAGGTGCCATGTGGCAGGCCGGCATCACCGATGAGAAGGAAGGTTGGGAAATCGTCCGCAAGCGACTTGCCCGCCTCCGCCAGGTCCACGATGCAGGACGCTTTGCAAACCACCGTCCCGCCGCCGCTTTATGACCATCGAGCAGCTCGCCGCCGCCGTTCTTGATGCCTGTGAGAAGGAGAGCGTCGATCACATGCTCACGGGCGCCTTCGCACACGGACTTTACGGCATTCCCCGATCCACCAAGGACGTGGATGTCGTTCTGAGCCTCGCCTCCGGAGATCCCATTGATCGCGTGGTTCGCAGGCTGGCTGGGGTTGTGCAATTCGAGGCGCAAATCCAGTTCGACACCCTTACCTGGGGAAAACGTCTTGTTGGCGAATCCACCGCCCAGCCGCCCTTCAAAGTCGAACTGTTTGAACTCTTCGACGATCCTTTCGTCCAGTCGCAGTTCCACCGCCGCCGCCGCATTTTCTCCACACAAATCCAGCGCGAAACCTGGCTCCCCGCACCGGAGGACGTCGTCGTCCAAAAGCTCCGCTGGGGCCGGTCGAAGGACCTCGACGACGCTCGCGACGTGCTCGCCGTGCAAGGCCCCGAGACCCTCGACATGGCCTACATCGAGCACTGGTGCGCCCTCCACGGCACGCTAGCACGCCTTGAGGACGCCCTTGCCGGCATCCCGCCGCTGGATTGAGTGGTGATGTCTTCCAGGCTGAGCGCTCGGCCTTGCGCGACGGACCGGGGGAGGCATCATCGCCGGATGATTTCCGTTTACGCCTACAAGGGCTGCGATACCTGCCGCAAGGCGTTGAAGTGGCTCACGGAGCGCGGCATTCCGCACGAGGTGAAGGCGATCCGCGAGACGCCGCCGACGGTCGCCGAGTTGCAGGCGGCGCTGGCGGTGTTCGGCGGGGACTTGCGGCCCTTGTTCAACACGTCCGGCGGAGATTACCGCGAGCTGGGCTTGAAAGATAAGCTGCCCGCGATGACTGCGGACGAGGCGGTGGCGATGCTTTCCAAGAACGGGAATCTGGTGAAGCGGCCGTTCGTCACCGGCAAGGGAGTGGTCCTTGCCGGGTTCAAGCCGGATGAATGGTCGAAGGCGCTCGGCTGAGCGGGGCTCAGGGCAGCACGACACGCACGAAGTAGCTCGCCGGTTCGCCGGTCACGTCGATGAGGGCGCGGTAGCTGCCGGACCCGGCCGGGGTCTCGCTGATGGTGCTGTCCGCGGTCTTGTCGTCCGGGAAGCTGGCGAGCGTCGCGGAACCCTTGACCTGCCAGGTGGCGGGCAGGGTATTCGGCGGGCCGGTGAAGTCGACGGTGAGGGTGTTTCCGCTGCGGCTGACGGCGGTGATGTTCAGAGGGGCGACGGTCGGTGGCGCGGCGGTGGTAAAGGTGCCATCGCTGCCGGGGATGGTGCCGTAGGCATTCGTCGCGACCACGCGGAAGTGGTAGGTCTTCGACGGATCAAGCCCGGTCAGCAGGCCGCTGATCGCGGTCGGGCTGAGCCCCGTGACCGGCGATGGGGTGGCGGCCACGCTGCTGCCGTAAGCGATGGTCTCGCCATACTCGATGGTGACGGTGGTGCTCGCGCCTTTCGCGTTCACCGTGCCGGCCACGCTGGCGGAGTTCGAGGTGATGCCCGACGCGATGCCGGTCGTGGGGACTGGGGGTGCGGCGGTGGTGAAGGTCTGGTCGGCGCCCGGGGTGGTGCCGTTCGTGCTGCTGGCGACCACGCGGTAGTGATAGGTGACGCCTGGATCGAGTCCGCTGAGAGCGGCGGTGACCGCGGTGGAAGTGGAGCCGTTGACCGGGCTGGGGCTTGCGGCGGCGCTGCTGCCGTAGGCGATGGTCTCGCCGTATTCGAAGGTCACGGTCGTACTCGCGCCATTGGCCGTCACGTTGCCGGCAAGGGTGGCGCTGTTGTTGGTCACGGCGCTTGCTGCACCGGTCGCGGCGCTCGGCGGGCCGGGGGTGGAGAAGGTCTGGTTGGCACCTGGGGCGGTGCCGTTGGCGCTCGTGCCGACGACGCGGAAATTGTAAGTCCGCCCCGGGATCAGACCGGCGAGGGCGGCGGTGACGGCCGTGTCGGTGCTGCCGGTGACGGGCGACGGGCTGGCGGTGGCCGTGCTCCCGTAAGAAAGCGTCTCGCCATACTGAAAGGTGACCGTGGTGCTCGCGCCCTTGGCATTCACCGTGCCGGAAAGCGTGGCCCCGGTGGAAGTGATGGCCGAGGCGGAGCCGGTTGTGACCACGGGCGGCGGGGTGACTTGGTTGACGCCAAGATTCGGCGCGGCCAGGGAATAGTCGGCAAAGCCGTTCCCCGCGAGGCCCGCACCGAGCTGGATGGAGCGGGCGGCAGTGATGTCGGCGGCGGTGACGGTGACGGAGGTGTTGTCCACCCAGATTCCCTTCGTTTGGGCCACGTTGTCGCGCCCGGTGGAAGCCCCGCCCCACGAGACATAATCGACCATCGAAGTGGAAGCGCCGAAGCTGCCGTTGATGTAGAGTCCGAGTTCGCCCTGGAGGTCGGTGATGAAGCTACCGGCAGTGTTGCCGGCTACAAGAAAGGTCACGACGGCACCGGCCGGGAGATTCAGCGTCGTGACGGTGGATTCCGAGGCGACGATCTGACCGGCGGAAACGGCGACGTAGGCGTTACTTCCCTTCCAAAGATTGCACCACTGGTAGCCGGCCATGTTCACCGAACCCGTGCCGGTATTGACGATCTCGACCTTGTTGGCGACGAGGTCGATTTCACTGATGACAAGGTTGGCATTCGCGACGGCAAAAGAGGCCAGTGCCGAAGTAATTACGGTAGGGAAGAACTTCACAGGAGGTTATAGAGGTTTGGGTTTTACGTCCGCATGATGTTGTCCGACTCCCGGGACGCAAGTGACAATTTCGGAACCCCAATCCGGATTTGCCATGGGGATATCGGAAGCTTCCCGAGGCGGTGGGAAGAACAGGCTCGCCGCCGTTTCGGGGCTCTGGTTCTTTGGGCGGCGGAATGAAGTGCTTTCGTCTGGTCGGCCACCTGGTGGCGCTCGCTTGCTGCGTCCTGCCGTGCCGTGCGCTGCCCAGCGTGGCGCGGCAATGGAACGAGGAGAACCTCGCCGCGATCCGGATCGACGTGCCGCACCCGCCGGTTCACGCGCGGAATCTTTTCCATGTCGCCACGGGGATGTACGATGCCTGGGCGGCCTATGACGCGGTGGCGATCGGCTACATCCATCACGAGCGGGCCATCGCGCCCGACATCGAGGCGGCGCGGCGCGAGGCAGTCAGCTACGCCGCCTACCGGATCCTGCGCGCCCGTTTCGCGAACTCGGTGAACAAGGATCTCACGCTGCCCGCGTTGGACGCGCGGCTGGCGGTGCTGGGCTACGACAAGGACATCACGACCACCACCGGCAGCAGCCCGGGAGCGCTGGGGAACCGGATCGCGGCTTCGATTCTGGCGTGGGGACTGGCCGATGGCTCCGGCCAGGCGGCGGGCTACCGGGATCCCAGCTACGTGAACAACCAGCCGGTATTCGAGGTGATCGAGAACGGCGTGCCGCTCGGCGGTTATCCGGCCGGGGCGGATCCGGACCGCTGGCATCCGCTGACCTTTGACGAGGGCTTCGCGCAAAATGGGGTGGGGCCGATCTTTTTGCAGCCCTTCGTCGGCGTGACCTGGTTGCACGCGCGGCCCTTCAGCCTGCGCCGGGTGGATCCGGCGCAGCCGTGGATCGATCCCGGTGGCCCGCCGAAACTGCGGGGCGGTCAGGCGGCCGCGTATCGGGCGGAAGCGCTCGACGTGCTGCAGAAGAGCCGCGGGCTGGGATCGATGGAGTTGATCGATATTTCACCGGCGGCGCAGGGAAACCACCCGTTGGGCACCGAAAGCGGCAGCGGTTATCCGTTCAATCCGGCGACGGGTCTGCCCTATCCGTCCGAGTGGGTGCCGCGCGGCGACTACACGCGGGTGCTGGCCGAATACTGGGCGGACGGACCGGACTCCGAAACCCCGCCGGGCCATTGGCACAAGATCGCCAACCAGGTGAGCGATGCGCTGCTGGAGAAAAAGATCGGCGGCAGCGGACCGGTGGTGGGCGATCTCGAATGGGACGTGAAGCTCTACTTCGCGCTGGCGGGTGCCACCCACGATGCGGCCTGCGCGGCGTGGTCGCTGAAACGGAAATACGATTCGCCGCGGCCGATCTCGATGATCCGCTTCATGGCGTTGCAGGGCCAGTCATCGGATGCGGGACTACCGGGCTATCATCCGGAGGGCCTGCCGCTGGTTCCGGGACTGGTGGAGGTGGTCACGGCGACCTCGCTGATGCCCGGCGGGGTGCACCACGGGAGCGGCTTCGCGATCGGCGAAGTGGTGGTTTTCACCTGGCCGGGCCGGCCCGAGGATCCGACGGTGCAGCGCAGCCTGCCGCGCTGGATCCGGGGGGTGGATTGGTTTCCCTATCAGGACCGGACCTTCGTCTCGCCGGCATTTCCGGGCTACATGTCGGGCCACAGCACCTTCAGCCGGGCGGCCGCGGAGGTGCTCGCGGCGATCACCGGGAGCCCGTATTTTCCCGGTGCAAGCGGTGGCTTCAGCGCAGCGGCAAACAGCTACCTGGAGTTCGAATACGGGCCATCGGTGACGGTGAACTTGAAATGGGCGACGTATTTCGATGCCGCTGACGAGGCTGGTGTCTCGCGCCGCTGGGGCGGGATCCATCCGCGGGTGGACGATCTGCCGGCGCGGGTGGTGGGCTCGCAATGCGGGAACCAGGTGTGGGCGCTGGTGCCGAAGTACTGGAATGGTAGTATCACCGGCGAGGCGATGTTCCCGGAGATTTCGCGACCGGATGCCACGACCGCGGTGCTCGCGTGGGAAGCCGTGCCGGGGCTTTGGTACCGAGTGGAGCGCAGCGCCGGACTCAACGGGTGGGGCGATGTCCACGGACCGGTGCAGGCGACGGAGTCACGGATGGGCTGGACCGATGACGAGGCGGCCGGGCCACGGGGCTTCTACCGCATCGTGCAGACGGCCGGGCCTTGACCGTGCGAAGCCTTCCCTTGCACCGGCAGGCGGGATGAGCCACCGTCGTAGGGAATCGAAAAAGCGATGCACGAGGAATGGACAAGACGGGGATTCATGGCCGCGGGCGCGCTTGGCGGGCTGGGCTTTCTCTCGCATTTGCCGCGGCTGTCGGCGGACGAAGCAAAGGTCGATCCGGGGATGGTGCGCTTTCTGCCGGAGATCGAGCCGCTGGTGCGCTTGATTGAGACGACTTCTCGGGAACGCTTGTTAGAGGAAATCGGGATGAAGATCCGCGGCGGCACGAGCTACCGCGAAATCCTGACCGCGGTGTTGCTGGCCGGGATCCGCAACATCCAGCCGCGGCCGGTCGGCTTCAAATTCCACGCGGTGCTGGTGGTGAATTCCGCCCACCTCGCCAGTCAGAATTCGCCGGATGCCGACCGCTGGCTGCCGCTGTTCTGGGCGCTCGACCAGTTCAAGTCGTCGCAGGCGCGGGACGTGAAGGAGGGCGACTGGACGATGGAGGCGGTGTTCGAAGCCTCGGTGCCCGCCGCGGACCGGGCGGCGGCTTCGTTTGCGACCGGGATGGATGCGTGGGACCTTGGCCGTGCCGACAGCGCGGCGGCGGGGCTGGCGCGGGGCGGCGCGACGCAGGCGGCATTCGATTTGTTCTGCCGCTACGGCGCGCGGGACTACCGGGACATCGGGCACAAGGCGATCTACGTCGCCAACAGTTGGCGGCTCTTGCAGACGATCGGCTGGCAGCATTCGGAGCCGGTGCTGCGTTCGCTGGCCTATGCCTTGCTGGCGCACGACGGGAAGAATCCGGCGGAGGGTGACGAACTGGCCGACCGGCCGGGGCGGAAAAATTTGGAGCGACTCAAGGAGATCCGCGCGACGTGGAACGGCGGCGAAAACCGGCCGGAAGTGGCGGCGGAAATGCTGGCCGCGTTGCGCGGCGGAACTTGGGATGAGACCGCGGCGAAGGTGGTGTCCCTGATCAATGCCGGCAGCGGCCCGCAGCCCGTCTGGGATGCAATGTTCCAGTTCGCGGCCGAGCTGCTGATGCGGAAGCCGGGGATCATCTCGCTGCACGCCTGCACCACGACCAACGCGCTTCACTATTCTTTCCGCAATGCCGCCAACGATGAAACGCGGCGCTTCCTGATGCTGCAATGCGCTTCCTTCCTGCCGCTGTTCCGCGAGGACGCCGGGGTCAAAGGCGGCGTCGCAATCGATGCCTTCGAGCCGCTTGCCGGAGAGTCGGGCGGGGCTCCGGGCGTCGATGAAATCTTCGCCGGACTGGCCGCCGACCGGATGGGCGCGGCGCGGCGGACGTTGGCTTATCTGGATGCCAGCGGCGACCCGAAGGTCTTTGCCGCGGCAGCCCAGCGGCTGATTTATCTGAAGGGCACGGACTCGCACGACTACAAGTTCAGTAGCGCGCTGTTAGAAGACTTTCACGCCGTCTCGCCGGCATTCCGGAACCGCTTCCTCGCGGCGGGGGTGCACTGGTTGAAGGGGGCGTCGCTGCCGGACTCGCCGCTGGTCGCTCGCAGCCGGGCGGCCTTGTAACGTTGGCTGCCACGGTCCTGCAAGCTGCGCCCGAAGCGGGTCATTCTGGAGTGCGACGGCATGACGTCGCTTTGGCTTGGGGTGAAGTCCGCGTCTCCTTGCCGACTGCGGATCGGCGTGAAAGGCAATCCGTGGCCAGCGGAACGGACCGTCCGCTCCTCAAGCCAAAGCTGCGTCTTGCCGCAGCACTCCATATGCCGAATCCGCGCTCCCCGGGTCACTCCCACTCGCACAGCGATTCCAGA
>JAYTLR010000120.1:0-32504 GCA_043729195.1 Akkermansia sp.
ACATTTCCAGCACTTCGAGGTGGTTGGTGCCGTTGATCGGGTCGCCGCCGATGCCGACGAGCGTGCTCTGGCCGTAGCCGAGCTGGGTGAGCTGGAAGACCGCCTCGTAGGTCAGGGTGCCGGAGCGGGAGACCACGCCGACGTTGCCGCGCTTGCAGATCTGGCCCGGGGTGATGCCGATGCGGCAGCCGCCGTGGGACTTCTCGCCGCGGCCGGGAGTGACGAGGCCGGGGCAGTTCGGGCCGATCAGGCGGGACTTCGAGCCGCGGATGGCTTCCTTGACCCGCATCATGTCCATGACCGGGATGCCTTCGGTGATGCAGACGACCAGCTCCACGCCGGCGTCGAAGGCCTCGAGGATGGCGTCGGCGGCGAAGGGCGGCGGGACGAAGATGGCGGAGGCGGTGGCACCGGTTTCGCGCACGGCCTGGTCGACCGTGTCGAAGATCGGGACGACATCGGCGAACTTCTGGCCGCCTTTGCCGGGAGTCACGCCGGCGACGAGCTTGGTGCCGTAGTCGAGGGAGAGCTGCGCGTGGCGGGCACCGAAGCTGCCGGTGATGCCTTGGACGAGGAGCTTGGTGTTTTCGTCAACGAGAATGGACATAATGGAAGGAGTGGAAAGTGATCAGTGAGCAGTGATCAGTGGGAGGAGCAGTCGGGATGATTGGGCTTTTTCTGGTGGATTGCGATCGTGTTGCCGGACGGGTCGGCGACGAGGGCGATCCGGCAGATCGGGTAATCCTGGATGGGAAGGGCGATCTTCGCGCCGGCTTTTTCGATGGCGGCAACGGCGGCTTCCAGATCTTCGACTTCGAAGCAGGCTCCGCCGCCGTGTTCGCTCGGCTGCCATTGTTCGGTCGCCGTGGTGATGGCGAGCGTCTGGCCGGTTGGTGTCTCGAATTCGACCCAGCCGACCACGCCTTCGTGCTCGAAGACCATGCCCTCCTTGAGGCCGAGGACTTCCCCGTAGAATCTCCGCGACTCCGCGATGTCGTTAACCGCGTAGCCGACGAAGGCCAGATCCTTGATGCCGATGCCGCTCATGACTGGATCGCTTTTGTAGGGTTAGCTCACCGCGGCGACGATCTTCTGGGCTCCGTCGGCCATGGTGGTGGCGGACACGATGTTGAGGCCGGAGGCGTCGAGGGTGGCCTTGCCCATTTCGACGTTGTTGCCTTCGAGGCGGACGACCAGCGGGATCGGCAGGCCGGTTTCCTTGGCGGCGGCGATCACCCCTTCGGCGATCACGTTGCAGTCCATGATGCCGCCGAAGATGTTGATCAGGATGCCCTTCACCTGCGGGTCGGCGAGGATGATCTTGAAGGCCGCGGTGACCTGCTCCTTGGAAGCGCCGCCGCCCACGTCGAGGAAGTTCGCCGGTTCGCCGCCGTAGTGCTTGATGATGTCCATGGTGGCCATCGCGAGGCCGGCGCCGTTGACGAGGCAGGCGATGTTGCCGTCGAGGCCGATGTAGTTGAGGTCGTATTCGGAAGCGGCGACCTCGCGCGGGTCCTCCTCTTCTTTGTCGCGCATCGCGACGATTTCCGGATGGCGGAAGAGGGCGTTGTCGTCGAAGCCGAACTTGGCATCGAGGGCGAGCACGCGACCGTCGGGCGTGGTGACCAGCGGGTTGATCTCAAGCATCGAGCAATCGAGCGAGACGAAGAGCTTGTAGAGGTTGCCGAGGAGCTTGGCGAACTGCTTGGCGATATCGCCGGTCAGGCCGAGCGCGGCGGTCAGCTTGCGCACTTCGTAGCCTTGAAGTCCGAGCAGCGGGTGGACGAACTGGCGGACAATCTTTTCCGGGGAGTCGTGGGCGACGTCCTCGATGCTCATGCCGCCTGCGGTCGAGGCGACGATGACCGGGCGGGAGGTGCCGCGGTCCATCAGGATGGCGAGGTAGTATTCGTGGGTGATGTCGACCGCTTCGGCAACCATCACCTTACGCACCACGCGGCCGGCCTCGCCGGTCTGGACGGTGACGAGGGTCTCGTTGAGCATTTTGCCGGCGTATTCGGCGGCCTGCTCCGGCGACTCGATGAGGTGGACGCCGCCTTTGAAACCGTTCTTGAAGTGTCCCTTGCCGCGGCCACCGGCGTGGACCTGGGCCTTGATGACCAGCTTGGCACCGGCGAATTCCTTCGCGGCTTCAGCAGCCTCTTCGGGGGTGGATGCAACCTTGCCTCTGGGGCTCGGGACTTGGAATCGATCGAAGAGCTCCTTCGCCTGGTATTCGTGGATGTTCATGGCCTTCGGAAAATCGGCGCGACGCTACGGGACCCGCCGGGACGGTCAAGGAAAAGGCCGGGAGCGGGGGAAATGGGCATGCCAGCGCTCCCGAAACATTAGAAATCTCTAATCCCGCCCACTCCCTGCCTTCTCATCCCGGCGTGTGAGGTTGATGGCGTTCCTTGAAAGTTGACCGGTCAGACCGGTCGATGTAGGCTTTCTTTATGAAAACGATAGCTGCCTACGAGGCCAAGTCGAGATTCTCCGAAATCCTGCGAGAGGCCGCGGCGGGCGAGGTTTTCGTCATCACGCGGAATGGCCAACGCATGGCCGAGCTGCGCCCGTGTCCGCCTGTAGCCAAGCAACGCAAGCGCGGCATGATGAAAAGTGCATTCGGACCCGTTCCTCCGGATTTTAATCAGCCACTGTCGGACTTCGCCGACTACCAATGAGACTGCTGATCGACACCTGTGCGTTGCTTTGGTTTTTGCGCGATGACGCGGAACTTTCGGAGGACGCTGCTGTGGCGATCGAGGATCCGGCCAACGAGGTAATCGTGAGCGTCGTCAGTATCTGGGAAATCGCGATTAAGGCCGGACTGGGCAAGCTGAAGGCACCGGACGAATTCGAGAATGGTTTGGAGCAAAGACTCGAACGAGATGGCTTCACCTTGCTCAATGTAAACTATCGACATGCGGCCGGGGTATTCGCACTGCCGCAGGTTCACGGTGATCCATTTGACCGCCTGCTGATCAGCCAATGCCGGACGGAAAAGCTGATCGCTGTCACCCATGATTCGCATTGGTCCGCCATGGAATACGGGCTGCGGCTATTGTGGTGAACCTTTGATGTATGAGTCGCCCATCCGGTCGCGAAGTCAGACGAGGTGGATCGAGACGGCGCAGGCCTTGTAGTTCGGCTGCCGCGAGTGCGGATCGAAGGACGGGTGAGTCAGGCGGTTCACTTCGGGGTAATGCATCGGCAGGAACATGTGGCCGGGCTGGACGGTCGGTGCCAGATAGGCGGCGGCGGTCATTTGTCCACGACGGGAACGAAGCGTGACAGGCATGCCTTCGGCGATGCCGAGCCGGCCGGCGTCGTCCGGGTGGATCTCGACGTAGGCACCCGCGGGATAGAGCTTGCGGAGGATGGCGGAGCGCCCGGTGCGGGTCTGGGTATGCCACTGGCTGCTGCTGCCGCGACCGGTGAGGAGCAGGAAGGGGTAGTCGTCGTCGGGTGCCTCCGGCAGCGGGGCCGGTTCGGAGAAGAGCAGCTTCGCCTTGCCGCCGGGGTGGAAATAGATGCCATCGGCAAAGAGACGTCGTTCGGTGGCGGCGGGGTCCGTGTGGAGTCCGGCGGGATGCGGCCACTGGATGCCGCCGCATCGGTCGAGGTGGTCGTAGCCATCGATGCCGGTGATGTCGCAGGGGCGGTCGCGGGTGGTGTCGCGCAGCAGGCGGAAGGTGGCTTCGGGATCGGTCCAGCGCTCGAACATCGCCTCGCAGCCCCAGCCGCGGGCGATCAGGCGGAAGATCCGGAAATCTGTTAGGGCGAGGCCCGGGGCCTGGCGAAAGGGCTTGAGGGTTCCGATCCGGCGCTCGGAATTGATGAAGGTCCCGGCCTTTTCCCCCCAGCCGGCGGCGGGCAGGTAGAGGTCGGCGACCCGGGCGGACTCGGTGTCCGGATACATGTCCTGGACGACAAGGAATTCCAGCGACTCGCGCAGGGCGGCGAGGCGGCCGCTGTTGATCCAGGAGTGGAAGGGATTGGTGGCGACGATCCACAGCGCCTTGATTTCGCCGCGGCCGGCGGCCTCGAGGATCTGGTCGTAGGCGAGCGAGGTGTCGGCGGGGATGGTGGCCGGCGGCAGGCCGAGGATTTCCGCGACTTTGAGGCGGTGGGACTCGTCCGCGAAATCGTGGCCGCCGACCAGCGAGGTGGTGTTCGAGAACAGCCGAGAGCCCATGGCGTTGCATTGGCCGGTGATCGAGTTCGGGCCGGTGCCGGGTTTGCCGATGTTACCGGTGAGCAGGCAAAGGTTGATGATCGCTTGCGCGGTGCGGACGCCTTCGTGGGACTGGTTGACGCCCATGGTCCACCACCAGGAGACCCGCTTGCCGGGTTCGGAAACGACGCGCGCGAGGTCCTCAATGACCGCGGCGGGAATGCCGGTGCTGCTTTCAACGGACTCCGGGGTGAAGCTGCGGACGAATTCGGAGAACTCATCGAAGCCCTCGCAACGCGCGACCGATGCGGGGTCGATACGGCCGTCGCGCAGGATGCAGTGGGCGAGCGCATAGTAGAGCGGAAGGTCGCCCTTGGGCTTCAGCGGGAGATGGAGAGTGGCGGACTGGGCGGTCTCGGTGGCGCGGGGGTCGATGACGATGATCCGCGGTTGGCGGGGATTGCGGGCCACGCGTTGCCACAAAATGGGATGGGCGATGCAGAGGTTGCTGCCGACGAGCACGATGACATCGCTTTCCTCGAAGTCGGCATAAGTCGCAGGCGGCGCGTCGAAGCCGAAGGACTGCTTGTAGGCGGTGGCGGCGGTGGCCATGCACTGGCGGGTGTTGGCGTCGCCGTGGAGGAAGCCCATGCCGGATTTCCAGAGGCAGCCGAGGAAGGCCATCTCTTCGAGCGGGATCTGGCCGGTGGAGAGAAAGGCGGCGGCTTCCCGGCCGTGGCGAGTGTGGATGGATTCGAAGCGGTCGACGAAGGTGGCGATGGCGGTGGCCCAGTCGACCGCTTGGAGGGTGCCGGATGCGTCGCGGAGGAGGGGCACCGTGCCGCGGTCGGGGGAATCGAGGGGATCGAGCGACTGCCAGCCCTTGGGGCAGGCCATGCCGAGATTGACCGGATAGCGGGTGTCCGGGCTGAGGTTGATGGCGCGGCCGTTTTCGTCGAGGTGCACCTTCAACTGGCAACCGGTGGCGCAGTAGCCGCAGATCGAGGTGGTGGTGGAAGCAGGCTTGAGCCGAGCGGGCACCTGGCCGAGGCCGAAGTGGCCGGGCGTCTGGACGAGGTCGCGGGTGAGCGGGCCGCGGCGTTGCCGGAGGAAATCGGAAGGGATCATGAGTGATGGGCGCGCGCCGGTCCCGTATGGCCGGGCATCTTCGGCGCGTGGACGGATTGGAAGAAGAGCTGCCGTTCGAGAAGCTCGGCGGCGAGGAGCAGGGGCAGCGCGAGCCAGGGGGCGAGCGGGGCGCAGGCGACCGCCGCGAATGCCAGCAAGACCCTGCCGTCCCAGGCGTGTGACAGGGGCCCGCGCTGGAGTTTTGACGAATGCAAATCGGGTGACCATGGGGCGTTCCGGTCGTTGGCGAGACGGGCGATCCGGGCTTCGGGGATCATTTTCGCGATCACCGCGGAGGCGAACACGAACAGTCCGGCCGGCGAGGGTGCGGAGAGCAGATGGCCCAGTGCGGCGAAGGCGAACACGCTGCCGAAGAAGCGGCCGGCGGTGCGCGGGAAACGCCACGAAGTACGACGGGTATCGTGGTAGATCATGACGCTGGTGAACACGGCGACGAGGCCGAGCGGAAGTGCCAGGTGGGAAGTGCCAAGTGCCAAGTAGGAAGTGCCAAGTGCCAAGGGGGACTTGGAGGGGAAGTTAGGAAAGAAGGGGAGGACCGCGAGGAGGAGCGGGATCGGCGCGAACAGCGAGAAGGCGAGGATCTCGCGGGAAAGCCAGGAAGTGCGGAGGCCGAGGAAGAAGCGCCAGGCCTTGAGCGGCTGGCCGAGATGGAGGACGGAGGCGGCCATGCCGGCGTAAAAGAGAAGGGCGGCGGTGGGGAGGATGGCTGCCGGTCTGCCTACTTCGCTGCCTACTTCGCTGAAGCTGCGAAGGCCGGGAAAGCTACAAAGGCCAGGAAAGACCGGCGCTCCCAGGAGGGCGCCGAGCAGCAGGCCGATGCCGGCTTGGGTCAAGGTGAGCATGAAGATCAGCGGCCAATGCGCGGGCTGGGGGACCAGCGTTTCCCGGTCGGCGGCGACGGCGGATGCCGGGATTTGGCGGCCGATGTAGCGGGTGGTGGGACGGGTGATGGAGGGGTGGGGGATTGCCGATTGTCGACTGTTGATGGTCGATTGGAAGAGCTTGTCTGTCGAGGTCGCCGCGCCGGTGGGCACTTTGATGATGCGGATGGCTTCGGTGGGGCAGGCCTGGACGCAGGCGGGCGCTTCACCTTCAGCGAGGCGCTGGTGACACATGTCGCACTTTCTAACAATGCCGCGCTTCTTCGAATACTTGGGGACGTCGTAAGGGCATTTGAGGATGCAGTAGGAGCAACCGATGCACTGGTCATCGAGATGGCGGACGATGCCGGTGTCGGCGTCCTTTTCGTAAGCGCCGACCGGGCAACCGTTCATGCAGCCGGGGTCCTCGCAGTGGTGGCAGGCGGTGGTGATCGTCTGCTGCCAGCCGGGACTACTGCGACCGTCGTGGATCGTCCCGACGTCGCGCCACGCTTCGTCGTCGTCGAGCCCGTTGAGCGAATGGCAGGCGGAAACGCAGGCCTTGCACCCGGTGCAGCGGTCGAGCGAGACCTCGAAGGCATACTGCTCGCCGGTGCCGGGCTTGGTGAGCGGGATCAGCGTGCGGTAGTGCGGGGCGAGGTCGGGTTCGCGGTCGTGGATTTCGGAGAAGCGGGCGACCGGAGTTTGCAGGGACTTTTGCTCGGCGAGGAGCTCGTCGATGAGGGTGCGGACCTCCTTGGTCGGGGCGGCCGGCGCTTTGGCGGCCGGGAGGGAGGGGAGGCGCTGGAGGGTGGTGGGCACGGAGAAGTGGAAAGTGATCAGTGATCAGTGATCAGTGATCAGTGATCAGTGGAAGAAGGGGTTAGGCGGCGGCTTGGGTCGAGATGAGGGAGTTGAGTTCTTCGATCGTGAGGCGGCGGGTGAAGTTGGCGAAGGCCTCGCCTTCTTGGCGGCTGGCGAGGTAGGTGCAGAGGAGTCGCTCGATCAATGCGGGGACCTGCTCGAAGGCGAGGCCGCTCCAGGCTTCGCGGGCGATGGCCTGGGTGTCATCGACTCCACCGCCGAGGACGATGTTGTAGCCGTCGACGGTCGAGCCGTCCGCGACCTTGACGCGGGTACCCATCAAACCGATGTCGCCGATGTAGTGCTGGGCGCAGGAGTGCTGGCAGCCGGTCAGGTGGATGTTCACCGGCTGGTCGAGGATCATCTTGCTGGCAAGATGATCGCCGAGGGCGATCGCGTTGGCTTTGGTATCGGCTGCGGCATACTTGCAACCGCGGCTGCCGGTGCAGGCGATCAGGCCACCGGTGATCGCATTGTTGCGGTGATCGAGGCCGGTCGCCTGGATCGCGGTGATCGCAGGCTGTAGCTTTTCTTCGGGGATTCCGGGGATGATGAGGTTCTGCCAGACGGTCAGGCGGATCTCGTCACGGCCGAACTCGTCCGCGATGTCGGCGAGGGCCAGCATCTGCGGCACCGTGATCCGGCCGACCGGCGTGAGAATGCCGATGTAGTGATTGCCATCGCTTTGCGGGTGGATTCCAAGGTGGCCGTGTTTGGACTTCGGCAGGGAAGGTTCGCAGCTTTCCAGTGGGAAATGACGCAGCGGGAAAGCCAGCTTCTTCTGGGTCTCCGCGAGCGTTTTCTCGAAGCCCCAATCGTCGACAAGATACTTGAGACGGGCCTTTTTGCGATTGGTGCGGTCGCCGTTCTCGATGAAGACGCGGATCAGCGCTGCGGCGACGGGAATGGTTTCGGCGGGTGTTAGAAGGACGCCGCAGTCGGTGGCGAACTGCTTGTGGCCGGTGATGCCGCAGAGTTGCATGCGGAAGTAGATGCCGGGTTGGAGATTGCCGATGGATGATGGATGATTTTCGATTTCGGATTGGGTGACCTTCACCGCGTAGAAGCCGATGTCGTTGGTGTCGGCGCAGACGGAGACGCTGCCGCCGGAGTCGTAGGAGATGTTGAATTTCCGTGGCAGGCCGTAGAGGTCGCGGTTCTTGAGGATGTAGTGGTGCATCGCCCGGGCATAGGGCATCACGTCGATGAGTTCGTCCGGATCGAAGCCGGTGGTGGGGGTGGCGGTGATGTTGCGGATGTTGTCCGCACCGGCACCGAGCGAGGTGAGGCCGAGATCGGCGAGCGTCATCAGCACGTCCGGCGCGTGTTCCGGCATGATCTCGCGGACCTGGACATTGGCCCGGGTGGTCAAGTCGATGTGGCCGGGGCCCCAAGTCCGGGCGACCCCGGCGAGGCCGCGGAACTGCTGGCTGCTGAGCGCGCCGCCGGCGATGCGGCAGCGGAGCATCAGGCTTTCCTGGGCGGGGCTGACGAAGAACAGTCCGTGGAACTTGTAGCGGAAGACATCGCCGTCCTGCGGGAACTCGTGGTTCGCGGCGTTGGCGAGGATGGCGTCGTAGCAATCGAGCCCGTTCCGCTCGAACTTGATGCGTTCCTCTTTGCAAAGATCGTCGAGCGGGGTGCCGTGGACGCTTTGTTCGGGCTCGTGGGTGAAGCGGCGTTCCGCGTCCTGGCCGAGGAAGGGGATTTCCCTGCCCTGCAGGATGCCGGAAACGAAGCCGGAGAGGTAGGAGGTTTGTTCGGCGGTGAAGCCGGAGTCGCTGAGATTGACCATGGCGGAAGTCCTTTCGGAACCTGATCAAGCAGCCCTTGTGCTAGTCCGCGCCAACGGCCGCAAATCGGTCGGGAACTTCATCACCCGATCCATGAGCCAGACTCATGACGGCGTTCCCGACCTTTCCTTCAGGATGCCTTGACAGGCAAGCGACAGTTCCGGAAGGAGCTGGAATATTTTAAAAGGCAGGTTACTACAGCGAAGTGAAACGATTTATTTCCAATGTGGTTCGATGGGGTTTGTTTTGGGTGCCGATTCGATTGGTATCGAAAAAAATATCTCCATTGGTGTCAGTCTACTCGCAGCATCGGTATGAGATCATCAAGTCGACGATGTCTGAAATAATTGAGAATAAAGGAGTAAATTTTCACGAAATTGAAGTTCCAGTGATAATTTTAGACATGGCCATCGGACGCAAGGACGCGATCGTTAGGCATCACCCTCCCTTTAAATGCCAGATGTTGTGTCTGGTCATGGGGAAGAATGTCTCGGACCAGGATGTCTCCGATCGCCTAAAATACTATTTCTCGAATTCGGCAGAGAAAAGTGCCGATCCCGGGCTTGCGACTTGGACGGATGGACATTGACCGGGGGCTTTTCGTCGAAGGCGCACAAGGCACGACCGGAGTCGCCTCGTGAGCAGGGGTGTCAAATTCCGTTAGGAGTCGGCAGTCACACCGCGACCCACCGGAATGGGTGAGATATGGGGAGTGGCGGGTAGCATTTCCGGTGGGCAGATCCGGCTGGGGCGGATGTGGGAGCGCTCGTTGAGGAAGGTCATCAGGTGGTTGCGGATCTCCGGGTAGCGGGGATCGGAGAGGACGGCGGCGCGGTTTCTCGGGCGCTCGAAGGGGATGGGGAGGATGTCACCGACCTCGGCTTCCGGGCCGTCGGTCATCATGACGACGCGATCGGAAAGGTAGATCGCTTCGTCGACGTCGTGGGTGACCATCAGGGTGGTCAGCTTGTTGCGGCGCCACAGCTCTAACAGGACTTCCTGGAGCTCCATTTTGGTCAGCGAGTCGAGCATTCCGAAGGGCTCGTCGAGCAGCAGCATCTTCGGCTGGAGGGCGAAGGCGCGGGCGATGCCGACGCGCTGGCGCATGCCTTGGGAGAGTTCGCCGGGATACTTGTGCATCGCACCGCCGAGGCCGACGACGGTGAGGTAGTATTCGGCGAGCTCCTTGCGCTCGGCCTTGGGCGCGGTGAAATAGACCTGGTTGACGCCGAGCATGACGTTTTCGAAGGCGCTCATCCACGGCAGCAAGCAGGGCGATTGGAAGACCACGCCGCGGTCGGGGCCGGCCTCGCTGGTCTCGCGGCCGGAGAGGATCATCGCACCATCGGTCACGCCGGTCAGGCCGGCGACCATCGAGAGGACCGTGGATTTCCCGCAGCCGGAGTGGCCGATCAGGGTGACGAACTCGCCGGGCGCGATGTTGAGGTTGAACTCCTTGACGATGACGGAGGAGCCGTAGGCCTTGGAGAGTTTGAAGAGTTCGAGGACGGGGGCGGTCATGACTGTTGAGGAAGAGGATCGAACCGCGGAGGCGCTGAGGTCGCGGAGGTGGACGCGAAGGATGGGGATGGGTGAACCGCCAAGTCGCCACGACCGCAAAGTTCTTGAAGATGATGATAGGTTTGAGTCAGGAGACCTCGATCTGGAGTTCTTCGCGCTGGAGCTGGGAGCGGCGGCGGGGGGCGGGGCGGTCGAAGAGGGAGAAGTTGCGCTTTTTGGCGAGGTCCTCGGGGAGGATGTCGGGGGCGGCGAGCTTTTTGGTGACGACCGGGGTGCTGTCCTTTTTGGCACCGAGCAGGGTGCTGACGAGCTGGAGCTTGAGGTCCTTGAACTCCGGCGAACCTAGTAGTTGGCGGCGGTCGCGGGGGCGGGCGATGTCGACGATGATCTCCGCGCCGAGGGTGGCTCCGTCGCGGCCGGGGAGCAGCGGGATGACGCGGTCGGCGACGAGCAGGGCTTCGTCGGGATCGTTGGTGATCCAGATGACGGTGGTGCGGTTCTTTTGCCAGATGTCGGCGATCTCGTCCTGCAAGGTGGCGCGGGTCAGGGCGTCGAGGGCGGACAGGGGTTCGTCGAGCAGAAGGATGCGCGGGTTGGCGGCGAGGGTGCGGGCGACCGAGACGCGCTGGCGCATGCCGCCGGAGAGTTCGCGCGGGAACTTGCCGGAGGCGGGGGTGAGCTTGACCATGTCGATGTAATTCGCGGCGTGTTCGGCGCGCTCCTTTTCCGAAAGGTTCGGGTAGAGTTGGTCGACCGCGAGGCGGACGTTCTCGGTGACGGTCAGCCAGGGGAGCAGCGAGTAGTTCTGAAAGACAATGCCGCGTTCCGGGCCCGGGCCCTTGATCTCGCTGCCGTCCATCTTCGCGCTGCCGGTGTCGGGCTTTAGCAGGCCGGCGACCAGGTTGATGAGGGTGCTCTTGCCGCTGCCGGAGTAGCCGATGATGGAGACGAAGTTGCCTTCCTCCACGCTGAGGTGGATGTCGCGAAGGACGGTGCTCCGGGCATAGCCGCGGCCGAAGCCTTTGGCGACGTGGGTGAGTTCCAGGATGGGTGGCATAGGTCGTATGGGTCTTATAGGTCCTATTGTCTTTACGCCGTGCGGAAGCGCCCTTCCACAAGGCTCATCAATCGGTCCAACACGAACCCGATCACCCCGATGGTCAGGATCGACAGGATGATGTGGGCATAACTGTTCGCGTTGTATTGCTGCCAGAGGAAGCCGCCGACGCCGGGCTTTCCGATGAGCATTTCGACCGCGACGATGACCAGCCAGGCGATGCCGAGCGAAAGCCGGAAGCCGGTGAACATGTAGGGCAGGGCGGAGGGGATGAGAATCTTGAAGAGGGTCTTGGTGCGGGAGAGCTTGAGGACTTTGGCGACGTTCAAGTAGTCCTGCGGGACGGCGCGGACGCCGACGGCGGTGTTGAGGACGGTCGGCCACATCGCGCAGATCGCGATGGTGAACAGCGCGGCGGCGTCGGAGGTGCCGAAGGTCACGCGGCCGTTCGCGTCGGCAATGGAGAGGCCGCTGAAGAGCACCATGCCGAGCGGCAGCCAGGCGAGGGGCGAGACCGGTCGGAGGATCTGGATGATGGGGTCGAAGGCCTTGGTGAAGTTCTTCGAGAGGCCGAGGAAGAAGCCGATGGGCGTGCCGATGAGCAGGGCGATGAGGTAGCCTTGGGCGACCAGCTTGAGCGAGAGCCAGGCGAAGCGGAGCATGCCCTGGTCGAGTTCGCCGCGCTTGGCGACCGGCTCGACGATGTAGGGTTTGCTGGCGGTCCACGTTTCGCCGGGCGAGGGGAGGTTCTTCGAAATGCCGTGGCGCTCGGTCTTGGTAACCGGGTCGCCCCAATCGTCGACGGTCTGGGTGATGGTCGACTTGCCGGAGATGATCGCCCAGCCGCCGAGGCAGAGCATGATGCCGACGAGGGGCAGCAGGAGGAAGTCGAGCTTGAGGGATTGGAAGAACTTCATGGAGGTGGAAAGAGAAGACCGGCCGGTCTAAGGACCGGCGGTCCCGGGGACTTCATGGCGGTGGAAAGAGAAGACCGGCCGGTCTGAAGACCGGCGGTCCCGGGGATGAGATCAGCCTTTCGGCGTCTTGACGGCGAAGGAGGCGGCGAAGGCTTCGAGGTCGGCTTTCGGATCGAAGGTGGTGCCGTCGAAGAAGGATTCGGGGGCATCGCTCATGCCGCCGTGAGTGTAGCCGATTTCCTTCATCGCGGATTCGTAGAGGTCGGTGCGCATGACCTGTTTGGTGACGCCTTCGTAGTCCGGTGCGCCGTCGGTGAAGCCCCAGCGGCGGAGCTGGGTGAGCCACCACTTGCAGTATTTCGGCTGCGGGTAGTTGCAGTTGCGATCGCTGAAGATCATGTAGTCGGGGTCGCGGAACTTGCGGCCGTCACCCATGTCGTATTTGCCCTGAAGCCGACCGAGGATGAGTTCCGGCGGGCAGTTGATGTAGCTGGTGGCGCTGACGATTTTCGCCTGCTCCGGGCGGTTCTCCATCTTGTCGAGCCAGACGCTGGCTTCGTGGAGGGCCTTGAGCATGGCCTTGACGGTGTTGGGGTTCTTGTTGGCGAAGGCTTCCGTGAAGGCGCAGACTTTTTCCGGGTGGTCCTTCCAGATCGCCTGGGTGTTGATCGCGGTGAAGCCGATGTCGTCGTTGATCGTCTTGGCGTTCCACGGTTCGCCGACGCAGAAGCCGTCCATCTTGCCGACCTGCATATTGGCGACCATCTGCGGTGGCGGGATGGTGATGAGGGAGACATCGGCCCCGCCGCCTGCTGCGTCGCCGGGATTGATGCCGCCGGCGGCGAGCCAGTAGCGGATCCACATGGCATGGGTGCCGGGCGGAAAAGTCATCGCGAAGGACATCGGGTTGCCGGAGGCTTTGGCGGCATCGACGAGCGGCTTGAGGGCTTTCGCGTCGGCGCCGACTTTTCCTTTGAGAGACTTGGCGAGGCTGATCGACTGGCCGTTGCGGTTCATCAGCCACGGAACGACCATCGGAACTTTCGGCGCGCCGCCGAGACCCATGGTGGAAGCGATGGGCATGCCGATGAGCATGTGGGTCGCCTGGATGTCGCCATTGGCGAGCGAGTCGCGGATGGCGGCCCAGCTCGCGCCTTTGGTGACGGTCGAGGTGATGCCGTATTTTTTGAATAGCCCTTTTTCGTGGGCGATCACGATGGGCGAACAGTCGGTCAGGGCGATGATGCCGAAGTTGACGTTCGTGGTTTCCGGGGCATCGGCGGCGTGGGCGCTGCCGACCCACCCGGCGGGTAGGCCGGTGGCGAGGAGTCCGAGGGCGGTGGCCTTGGTGGAGCGACCAAGGAAGTCGCGGCGTGAGAGGGAGTGGCTTTGATTCATAGCGAGAAGTCCGGGATGGACTGGATCTGTTCTAAGCGTCCTGCGGGCCAGTGTGCGCCGAGGGGGATGAAGGGTGATGGTTGAATTCTCATCGGGGGGATGAGAGGGGTTCATCATTTCTCAGGCGGGCAGCAGGATCTTCTCGGACGAGCGGTAGAGATCTTGGCGGTAAAGTCGGGTCAGCGGGGCGGCGGTGGTTTCCGGGAGTAGGCCGGCGCCGCGCATGCCGGAGAGGAACCAGGAAGCCTTGTCGGCGGTGGGGCAGTTCAGGTCGCCGCCGAAGAAGAGGTGGAAATCCGAGGCATCGAGCTCGCCGCGACCGGAGTCGAAAACCGGGCCGAGACTGTTGCGAAGCGTGGCGGTGGAGCAACCGGTGTAGGATGGCTTGGAGAGGATGGAGATGAGTTCGTTGCGGAAGCCGGGGTCCTGGCAAATGCGGCAGGCGTGGAGGAGGGCGGCGCCGAGGGCGATGCATTCGTCGCGCGATTCGGTGACGAATTCGCCGGTGACGAGCAGGACTTTTTCGGGATGGCCGGTCGAGAGTTCGGCAGAGGTGGCGGGGCACCAGCCGTGGCCGTTGAGGATGCTTTCGGAGTTCCACGGCTCGCCGACGCAGTAGCCGTCGATGTGGCCGGCGGCGAGGTTGCGCGGCATCAGGGGCGGGGGCAGGAAGACGATCTCCGCGTCCTGGCCCGGCTGCACGCCGTGGCGGCGGAGCCAGGCGTGGAGGAGGATGTGGTGGGACGAGAAGCGGTGGGCGGCGGCAAGGGTGAAGGGGCGGTTCTTTTTCCAGCGGTGAGAAAGGTGGGCGGCGAGGCCTTCGCCGCGGCGGATCGAGTCCGGCGGGAGTTCGCGGGAGAGCGTGATGGCGTTGCCGTGGGCGCTGAGGACGAGCGGCACGGCGATCTCGCGGCGCATTTTGTTGAGGCCGAGGGCCAGGTAGAAGGCGAGGCCGGCGATCGACTGGGCGGCATCGAGCTCGCCGTAGGAAAGCATGTCGCGCACGGTGGCCCAGCCGGGCTGGCGGGAGATGCGGACATTGAGGCCGTAGCTTTTGAAAAGTCCCAATTCGTGGGCGACGGCGACCGGCGCGCAGTCGTTCAGCGGGACGAAGCCGAGTCGAATGGCGGAGCGGGATTCGATGATGTTCGGGGACTCCATGAGCTCCACGTAGCGGAAAGGATGCCAAGCGGCGGGCCTTGGCATGTCCCCTGCTGGCTTGACCCCGGAATTCCGATGAAACCGGTTCATGACTGACCTGCTGCCCGACCTTCGACAACTGCGCGCTTTCGTTTCGGTGGCGGACGAGGGGAGTTTCACGCTCGCGGCGAAGAAGCTTTTCCTGACCCAGTCGGCGATCAGCCACTCGATGAAGGCGCTGGAAGACAGCCTGGGTTGCCGCCTGTTAGATCGCCTCGGCAAAAAGACGGTGCTGACCGAGGAGGGCGAGGTTTTCCTCCGCCGCTGCCGCCGGGTGCTGGGCGAGCTGGAGGATGCGGGCCGCGAGCTCGACGGGCTGAAGCGCTGGGGCCAGGGGCGGATCCGGATCGGCGCACCGCACTCGTTGTGCCAGTTCCTGCTGCCGACGGTGCTGCGGGAGTTCCGCGATTGCTTTCCACGGTGCGAGCCGACGATCGAGGCGGACGACACGAACAAGCTGTTAGAACGGATGGCGGATCATGATCTGGACATCGTGCTCGGACTGCGTCCGCGGGTGGGCACGACGGAAGGCTATCGGCCGCTGTTTCGGGACCGGATGACCTTCGTGGTGCCGCCGATCCATCCGTGGGCGGAGACCGGCGTGGCGGACCCCGAGGATCTGGGGAAGGTACAATTCATTATCTACGCGAGGGCGACCGAGACCCACCGGCTGGTGGAGGAGCATTTTGAAAAAATGGGAGTCCGCACACGGCCGCCGTTGGTGCTGGGCGACATGGAGGCGATCAAGGGCATGGCGAAGATCGGACTCGGCGTCGGGTTGGTCGCGCCGTGGGTGGCGAAGCGGGAGTGCGATGATGGATCGCTGGTTCGGGTGCCGGTCTCGGGCGAGCCGATCGAGCGCGAGTGGGGGATTTTCTTCAAGGCCGACCGCAGGCTCAGCTTGATCGAGGAAACGTTCGCGGGGATCGCGGAGATGGTCGGCCGGGAGTTGAGCGACTGCTAGGAATTTGGGGGGATTTGCTTTTGGCGGGAGGCTCCTGAAACAGCCGATGGGGGAGAGTCTTCGCTGCGCTATGCCTTCCCAAGCCGGACCGGAGGACGGGGAAAAGGGGCTTGACGCTGCTCTCGCTCACCGACTCGGTGTCGCTTCCGCGGAACGGATGCACCCTGCTTTCGCCGGACGCGCTCAGTGCCATGCAACCACTCCGCCGTTCTGGCTGAAACCGTCCACAGACAATCATTCTTCCGCCGAGTTTAAACTTGCTTCGCGTTGCCGAAAATCTCTTCGGCATAGTTCTCGCGGAGGAATTGGAGGTCAGCGCGGTCTTTTTCGCGGTGAGTTTTTTCCTTCATCCGGTAAAGCAGACGGGGGGAGGCGAAGGCGGCACAAATCCGCTAGATCTTGTGGGGTCGGAGCGCGGGAGACTAGGTCTTTCTCACCCGGGTATTCATCTTCATCCATAAATCTGCTTCTTCGTGGCTGTTGAACCGAAAAACTCCTTTCGGCATAAGTCTCACAGGGAGGGACTTCTGCCAGTCTGTGGCACGCTGGATGGTGAAGATTTCAGTACAGAGGGGATTTGGAGGACGTCTGCGACCGACGGTCTTGCCGGCGGGATCGTCGATATTGATGACGTTGACTTGTTTCATTGAAGTCAGATTAGCTCAAGGTGCGGAAACAGGAAGCTTTGGCTGCCAGGAATTTGCTTTTGGCGGGAGGCTCCTGAAACAGCCGACGGGCGTCTTTCGGAGGGACGGTTTTTCGCAGGGATAGGCCTTTGTGTTTGGGCCGACCTTTGTGTTTTGGTCTTCGTGTCCTCGATCTGCCATCGCAAGCGGCCATCAAATCGCGGCATGACTTACGGCCGGGTGACCGAGAGCCGGAGGAAGCGGCGGGGATGGGCGGGATCGGTGATGAGGTTGGGATCTCGGACTTCGACATTCCGGGTCGCGCCGGTACCCGATTCGGTGATGCCGACTCCGCCGACGAGTGCGGTGAACGGGGCTCCGGCCGAGCTGCGGGCGAGGTCGGTCCACGGGCCGCTGAGCGACCCGCTGGCCTGCACGGTCAAGGTGAGGTCGGTGTTTGCGACGGTGCGGGTGAAGGTGAGGGCAAGTTTGCCGCTGGCGATGCTCGCTTTGGGAAGCGGGGCGGTCGAGGCGAGCTGCGGGTTGCCGCCGAGGGCGTATTCGAGGAGGTTCATCAGGCTGTCGCGGTCGATATCGACCGTGTCGCCGGAGATCGCGGAGTTGTTGGTATTCGCGCCGAAGTTCGCGACCTGCCAGTTTTGCCACGGGCTCGGGGTGATCCGGGTCAAGGTGACGTCGTTGCCGGTGCCGGCGGTGTAGCTGATCCGCCACCATTGGTTGTCTTCGAAGAACTCGGTCGACTGGGGCAGGTTCGCGAAGGTGCCGCTCAACGGGCTGGAGCCGGCATTGTCGATGATGATGAAAGTGCTGCCGGTGGCGAGCGCAGGCGCGGCGATGAGGTCGAGCGTGCCGGCGAGCGTGACGACACTCGCGGCGCCTTGGATTTTCAGTTGGTCGTACTGGGTCCCCACCGCGGTGCCGTTGATCTCGACTTGCAGCGTACCCGTGGCGGGGAGTGAGTAGTTGCCGGTGACGGTCATGATGCCAGCCGAGTTGCCGGGCGCGTGGACGCCGCCGTTGATGGCCACGGTGCCGACGACCGCGCCGGTGCCTTGAAAAATCCCGCCGCTCATCGTGACCGGGCCGGTGGTGCTGCCGGAAAGGATCAGTCGTCCGGCAGTGATCGTGGTGGCGGAGTGGGTGTTCGCGCCGGCCAGTGTCAGCGTGCCGGTGCCGCTTTTCGTCAGTGAGAATCCGCCGGAGATGGCGGTGCTGAGTGTGAGGTTCCCCGCGCCGCCGACAATGCTGGCGGCGGTCAGCGTGGTGGACGAAAGCTGGGCGGTGGCGGTCGTGCCCGTGCCGCTGCCAAAGGTCACGGTGGGTGGCGTGGCGTAGCCGGCACCGGAAGCGGTGAGGGTGAGCCCGGACACCGTGAAGTTGGTCGCGCTGCCGGTGCCGCTTGGATTCGTGCCCGCCGTGGTCACGGTGCCGCCGGTGAAAGCGATGACGGGTGCGGTGGTGAAGCCGTTGCCTGCGTTGGTGATCGTGATGCCGCTGACGACGCCGCTGGTGAGCACGGCGGTCGCCGTGGCTCCGGTACCGCCGCCACCGGTGACAGTCACGGTGGGCGCGGCGGAATACACGGTGGTCCCGCCGGTGATCGTGAAGCTCGCGGCGGTGACGCCGAGGGTCGCCGTGGCGGTGGCGCCTGATCCGCTGCCGGTGATCGTGACGGTCGGCAGGCTGGCATGAGTGCCGCCGGCGCTCAGCGTGAGGGAGGTCACGCTGCTGGCGATGCTTGCTGCGGTGGCGCTTTCGTTCGCAAGGGTGCCGCCATTGAGGCTGATGTTTTCGACGATGCCCGACTGCCCGTTCAGATCCAGCTTGGCACCGGTGGCCACGCTCGTCCCGCCGATGCTGTCGCCGAGCGCCCGGGGATTGCCGATTTTCAAGGTGCCTGCATTCACGCTGGTCGTTCCGGAGTAGGTGTTCGCCCCGGAGATTGTCCAGGTGCCCGCGTCGTTCTTGGCGACGGCGGGGATGAAGGTCGCGCTGCCATTGCTGATGATGCCGGTCGCGAAACCGGTGCCTGCCCCGGCGAGTTGAAGCGTGCGTGCGGTGATGTTCGGGGCCATGTCGCCTTCCACCGTGAGCGTCCCGGCATTGACGGCGATCCGGGTGTCGCCGCCGCCGCTGGTGAGGTTGAAATTGCCGCGCAGGATGTTGTTGCCCGATTCGTTGATGATCGATCCGTTCACGTTGCTGGTCGTGAACTTGATCGTGTCCGGCAGATCGATGTCGCCGCCGCTGCCATCGAGCCGGAGCTGGGGCGAGCCCGCCGAGCCGTTGGACATCGTGATGATCTTCGAGCCGCTGCCGAGCGCGCTGCTGTTGGTGATGCGCAGCGCGCCGGAGGTGACGGTCACGCCGCCGGTGAAGGTATTCGTCCCGCTCAAGACCACGGTCCCCGCGTTGATCGGGCAATCGAGCGTGATTCCACCGCTGCCGCTGATGTGGTTCGGCACGAGGATCGTGCCGGTGCGGTCGAAGCGCAGAGATGCGCTGTTGATCACGTTGCCCGGAGGAAGCGTGCCGGTCGAGCCGTCGAGGCCGATCTGCAGGATACCGCCGGAGATCGTGGTGGTGCCAAGATAGCTGTTCGTGCCGTTGAGGATGAGGCGGCTGGTGCCGGTCTTGACCAGGCCGCCCGCGCCGGTGATCGCGCTGCTGATGCGGAAGGTGGCGGTGCCGTTTCCTTGGAACGTCGTGGTGGCATCGAGCGTCACCGGGGCGGTGATGTTGTAGGTCAGGCCGGTGCCGTTGGTCGCGCTCAGGTTCACCACTGGGGCGAGTGCGGTTTCCTGGCGGAAGAAGAGCGGGTTGCCGCCGAGGGTGACCGTGGCGGTTCCGGTGGTGGGTCCGGTGCCGCCGAGGGTGAGCACGTTCATGGCGTGGCCGATAGCGGTGTCGTTCGTGGAAGTGATCGCGCCGGCGGCGAAGGTCTGGCCGGTGAAGTATTCGATGGTCGAAAAGCGGCTGTCAGGCGGTGGGGTGCCGCCGCTCCAGTTCGCGGCATTGCTCCAGAGGAGGCTGCCGGTGGCGGTGGCATTCCAGACGGAGGTGCTCGGCGGCGCGCCATCGACGAGCACGTTGAAGGTGCGGGTGGTCGTCGTGGTGCCGTCGCCGGCCGAAAGCGTGACGAGCGCTGAACCAGAAATGCCCGCGGCCGGGGTGAGTGTGACGGTGCGTTCGCCGCCGAGTTTCACCGTGCCGCCCAGCCGGTCGAAGATGGTAGTGCAAAGCGTCGCGTCCACCTTGCTGGTGACGGCGAGGCCGATGGTGTTGGTGGGGGCCGGGAAGGTGATCGCTTGCGCCGCGCCGACGGCCTGCCAGGCACCGGCGGTGCCGCCGGTATCAGTGGCGTAGAATGCCGTGAAATTATTCCCGCTGCGGACCAGTCGCAGCCAGCACGGCGCGGCGATGCCGTTGAGTGTGGCCTTGACAACGGCCGCGGTGGACTCCGTGGCGCGATATTGGAAAGTCACGCCGCTGCCTGGCGTCACCGCGACGAAGGCGTAGGGCGAGGTGGTGGTCGCGGAGTCGCGCATCATCAGGCCGGCTTTGCCGTCGGTGTGGATGAAATCCATGCTTTCGACCCGCGCGATGATTTCCGCATTGCCCGAGAAATCCTGGCGCACCCAGCGGAATTCATCGCCCGTCGCCGGGCCGATGTCCGCGCCGGCTCCTGCGACGATGAAGGTGCCGTGATCCTGGATCAGGCTGCCGGCCGCGCCGACGGTTCCGATGTCGCTGTTGGCCCACGCAGCGGGCGCGGTGCTCACGGCGATGCCGGAAAGCGGCAGCAGCGTGCTGTTAGAAGTGGCGGCGGTGACGGTCAGGTTGCGCGCTTCCGTTTCCGCATCCGACAGCATGAAGTCGATGGGCGCGGAAGCGGTGCCGACCGGCAGGATCAAGTCGGGAATCGCGGTGACCGCCGGTGCCTGGTTCGCGCCGGCGACGTTGATCGTCACGGAGCCGGTCGCGCTGAGCCCGTGATAGTGCTGCGTGCCGCTGCGGGCCATGCCGTAGATTTCCGGGCGTCCGCTGATACCGCTTTGCAGCGTCAAGTCCTCAAGTTGGCCGTCGAACCATCCATCGAGCCCGGTCGTGTTGGTGGAAGCACCGCCGAAGTAGAGCGGTGTGGTCTGGCTGACGTCCATCGCGACGGAGGCAACGGTGCCATACGCGAAGCCGTTGACGTAAAGCGCGAGTGTTCCGAGGTTCGTCGCGGTGCGGTCGTAGGTCAGGGTCACGTGCTGCCAGGTCCCGATCGGGATCGCGGGTCCGACCGCTTCCTTTTCCAATCCGGCGGCACCGTATTTGCCGACCTTCAAGATGTCGCTGTTGGCCGGGAGGTAGAGTTGCAAGGCGGGTTCCGGTCCGAAGCCGTCGCCGCTGCCGAGGTGGAAAATGATGTCGTTCGTGTCGCGGCTGACCCGCTTGATCCAAGTGGAAACACTCCAGTCCGCGTCGTTGTAATTCAGGTCCGTCGTCGCCAGCGTCTTGCGGATCCGGGCTGCGCCGGTCGTCGCTTCGGTGAGGCTGATGGATTTCGTCGCGTAGGGCGCAAGCAGGCCGGGCACGCTGCTGGCATAGGCATATTCGCCGCCGGATCCGGCGGTTTCCAAGCCGCCGAAGCGGTTGTTGTTGCAGAGGTCGCTGACCTTGGCGTCGGTCGAAACGTCCGGCGGCTCGAAGTCGTAAAGGAAGAGCATCCGCGGTCCGAGCGACTGGTCGCGGGCGACGACCTGGAACGAGGCCGCTCCGTGGTAGTCCGGAGCGGGCGTGAAGCGGGCGGTACGGCCATCGGCGAGAAGGCTTACGCTGCCATTGAGGGACCGCGAAAGCTCGAACGCGACCTTGTCGTCCACAGTCAGGTCGTCGGCGACGATCGTGCGAAGGTCGATGTCGAGCGGGGTGTTTTCGGTGGCGCTTTTGCCGGTGAGATTGGAAAGTACCGGCTTGGCGTTGACCGTCACCGGATAGACATAACTTGCCGTGCCGCCTTCGGGGTCGGTCGCGGTGAGGGTGATGTTCACCGGGCCGCTGACCGTGGAGCCCGCGGCGACCGTGACCGTGCGGACGGTGGTGCCGACCGTGCCGAAGGTGATGCTCGCATTCGGGATGATCGCCGTGTTCGAAGACGTACCGGTGAGCGTCAACGAGGTCACCGGCGTATCCGCGTCGCTGAGCGGAATGATGACCGCGCCGGTGTTCGAACCCGCGTCGAGGCTGCCGGCTTTCATTGCCGCGAAATACGGCGTGCCCGGAGGCGCGGTGAAGTTGATGTTCTGTTTGTTAGGCCCGACCGTCACCGGGTTGGTGAAGAAGGCGACGTCGGGCAGGATGGTCAGTCCCGTTTTGGTGGCGGTCAGCGTGTAACTGCCCGCGGCGAGGCCGGTGATGGCGAAGTAGCCCTCGCTATCGGTGGTGTCGCTTTGCGTGGAGGTGGCGCGGACGACCGCGTTCTCGACCGGCAAGCCGAGGGTCGTGGTGACCACGCCCTGGATGAAGAAGGTGCTGCTGGTGCCGACCTGCACCAGCAACTGGCCGGTGGTCGTCAGGCCCTTCATGTCGGTGACGTGGCAGCGCACGGTCTTGGTGCCGGTGGTGCTCCAGCTTTTCGCGGCCGTGGCGCTGTTGTTCGCGGTGAAAGTGCCGTCGCCCCAGTCCCAGAAGTAGCCCAGCGTGTCGGCATCCGGGTCGCTGGCGTCGGCGGTGAAAGTCACGCTTGCGTTGGTCGCCGGGTTCACGCTGGTCGAGGTCACCGCGACGATCGGCTTGCGGTTCCCCGTGAAGGTCCCGCGATTCACGGTCACATCGATCCACGCGACGCCATCGGGATCCGCGCCGCGAAGCACGGGGGTGATGTGGATGCCGCCCGTGGTGTCGGAAAACGTGCGGCCGATGAGCACCGGGCAGTCATCCTTGCTGCTGGTTCCGGGCGTCCAGTCCAGCAGCACCGGCTTCATGTTGCTGATATTGACGTCGCCCCAGTTCAGGATCACGCCGTCCTTCATCCACTTGTTGGTGTCGGTGTAGGTCTGGCGGTATTCGATCCAATAGTCGTTGCTGGTCCCGCTGCGATCCACCGCGATGGCCTTGTCGCCGAGCGCGGTGGATCGGTCGAGAGCCCGGATGCGGGTGGTGGAGCTGCCGTTGGCCGTGATCTTCACCACATCGGCGTCCACGAGCCAGTCGAGGTAGTTCTTCTGCCGCGCGCCGAAATGGGCATCGGTCGAACTGCTGGCACCGCCCATCTGGTCGAAGGGATTGCCGTATTCCACCGCGGAGCCGGCGCCGATGACGGTTCCATCGGTGGTGTCCCAGAAGCCCGAGTGGTTGAGCCCGAAATTGTGGCCGACCTCGTGGCTGCACACGCCGAGATTCCACTGGCCGTTCGCCAGCCAGGCACCGCGTGCGCCGACGAAGGCGACCCCGCCGAATCCCACGTCGGGCTTGTCGCCGGTGACGACGACTTCGTGGGTGTAGTTGGTGTGGGGGAATCCCGCCGCCGCCGCCGCGCTGCGCGCCGCAGTGAGCATGGTGCCGAAGCTGGTGTAGCTCGCGTGGCCGCTCGGCAGGCGCAGGGTGGGGGTGAAGTCCGAGCCGTTGCCGTGGGTGGCCCAGGACATCTTGTTGAACGACATGGTCGCCCAGTGGGAAGACATGTTGTTGATGAGTGAAGTCAATGTCGCGTCGCTCACCACCTGGCCGGCTGCGTCGGGGAAATCGACGCGGATGATCAGCAGTTTCTTCGGACCTTCGGTGGCGGTGCTTTGCGCGGTGACCCCGCCGCCGGCGGCGAAAAGTTCGTCGCCGGAGGCCGCGATCAGGGTGTCGATGGCGTGCTTCTCCCCGCAGAAGAAGGTCGGGTCTTCACCGTCCCAATCCACCACGACCTCGTCGCCGGTGCTGCTGGTGGTTTTCCCGGAGGTCGGGCATTCCGGGTCGCCGGCACCGGCCGCGCGCAGGTCGGCGACCTCGACCGGTTCCATCACGCGCCCGGGCAACTCGGTGAGAGCCAGTTTGCCGTCGAGAGCGATGCCTTGGATGGCGATGTCGGATCGGGTCGGCACCTGATCGCGCTGGCCGAAGGTGAAGGCTTCAAATTCCCGCCCGTCCGTCATCACCACCTGGCGCTGGATCGGTCGGACGCCAAGCGGCTTGCCCGGCGCCGGGACCGCGGCGATGACGAAAAGATCGCCGCGCCCCGCGACCGGCTCTTCAAGCTGAGCGACGATTTCCTCCGGCAATTGCCGCCGCAGCGTGACCGGCACCGCGAGTTCCAGCGCGCGCCGCGGATCCTGATCGATCAGGTCCGCCATCTGGCTCCGCCGCTCTTCCGCCAGCGCGAGCCCTTCGCTCATCAGCGCGGCTTTTTCTTCCGGCTTCCGGGCGTTGGAAAAGCGGTCGGTCCATTCCTTGAAGCCGGCAAAGCCGGGTTCGCTCACCGGCATCTGCCAACGTCGGTCCTGGCGAATCGGGCGGGTCACCTCGGGCGGCAGCGGGTGCGGAGCCCGGGCGACGGGGGGTGCTTCCGCCGGCGGCTCGGTCGGCGCTGGTTGCTGCTTATCCCGCGGCGCACGCACGGCGACCGGGCCCGATTCGGGAACTGACGTCTGCCGGGGATCTGCCGACGGTTCCCACCACCAAAGCACAGCAGCCGTGGCCGCAAGAATGACGCCGCTCCAGCGCAGGCGATTGCCGCTGGAAGTTGGTCCGGACGATGAACCGTTTCCGGGGATGTCGTGGGTGCTCATGACTTGTCGCAGGCAGCATGCGGTGATCGCGCAGGCAGTGGGTTGGATGGCGGTGGGTGTAGCCGCCGGGAAGCTCGGGTTTTCGTGGGAAAGCTGGCTCCCGTTTCGCCGGGAGCAAGTTGAAAAGTGCGTTGCAAGTCAGAGACATGGGCCCGCCCCGGCGTGGATCGCTCGCTCGAAGCCGAAGCGGCATGAAAAAGCGCCGAGGGGGACTCCCGCGACGCTTTTCCTGCCTTGCTTGGCACTTGGAACTTCTTCCTTGGAACTTCCCGCCGTCTAGAAGGTGTAGTTCAGCTCCACGCTGACTCGGGTGGTGGATTTGTAGATGGCATCGCTGGTGTCGAAGTAGCCGAGCTTGGCGATGGCGGTGAAGTGGTCGTCGAACTTCTTCGCCAGCACCGAGTCGAAGCCGAAGCCGAGGTTGGTGCTGATCGCGTTGTCGCCAAAGATGTGCGCGGAGTTCGTCCACTTCATGCCCCAGAAGATGGGCAGCATGTGGCTGACGTAGGTGTCGGTCAGGCCGCCGTGGGTGCCGGCGAAGCGGCGGGCATCGGTGGCGTCCGCGTAGCCGTTGAAGAGATGCAGTGTGGCGAGCGGGGTCTGGACACCGGCGTCGAGGTGCTCGATGCCGAAGGTCAGGGTCTGTGGGCCGAAGGCCTTGGTGGCGGTGACATGGGCGTAGAGGCCTTCCTCATTGTTCAGCGGCCCCGCCTTGTCCTGATAGGCGAGTTCGCCGTAAAGCGTCAGGCCGGCGAGCGATCCCTTGGCGCTCACGCCGAAGGTGTCGTTGTCCCAACCGGTGGAAGCGGCGTCTTCGAATTCCATCAGGTAGATGTAACCGCCGAGCGTCAGGCCCTTGATTCCGGTGTAGGAGGCGTTGAGCAGGTGAATTTCAGAAGGCGCGTTCTCGAAAACCCCGGTGGCATCCTCGCCGAAGATGCGGTGCACCTCGTCGATGTAGGCGTAATTCACCGTGAGCCCCGGGACCGACGTGTTCGTCAGCGAAATGGCATCGTAGGTCTGCTCATTCTGGCGCCAACCGACGTTGCCGATGAACGCGGCGTTGTCGTATAGAATGCGCTGGCGGCCCAGTTTCACGGTGGTATCGAAGCCGACATACTGGAGATAAGCTTGGTTGAGTTCCTCGTTTTCCGGATCGGCGATGACCGAATTCCGCGGGTCGAAGGGATCCACCCCGGGAGCACCGCCGTGGTAGTCATCGACCAGGGCCTGGGTGAATTCGCCTTCGGCCACCAGCGAGAAGCCGCCCCATGCGCGGGTCTTGAATCCGATGCGTTCGCGGAGGGTCAGCGCGTGGGCGGGATCGAGGCCGTCGATGTCCGCGAACTCGTAGCGCAGGCGGAGATCGATCGTGGGCGTGATCCAGGGCGCTTCCTTGGCGGCGGCGATCTCGGGCGACGGCGTTGGAGTTCCGGCCCGGGTGATGGCGGTGGCGGCGGCGAGGGCGAGCAGGGAGGCAGTGGTGTGTGATTTCATCGTGGCGGGACGGGAGGAAGCGGCATGCCTGCCAAAGCGGGCACCGGGAAGCGTGGCATCGGTGCGAAATCGGCACTGCGGGAATGAGGCCCGCTCATCCTTTTCGCGGCGACCTCAAGGTTGGCCGCCGGTGATGAAGTCCACCAGGTCCTTGCGGCCCTTCACGAGGTCGGGCGGGTTCAGGTAGAACATGTGGCCGGCTTCGTAGTCGGCGTAGACGATGTTCTTGCGCGCGGCTTCCGGGAGATCGAGCAGGTGGGAGATCGAGTAGGCGATCCCGTCCGGCGGGGTGGCGAGGTCGGTCAGGCCGCCCATGACGAGGACGCGGAGGTGGGGGTTGTCGCGCATGGCGGTAGCCAGACGGCCGGACATGTTCACGTAGCCGTTGCCGCTGCCCATCTTCCACGGGTGCACCTTGCCGGTAAGGATTTCGTAAGGGGAAGCTTCCTTCCAGCCGAGCTCGCCGCCGAGGTAGCTCAGCATGGTGGTCGAGTAGGCGCCAAGAGCCAGTGAGAAGGAGGGATCGTATTCGGGGATGTCCGACGAAGGATCGGTGGTGGGCCAAGCGACGCGTGCGTCGAAGCGGCCGACGACCTTGCCTTCCTTGCGCAGGAGTTCGCCGCGGAAGCGGGTGGGGTCGATCCGCAGGTTGGCCTCGAGGATCAGCGGCACGGGCAGCGAAGTGAGGGCGGAGAGCTTTTCGGCGATCGCCTGGCGTTTCGCGGGGTCGAGGGTGCTGCCGGCCAGCAGCGAAAGGGCATAGTCACCGGCGGCAAACCCGCGCGCCTCCTTGACCAATGCATTGCGGTCGCCCTTGAGCTTGCCGTGGAAGTGCGCGACCGAGGTGTAGAGCGGCAAGTAGACCTTGTAAGAGAGATCGTCGCCCTGCGAAGCCGAAAGCGTGCGGTAGTCGAGCAGCGAGGAAAGCAGGACGACGCCGTTGAGGGACATCCCGTAGCGCGATTGGAGATTTGCCGAAAGTCCGGCGACGCGGATGCCGCCGTAGGACTCGCCGAGCAGGTATTTCGGCGAAGACCAGCGCTGGTTGTCGGTGATCCAGCGGCGGATGAAGTCACTGAGCGACTCGACGTCGGCATCGACGCCGTGGAATTCTTCCGGCTTGCCGTCCTTCTCGATGCGGCTGTAGCCGGTGGAGACCGGATCGACGAAGACCAGGTCGGCGACGTCGAGGATCGAGAATTCGTTCGGCACGAGTCTCGCCGGCGGGACCGGCGCGGTGGTGCCGTCGCCGGGAAGATCGACGCGCTTCGGGCCGAGCGTGCCGAGGTGCAGCCAGACTGCGGAAGATCCGGGGCCGCCGTTGAAGGCGAACAGGACCGGGCGCTTGGAAAGGTCGCCGGCATTCTTCTTCAGATAGCTGACGTGGAAGACCGATGCTCGGGCGGCACCGTCGTCTTTTTCGAGCACCAGTTTCGAGGTGACGACCTGGTAGTCGATTTTCTTGCCATCGATGGTGACCGAGCCATCGCGGGTCACGGGTTCGGGCGGCTTTTCGGACTTTTTCTCCTTCGCGGCATCCGGCTTGGTTTCCGGCGGCGGGGCGGGCTTCTCGTTGGCAGTGGCGAAGCCCGTGAACAGGGCGAAGGCAAGGAGTAACAGGCGCATATGGGGCGGGAAACTAGCCGGAACGCCGGGCTTGTCGATGGAAGAGACGGCGGGTGCGACAGGGCCAAGGGAAGCGGATTCCAGGCAAGGTAATTCAGGGGTGGTTGCCGAGGACTTCCTCGATGAACGCCGACTTGGCCCGGGTATAAGCCTCGCGGTCGTGGCGATGCCGCTCGGCCAGGTTTTGTTTGAGCTGCTCGTAGCGAGCGGCAAGGGCCGGGTCAGCTCGCAAGAGGTCGCGGAATTGCAACCACCTGAGCCAAACCTCTCCTCCACGAATTGTGATGCCCAAAGTGTGTCGTGAGGCTCTAGTTGAACCTCTTCGGCGATGGATCGAGCTAAGGAACGGTCATTGGCCATACAAGGGACGGGAAGATGCCGGCTGCGATGGTCATTCCCCACGCTTCCGCAAAGCGGCGAGCATTAGCCGCGCACCGCCGACCGCCAACGCTGCCGCCAAGAATGCGGAGAGGAAGAAGTTCCAATGGAGCACGCGCAAGAGCAGATACATCGCGGCGGGCTGGATCAGGAGGAACGCCAGAATCCAGGCAATCCAGGTTTTTGTGGTGGTAGGGGTGCTGGTCATGGCGGCGTGATTTGTTCGAGTAACGCCAAGTTTGGTGACACAGGCTCCTGGAAGGACCAGTGGTCTTTGGTGAAGCTAGGCCGGGTCGTTTTTGATTCCAAGGGTGAACACTGACTCGCTCCAACGGACTCCGGCTCGCCGGACCGGAATATCGGAGGTTGGCTCCAGTGGTTTGCCGACGGTCCAGAATAACCTGCTGCCCGCTACCATTCCGGTCGGTCGAGAGCGTCCGACCCTACCGCTTGCGACTGTCGTGAATGAACACTTCCCGACAGGCCCGGGCTTCCCCCTTGCTGCGTCGGACCCGGGCAGGGATGACTTCCAAGGACCCGACACAAAAAAAACGCCGGTCCCCGTTGTCGGGGACCGGCGCTTGGAAAAACGGTGCGAGCTTAGCGGCGGGTGCCGGTTTGCTGGGTGGTTCCTGAATTGACCGGGAAGGAAATGGCGGAAGGAACGGACATTGGTTTTGTTTGGTTTGAGATCGTGGACCAGGGTTTTTGCGGGAAGCGCGCTTCCGGCGAACAAGGTCAAACTAGCCTTGTCCCGAGGCCCCCCGCATTATGAAGACGGGAACCCGGATTGCGATTTTGCGAAGATGTAAATACCGCTACGTACCCGTGGATTTACGGTATTCGCCGGGCGTCATGCCGGTCTGCCTGCGAAAAAGATGGCTCAGCCGCTCCGCGTGTTCGAAGCCGAGAAGGTCCGCGATGTGGGCCAGGGTGTAGTCGGTTTGGGAGAGGAAGCGCTGGATGGCATCGACCAGCGTCTGGCTCAGCAACTGGCGCGGCGTCTTGCCGGTCGCGGCTTTGACCCGCTGTTCCAACAGACGGCGCGAGACGTGGCAATCGCGCGACAAGTTCTCAATGCTGAGCAGGCCGGGGCGCTGCTGGCGGAGCATCTCGAGGAAGCGGCGGACGACCGAGTCCTCGATCGCATCGAGCGCGGTCGATTGGCGGACGATCAGGCCTTTCGGCGGAACCAGGCGCTCCAGCTTGATCTTCTGGAGGGGCGTTCCCGCCATCATCTCGGCGAGCCAGGATGCCGTCAGGAAGCCCATGCGGATGATGTCGGGATCGATGCTGGAAAGCGGGATGCGCGAGGTGCTGGAGAACACCGGGTCGTTGTCGACGCCCAGCACGGCGAGATCTTCCGGGACGGCGATGCCTTGCTCCAGGGCGGACTGGACGGCGCGGAAGGCGACTTCGTCCCAGCAGCAGAAGAGGGCGCAGGGCTTGGGCAGGGAGGCGATGAAGGCCGCGTCGCCGCGGTGGAGCGCCTCGAAGGTGCGGGCCTTGCGTTCCGGAGTGTGGTGACACATCGGCTTGAGTCCGCGGGCGGCGAGGGTTTCCGTGAAGCCGATCTCCCGTTCGCGCGAGACGCTTTGGTCGCTGTAGCCGAGGTAGGCGAAGTGGCGGTGGCCCTTCTCGATGAAATGCTCCGCCGCCAGCCGGCCGACGGCGCGGTGGTCGCTGTCGACGATGAGGTGCTCGCCGGCGGGATCGACCAGGGTGCCCTGAAGATCGATGACCGGCATGCCTTGCTCGCGCAGGGCTTGCGAATGCCGCTGGTCGGGGCTGGTGGTGATCACGCCGTCGCCTTTGAAATCCGCCAGCCAGTCCGGCTCCGCGGCGGTCTTGCCGCGGTATTCGAAGTGGAGTTGCCAGTCGTGCAGGCGGCCGAAGCGGGCGATCCCGCGAATCAGGTTCCGCCCGTACTGCGTGGAGGTTTCGATGATGACCGCGACGTGCCGCACGGAGGATGGCGTAAGCGGCGGGCGGGCGGGTGACGAGGGAATTTCCCTCCGGGATGACACCGGGGTTCAGGAGGTGGGCCGGCACTCGCCCTCGTGCACGTCGGCGTCCGGTTCCGGCTGGATCGCGTTGGGACCGGTGCCGACCAGGCGGTCGAAGATCGGCGAAGCCATCAGGGTGGTCACGACCGCCATGATCACCAGCGTGGCGAAGAGCCCTTCGGAAATGATCCCGCGCTGGAGGCCGATGTTGATGATGATCAGCTCCATCAGGCCGCGGGCGTTCATCAGCGTGCCGATTCCGAGCGCCTCCCGGTTCGGGATGCCCGTGGCGCGGGCCGCGAGGTAGCAGGCCACGCCTTTGCCGACGATCGCTGCGACCAGCACCGCGCCGCACATCAGCCACAGGAAGCCGGTGTTGAGCAGCCCGATCTTGGTATTCAGGCCGGAGTAGGTGAAGAAGAGCGGCAGCAGAAGCGCGACGGTGAGCGGCTGGATCCGCCCGATGAGATCGCGGGAAATGATGCCGCGGGGCATCGCCGCGCCCATCACGAAGGCGCCGAACACGGCGTGGAGGCCGATCAGGTCGGTGAACCAGGCACCGAGGGCCATCAGGGCCAGACCGATGACCAATCCCGCTTCGGTCAGGGTGCCGTCCTGGATCATGAGCTCCTTGAAGCGTGCCAGCAAGGGGCGGATCAGCAGCAGGGTCACCGCGACGTAGGCGGCCCCGCCGCCGATATTCCAAACCGCGTGACTCCAGTTGTTGTCGAAGCTCGCGAGCACCACGGCGAGCAGGCACCACGCCATGGCGTCGTCGATCGCGCCCGCGCCCAGGGCCACGGTGCCCATCGTCGTGCCGGAGAGCTTTTTGAAGTGGATGATCCGCGCGAGCATCGGGAATGCGGTGATGCACATCGAGGCGCCGACGAAGAGCATGGCTTCCATCAGCGAGGTCCGTTCCGGGAAAAGTTCGGTGTGATGAAAAATTACCCACGCAAGGCCGGCCCCGAGGACGAAGGGGGCGATCATGCCGGCCAGCGACACGGCGATGGAGCTCTTGAGCTTCTTCGCCACGATATCCATCCGGAACTCCATCCCGACGACGAACATGTAGAGCGCGAGCCCGACCTGGGAGACCGGGAAAAGGTAGCTCTGGGTATCGCGGGTCGACTGTGATTTGTCCCAGGGGAAGAGCCAGGCCTGCGCTTCGGGAAACAGCAGCCCGAAGAGGGAGGGGCCGAGCAGCACCCCGGCGATCATTTCCGCCACCACCTGCGGCTGGCCGAAGCGCTTCGCCACCACCCCCACCAGCCGGCAGAACAGCAGGATCACGGCGAGCTGGAGGAAGAACTGGACGGCGAGGTGGAGGTTGTTCATGGGGACGGCGCGGAGCCTAGCGGGACTTTGCGCGGCATGGAAATAGCCAGTTGTGTTCAAATCCATGCCGACCCGCGATAGGTCGTGAGGCGTTGCCCTCCAGGTCCCGAGAGGGGCGGAATGAGGAGGCACTGCCTGCATGGACGCAGCGCAGCGGAGTCAAAGCCATCTGGATCTTCCTGCACTTCGGGAATGCCTGCCCTCCGTAGCCTTGGCGAAGGAGGGATGCCCGTGTCTGATCGGAACCGCCCTACGGAGCCGTACGCAGGGTGGTGTGGGAGCGGGGATGGAGCGTCTTGTTAGCCATTCGATTGATAGGTGATCTCAGGCTCCCAGTCACCAACGCCGTGCTTCAGTCGTCCAATCATGTGCCAGACCGGAGAGAATAAATCAAAATCCCCAAAGCATTCGGCACTGACCCACTCGATCTGATCTTCGTCATTCTTATAAAACGTTGATAGTCCTGGCCAAGGTTCGTCGTCTGTGCCGAAGTCTAAGGCATTTGTGAATCCAGAACCCATCGCGGACGCTACTGGAAAATTCCAACCTCTGGAGCTTGCAAACTCCTCAAGCACTTCAGGGCGATCTGGAGAAAGTAAAAGAAGTCCAGCCCGATTCCTAAGGTGGGCTTGAACACCATTAAATGCGTCAGCCCACATGGTGCACCACGAGCAACACACCCCCATATTGTGAATGAGAATCAAGTCTCTCTTCCCTTCAAAACATGCGCTGAGGTTGACTGTGCCCGTAGCAGTCCTAAAGGTGTAATCCCGAGACAGAATGACTGGCTCCGATAGGCGGCGCTCCTCCGCGAGTTGCTTGAACTGCTTGGATAATTCTTCGTAACGTTGATTGGCTTCGTTCCGCATTTGGATCTAAAATTTATTGGCTAACGTCTAGCTCATCCACGGCGGGAATGGAAGCCCGAATTCAAAGACGGACGTTGCCCGCCGTTGGATGGAGCGTCTTGTTGAACTAAGCCGCTCCGCGGCAGCAATTTCCGGCTGATATCTTCGGTGGCTTTGGGGAGTTGAGTGACTGGATGGCTGCGGGGCTGGCTGTCATGGTCGCGGGGCTATGCATGACAACAACAGCAACCCCGACAGCCAACCGAATCAAAGCCGGAAGGACAGCCCGCGCCAAGCCCAAAACCGCCCCGAGCGCACCGACGAGGCGGGCTACCAGAAGCTCCCGCACGACTACCGGCCCTTCGCCGGCCGGGCACAGCGCGACCCGCTCGACTACGACTCGCATCCTTATCCTTCGATGAAGCGCTTCGCCGAGTTCCTCGCCCTGCGCTTCAACACTCCGCGCACACGGCACTCTTACTACCGCCAGATCCGCCTGGT
>JAYTLR010000121.1:0-41739 GCA_043729195.1 Akkermansia sp.
GGGGGAGTTCGGCCGCTTTGGCGACGCGGAGGAGGGCGGCCTCGGCGAGGTGGGGGGCCAGGATCTGGACGCCGACGGGGAGCTGGCTGCCGGATTCAGAAGAAACCGTGCCGCAAGGGATGGAGATGGCGCAGATGCCGGCGAGGTTGGCGGCGAGGGTGAAAATGTCCGAGAGATACTCGTGGAGCGGGTCGTCGGAGAACTCGCCGATCTTTCGCGCCGGGGCCGGGGCGACCGGGGTGAGGATGGCATCGACCTGCTGGAAGGCGTTCTCAAAGTCCCGCCGGATCAGGGTGCGGACCTTCTGGGCGCGGGAGTAGTAGGCGTCGTAATAGCCGGACGAGAGGACGTAGGTGCCCAGGATGATGCGGCGCTTCACCTCGGGGCCGAAGCCTTCCTCGCGGGAGCGGCGGTAGAGGTCGAGTAGGTCGGCCGGGGCCGCGGCGCGCTTGCCGTAGCGGATGCCGTCGAAGCGCGAGAGGTTCGACGAGGCCTCGGCGGGGGCGATGATGTAATAAGTGGCGACGGCGTGCTCGGTGTGGGGCAGGGAAATGTCGACCAGCTCCGCTCCGGCAGCTTGGAGACGCGCTGCGGATTGCTTGACGAGAGTGAGCACGGCGGGATCGATCCCTTCGCCGAAGTATTCCCGGGGGATCCCGATTTTCAGCCCGGCGACGCCTTTTTCCAGCTCCGCGGCGTAGTCGGGGACCGGGACATCGAGGCAGGTCGAGTCGCGCGGGTCGGCCCCGGCGATGGCCTGGAGGATCAAGGCGGCGTCTTCCACCGACTTGGTCAGCGGGCCGATTTGGTCGAGCGACGAGGCGAAAGCGACCAGGCCGTAGCGCGAGACGCGGCCGTAGGAGGGCTTCAGGCCGACCACGCCGCAATGCGAGGCGGGCTGGCGGATCGAGCCGCCGGTGTCGGAGCCGAGGGCGGCGATGGCGAGGTCCGCGGCGACCGCAGCGGCGGATCCACCGGACGAGCCGCCGGGGATGCGGGTGAGGTCGTGGGGGTTGCGGGTGACCTGGAGGGCCGAGTTTTCGGTGGCGGAGCCCATCGCGAATTCGTCCATGTTGACGCGGCCGAAGGGCACGGCTCCGGCGGCGCGGAGGCGGGCGGTGACCCTGGCGTCGTAAGGCGCGGTGTAGCCGCTTTCGAGGAAGCGCGAGCCGCAGGTGCAGGGCTGGCCGAGGGCGTTGATGTTGTCTTTCAGCGCGATCGGGATGCCGCCGAGCGGCAGGCTGAGATCGGCGGCAGCCGCGGCGGCGCGGGCGTCGGCGAGATCGTGCGAAAGATAGGCACCGATCTCGGGATCACGGGAGGCGATCGCGGCGGCGAGTTCTTCGACGATGTCGACGGCCGTGATTTCACGGGCGACGAGCTGCTTGCGGAGGGCGGAAATGGAGGACGAGGCGAGGGACATGGTTCCGGTCTTGCGTCGTGAGTCTTGAAGTCTTGCGTCTCTCACGCGTCGGCGATGACCTTCGGCACGCGGATCTGGTCTTGAGCTTGGTCGGGGGCGTTGGCGAGGACGGCTTCGCGGGGCAGGCTGTCGCCGGGGAGGTCCTCGCGCATCACGTCGTAGACCGGGGCGGGGTAGGAAGTGGGCTCGATGCCGCTGACATCGAGCGCGGCGAGCGATTCGACGTGGCCGAGGATGGCTTCGAGCTGTTGTTGGAAAACGGCGCACTCTTGCTCGCTGAGTTCGAGTCGTGCGAGTCCGGCTACGTGGCGGACGTCGATGGGGTCATGGGCCATGGCGGGCGGATTGGAGAGGAAAGCCCGGGCGGCGGCAAGGGCGGGATGTGGAAGCGGGGGACGGAATTGGAATGGCGGGCGGGGAGAATTACTGCGATAGGCTGGCGGCATGTCGGATAACAAGCGAACGGGATGCGTGGTGGCGGCGGTGATTGGAGTGGCCGTGCTGGTCGCGGTGATCGCGCTCGTGGTAGTTTTCAGTTTCAAGGCGGTGCGTGCTGGCAAGCGAGAGGTGCAGTCGCATCTGGAGGACTTCAAGGCGCGCGAGGAGGCCCGGGCGGCGGAGGAACAGGAGAAGGTGGTGACTGCGGTTTCGTTGCGGGAAGGAGAGTTGGCGGACTACAGCGTCTATCAGAAGGAAGCTCCCTTGAGTCCGGAGGTGTTTCTCGCATGGCGATTGGATCCGGGGGCGACCACCCTGGCCAAGGAGGTGTTTGTTGAGAAGGTGGAAGGCGCCGAGGTGGTTTGGAAGTTGCAGGCGGGGGACTTGCGGATCCAAGGCGAGACCGTCGTAGGATCCTTCTATCTTCACTACACGAAGTCGGATTCCAAGGACCGGAATCTCCAATCCGGAGTGGAAGTCATCGAGTGCAGCTTCGCGGCCGGATCGAAGGAGTCGCTGCTGGCGATCCGGCGCGACCGGCCGGCGATGATCGGCGGGCGCTTGTCGCTGAAGGACGGCCAAGTCATGATCCAGGACGCCCGCTTGGCGACGGAGGATGTGGAGAAGTGAGCGGTTTCAGAGCACCCGCAGCATCTCCAGCGCCTCGCGAAGCTTGTCGGCGGGATCGACGGACGTGAGGCGCGGGAAGCGGCGGCCTTCAAGCATGATGTAATCGCCGCCGCGATGGAGCATCAGCCGCTGGCCTTTGATCTCGACCGACGAGACGCCCTTGTTCGCAGCGACGAGGCGGATGCGGCCGACGAGGATCAAGTTCGCGGCGGGCTCCGGCAGGCGGCCGAAACGGTCGCGCCAGCGGGCTTCGAGCTGGTCGAGGTCCTTCTCGACCATGCTTTCGGCCAGCTCTCGGTAGGCGCTGACGCGGAGCTGGGTTTCGCCGAGCCAGGAATTCGGCAGGTAGGCGGGGAGCAGCGGGCCGTCGGCGGAACCGCGGGCGAATTCGGTTTCGGAGAAGGCCACGAAGTCGCTGCGGAAGGACGCCTCAACGCGGGCTTTCGGGGTTTTGCCCTGGAGGCGGTCAACCGACTGGCGGAGGAGCTGGCAGTAGAGATCGAATCCGACCGCGGCGATGTGGCCGCTCTGCTTGGTGCCTAACAGGTTGCCCGCGCCGCGGATCTCGAGGTCGCGCATGGCGATCTTGAAGCCGGAGCCGAGGGCGGTGTACTGCTTGATCGCGTGGATCCGTTTCCGCGCGTCGCCTGCGGTGACCATGTCGCGCGGCAGAAGCAGGATCGCGTAGGCCTTCTCGCCGGCCCGTCCGACGCGGCCGCGGAGCTGATAGAGATCGGCCAGGCCGAAGCGGTCGGCGCGGTCGATCAGGATGGTGTTGGCATTCGGGATATCGATACCGGTCTCGATGATGGTGGTGGCCAGCAGCACGTCGGCCTCGCCGTGGACGAAGCTGCGCATCACGACTTCCAGGTCATCCTTTTCCATCTGGCCGTGGCCGACGAGGATGCGGGCCTCGGGGACCAACTCGGCGATCTTCTTGCGCATCATCTCGATGCTTTTGACCCGGTTGTGGAGGAAGAAGACCTGGCCGCCGCGCTTCATTTCGCGACGGATCGCGTCGCGGATCACGCGCTCGTCGTAGGGGCAGACGCTGGTGTGGACGGGGACTCTGTTAGGCGGCGGGGTGTCGATGGTCGACATGTCGCGCGCGCCCATCAGCGCCATGTAGAGGGTGCGCGGGATCGGCGTGGCGGAAAGCGTGAGCACGTCGATGCGGCGGAACATCTCCTTGAACTTCTCCTTGTGCTTCACGCCGAAGCGCTGCTCTTCGTCGACCACCGCGAGGCCGAGGTTTTTGAAGGTCACGTCGCCGGAGATCAGGCGGTGGGTGCCGATGACAATGTCGACCGAGCCGTCGGCGAGGCCCTTGATCGTCTCGCGGATTTCGGCGGGGGTACGGAAGCGGTTGAGCAGCTCGATGCGGATCGGGTAGTCGCTCATCCGCTCGCGGAACGTCCGCCAGTGCTGCTCGGCGAGGACGGTGGTGGGCACCAGGATGGCGACCTGCATCCCGCCGGTGGCCGCCTTGAAAGCCGCGCGGATGGCGACCTCGGTTTTGCCGAAGCCGACGTCGCCGCAGATCAACCGGTCCATCGGGCGGACGCCTTCCATGTCGCGTTTCGATTGTTCGATCGCGCGGCGCTGGTCGGGAGTCTCGGTGTAATGGAACGAGTTCTCGAATTCCCACATCCAGCGCGAGTCGGGCGGGTGGGGGATGCCGGCCTCGGCCTGGCGCTCGGCTTGGACGCGCAGGAGCTGCGCGGCGTAGTCGAGGATCGATTTCTCGGCGGACTTGCGGAGGTTCTTCCACGCGGTGCCGCCGAGCTTGCTGAGGTCGGGCGTCTTGCCGCCGATGCCGACATATTTCGCGACGAGGTGCGACTGGTCGATGGGGACTGCGAGGAGGCCGCCGTCGCGGTATTCGATGTTGATCTCGTCGCCGCTCTCCCCGGGCGCGATGCCGCGGAAGCGGCCGATGCCGTATTCGCTATGCACGACGAGGTCGGCCAGCGCGATGTCGTCGAGCGAGGCCCGGGTTGTTAGAGCGCGGTGGGTGTCGTGGCGCTTCTTCAGCGTGCCCGGTGTGCGGTAGCGGCCGAAGAGTTCGCTGGAGGAAAGCACGGCCATCCGCGCGGCGGGGACGGTGAAGCCTTGGACGAGTTCGCCGCGGAGGCGGACGAGGTCGGTGACGGCTTCGTGGCCGGCGAGTTCGATGAAGCGGTCTTCCTCGCCCTTGTTGGAAAAGACCATGCCGATCTTCCAATCCTGCGCGCGCCACTCGTCGAGCTGGCCGAAGAAGCTCTGGCGGCGGGATTGTTCGAGCACGAAGTCGCCGGCTTCGAAGCTGCCGAGCGGGCTGCCGAAGCAGGCGGTGGAGAAGTCTTCCTCGCCCCGGCTGTTCGATGCGCCGCTGAGGATGCGGACGTCTCCGTCCACCTCTTCGAAGCCGATGCGGACGTCGCCTTTTTTGACGTAATCCGCGAGGGTGGCGTCGAGTTCGGGCTCGGCGAGGAGGAGTTCGGCTTGGTCCAGCTTGCCGATGGAGGCTTGTGAATCGACGTCGAACTCGCGCAGGGAATCGACTTCGGTGTCGAAGAATTCGATCCGAAGAGGGCGACCGCCTTGCCAAGGGAAGACATCGAGGATGCCGCCGCGCATCGCGAACTGGCCGCGGCCTTGGACGGTGATTACGCGGTCGTAGCCGTGTGCGGAAAGTTTGGCTGTTAGATCGAGCGGGTCGGCGGTGGTGCCCTGCTTGACCAGGATCCGGCTGCCGGCCAGCGCGGCAGGGGAAGGAGCGGGGTGGGCGAAGGCGTCGGGGCCGCAGAGGATGACGCAGGCCTTTTTCTGAGCGGCATCGTCGAGGACCTGAAGTCGCAGCGCTGCAGCTTCCGGATCGGCGAGCTGGCCGCCGTCGAGCTCGGCCGGCATTTCGGGGAGGTCGGCGGCGTCGATGCCCCACAGTTCAAGTTCCGCGGCGAGGCGTTCGCGCTGGCGGTGGCCCTCGCAGACCAGCCAGAGACGGCGCTTTCCGGCATCGGAAAGATGGCGGCAGATCACTGCGGCGAGCCAGGCGTGGGCGGCTTCGTCGGCGTGGTCGAACACGACGCCTCCCGCACCCGAGGCCGCAAGGGCCAGGCGCTGTTCGAAATCCGGCTGCCCGATGGCCCGCTGCAGCCAGTCGTGGGTGGCATCGACCGTGCGGGGCACCCGTGTTCCCTAGTCGCGATTCCGCGGCAGCCAAGTGCCAAGTCGGAGCGAGGGGAATTCTTTTTCAGAGGCAGTCACGGGCAGATCAACTTCACCCTAGGGAAGTAGGTCCGGTAGCGGGTCGGGTCGCGTGTCAGGAGTGTCAAACCTTCCGCCTCGGCATGAGCTCCGATGAAGAAATCGGGGAGGGGAGCAAGCCGCTGGCCGCCGGCTTTCCGGTAGGCTTCAAATGCACGTGCGGCGGGGAATCCGACGGAGAACGGCAGCGGCAAGCGGCGGAAATTCGACGGTGGGACCAGGCTCAAGTCGAGTTCCCTTGCGCTACTGTAGAGCGGGGCCAGTTCGGCATAGATCACCGGGTTGATGGCGGCCTCCCGGGCATCGACGAGAGGTGCAAGCTGTGCGGTCGACCAGGCGAACCAGATGGGGTCCTTGGTCGCCACGTCGAGCAGCACGTTGGTGTCGACAAGCACCATGAGTCAGTCCTCGCCACGGGTGAGCGCCATGAGTTCATCTGTCGAGATTCCGGGCTTGGCCGAACCGGCGGCCTTGGTGAGCCAGCGCTCGGATGCGCTCGTCGACTTGCTGTTCCTCTTGCGGGGTTTCACCAGCAAAACGCCCTCGCTGGCAACGAATTCGACCTCGGTTCCAGGATTCAGCCCGAAGCGTTCCCGGAGACTGATGGGAATGGTGATTTGACCTTTCACGGTGACTTTCATGCTTGAGGTATTACCGCGCCGGGTAATACCTGTCAACTTCATGAAAGTCCTGCTGGCGTGTGACAAGTTCAAGGGATCGCTGGGCGCGGTGGAGGCCTGCGAGGCGGTGCGCGCCGGGTTGCCGGTGGAGTGGGAATGTGATGTGTGCCCGATTGCTGACGGTGGTGAAGGCTTCATCGATGCGATGCTGGCGGGGAGCGGCGGGGAACGAGTGACGTCTGCTTGCCAGGACGCGCTGGGCCGACCGGTGGAGGCGAACTACGGCGTTTATCGTAGCCGAGGAGGAACTGTAGCGGTGATCGAGATGTCGGCGGCGAGCGGGATGGGGCGGATCGCGGCGGCAGAGCGGAATCCGCGGCGGGCGAGCACCTTCGGGACAGGCGAGCTGATGCGGCACGCGGTGGAGGTGTCGGGGGCGACGCGGCTGTTGGTCGGGCTTGGCGGCAGTGCGACGAACGACGGCGGGGCGGGGATGGCGGCGGCGTTGGGAGTGCGCTTTCTGGATGAACGCGGGGAGTTGTTAGACACGGTGCCCGAGGCCTTGGCGGGACTTCATGTGATTGACGAGACTCAGCGGATGGCATTGCCGGAAGTGATCGTGGCGTGCGACGTGGACAACCCGCTGACCGGGCCGCGCGGGGCTTCGGCGGTGTTCGGTCCGCAGAAGGGCGCGACGCCGGAGGATGTAGCGTTTCTGGATGCCGTGTTGGCGAAGCTGGTCGCGGTATCCGATGGCGGGCGGGAAGCCTCGACGCCGGGTGCGGGAGCGGCGGGCGGACTGGGATTCGGGCTGCTGCGATTTGCCGGGGCGGCGGTGGTGCCGGGCTTCGATCTGGTGGCCGACGCGCTGCGGCTTTCGGAGCGAGTCGCGGCGGCGGATCTTGTGATCACCGGTGAGGGTTCGCTCGATGCCCAAACCCTCGGCGGCAAAGGTCCGGCCGGAGTGGCGGCGCTGGCGCGGGCGGCGGGGGTGCCGGTGGTCGCAGTGGCGGGGCGGGTGGAGGATTGCGCGGCGGAGTTGTTCGATGCCGCGCTGTCGCTGGAGAGTTTCGGTCTGCCGGTGGCGGAGTCGATTTCCCGGGCGCCGGAGTTGGTCACGCGGTTGGTCGCCGGGCATGAGGGCTTGCTCCGCGGGCTCGTGGCCCGCTAGGACAGGGGCGACATGAGCGACGTCGTTCTTCTATTCTCCGGACAGGGCGCCCAGAAGGTGGGCATGGGCAAGGATTTCCACGAGGCCTCGGCCACCGCTCGGGCGATGTTCGAGCGGGCTGATGAGGTGCTTGGTTTCCCGCTTTCGAGCACGATGTTCGAGGGCCCGGAGGACGAGCTGACCCGCACTTCACGCTGTCAACCGGCGCTTTACCTCCACGGCTTGGTTGCGCTGGCGCTGCTGAAGGAGCGGATCGGCGGGCTGAATCCGGTGGCGGCTGCGGGGCTTTCGCTCGGCGAGTTCACCGCGCACTCGGCGGCCGGGACTTTTTCGTTCGAAGACGGGCTGAAGCTGGTGGCGCGACGCGGACTATTTATGGAGGAAGCTTGCCAGACCACACAGGGCGCGATGGCCGCACTGATCGGCGGCGAGGAGGAGGCGGTGAAAGCGCTGGCCGCCGAGTGCGCCGTGGACGTGGCGAATTTCAACGCGCCGGGGCAGATCGTGCTGTCCGGAACCGTGGAGGGCATCGATGCCGCCGTCGAGAAAGCGCGCGACCACGGCATCCGCCGGGCGATCAAGCTCAACGTCGCCGGGGCCTATCACAGCCGCTTGATGCAATCGGCGCAGGACCAGCTCGCCGCTGAGCTGACCGGAGTCGTGATGCAGCCGCCGGGGATTCCGGTGGTGTGCAACTTCGGGGCGTCGGTGGTGTCCGATCCCGCGCAGATCCGCTCGATGCTGGAGAAGCAGGTGACCGGTTCGGTGCGCTGGACTGAATCGATCCGGCTGCTTTGCGAAAAGGGTCATCGGACCTTCATCGAGCTTGGGCCCGGCAAGGTGCTGGCGGGTCTGGTGGCAAAGATCGACAAGGAAGCGACGGTGCATTCCGTGGAGGATTTGGCGTCGTTGGAAGTGGTCGCGGAGCTGCTCGGATAGGTGCGAGAAAAAGTGAAAAATGATGTTGCGCGGGTCGTGGGCTCCCCCTTAGCGTCCCGCCCACGCCGCAAGGCGCTTGAGACTGCCAGTTGGAGCGGTAGTTCAGTTGGTTAGAATGCCGCCCTGTCACGGCGGAGGTCGCGGGTTCGAGTCCCGTCCGCTCCGCCACTCTTTACGAGTGGCAATGCCGCCCTTCGGGGCGGCTTTTTTGTGCCTACGTGTCCGGAACTTCTGCGGAGCGGACGGGGCTCGAACCCTGCCGAATCCCGCTTTGGGGATGAGGCACCCGGTTCGAATGCGCGGGAGCATCGCGACCCTCCTCTGATCCGCCTTGCGGCAAACTGGCATGGCCTTTGGCAATCGCGACCTTCTCACGATCCACTCATCGAAGCTCGCGGGCGAGCCTGACTTGCGGCAAGTGCCGAGCTGCTCAAAGCTCGTCTCAACCAGCCCGCGGGTGGACCTGAGCACGTGTGACATTGGTGCTGGATTAACGCCGTGCTCCGGCCACCTTGGCGCGGAGTCAATCGGGCCAAAATCGCTCCCCAAACGCGACCCGCGGGTGGAAATTCACACCTCGGCTCGGCGAAAGGCCTTGGCGGCATCGGCAAAGGCCGCGCTGAAGCGAGGATAGGACTCAAAACCTCCGGAAGAGCAAATCCATGAAGCCAGCAATCCTCATTCTCGCATTCGCAATCCTATGCGGTTCGTCTCACCTTGCCATGGCAGCCGGCGGCGGACCGGCCATGACGATGCCCGACTTCACCAAGGGGGATGCCATTCCCGCGACGGCGAAGCACGACTGGAACCTCGGCGCCACCGGTGCCCGCGGGTGGATGTTCTCGGACAAGATGGTCACCAGCGATGCCCGGCAGATTGCGGTCACCATGGTACAAGCCGGATCGCCCGCCGATGGCGTGCTCGCGGTCGGTGACGCGATTCTCGGTGCGGGCGGCAAGCCTTTCACCGTCGACCCGCGGACGGAGCTGGGCAAGGCGCTCACCGCTGCCGAGTCGGAAGCGGGAGGTGGTAAGCTCGGCCTCACCCGTTGGCGGGCGGGCAAGACGGAAGAAGTGACGGTGATGCTTCCCGTGCTCGGGAGTTATAGCGCCACCGCACCCTATGACTGTCCGAAGTCCCGGCGCGTTCTTGAGTTGGGTCTCGCATCGCTTGCAAAGCGGGTTGCGGACCCCGGCTATGGTGGAAAGCAGAATCCGATCCCGCGCTCGGTCAACGCGCTCGCGCTGTTGGCCGGCGGCGACCCGGCCCATCTGCCGCTGGTCAAAAAGGAAGCCGAATGGGCGGCTGCTTACACCGCGGGTTCGATGGAGACCTGGTATTACGGCTACGTCATGATGATGCTCTCCGAGTATGTGTTGGCCACCGGAGACCAGTCGGTCATGCCGGGACTCAAGCGTCTCGCCTTGGAATCCGCCAAGGGCCAAAGCGCGGTCGGGTCTTGGGGGCACGGCTTCGCGTTGCCGGACGGACGTCTCCGCGGCTACGGGATGATGAATTCCCCGGGCCTGCCGCTGACGATTTCCCTGGTGATGGCCCGCGCCGCAGGCGTGAAGGATCCCGCGGTGGAGCGCGCCATCGAGCTGAGCGCCCGGCTGATGCGCTTTTACATCGGGAAGGGAGCCGTGCCCTATGGCGACCATCATCCTTGGATCGAAAATCACGACGACAACGGCAAGTGCGGGATGGCCGCGGTGCTCTTCAATCTCCTCGGGGAGAAGGACGGCGTGGAGTTCTTCTCCCGCATGAGCATCGCGTCCCATGGGCCGGAGCGTGACTGCGGGCACACCGGGAACTATTTCAATATCCTGTGGTCCTTGCCGGGCGTGGCGCAGTCCGGTCGTCATGCCACGGGAGCGTGGATGGCGGAGTTCGGCGGCTGGTATTCCGACCTCGCACGGCAGTGGGATGGAAGCTTCGTCCACCAAGGACCGCCGGAGCCGAGCCCTGACAGCTACTCGGGCTGGGACTGCAGTGGCGGATATCTGCTGGCCTGCGCGATGCCACTCAAGAAGATCTATCTAACCGGCAAGGGCAGGGTTTCCGCGCCACAACTGGATGCCAGCGCCGCGCAGTCGCTGATCGTCGATGGCCGCGGCTGGAGCAACAAGGACCGCAACAGCGCCTACGACCAACTCGGCGGAGATCAGCTTTTCGAATGCCTCGCCAATTGGTCCCCCGTCGTTCGTGAACGGGCGGCGATGGCACTTGCCCGCCGCAAGAGCGATTCACCGGTTCCGGCGCTGGTGAAGATGCTCGATTCCCCGGACCTCCATGCCCGCCTCGGTGCCTGCCAGGCCTTGGAAGCACTTGGTGGCCGGGGGGCGCCTGCTGTTGAAGCGCTCAAGAAGTGCCTGAAGGATCAGGATCTCTGGCTGCGGATCAAGGCGGCCGATGCGCTCGCAAGAATCGGTGCGCTCGCCAAGAGCGCGGTTCCCGAACTCCTCGACCTGCTGGCTCAGCCCGACCTGAAAGGAGATCCTCGCGCGATGCAGCAGCGTTACCTCTGCTTCGCCTTGTTCGAACAAGGCGGTGGACTGCTGGGCCGCTCGCTCGAAGGAGTGGACCGCGTGGCGCTTTCCAAAGCGGTCCGCGCCGGACTCAAGAACCAGGACGGACGTGCCCGCGGGAGCATCGGGTCCGTTTATCGGAATCTGCCTTTCAAGGACATCGAGCCCTTGCTGCCGGCCGTTCTCCAAGCCGTCGAAGAACCGGCTCCGAGCGGGGAGATGTTTGCCGACAGCATCCGCGTGGAAGGACTCCGCCTGCTCGCGACGCACCGGGTCAAGGAAGGCATCGTCGCCTGCGTGAAATACACCCGCCATCAGAATCCGTGGGACAGCCAGGAGCGGACCCCCGAGTTGATGAAGATCCTGCTCAGCTACGGTGCCCACGCGAAAGCGATGATCCCGGAGCTGAACAAGATCGCCGACTATTTCGAGAAGGACGAGAAGGACTTCCCGAAGAAGCTCATGCTGATGAAAGCCCAGTGTCTGCGTGAAACCATCCAGTCCATCGAGGCTTCGACCGACCTCCCGGAGCTGATCTCCCTGAAATGATTGGGCTCCGCAAGGCCCGACGCCTATTCCCAACCACTCCATGAAATTCCCAAGTTACACCACGCTGCTAACTCTTGCCGCCTTTGCAGCCCTCCAAGGGGCCTCCTACGCCGCGGCCGACGGTCCGGTGAAAGTCTACATCCTCGCCGGCCAATCGAACATGGTCGGCATCGGCCAGGTTGATTCCGGTGGCTTGCGCTGGGGCGACGAATTCCTCGAGCCCACCCTTTCCGTGTATGAGGGGGCCTACGATCCGAAGGCGGATTACGAGGCCTTGAAGCCGGTGAAGACCGTGGCTCTGGCAAGCTTTGGCGGCACGGAGCCGACGCCCTTTCCCGGAGGCGGCGTGCAGGTGGTGCGCGGTTTCATCCTGCCGACGACCACCGGGGTCTTCGAGTTCAGGCCGGGATTCGGAGCGGCCGAGGACAATGTCATGGTGGTCGCCGGGGTGGAAGCGCATCGCCGTGAGCCGGGTGGAAAAGCGATCAGAAAGTCCGTGAAACTCGAAGCCGGGAAGAAGGTTCCCTTCAAGATCACTTTCTTCACGGAGAACGCGAGCGGCTTGGGCTGGACGGCGCGTCTCGACGTCCCGGGCACCCTCACCACGGTGGTGAAGGAGCAGGGCAGATTCCCTTATCTCATCGACAAGGACCGGAACTGGGTGTCGCGCGACGACGTGTGGTACAAGGGTGTGGTCACCGCCACCGCGAACAAGTGGCTGAGCATCGGTTGCGGTGCCGGCGATGCCCAGATCGGTCCCGAACTCGGTTTCGGCCACATCATGGGCGATTTGCACGAGGAACCGGTTCTCATCCTCAAGACATCCCAAGGGAACCGCGGCCTCGCCTGGGATTTCCTGCCGCCCGGCAGCGAGCGTTACGAAGTCGGTGACACGGTCTATGCCGGTTACAAGGACACCGCGCCTTCGTGGAAGAAGGGAGAACAACCGGGCAACGTGAACTGGTATGCCGGCAAGCAGTATGACGACTGCGTCACCGCGGCCAAGGACGTCCTTTCAAAGTTCGACGAATCGTTCCCCCAATGGAAAGGCCGCCGTTACGAGATCGCCGGATTCGTCTGGTTCCAGGGACACAAGGACACCGGCAGCGAGGTCACCGCCTCCCGCTACGAGCAGAATCTCGTCCGCCTGATCCATTCCCTGCGCAAGGATTTCAACGCGCCCGAAGCGCCTTTCGTGGTGACGGTCGGATGCGGCAACGAAGGCCGCGAAGGATTCGGCCTCACCGTCGCCGAAGCGCAGTTGGCGGTCGATGGCTCCAAGGGCAAGTATGCGGAATTCAAGGGCAACGTGAAGACCGTCGAGACCCGCGATTTCTTTCCCAAGGTGGAGGAGTCGCCGAAGAACCAGGGTTTCCACTATCACCAGAACGCCGGCACTTACATGCAGGTCGGCGAGGCGATGGGGAAGGGGATGATCGAGCTGCTGAAGGCGAAGCCTTAGCTCCCTAGCGCCCTGATCGTCTGCGGTAAGATTTGGCGCAAATCGGCGTTTCAATTGCGCGTTCCAGTTGAAGGATTCCTGTCATCAAAACTGTAAATCCCAACGATTCCATCGCACTGTTCCTCGCGACCTCCCGAACCCGAAACCAAAGATCATGATCCATTCCCGTCTCTCCACCCGCATCGACCGGCCACTCCGCGCCCGATGGGATTCCCGCCTCGCCGGAGCTGCGGCCCTGGCGGTCCTGCTTCTCTGCGGCGTGCAAGCCCGCACTTGGACCAGCTCGGATGGAGGGAAGACCTTCGAAGGTGAACTGAAGTCCTACGATCCGGACACCGGAGCGGTGGGGGTGACCTTGGCCAACGGGAAAACCCTGAGTTTCAAGCAGGACAAGCTGTCCGCCGCCGACATCGAATTCCTCAAGGAGAAGGGCAAGACGGTAGCTCCCTCCACCAGCACTTCATCCAAAGAGACGGTCGACGCCGATCCCAAAGTCCTTTTCGCCAAGCACGACGGGAAGCCCGCGGACATGTCCAAGCCGGTCAAGGTCTTCATCCTTCTCGGGCAGTCCAACATGGTCGGCCTCGGCAAGATCGCCGGTGGCGAAGGTTCACTGGAGAACGCGGTGAAAGCCAAGAGCCTCTACCCCTATCTGGTGGACGACGCGGGCGGCTGGCTGGAGCGGAAGGATGCACGCTTCGTGCGCATGATGCAGGGGAAGGGTCTGCTGGCCAATGAATGGATGACCATCAAGAGCGGCACCATCGGCCCGGAATACGGGCTCGGACATCCGCTGGCCAATGCGATCGATGCGCCGGTCATGATCCTCAAGAGCTGCATCGGCAACCGGAGCCTCGGCTGGGATCTTCTGCCGCCGGGCTCGGAGCCGTATGAGTATGAGGGGAAAACGATGCCTGGATACCGTGGAACTCCAGGCAACCCCAAGGGCAACGGGGAGAAGGTCGAGGGCGAGTGGTATGCCGGCAAGCAGTACGACGACGACACGGAGGACGCGAAGAAGGTGCTGGCGGATCTCGACACTCATTATCCCGAAGCGAAGAAGTATGAAGTCGCAGGCTTCTTCTTCTGGCAGGGTGAGAAGGATTGCGGGAGTGCGGATCACGCGTCCCGCTATGAGAAGAATCTCGTCCATTTCATCAAGCAACTGCGCAAGGACTTCGAAGCGCCTGAGGCGAAGTTCGTGCTGGCCACCTTGGGTGAATCCACAAAAGGCAGCGGTGGAAATGGTGGCAAGGTGCTCGATGCCCAGCTCGCGGTCGATGGTAAGGACGGCAAGTATCCGGAGTTCAAGGGCAACGTCGCCACGGTCTATTCCAATCCTTTGTCGAAAGGCGGCAGCGGGAACAGCCACTACGGCGGTAACGCCGAAACCTACATGGAAGTCGGCCAAGCCATGGGTCAGGCGATGGTGGAACTGCTGGCGAGCGGGAAGTAGTACCGGCACGCTTCCCATAGACCCGCTTTTCTCTTCTAACAGTCATCCGATACCCATGATCCCGAACCCAGTCATGAAACCCACCCAAGCTCTCGCCCTGTCCTTTCTGCTGGCGATGATGCCGGCCGGCGTCACCAGCGTTTCCGCCGCGCCGCCGAGGCAGCGGGTCGAGATTCCGCTAAGTCCGGAGGGCCAGAAGCTCGAAGCGAAATACGCCGACCAGCTCAAAGTCCTGCAAGCGGAGATCGGCAAGGCACTGCCCAAGACCGATGACAGCAGAAGGACCGCCCTGTTGAAGGCCGGCGAAGCCATCAAGGCGGCCGAGGCGGCGGCGAAGGAGGCCCAAGCTTCCCTGGGCAAGATCCAAGGGGCGAAAGGCCTGGTGGATCACGCGAAGGGCAAGTGGATCGGCGGCGCGGAGAAGGGGATCGCGCAGGCGGAGGCGGCGCTGAAAAAGGCGTCCACGGATGCCGAGCGGGAAGCGGCAAAGAAGGATCTGGCCAAGTGGCAGGCGAACAAGGAGGAGGGCCTCAAGGCACTCAAGGAACGCCAAGATGCGCTGGACAAGGCAAAGACCGAAGAGCCGAAAGCGGTTCGCGCCAATCAAGCGGCCCAGGCATCACTGGCCGAAGCTCGAAACAAGGAACTCACCGCGTTCAAGGCCATCATGGCGGGCATCGGGCCCAGCCTCGCGAGCGACAAGCTGGACGCGAAGCTGGTCAAGGGCGCCCTGCTGGCCGAGGCGACACCTCGCGGCCTGGCAGTGTTCGCCCAGCTCGGCAAGGAACAGGAAGCCATGGTGGACAAGCTTCTCGCGGATGACGTGCTGATGAAGCAGATGCTGGAAGCTGGCGGAGCCAAGTTCGGCCAATACGGCAGGGCGATGGAGATCCTTCAAGCGATCCTGAAAGCCAGCCCGAAGGCCGCCGAAGGCACCCTGCAGCGCCTCGCCCTCGCCACCAGCCTGGAGCATGCTAGGACGATCGCGCAGAACAACGCCGAGGAGTCGATCAATGCCCCGGCTTACGTGGTTCCGGTGAAGCGCTACTTTCACTATGAGAAGGCCTTCCTTGATGGCGAACTGGATGCCGCGTTCAAGGACCTGAGCGCATGGGAGATGCGGATGGTCGTCGACTGCGATGTGCCGGATGAGATTCTGGTGTGGGGACGCGAGATGCTCCGCAACTATCGGCCCGACCATATCTACAACCCGGACTACGGCTGGCGCTATTCGGCGACCGTCAAAACCGAAGTCCCCTATGGTTCACAGAACGTCCAGTATGACCTGCCTTCGCTGCATCAACACCAGAACATCATCCGGAACGGTGGGATCTGCGGCCGGCGCGCGTTCTTCGGACGGTTTATCCTGAAGAGCTTCGGCATCCCGACCTGGGGCGTGACTCAGAAGGCTCATGCCGCCTTGAGCCACTGGACGCCGAAAGGCTGGGTGGTCAATCTCGGCGCGGGCTTCGAGCATAGCTGGTGGGACAAGGACGAGGCCCCGCGCAGCGGCGCGGACTTCCTGTTAGAGACCCAGGCCCGCGCTCATGGCGGGGAATACTTGAAGGTGCAGCGGGCGCAGTGGATCAGCCGTGCCCTGGGCGAGCAGCCCTACAACCACCGCAAGGGAATCGCCGGCGGCTTCTGGAGCGGCATGGCCCGCCAGCAGGCGGCGGCGATGGCGGCGACGGCGGTCGGCCTGGGCCCGCTCGGGCAGGAACTCGGGGAGGCGAACGAACCGAAGGCGAAACAGAAGATCTCTTCCATCGAGGTGGCGGAGGAGGATCAAAAGGTGGTCGTCGGAAAGGACGGCGTCATTACGATTCCCGCGGTGGCCGGCGGCAAGCCGTCGAAGAACTCCGCGGCCATGAAGAGCTTCGCGGGAGGCATGCAACTGCACTGCACCGGCGGGAGCCAAGCCGAGTATGCCTTCGAGGCACCCGCCGCCGGCAAATACGTGCTTTCCGCGCGGGTGGTCACGGTCCAGGAGGGGCACAAGGCGATGGTCGCCGTGAACGATCCGAAGGCCCCTGTCGAGATGGCAATACCCTATACCATCGGCAAGTGGCAGCCGACCAGGCCGCTGGAAGTCACCCTGGTGAAGGGCGCGAACTTCCTCCACTTCGCGCTCCAGGATGGAAGCCGTGGAGTGACCTTGAAGGATTTCACGCTCGCTCCGGTGAAGTGATTCAGCCGATCCGACTCCCGATCACGGACCCGATCCCAACCCGAAACCAACCACGATTCATGAAGCAACCCAACATCACACGCCGGGCTTTCGCCCTGTCATCCATCGGCATCACCGCGCTTGCCTTGTCTTCCCTCGGCCCCGCCGCGGGTGAGGAAGCAGCCATTCCAAAGCATGATGGCAAACCGGCCGACATGACCAAGCCGGTCCAGGTTTTCATCCTGCTCGGCCAGTCCAACATGGTCGGCCTCGGGAAGATCGTGGGCCCGGAAGGGTCCCTCGAGAATGCGGTGAAGACCAAGAACAAGTATGCCTACCTGGTGGACGATGCGGGGGCGTGGGCGGAGCGGAAGGATGTCCGCTTTGTGCGCTACATGTCCGGCAAGGGGCCGCTGAACAACGAATGGATGAAGGTCAGCAAGGGCACCATCGGTCCGGAGTTCGGGATCGCGCATCCCGTGGGCAATGCGATCGATGCACCGGTCATGATCCTCAAGACCTGCATCGGCAACCGCAGCCTCGGCTGGGACCTGCTGCCTCCGGGCAGCGTGCGATACGAATTTGAAGGGAAGATGTATGCCGGCTACAAAGAGCGCCCCGATTCCTGGCCGGTCGACCCGGCCAAGGGCAAGGCGACCGAGCCGCCACCGTGGCTGGACAAGAACGGCAAGCCGATCGAGTGGTATGCCGGGAAACAGTATGACGACGACACGACGGATGCGAAGAAGGCGATTGCGGAACTCGACAAGCACTACCCCGGCGCGACGAAATACGAGGTCGCCGGATTCTTCTTCTGGCAAGGCGAGAAGGATGGCGGAAACGCCGCCCACGCCGCCAAGTATGAGGAGAACCTCGTCGCGTTCATCAAGGCGCTGCGCAAGGACTTCAATGCCCCCGCTGCGAAGTTCGTCCTCGCCACCCTCGGTGAAGCCACCAAGGGCAGCACGGGCAATGGCGGCAAGGTGCTCGATGCCCAGCTCGCGGTTGACGGCACGAGCGGCAAGTATCCGGACTTCAAGGGCAATGTCGCCACGGTCTATGCCAATCCCTTGTCGAAAGGCGGCAGCGGCAATGGCCACTACGGCGGTAACGCCGAGACCTACATGGAAGTCGGTGAAGCCATGGGCAAGGCGATGGTGGATTTGCTGAAGAACTGACGGAAGGGCCCGTTCCCTTTCTGAAGGTCAATTGCAGACCAGCGATTCCGCAGCGGCTGACGGCCGCTGCGGAACAGGATCAAGCCGGGGGGATCAAAGTTTCCTCAGCTCGACACTTTCCTTGGCGCTTTCGATATTCTCGATCAACGAGCGAAGAGCCTCGATCTTCGGCTTCAGGTTCTTCGACTCGCCATGAGCCGTGAGGTCCTTTTCAAGCTGACGAAGCTTGGGAAGCAGGGGTTTGGCGGCACCGCCGTACATCGCGATGACCTTCAGGCAGCGGTCGATGCGGGTGGCCTTGCCCCACTTGTCGATTTCCATCACGTCGAGGGAGAGCGCCATGCCCTCGCGGATCCGGTGCTTGGCGAGGAGTTCCAGGCCGAGCAGTCGGATATTGCTGGCGAACATTTCACCGCTCGGTGCGGGCGTGACAATCGCCTGATGAATCGCGGGGAGCAGGGGTTTGATCTGCTCGTAGCTGAGCTTCTGATAGATGCCGCCGATCTCGCCGCGTGCGCGGCCGTCCTGGTTCTGAAGCCCGGCGACCACGGCTTTGCGGAGGAGATCCTGATCCACGCCATCGAGCGAGTGCTTCAGCATCTGCCCGAAGACGGAGAAGCAGAGGTAGCGCTGCTCCATGCCCCGCGGGTCTTTGGCCGTGGGCGGCAAGGCGAGGCGTTCGAGCAAGACGGGCACGGCCGACATGGCGGGCTTGCCGATGCTTGCCAAGGCCTCGGCCGCCTTGACCCGCAGCCAGAGGTCCGGATGTTCAAGTAGCTTCTGCAATGCCGGCACGGCGGGCGCTGCGGCGGCTTTCAGGGTCAGCAAGGCTTCGCAGGCTCCGTAGCGGGCTTCGAGTCGCGGCGAATCGAGCAGCTTGACGAGTGCGGGCACCGGCTTGTCGCCCTTGCGGCGGGCCAGGGCCATCGAGGCACGCTCGCGGACAACGGGCGACCAGCTTCCGAGGCATTCGAAGAGCTGGTCGGCGCCGAGCGAGTCATAGGCGCTGTTGCGGTCCTTGTTGCTCCAGCCGCGGCCGTCGAGGATCAGGGAACGAGCCGTGGCGGCATCGATCTGCGGCGCGATGCCGGCGACCTTGCCGGTCAGGCGGAGCTTCTTCAGAGGCATCGCATAGGCCAGCAGGTAGCCACCGGTGGCGTCCCAGCCGTTGGTGCTGTCATTGCCCATTTCCGGCGGACCCTGGTGGAGAAAGGTGCCGTCCCAGCGGCGGGCGAGGTCGAAGTACCAAGCGCCGAATTCGCCCATCCACGCTCCGGTGGCTTGCGGGCCGGACTGCGCCACGGCGGGCAAGGACCAGAGGATGTTCCAGAAATTTCCGGTGTGGCCGCCATCGCGCTCCGCGCCGTGGGACGCCACGCTCATCCGGGAAAAGAACGCCGCGCCGTCGACTTCGCCTAACAGGTTGAAGAGAACCGCGGTCATCCCGGACTTGCCATTGTCCTCGTGAGTCTGGGTCCACGGGTGATGGTCGCCGTAGGGGATGGCACCCTTGCCGATGTAGAACCTCAGCAAGCGGGCGCTGTTCTCGATGGCCTTGTCGATCACCGGCTCCTTCACGCCGGCCTCGCGGGCCAGGACCAGCGAGATGGTGAGCGGCACGCCGGGGGCGTTCATCATGCCGTAGCCGCTGAGTCGGCCGTCGGGCTGAGCGAACTTGTGGCCCCACGAGCCGACCGCGCTCTGGCCGTTTGCCGCTTCGAGGGCGAGGCGTTTCAAGCCGGGCATCACCGACTCATCGCCGGTCGCCATTTTATACTCCGCGAGCAAGGTGATGACATAACCGTAGTACCAAGTTTGGAAGCTATCCGCGGAATAGTCGCCCGCCCATTTCACCTCTTTCTTGATCAGGGGCAGATAGGCGGGATCGCCGCTGGCGAGGAGGGCGAGGGCGTTCAGCGAGCGGGAGACCGGACTTGGACGATAGTTCGGGGCGGCGATGACCTCCGCCAGGGCCTTGCAGCCGTTCTCGAGGATCCGCTTCGACTTCGGGCAATCGTAGGGCGCCGTGGCGCTGTAGCTGCCGAGCACCGGAATCTTCACGGTGACTTCCTCGGTCTTGCCGGCGCGCCAGCGGGTCAGGGCGAGCCCCCCGGTGCCCGGTCCCGTCTCGGCAGCGGTGAGGGCCTTTCCGAACTCGGTGCGCGGGTCATGGGAGAAAGGCTTGCCGCCGACGCCGAGGATCACGTCGCCGACTGCGAGAATGCCATCGGCCGGGGAGCCCTTGTCGACCCGGGTGATGGAGATCTGGCGGGCATCGGTGGTCACCATCTGCTCGCTGTAAATCCAGCCGCGGAGCCCGGTCGCTCCCAGCGTCCAGTCGTGCTTGGCGCCGGCGGGGATGGTGTCGCCCTTGGTAAAGTCGGGCAGGGTCATCGTGCCCTTCGGCGCGGCGACTCCCGTACCGGGAATCGCGATCAACGCCGCGAGGGAGAAGGAGCGGACGAATGCGGTGGTATGCGTGCGGAAGGTCATGAGTGGTGATGGGTGCCGTTGGTCTAACGGAGCGAATGAATGGTGCCGTGCAGCACCCGGTCGCCGATCTTCAGTTCGTAGCAATGGGTCGACGCAAGGTCCGGGATATCGAGAGTCAAGGTGCGACCGTCGGCGCTCGCCTTGACGCCGCGGATCTTCAGTTCGCGCTCGTCGTGATGAGCGGACCCGTATTTCGCGCTGCGCTTGAGTGACCAGACTTTCATCGAGCAATCCGGATTTCCGACCGCTTCGCTGAAGGTCACGGTGATGGCACCCTTCGACGCGGCAACCGCCAATGGCACCTGCGCGGGAGCTTCGCCACGGCGGATGCGGTGGAAGCCGCCAGGCGCGGTCGCGTTGCCGGCCCAGGCGAACATGCCGGAGGTGTAGAGCGCACCGTCGGGGCCGAAGCGGCCGCGCATGATGCCGGTGGCGAAGCCGGGCATCGGCAGTTCGCAGACCGCTCCTTGCCATTGGCCGCCGACTTCTTCGTTCGGCACGATGAACACGCGGCCGGTGCCGTAGCTGAGATTGAGCAGGCTGCCACCGAGATTGCCCCAGGCGTTCTTTGGCACCCAGACGAGTTCCGCCGGGCTGCGGTCCTTGGCGTTGGTCATCCAAACCATCGGCGGTTCCATCGCAGAGTCGGAGGTGTCGGTGACCGAAGTGTAGCCGAACATGTTGCCGTAGAAGCCGCCGGGCTTCACCCGGTTGATCCGGTTCTTCGGAGTCCAGAAGCCTTCCTGGTCGGTGACGAAGAAGGTGCCGTCGTCGTTGACGCACACGCCGTTCGCCGCGCGAAAGCCGGTGGCGAGGATCTCCGTCTTCGATCCGTCGGCGCTCACCTTCAGCAGCGTGCCGTGCTGTGGCACCACGCTGTCGAGCGCGTGGCGGCCGGACTTGGCATAGTAGAAATTTCCCGCATCATCGGTTTGCAGGCCCATCGCGAACTCGTGAAAGTGCTCGGTGACTTGGGCGTCGTCGTTGAAGCACTCGATGGAGTCGATCTCGCCGTCGCCATTGAGATCCTTCAGACGGGCGATTTGGTCGCGGCAGGTGATGAACAGTTCATCGCCGCGGAACTTCACGCCGAGGGGTTGGAACAGGCCGCTGGCGATGCGTCGCCACGTGAGCTTGGCCGGAGCCTTGTCCATGACACCCTCCACGCGCCAGACATCGCCGTTCCACATGGCGACGATCGCAGCTTTGCCATCGGGCGTGAAATCAAAGCCACCGGGGCGCAGCCAGCTTTGCCAAGGATTGTCGAGCGGCAGCGGGAAGTCGTCGGTGATGAACGCACTGCTTTCGTCGCCCGCCACGGAGGTGGTGGTAACGGTCTCCGTCCACTTCGGCGGGCCGCCCTTGGTGAGCGGCGCGAGGTCGAGCGGCGTGGTCACCGTCTTCGCCAGCGATTCCAGCGAGGCAGGGTCGGCTCGCGAGATAAAGAAGCGCGTTTTTGATGTGTGAGGCTCATAGGCCAGACGAGCGACCCAGAAGCCGTCTTCGCGCTTCAACTCACCCTTGCCTTGCATGACGACATTCACGCTGTCGGGAGCGATCCGTAGAGCCGGCAACGGCGTGCCCCATTTTGAAAGATGGACCTCTTCCACATTGAGCGTGCGGGTGAACACGGGGGTCGCGCCGTAGTCAATCCAGCCCGGTGATTCGAGAACTCGGATTCCGCCTACGGTGTAGGAAAGCACCACGCGGTTTCCGTGCTGATAGATTCCTTCGAACTTCAGTCCCGGGTGGGGACCGTATTTCTTCCCGTCCTTGGCTGGTTCGCGGGTGTCTTCAAAGCCATCGAGACTCCAGCCGGGAGCGACCGGATTGATGAAGTGCTTGTCGCCGTTGAGCCCGGTGTGGGTGCCGTGGCTGCCGTCGAAGGCGATGCCTTTCCAATCGACGAAGCTGCCGGTGCTCGCGGCGGCGACTCGCATCGTGTCGTGATCGTAAACCATCCAAGCACGGCCCTTGCTCACGCCGCCGGGTCCATCGTCGAGGCGGATCGCGATGCCCTTTTGCGCGATGTTCCCCGGTGCGATCTGATAGGTCCAGAACAGGGCCGGACCGAGATCCATGCGTTGGTAAGGAGGCAGGCTGCGGTCTTCCTTCTCCACTTCGCCGCGGGCGAGGCCCTTGGGTAGCGAGGCGAGGGCGGCAGGCGTGAGTTCGGTGTATTGCGTCGGATTGTTAGAGCGCAGGAAGGTCTCCCGGATGTAGTGGATGACCGCGTACTTCTGGGCGGTGGTGTACTGCGGTTGGGCGACCATCTGGTTGTAGCCCTTGGTCAGCGTGAGATACATCGAGTAGGGGTCCGCGCCGTTCTTGAACTGGCCGTCGGTGAATCGCATCGCGGTGGGCAGCGAGCCCGCTTGCTTCTCGTCCCCGTGGCAGACGATGCAGAGCGAGTTGTAGATTGCGGCGCCTTCTTCGAGGGTCTTCGCGTTCCAGCCGCCGACGATCTCCGAGTGATCGGAAAGCTCGAGCGCCTGGACCCAGCCGCTTCCGGTTTCGATGACCGGCCTGGCATTCGAGCCGGGGCGGTGGGTGAAGTCAGGCGTGTTCGCGCCCTTGCCTTCGTCCTTGAAGAGCAACGCGATCTCATCGTCGGCCAGGGCGCGCTTCCAGATGCGGACCGCGCCGATCTTTCCCTGATCGAAGTTCCCCGCGAAGTCCGGGGTGGCCCGGCCGATCTTCAAGACATGTCCCTTCGCATCCTTCTTCATGAAGTTGTCCTGCTCCGCGACAACCTTGCCATCCAGCCAGAGCCGCGCGGCACCGTCGCGGACTTTCAGCACGGCGGTGTGAGGTTTGCCATCGTTCACCCGCGGCCCGCCGCTCATCGCACCGAGCCAGCCGATGTCATACACGAGCCGGCCGTTTTCGATGTAGAGTGCCTTTGCCGCTGGCGACCAATCGCCGGTCCGGGCGCACATCGCGAAAAGCGTGCCGCCGCCTTTGGACTCGAACGATGCCACCGCGGTGAAGTCCGCGCCGAAATCGAGGCCGGCATCCGGGAACTCCGCGGCCGCCGCCTTCGCGAGGGAGGGTGTCTCTTCGGGTCCTCGGACAAGCTTGCCGCCGGACCATACCCTCAGAACTGGCGGGCCCTTTGCGGGCTGCTCGACGGCAATATCGTGCGGGGCGTCCGCCTGCTTTAGAGAAAGAGCGAGGTCGTCGCCCAGCCGGACCTTGGCTTCGCCTTCCAAATGAAGCCGGTAGTTCGCAGGCCAGTCGTTTGAATCCAAGGGCAGGGCTTCGCGCGGCGCCGCAGCCAGCGAGGTCACGGTGAGAAGGCAGAGATAGAGTCGCTTCATGGTGAACAGAGTAGGAGCCCGTGACCGTCCATCGGGTCCCGGGCTTCGCAAGGTTGCCGGCGAGATCGTCCCCGCTACTCGGGCAAGGCGTTGAGCGTGATGTAGGCTTCGAGCTGATCCCGGCTGGGGAAGCTTGCCGGAAAGAGGGACGCCGCTCCGGCCATCTGGAGACGGATGATCCGTGCGGGGAGCTTTCCAGGAGTGCCAAAGCCGGCGATCTCAAGGGCGATTGACTTGCGGTCTTCGCTGATCTTGATCGCGGTTACGGATTCGGTGCGCTTCTCATTCTGGCCGGAGCCATAGGTCATCGCGTCGGTGTAGGTCCAGGATTCGAGCCCGAGCTTTGGCAAGAGGGATTCCGGCGTGACCGCTTCGGCGAGTGGTGCGGTAAAGCGGACGGTGAATCCGGTGCGCCGGGTTTGGATCGAGTGGATCTCGGCGGGAGTTACCGAGGGATCGTGGATGATCCGCTGCAGGCTGGCGGCCTTGCCACCCTTGGCCTGCCACCCGCGGCCGGTCTGGCCTAACAAGAGCGATCCATCGGGCAGGAAGCAGGGGCGCATGATGCCGGATGCGAGGTTGCGGGCGAAAAGGATCATGGTGCCCTGGTCAATGTCGCCGATCTTCTCGGAAGCCACGCGCGACAGGATCGACAAAGTCTGGTCGCCGACAAACATCTGGCCCGCGAAGGGTCCGAACTTGCCGCCCGAAAGATCCCAAGCCGGGCTGCCGGGCGAGTTGGCGAGACGGTTATGGGGGAACCAGAGTGCGTGGGGATGGGTTTTGGGCTGCCAGCGGTCGAAGGCGATCTCGGGTGAACCCGGTTTCATGCCCGGCAGCGAGACCAGGCCGGAAGGATGACCGTAGAAGCCACCGTCGACCAGGTAGCTGATCTTCGAAGAGCCGACATACTCGCCCTGGTTTTCGGTGTAGACGATGCGGCCGTCCGGGGCCGTGGCGAGCCCGGCGGGACTCCGCAGGCCGTTGGCATAGGGTTGGAAAACGCCTTCCGGGGTGACCCGGCAGGCCCAGCCGCGGAAGCCGCCCATGCTGCCCATGAACTGGCCGCCGGCCTTGTAGGAGGCCTGGTCGTTCTTGCCGTGGCAGAGATTGAGGGTGAAGTGGTAGTTTCCTGCGGCGTCGCGGGCCGGACCATGAGTGTATTCGTGGTAGTTGCCGTGGAAGCCGAAGTCGTCGCAGACCGTCTCGAAGGTATCGGCGTGGCCGTCGCCGTTGAGATCGCGGAGACGGGTGAGTTCGGGCTTCTGGGCGATGACGACGGAGTTTCCCGAGTCGTCCTCGATCACCAGGCCGAGGCATTCGTAGGTGCCTTCCGCAAAAAGCTGCCAGGTCTTGTCTTTCCAGCGCCAGACGCCAGCGGTGCGGGTGCCGACGACGATGGTGCCGTCCTTTGCGACCGCGATGGCGGTGGGCTCGAACAACTGCTCGCGGCCGAAGGTGTCCTTCGGGGCGACCCAGTTTTCGATGCTGTATCCCGCGGGCAGATCGGCCTCGGCCGGAGTGGTGGTGGCGGGTTGCGGCGCAAGGTTTTCCTTCACCGGCAGCGGGGCACGGGCGGAAAGCGGCGCACCGAGATTCGCCCGCAGGCGGTAGATTTTGCCTTCACCGGCGGGCAGGGTCCACTGTTGATCGGCCAAGCTACCGCCCTCTGCCTGGACGTCGCTCAAGCCCTGTTTCCGGAGCTGGAAAGCCTGGCGAGTGGCGAGTTTGCCGGCGATCTCGATGACCAGCGAGCCGTCATCGGCGAAGGTGATCTTCTGGCTCAGGATGTTCTTGCCGACGCGGAACTGGAACTCGGGAACGCCCGATTCGGTCAACTGGTAGCCCTTGAACTCCGCGTCGATAGATGCGAGCTCCTTGAGGAAATCGCCGCCCTTTTCGAGGTGACGGATGATCGCGGCGTCGTCGTTGAGATCCGGTTCCTTGAACTCGAAATCGACCGGGGTGCCGCTCGCGGTCAGCGGCACGAGGGCCGGGGTCCCATCGAGCACGTCGCGCGCGCCTTGGCCGTGCTCGGAGCCCGGCGTGCTGCGGCCGGTCTGCTCCTTCTCGAGGTTGAGGAAGCCACCGCTCCAGACGCTGCGAAGTGAGAGTTGGCGGGGGTCGAAAGTGTAATTCATCCCGTTCGGCAGACCGACGTGGATGGCCCGGCCGCTGGCATTCAACAGGGGAGCCCGGATCACCCGCGGCCGTTGGTCAACCAGCACGGCGGCGGGGTTCTGGAAGTCCGTCTTTGTAGGCTCCACCTTCACTTCGCCCATCACGATGGCCGGTCCGTTCTTACCCTCGGCGGCGGAATGGCGGAGGAAGTGCCAGATCGCCTCGAGGTTGGCATCGGAGACGACTTCCGCGGTGAACTGAGGCATCACCGGCGGGTAAGCCTCGCCACGGGTGGGGCCGTTCTCAGCGACGGCCATCCGGGTGGCGGGATGCCTGACCGAGTCGATGAAGTAGGCCTTGTCGGCCTTGACCACGGCCTTTTTGCCCCCTGCGGGTTCGACCACCTCGCGGTCGCGGGCCTCGTTTTGGAACAAGTCGTAAAGGCTGGGCCCCGATTTGATGGACGCGTCGTTCTTATCGACGGCGTGACAGGTTGCGCAGCCCCAGAGCTGGTAGGCTTCGGCTCCTTTCTGGACGAGATTGACCTGCTCCGCACGAATCGGTGTCAGGGCGGTGAGTGGAATGAGAAGGGCGATCGATTTCATGAGAGACGGACAGGATGGCCTGTGGACAGTGTGCAAATAGGTGACCTGAGCCGAGCCGACAAGCGGCAGGGACCCTATACTTCGAAATAGAACGCGTCCGTTCAGCAGGAAAAGCCGGTTCCGTGGTTCGCACGCGCTCCCGGGTACCAGGATGGAAGCACGGTCGGCTCTTCGTCGAAGCATTTCAAGACGCTGGCAGGGACATGGCTCCGGTGGGCGATGATCGTATAGACGTGCTCGTCGAACCAGTCGTTATGGAGCGTCCAAAGCCCCTTGTCGCCCTTCTCGTCGCCCCAACTGTTTTCGACCAGCCACTTCCTTGGATTCCCGTCCGCGTCGAGGTCCATCCCGACCAGCGCCATGGCGTGGCCGGAAGCTCCGGCGTGAAAGCGGGTGCGGTCCGACTTGCTCAGCGCGAGGTCGATGCCGAAAAGAACCTCGTAATCGTAGAGCCGGTGCTTCATCAGGCCGAGTTCCGTCGACTGGTCGAAGCCCATGTTCACGGCGAACCAAAGCGGTTCGTTGGCGAGGATTGAAGCCTTGGCGATGTCCCTCATCGACTGCGTGTCGATATTCGCGAAGTTCATGCACTCGTTGCCGACGATGTTGCGAGCCCGGTCGAAGCGGTAATGCCGGTTCAGCTCGTTCTTCGGATCGTTGTAGAGGCAGACATACTCGGACAGCGGGCGACCGACGTACTGGCGGAAGAAGGATTGCGGGGTGTGGCGTTCCGGCTTGCTGAGGCGCGGGTTCGCGGAAGAATGCATCTCGGCATTCCCCTCGTGCGGACGGTCGTCGCTCCTCTTGACGGGAAAGCGCCACTCGAACTCGCCGGGAGGCTCGCCAAAGTTGATGACAAGAAGGCGGTAAACCTCCTTGAGCACCTCGTTTTTCTCGGCGCGCAAGCGGTCGGTGCCGGCACCGGCGGCATGGCTTTCGAGGATCCGGACGGCGCGGGAGCGCAGCATGCGGCCGAGCACCTCGTTCAGCGCTTCGGTGTTCGAACTGGCGTGGGTTTCCGGCATCGCCGACTGGGGCATGACGCCATACTTCGCAATCAAGCCGACGAGGTAATTCCACCATCCGCCATCCTCCAAGGTCATGGCATTGACGTCAGCCCACTCGCGATCGAGGAAGTGGGCGTCGCGGAGTTCGATGATCGACTCGAGATAGAGGTTGGACTTCTCGATCTTGTCCCAGAACTGAAGGTAGGAGACCGAGAACTCAAACGACTCCATCTGATGGTCGCGCATCACCTGCGGGCGCAACACGTTCAAGCCTGCGAACATCCAGCAGCGGCCGGACTTCTTCTGGTTGACGATGCCCTTCGACTGGACCTTGTGGCTGAAGTGCCCGTCGTCCCCGCGCAGATCCCCGATGTTCAGTGCCAGCGACTTCGCGGAATGGTGACTCAAGGCGTTCTGGCAGGCCCGGTCGGCATCGGTCATCCGGTAACTCTCGCGAAGCTCCCGGAGCAGCGAGTGCGTCAGCACCCCGGCCGACGCTTCGGATGTTTGGAGGCTGGAGGGTGCAGTAATCGTGATGACCGGGTTCATGATCTGGCCGGAGGGCAAGGGTTGGTTTGGGAAGTGGATCCTATCCCAGCGGGGAACGGGACTTGGAGACTACGGGTTGAAAGGGCAATTCGTCTACAGCATAGTGCGACAATGAATCATGGTTTTGCGCCACTAGTTCTTGTTGGGGGATGGGTCGTTTGCTAGCAAACGCCGCAGGGCAGGAGAGAATGCCTCCAGTCGTTCCGGAAAAACCCAGTCGGCCATGAAGAAGATCAAAAATGACAAGCGGCCGCGGGTTGCGATCTCCCTGGAACTCAACTGGGGGTACAAGCGCCACATGGAGGTTTACGCAGGCTGCCAGAAGTATGCCGATGAAGCAGGTTGGGATTGCTCGATCAATCCGGCAGCCGAATTCATGCTGGGCCGGGGGGCTGGGGGCGGCTACGACGGAATCATCGCCCGCGCCAGCATCCATCTGGCCGCCGCCGCCCGGAAGGCCGGAGTTCCCTTGGTGAACGTCTGGGTCAACACTCCCACCAGGGGGCTGCCGAGCGTTTTCGCGGATTTCGAAGCCTCCGGAGCGATGGCGGCGGAGCATCTGATGGCGAGGGGGTTCCGAAGGTTCGCGTATCTCGGATTCCAGCGCGACCTTGACTCGCAGTCGCAGTTGAGCGGGTTTCGCAATTTCGTCCGTGCGGCCGGCTACCCCTGCACCGTCCATCGGTTTGCGCGCAATTGTGATGACGGTAAGGCGAGCAATTGGGAAACCTTCGTGAGCGGCTTGGAGAAATGGATCGATACCTGGGAGCTGCCCATGGGCGTGTTCGTGACCCAGGATCTTTTCTGCCGCTTCCTGATCGATGTTTGCCGGTCAAAAGGGCTCCATGTCTCGCAGGACGTGGCGATTGTCGGAACTCACAACGAGACAGAGATTTGCAACGCGCCGGAACCGAGCTTGACCAGCATCGATCTCGGATTTGGACAGGTTGGCTACCGCGCGGCGGCCATGCTGGACCGGCTGATGGCGGGGCAACCGGCGACCGACGAGCCGGAGAAGGTGCCGCCGGCAGAACTGGTTTCGCGCCAGTCGACCGACGTTTATGCCACCAGTGATCCATTGGTGGCGCGGGCGCTCCGTTTCATCGCGGAGAACGGTCACCGCAGCATCCAGGTGAAGCACGTGGCTTCGGCGGTGGCGACGACCCGGCGGACCTTGGAACGCCGCTTCAACGAATCGATGGGGCGGAGCATCGCGGGCGAGATCACGCGTCTGCGGGTCGAGCGAGCCAAGCGGCGGATGGTGGAGACCGACGCGTCGATGAAGAGTGTCGCGATCGAGGCCGGCTTCCGCACGGCCGACCACTTCGGCAAGGTGTTTACGCGGATCGAGGGGATGTCTCCCTCCCAATTCCGCGAGGAGCACCAAAAGGCCTTTCCGGCAAGAGTCTGACCGGGGGCGCAAGGGGTGACCGCTAGGGGGTCACCGGAAACGTGATGCCGTGGTAGTCGACCCGTTCAAGGCTGGCGTCCCAACTGAAAATGCAGATCTCGCGCCGGGTCGACTGCAGCACGATGGTCGACGCGCTGAGCATTTTCCATTTCTTCTCCACCGGCTGGAAGAAGCTGTAGCGGGTGGGGACATTGGCGGGTTGGGCAAGAGCCGGCGCGTCGAAGATCTGCTTTTCACCGGGCTTTAGGATGAGCTTCTCCTTACCCATCTCGACTTGAACGTTGAGGTTGGTCAGGTTCAGGCAAAGGAAATCGCCCCCTTTGAAAGCCGCGAGATCCTGGATCTCAGTGCGGAAAACGAGATCGCTGCCCGGCTTTTTGGGGATCGGGATGAGAATGATCAGAGCCTTGTCGATCCCTTCCGGGACCATGGCCTGGGCCAGGGTCAGGAAGGCGGGTTTCTCAGGATTCGCGGGGCCGGCAACGGGGCGCACGATCCGGAGAATCCCATCGGCGGGGATTTTCACCGGTTCGCTGGCCATGCGCTTGGACAGCTCCAAGGAAACCGTTTCCGTCCCGGTCATCACCTTCACCGGATTTTCGAAACCTTCCGGCATGCTCGTGTAAACCATGTGGGCCACCCGCCCACGGGCTTGGCGTGGCGGATCACCGGCAGCCGGGTCCTGAGCGGGCAACCGCGGGAGCAAGCCGAAGCAAACCAATGAAACAGCAAGGGCCGCTTTCGAGCGGCAGGAATAAGCGAACATCTCAAATTTCATCCTGATTCAACCAACGGAGACTCTCTATCTGAAATCTGCGGCCGAAGCGGCGGTTGGCGGGTGTCAGTGCGGAGTTGTCGCTAAAGCGACCGCTGGCGTCTTGGTTCCGGCCGGGAACATCCGCCGTGTTGGCGGGATCGAGGTATTCCGGCAGACGCTGGACAATCGCCTCGCACCACGCCCTCGCGATCACCTTGCCGTCCTTATCGCGGGCATCGCCGTAGGTCCGGATCCGGAACGTGTCGTCGCGCACCGACATGGTGTTGGCGATCGGTTTGAGCAAGTCGGACTGGATCACGTATCCCGGTATCCCGGCGAAACGCGATCCCTCGGCCGCTTCAGGCGTCCGCATGTCATGCTTGCCGAGTTGGCTGCTCTTGATCATGAAGCCGGCGCCTTTCTTGAAGCGGTAGTTGATGGACTTTGAATCCGGGCTGTCGTCATCGTAGTCGATGGCGCTTTGCAAGGCTCCCATGGTTCCGAGATCGTCGTTGGAAAGACGGCGGTTGATGAACTCCGAAAAATTGAGGAACGGCCCGCGCTGTTTGACCTGTTTGACGCATTCTTCGGCGAGTTTGCGAAGCTGGTCGTCATCGAGAAAGCGCACCCCGCTCCAGCCTTGGGAGCCGTCGGCGAGCGACACCCCGAACTCCGGATCGTCCATCTCCTTGTCGGAGATCTCCGTATTGAAGCGGGAGATCGCGATCCGCTTGCCGGAAGGAACGTCGATCTCCTTGAGGTTGCCGTTGACGCGGGCCACCAGCTTGCGTTCACGGATGCCGGCGAACAGGGCGTGCCAAGCGTCCACCGAGGTGCTGTTGACATTGAACATGCCGTCCACCATCAGGTGCTTGGCGGACTTCAGGTAACCGTCAGCGGCACGGAGTTCCGCTTTGGCCTGCGCAGGGGAGACGGGACCTTCGTGAAACCGGTAGCGGGTGTTGGAAATCTGCCCACCGGCAACGAGGCGATCGAGGTTTTCCGTGAGACTGAGGGCACTGCTGGCGCCCGGCCGCTTCTGGTCGGCCAGGGAGGAAACGAAGTAGTCGTCCCACAAGGCGTCGTTGAGCAGGAGGACGTGGTCCCAGTAGTCGTTGAAGGCCTTGCTGTCATTCCGGTTGGTGTTCTCGGGCTGGCTGCGGTCGGGGATGTCCTCGCTCTTGGAATTGTCGTGGTAGCGGTAGACATCGTCCCGCGGCAGCATGGGATGCAAGAAGGAGTTGCCGATGCCCGGCCCGGTGACTCCACTCTGATAGGAGACCCGCTTGGTATCCGCGGCGTGCAGCGATTCCTCGCCGGTGCTGGTCACACCGGAGCCGCCATAGGTGGCAACTTTGATCTGGGTGCCCATCTGGTCGGCCCGCAACCATCCTGGATTGATGCGCATGTTGGAAAAGCCGGCCAAGCTGCCGACCGGAGTGGTCGGCAGTTCGAGCAAAGCGGCGCTCGTGACCTTCTCATAAGGATTCGATCCCGAACCGAGGAATGCCGACGATCCAATCTGGGCGACCACTTTTGGCATCTCTGCCATCGAAGTCGGTCCGAAGAAAACCACATAAGGACTGTCCAGACGCTGGGTGTGTGCGATCGTTTCGTCCTCGGAGATATACATGCCACTGCCGAAATAGAACGGCGGAGCCTGGATCCAGTTGCGGCAACGCCAGTCCTTGTCCCAGTCGATGCTTTCGTAGTTGAACTCGGACAATCCTTTGATGACCAGTTGGCAGAAAGAGACGGGATTAGGTCGGCCATCGAACACCCAGCGGGCGATATTGGTGCTCCCCGCCGGAGTGATCGGCGTGCGCCGCTGGCTTTTGTTCAGCCAGTCGATCGCGTAATTCATCGGGATCGTGCCGGCGCTCGGATTGTTGCGGCGGTCCCATGTGGAGGCCATGCAGAGCGATCCGCAGGTGTTTCCGAAATTGATGTTGCCACCCCAGTAGTTATGGGAGAACTCCACCGTGATCCCTGGATTCTCCCCCGGGGAATAAGTCCCGTAGAGCTTCTTTTCGCCGCCGATTGCCTGCGGGTTGAAGCCCGGGAGTAGATCCGCGGCGCTGGCCTCACTTCCATTCGAGATGGTCGAGGCGAGTGAAAAGACGCGGAACTCGCCCGGCTTGAAGATGATGTCGCGACCGTTCTCGGAGCGCAGGTAGGAGCGGGTGACCACACCCTGGCTGTAACCCATCTGTCCGAACGCCCCCATCTGGTCGGCGTCTTTCACCAGGGTCTGGCCTAGCCAGAACGTTCCGGAATTCGGCCAGACCTTGTAGGCCGAGGTGAGGTAATCGATCTTGTTGTCCGGGATGCTGAGCTCGACGTTGTAGGGGTTCCAATAGGTGAAGACCGGGCTGTATACGTGGTAGCAATCAAACTTACCGGGCTGGGCCGGGCTAGGCTCTGCGATCAGGCTGTAAATGAAAGTGATCTTGGCGAGGATTGGGACCCGCCAGTAGTTGTTCGAACCATCCCACCCGGTACCTCCGGTGCCAACGCCGACAGAACCAAGATTGGTCGAGCTGACCATTCCGCTCGATGGCTTGCTACCGGACCAGTTGAGGTTGCCGCTCCCTCCGGTGCCCCCGACGACCGCATCGCTGGAGCTCCGGTACATCCGGTAGAAGTGCCTCATGTTCGTCCACGAGGCGAAGTGGCGGTTGGGAATGCTGGGGTTCTTGGCTTGCAGTTCCGAACTCATCGGCCGGATGGACGGCTCGCGGATATCGCTCCCGCTTGAGAAGCGGTAGGGGGAGGGAAGGCTGGACTGCTCGAACAGAAGGCTGAGGTCTTTCTTGATGTGGCCTCCGCGCACGCTGGCGAGGACGCCCTGGCTGGAAGCGGTGAGATCGAAAAATCCTCCTTTGACCTTCTCCTCCCCGACTTCTGCCGGGCGCAGGGTATCTCGGGTGATCAAGCGGTCAGGCAGTGTGGCGTCGTCGTCGATCGCCTCGAATCCATCCAGGGCACCAACCCCCACCTCCGCAGTGTCTCCCTGGGAGGTTTCCCATTCCGCAGCGGCGAGATTGCGCGGACGCTTCGCCAGATTGACCCTCGCCTTGTGGTTTTCGGGGCCGATCCACCAGGCGTGTTTGCCCGAGTCTCCGACCGGGATCAGATAGGCCCGGGTGACACGGTCCGGGTTTTGGGTCGCGGCTTCGCCGAGGCTTCCCGCACCGACCAGCTCGACCGAGTTGGTCTTGTCCCAGCCTGTCAGCGAGTTCGGAGCGTCGATGTCGTCCTCGCCGTCATCCGGTAACGAAAGCAACCAGCGCCGGAACATGCTTTCCCGCCGTGGTCCGTAGGTTTTGTCGATCTTCATTGCGCCGCCGCCGCCGGGGCGTGCGTAGGTCCCGTTGAGCCAGCCTCCCCAGGAATCATAGCTGGCAAGCCAGCGTGATTGTTCGACCCCTTCGATGCTGGCGGTCTCTTTGCTCTCGTCAAACAACGCAGCCTCGGCGCTCACCCGCATGTCCGGCCCCATTTCCTTCTGGAGTTCGCCCAGCGCGATCGTCAGCGCGAGACGGGCATTGGAACGAGCCACCGCTCGAGCGTCGTCCCGGGATGCGACTCGCACGGAAACCGCCGAGAGGGATAACAATCCGACCGCAATCACGGTCAACAGGACCAGCAGCGAGAGCGTGATGACAAGGGCGAAACCCTGAGGCCGTTCGGTCATCCGGCCGTTTTTGTCACTGATTTTGACGAGAGATTTGTCCATACTTCGTAATGTCCGAATCTTTAGCGACACTACGGGATCTCGTCGTCGCGGCAATTGATTTAAATCGCAAATATGCGTCAATGAAGCGCCAATTTGCGGTGAGAAAGATGCCGCGGCAATGAAGAGGAGACCCCTGGAAACCGGGAGGGTGCTGGCGCAGCGAGCACCCGCATTTTTGCGGTCAAGCGCCGAGCGGGAAGTCCCAGACCTGGGAATTCCAGTCACCTGTCAGCCAGCCGTCCTTGGTCGAGAATTCGCGGACACGCAGCAACTTCTTGCTGACCTCGACATGGAGAAATGCCTGGGACGGGCCTGCGAAGTGGCCGGCGTTGTCCGTGTTGAGGAAGGGAATTCCGCCGTCCTTGGGCCGGGTATCGGGCGTGCCATCCCAGCGGAAGATATTGCGGGCGTGGGTGTGGCCGCAGATCGAGGCAGCGACGCGGTAAGGCTTCAGCGCCTCGTGATAGGCGGCGACATCGCCGTGGTCCCACTCCTGGTGGAGCGCGTCCTGATCGGGCACGACCTTGCTGTAGCGGGCGGCATCGATGTGATGGATCAGCACGACCGGTCGGCCGCTGTCGCCGACCTGCTCCTTCAAATCCTCGATCATGAAGGGAAGGCTGCCGAGCGGGGCGTAGCGGCGCTTGCGGGTGACCGCCGGGGCGTCGCCGACGACGATGCCGAGGGCGACGAAATGGATGCCGTGCCAGTCCCACGAGTAATGGAGGCCGTTCGGTGAAACCTTGGCGAGTCCCTTGCGCCGAAGGTTGCGGGCCTTGATCTCGGTGACCACGGTCGTGTCGCCGCGCGGGCCGTCGTGATTGCCGTGGACCTCGCGGACCGGCCACTTCAGCAGGCCGTCGCCGCCGTTGAGTCCCCAGTCGGCGGTGAAGGCCTTCATTTCGACATCGGCCATCGCGAGCTTGGGCGGACCCTTGTCGCCATTGTCGACAATGTCGCCGGCATGAATCACGCCTTGCGGGGCTGGCAGCTTGCCGCCACCCAGCGGACCCGGCAATTCGGTGCCGGGCAAATTGTTGAGCCAGCCGACCAACCGGCGGTTGATGGCTTGCGAGTGCGGGAGCATCCGGTCGGGCTGCATTTCATCGGCGCAGTAATGCGTGTCGCCGACGACGAAGAACGAGGCGATTTCCCCGTCATGGGCGAGCCCCGGCTTCTCGGCGAACAACCGTGGCAACAGACCGAAGGATGCGGCGGACAGGGTGGCACCCTGGATGAAATGGCGGCGATTGCTCATGGCGGGTTTCAGGTCAGAATTTGCCGGATCACGTTCATCGGCTCGACACCTGTTAGACGCTGGTCGAGTCCCTGATAGCGGAAAGTGAAGCGGTCGTGCTCGACGCCGAGGCAGTGGAGGATGGTCGCGTTGATCTCGTTGACGTGGACCGGATCGGCGACGGGGGTGTAGGAGAAATCATCGGTCTCACCGAGCGAGATGCCGCCCTTGATGCCGCCGCCGGCCATCCACATGCAGAAGTTCTTCGGGTGGTGGTCGCGGCCGTAGGTCTCCGCGGTCAGCGCGCCCTGCGAATACACGGTGCGGCCGAATTCGCCGCCCCAGATGACCAGCACGTCGTCGAGCATCCCGCGCTGTTTCAGGTCCATCACCAGCGCTGCACAGGCCTGGTCGGTGTCCTTGCATTGGGCGGCCAGTTCGCCGGGCAGGTTGCCGTGCGAATCCCAGCCGCGATGCATGATCTGCACGAAGCGCACGCCGCGCTCGACCATCCGGCGGGCCAGCAGCGCGCTCGCCGCGAAGGAGCCGGGGCGTTTCACGTCTTCGCCGTAGAGTTCCAGGCTGGCGGGCGATTCCTTGGAGAGATCGGTCAGCTCCGGCACGCTCGATTGCATCCGGTAAGCCATCTCGTACTGCGAGATGCGTGTTTGGATGTCGGGGTCGCCGATCTTATCGAAGCCGCGGGAGTTGAGCTTGCCCAGGGTGTCGAGCATCGCGCGGCGGTCGGCGGCATCGACGCCCGGCGGGTTGTCGAGATAAAGCACGGGATCGCCCGCGCCGCGCAGCACCACGCCGGAATGCTTGCCGGGCAGGAAGCCTGGGCCCCACATGCGGCTGAACAGCGCCTGGGCGTTCGAGCCGTTCGGGAAGCTCGGCATCAGCGCGACGAAGGACGGCAGATCGCTGGTCTCCGCGCCGAGGCCATAGGAGATCCACGAGCCCATGCTCGGCTTGCCGGGCACCTCCGAGCCGGTCATCACGAAGGTGCAGGCCGGGTCGTGGTTGATGGCGTTGGTGTGGACGGTTTTGATCAGCGCGATGTCATCGACGATCTTCGCGGTGTGCGGCAGGAGTTCGCTGACCCAACGACCGCTCTGGCCGTGCTGGGCGAAGGCGAACTTCGACGGCGCGACCGGGAACTTGGCCTGGCCGCTGGTCATCGTGGTGATGCGCTCGCCGAGGAAGCTCTTCGGCAGGTCCTTGCCGAACTGGTCCTTGAGGTTCGGCTTGTGGTCCCACATATCAAGTTGCGACGGACCGCCGTTCATGTGGAGATAGATCACCGCCTTGGCCTTTCCGGGAAAGTGCGGCAGACCGGGGATCGAGGGATGGACGGCGGAAGCGGCGGCGCTGGCGGTCCGGCTGCCAAGCATCGAGGCCATGGCGAGCCCGCCGAGGCGGATGCCGGTCTGGCCGAAGAACTGGCGGCGGGTCTGGAGCAACTGGTGTTCGAGAAAGGGATTCATGGTGGCGCTCAGTTGCGGATGACGGCTTCGTCGAGGTTGAGGATGAGGTTGGCGACCAGCGCCCAGGCGGCGAGTTCCGGCTCGGGCAGGTCGGCGGGCGGCTTCGATTCGCCGAAGGTCACCGCCTTCTTCGCCTCGGCGGGCGCGGCCTGGTATTTCGCGAACTGGCGTTGATACAACTCTAACACTGCGGCGCTTTCCTCCGGCGCGGGCGGCCGGGCGAGCGCGCTGCGGTAGGCGAAGGTCACGCGCTCTTCAGGTGTTGCAGCGGCCTTCATGATGCGCTGGGCGAAAGCGCGGGCGGCTTCGAAGTGCTGGACGTCGTTCATCAGTTGCAGCGCTTGCAGCGGCGTGTTGCTGCGTTCGCGGGCGATGCACGATTGCTCGCGGTTCGGCGCGTCGAAGTTCGACATCAGCGGATGCGGCGCGGTGCGCTTGAGGAAGGTATAGAGCGAGCGCCGGTAGAGCGCGTCGCCATTGTCCTGCTTGTAATGGCGGGTGTTCGAGCCACCGAAGCCGACCGGTTCCCAGATGTTCGGCGGCTGGTAGGGATTCACGCCCTTGCCGCCCGTCTGCAGGCGGATCAGCCCACTGACAAACAGCGCCTGGTCGCGGATCTGCTCGGCATCCAGCCGGAAGCGCGGGCCGCGGGCGAGGCGGACGTTGCCGGGGTCGCTTTGCCACAGCGCGGGCGGGGCGATGCTCTGCTGGCGGAAGGTCGAGCTGGTGAGCATCAGGCGCATCAGCTTCTTGACGTCCCAGCCGTTGTCCTGGAACCAGATCGACAGCCAGTCGAGCAACTCCGGATGGCTCGGCAGCGCGCCCTGGGTGCCGAAGTCGTGGCTGCTCTTCACGAGGCCGGTGGCGTGGACCTGCTGCCAGAAACGGTTCACCGCGACCCGTGCTGTTAGAGGGTTCTCGCGGGCAACCAGCCACTTCGCGAGATCGAGTCGGTTGGCTCGCGGTCCGGCCTTCTGCAGCGGCGGAAGCACGACCGGGGTGTTCGGTTCCACCTTCTCTCCCGGCGTATTGTACTGGCCGCGGATCATCACGTGGCTCTCGCGTGGCTGGGGCATGTCCTTGAAGACGAAGGTCGAGGGAACGCCGCCGTCGAAGTCGGCGCGATCCTTTTCCACCGCCGCGCGCTGACCGTGCAGCTCCGCGAACTGCGGGCGGGTGCTGCTGCAAATTTGCTGGATGTAGAAGTCGCGGAGCCGCTTGAGTTCATCCGGGTTCCGCGGCTTATCCGGGCCCTCCTTCAGCCAACCGTTCAAGTCGCCGGGCAACCCGGGCGTATCCTTGCCGGCCTGCGCCGCGCGCCAGGCGGTGAAAGAGAGCGAGGGATCGCTGGCGGGATCGGTCCGGCCGCTGACGCCGAGCTTGTCGAAGTAGGCCGTGCCGCCGTGGACAGTGAAGGCGTAGCCGGTGATCTTGGTGCCGGCTGTTAGACCCATGCTGGTTCCGGGCACCTCGAGCTTCACCCATTGGCCGGGGGCGGGCAGGGGACCGGCGACGTGGCGCTCGGTGGTGCCCTTCGCACCGAATTCGATGATGTCCTGACCCCACACCGCGCGATGTTTCCAGCCGTCGCTGTGAAACTGGATCATCACTTCATCCGGCAGATCCGCGGGGTCGAGATAGACGTGGACGAAGAAGACCGGCTCCTGCGGCACTTCGAAGGGCGAGGCCCCGGATTCATAGTAATCCTGCGCCACCCCGTCTCCGCCGCGCTTCAGCGACTTCGCGCCGCTGTGCGCCGGCGAGTCGGCGTAGGTGAGGGGATGCCCGGATGTCCCGATCTGCGCGCCTTGCGGGAAGCTGTCTTCAAACCACACCTGCTCGATCGTCGTCACCAGCGGCTTCGGGTCGATCCCGGCCGGATCCTGATAGGTCACCGAGGCGGCCCGCTCCTCCATCGACTTTCTAACAGCCGCCTCGCGTCCGGCGAAATCCGCCATCTTCCCGTCATAGCCCGCCGGCTTCACCTTCATCACCGGCTGGGTCAGCAGCGCGTTGCCGTCCATCGCGGGATCCGCATTCGAATGGAAGAAGGCATACAGTGAATAGAAGTCCTTCGCGGTGATCGGATCATACTTGTGGTCGTGGCACACGGCGCAGCCCGCGGTCAGTCCGAGGAAGGCCTGCGCGGTGGTGCTGGCGCGGTCGACGGCGTAGCGGAAGACATACTCGGCATCGATGCTCCCGCCCTCGCTGGTCGTCACGTTGCAGCGATTGAAGCCGGTGGCGATGAGCTGGTCCTGCGTGGGCTCCGGCAAGAGATCGCCGGCGAGCTGCTCGATCGTGAACTGGTCGTAAGGCAGGTTCCGGTTGAAGGCCGCGACCACCCAGTCGCGGTAGGCCCAGGTCTGGCGCTCGTTGTCGAGGTGCAGCCCGTGGGTGTCGGCGTAGCGCGCGACGTCCAGCCAGTGCCGCGCCATCTCCTCGCCGTAGTGCGGCGATGCCAGGAAGCGGTCGACCATCTTCTCATAGGCATCCGGCGCGGTGTCGGCGAGGAAGGCGTCGATTTCCTCGATCGTCGGCGGCAGCCCGCGAAGGGCCATGCTGACCCGGTGGATCAAGGTCGGCCGGTCCGCCTCGGGCGAAAGCGCCAGCCCGTCAGGCTTCAGCGCCGCGGTGATGAAGCAGTCGATCTCCGACCCCGCGCCCTCCGGCACCGCGGGCTTCGCGGGGGCTTCGAAGGCCCAGTGTTTCTGATAACTCGCGCCTTCCTCGATCCAGCGCCGCAGCGTCGCCTTCTCGGCATCGCTCAGCGCCTTCTTCGACTCCGGCGGCGGCATCACCTCGTCCTCGTCGGTGCTGGTGATGTGATCCCACAGCAGGCTGTCGTCCGGCTTGCCCGGCACGATCGCCGCGTTGCCATGTTTGTCCGCCTTGAACGCCGCCTCCGGCTCGTCCAGCCGCAAGTCCGCCTCGCGGTGCTTTTCGTCAAAGCCGTGGCAAGCAAAGCACTTGTCGGAAAGGATCGGCCGGATGTCCCGGTTGAACTGCAAGGGAGCCGCCGCCGCGGGCAGGCAGGCCCAGGCGAAAGCGGATGGAAGGAAGCGGCGCATCGGACCTGAAACGTGACCCTCGGGCTCACTCTGTCAGCCCAAAAATGACCGGGAGGACGGCAGGGGCGGGTGGGGATGGATGGGACCGCTAGGACGGATGGGACGGATAGGATTCAAGAGGGGCGCGGGCGGCTCGCCCGCAGCACCTCGACGGATTCCAGGGCGATTCACGGACTCACCGATCCACCGACTCACCGATCCACCGATCCACCGTTTCTCCTTCCCTCCACTTCTCATCAATCTAACCTCCCCCCAACTTCCGCCTCCCTCCTGCTTTCTTCATGCACTGGACCGAACCCGCCACCGCCGACGACTCCCACGCCGCGCTCGAGAAAAAACTCTGGGACGCCGCCAACATGCTGTGGGCCGGGGCGGACCTGAAGCCATCCGAATACTCTCCCACCGTGCTCGGGCTGATTTTCCTGCGCTATGCCGATGTCCGCTTTACGGCGGTGGAGGCGGAGATGGGTAGGGACCGACTGCCAGGCGGTCCGACTTCGAGGCGGAAGATCGGGCCGGCGGACTATCATGCGGCGGGGGTGATTTACCTGCCGGAGTCCGCCCGCTTCGACCACCTCTTGCAGCTCCCGGAGGGGCTGTCGGTCGGGAATGAGATCAACCTGGCGATGCGGGCGATCGAGAAGGAGAACCCGGACCTCGCCGACGTCCTTCCGAAAACCTACCACATCCTCGACAGCCGCACGCTCGCGGAGCTGCTCAAGGTCATGGCCTCCATCCCCATGGACAAGGGCGGCGACACCTTCGGCCTGATCTACGAATACTTCCTCGGCAAGTTCGCCATGAGCGAGGGCCAGAAGGGCGGCGAATTCTACACGCCCACCGCCATCGTCCGGCTGATCGTGGAAATCCTGGAGCCCTACCACGGCCGCATCTTCGATCCCGCCTGCGGCTCCGGCGGCATGTTCATCCAGTCCGCCCGCTTCGTGGAGGAGCACCGGAAGAATCCCACCGCGGAAATCTCCGTCCACGGCCAGGAGCGGGTCACCGACACCTCGCGGCTCGCCCGGCTGAACCTCGCCGTCCACGGCCTGAGCGGCGAGATCAAGCAGGGCAACACCTACTACGAGGATCTCCAGGACTCCGTCGGCCGCTTCGACTTCGTGATGGCGAATCCGCCGTTCAATGTCAGCAAGATCGACAAGGAGCGCCTCGCCGGGGATCCGCGCTACCCCTTCGGCATCCCGCGCACCGACAATGGCAACTACCTCTGGATCCAGCATTTCCACTCCGCGCTGAATCCCAAGGGCCGCGCCGGATTCGTGATGGCGAACTCCGCCGCCGATGCCCGCGCTTCCGAGCAGGAGATCCGGGAAAAAATCATCCGCGCCGGTCATGTGGACGTCATGGTCGCCATCGGCCCGAATTTCTTCTTCACCGTCACGCTGCCTTGCACCCTATGGTTCTTCGACAAGGGGAAAGCCGGCACCGACCGCGCCGACAAGGTGCTCTTCATCGACGCCCGCCACATCTTCCGCCAGCTCGACCGCGCCCACCGCGACTTCACCCCCGCGCAAATCGAGTTCATCGCCAACCTCGTCCGCCTCTACCGCGGCGAGCCCCCCGAATTTCACCACGGGTCCGAGCCCAAGCTCCGCGAGGTATTCTCTTCCACTCTCCACTACTGCGATGTTCCCGGGCTCTGCAAAGCCGCCACCCTGGCCGAAATCGAGGCCCAAGGCTGGTCGCTCAATCCCGGCCGCTACGTCGGCGTCGCCAAGGGCGAGGACCTCAGCGACGAGGATTTCAAGGAGCAGCTCGAAGCGCTCAACGAGGAACTCGAAGTCCTCAACGCCGAAGCGCGGGAGCTTGAGGCAAGGATTGCGGAAAATGTAACCGAACTCCTCGAAGCATGAAATCCGACCTCATTCACAGCCTAACGGCAAACTTCGAAGACCACGCCCAGCAGACTGAAAGTGGTGTGGAATACTGGCTCGCCCGGGACATCCAGCATTTGCTCGGCTACGCCGAGTGGCGGAACTTCAACCAGTCCGCCGTTTCCAAGGCAAAAGTCGCATGCGAAGTCTCCGGCCATCTGATTTCCGACCATTTTGTTGACGTCAACAAAATGGTCCAGATCGGCTCCGGCACGGAGCGTGAGATCGACGACCTCA
>JAYTLR010000122.1:0-14187 GCA_043729195.1 Akkermansia sp.
GGAGACCGCCGGGTTGCAAACGGCCTAAGAATTGATCAGCGTCTCCCTCCCACCCTTGCAAACCCTGTCATGGATTTTCCCGTTAACCGGATCAAAGGAGGCGTCGGCGCGCCCCGCGGCTTCCAGTGCTCTGCCCTTTCCTGTGGCATCAAGAACCCTGCCGTCGAACGGCTCGACCTCGCGCTGATCTATTCGGAAAGCCCGTGCACGTCCGCCGGCACCTTCACCATCAACCGCGTCAAGGCCGCGCCGGTGAAGCTGTCCCAGGCGCATCTCCGCAAGGGCGACCTCCGCGCAATCATCGCCAACAGCGGCAACGCCAACGCCTGCACTGGCGTTCAAGGCATCCACGATGCCAAGCTGATGTGCAAGGGCGTCGCCACCCCGCTCGGCCTGAACCGCAGTGAAGTCGGCGTCTGCTCGACCGGCGTGATCGGCCTGCCGATGCCGATGGTCCGCATCGAAAACCGCTTCGACAACCTGGTCGAGGGCCTCGGTGCCGGCCGCGGCACCGATTTCGCAAAGGCCATCATCACCAGTGATACCCACCACAAGGAGATCGCCATTTCCTTCGACCTCGGCGGCCACCGCGTCCGCATCGGCGGCTGCGTGAAAGGTGCCGGCATGATTTCCCCGAGCATGGCGACCATGCTGTGCTTCATCACTACCGATGCCAACGTGCCGCGCGAATGTCTGCGCAAGGGAGTGCTGGAAGGCGTGGATGAAAGCTTCAACCGCATCACGATCGACGGTGACATGAGCACCAACGACACCGTGCTGGTCCTTGCCAACGGCCGCTCCGGGATGCCGCCCTTCCGCCGCGGTAGCGCGCTCTGCAAACAATTCCGCCAGGCGCTGCACCACGTCATGCTGGAGCTCGCGCAGGCCGTGGTCCGCGACGGCGAGCGGGTGACCAAGTTCGTGACCGTGGAGGTCAAAGGCGCCCGCACTTACCTCGATGCCAAGCTGGTCGCCGAGGCGGTCTGCAAGTCCGCGCTGGTGAAAGCCTCCTGGAACGGCGGCGACCCGAACTGGGGCCGCGTGCTGCACGCCGTCGGCTACTCCCGCGCCCGGATCCGCGAGGAACTGGTGGACATTTGCTACGACGGCAAGCCGGCCTGCCTCGGCGGCCTGCAGGCACCGACTGCAATGGACGAGCTGCGCGAGATCGCCGCCAAGCCGGAGTTCAAGATCGAGATCCATCTCAACCAGGGAGTGGCCGACTACTGCATGTATAGTAGCGACCTCTCGCCGGAATACATCGACTTCAACCGCTCCGAATACGCCTACTGGAAGCAGGCGCGGAAGGACGGGCTGGTGTGAGCAGTGGCTGCAGCATCTTTCCGCGAGCCTACGAAAACGCTGGATAAGGCTTGCGGCAAGATGCCGCAGCCACGGGTCAGGGCGAGTCCCACGACTTCCCGGCTTCGGTGGTAATCCGCGTGATCTCTTAAGTAGCGTTCCCATTCCGCGCGGCTCTTCCAACACGCGGGCTCCCTCCTGCCCGATCCGCTCGCCGGCATCCACGACCTCGCCGGCTTCGAGGTCCTCGCCGGCGACGGACATTCGCTTGTGACCGTCGTGTCGCTCATCAAAGGAGCCCGGACCTACCCGGATGCCGGACCCTAAAGGACTCCCCGCCGCCGCGGCAATCTTCATCCCGGGCCAAGGTGCCCCCATCATCATCCCGGTTTAGCTGGAGCGCCGAGCCCAATCCACCCCCTCCCGCCAAGCCCCGATTGACATCCAGCGGCTTCCGGAGACAGTTCTTCAACAAGAATACCGTCCCGAGCTCGTTGATATCCACCCCGAGGGAGATTCTTCACTGTTGTTACAAAATGAAATTCAACTTGTTTAATTTTATCTTCTTTGTTGGTCTCGCGACAAGTTTGCACGGCGCCGAGATTAAGGTCCTGCTGAACCCTAAAAATCAAAACGTATCTGACGCGCTCGTCGTAATTTTTCCCAGGAAAGTGAAGGTGACAAAAGGGCAAACCACGCTGGAATACAAAGTTTTGAACAGGAGCTCCGAAGACATTTTCATCGTAGTAGAGAGCAAGAACACTGAGGGATGGGAGGAGCTCAAAAGTCCTTCCGGGACAATGGTGGGCGGCGGCAGGTTTGTTGGCTCAGAATCCACGCATGAGAGCTTGCGACTACTTTGGGCACCTCCCCGAGACATTGACGGAACCCTGAGTGACGGCGAAGCTGAGATGAGCTCTAGAGCATTCGTCAAAGTGAATGTGGAAACGGGACACGACAGGGATTTATCGAATTGGATTGGCGGAAACGGAACGTTGAGCTTGCAGATAAAATATTATGTTGGCAGCTCAAAAGGCCGGAAAATCGCAACAGTAGCTGTCCCCGTAGAAATTCAAGCAGCCGAATTGGATCAAGGGAAGTAGGTAACTCCCCAGCCCCCACCCTCCATGAACCGCCGGCATTTCCTCTTCACCCTGGCTGTGGCTGCGGCCTTTCACCCGCTTGCGGCCCTCTCCGAGGAACCGGCAGCACCGGATGCCGAATCACCCCAGCGCTGGGGCATCCTCGGCGATGACGAGAGCCTGAAGGAAACCATCGACGATTGCGGGCAAGTGCTCCTGGTCTGCGTCTATCAGACCTCGCTCAAGGATGTGAATCCTCCCTTCGCCGATGTCGTCCTCCGGGCGACGGTGGTTCAAGCCGTGAAAGGCACCCACCAGATCGGCGACCGGATAGCGATTCGATTCAAGACGGACAGCTTGCCGCTCGACGACGCGGCGCGAGCCAAGTTTATCGAGGCGGCTGCCGTCAAAAACCTGGGCTCGCTGAAGATGGCCTTCCTCCCCGGTGCCCGAACCGACGATTACGATTGCGACTGGCTGAATGTCCCGGCGTTCAAACCCGAGATGCTCGCTTTTGCGATTAAGCATCAAGCAACCGCAGGGAAAGAACCGGAATGACCCCGCACCGCATCTACACCACCGCCTTCGCCGACATTTATCCCCTTTACCTCAACAAGGCGGAGCGAAAGAGCCGCTCAAAGGCGGAAGTGGATGAGATCCTCCGCTGGCTCACCGGCTACAGCCAAAAGGAGTTGGCGGCGCAGCTCGAAAAGAAGGTCGATTTCGAGACCTTCTTCGCGGAATCCCCGCGGCTGAATCCACTGAGGGAAATGATCAAGGGCGTGATCTGCGGCATTCGCATCGAAGAAATCCAGGAGCCGCTGATGCGGGAAATTCGTTATCTCGACAAGCTCGTCGATGAACTGGCGAAGGGGAGGCCGATGGAGAAAATCCTTCGGCAGCCCTGAGTGCCGCCTCGCTCGGAAACCGTGAGCTCCACTTTCCGAGCGGGTCACCGCCATTTCTCCTGCCGATTTTCTCAGATCGATGCGTGCCCTTGATGGAATGAGGTCCACGCCCTCCCGGAAAGAAGATTGGACGATCCCGCTCCCGCGTTCATTCTCCGCCCGCCATGCTCGACATCCGCGAGATCCGCGACCACGCCGACACCGTCCGCGAACGCCTCCAGGCGCGCGGCGGAAACCATTGGACGCTCATTGACGAAGTGCTCGCCTGCGACGAATCCCGTCGCAAGGCCGAGACCGAAAAGCAATTGCTCCAGTCCGAGCGCAAGACCACGTCGAAGCAGATCGGCATGCTCAAGGGCAAGGGCGAGGACACCTCGGCGATCGAGGCCGAAGTCCGCGCGATCAACGACAAGATCGACGCCCTCGACATCGCCTCCGAAGCCGCCGGCCACCGGCAGTCGGAGCTGCTGATGGAAATCCCCAACTTGCCGCACGCCGCTTGTCCGGTGGGTCAGGACGAGACCGCCAACCCGGTCGTCCGCACCTGGGGCAACAAGCCCGACCTTGCCGCGCCGAAGGACCACCTGGTGCTCGCCGAGGCCCTCGGCATCATTTCGCTGGAAGACGCCACCCGCATCGCCGGCTCCGGCTTCGCGGTCTATCGCGGCCAGGGTGCCCGGCTCGAACGCGCGCTGATTTCCTTCCTGCTCGACCTCCAGTCCGGCGAGAACGGCTACGAGGAGGTGAACGTCCCGCACGTCGTGCTCCGCGAGTGCATGGAAGGCACCGGCCAGCTCCCGAAATTCGAGGACGACATGTACGGCACCGACGCCGGCGAGGACGGCCGCAACCAGCTCTTCCTCGCGCCGACCGCCGAGGTGCCGGTGACCAACCTCTACCGCGACACCCTGCTGCACGAAAGCGACCTGCCGAAGAAGCTGGTCGCCTGCACCCCCTGCTTCCGCCGCGAGGCCGGCAGCGCGGGCCGCGACAACCGCGGGATCATCCGCATGCACCAGTTCGACAAGGTCGAGCTGGTCCAGATCGTCCACCCCGACCAGGGACTCGAAACGCTGGAAGCTCTCACAGGCCACGCCGAGTCCGCGCTGCGGAAGCTCGGCCTGCACTACCGAACCATCGAGCTCTGCACCGGCGATCTCGGCGCAAACTCCGCCAAGACCTACGACATCGAGGTCTGGGCTCCCGGCCAAGGGAAGTATCTCGAAGTGTCGAGCTGCTCGTGGTTCAGCGATTTCCAGGCGCGGCGGATGAAGCTCCGTTTCAAGGACAGCGAGGGGAAGAACCGCTTCTGCCACACCTTGAACGGCTCCGGCACCGCCCTGCCGCGGCTCTACGTCGCGCTGATGGAACAGAACCAGCAGCCCGACGGCTCGATCCGGATCCCGGAGGCGCTGGTGCCGTACTTCGGGGCGAGCGAGATCCGCTGAAGCGCGTCTCCGCTCCTGGCACGGGATTGGGCGCTCTTTTGCGGGGATCAGTCCCTGTCCCCTATGGATGAACCCTACCAACCACCCGCCACGGATCCATCTCGCGAGGAGGCGCCCCCCTCGATCCGGAAGCGGCGTGCCGGTCCAGTTGCCCGCTTTCTGAGCGCGGCTGTGATCCTCATTGCCATCGTGCTGAGCTTCGCGACGAGGTGGATTCCGCCATCCACCCTTCTCGATCCCGATTCGTTTCCAAGTGCTTCCCCGCAATTCCTGCGGATCCTCGTGCTGGATCACCCAATTGCTCCGCCTTGTCTTGTCATCATTCTGGCCATGATCGGCGGGGCACTCTCGTTCACCCGCAGGGTGTTTCTGGGTCTGGCAGTTGCTTTTGCAGCTGCTGGACTCCTTACCGCCTGGGCCGGGATCCTTTTCTGGTTGATGAACAACTTGATCAAGGGATTCACCAGCTAGCCGACCTTCGCCTCACTATTCCTTGATCCGCGCCTCAAACAACGCCGGGTCGCCGGGCTTCTGCTCGGGCGAAAGCTCATACCACCGGCTCTTCTCACTCCGCTCGTCGTTGTAAGGCGGCGTGAAGATGTCCACGAGTTGCGTCACTTTGCGGGCATGCAGCGTGTGGATGTTGCGGGCCTTCGCGGTCAAAGTGGAGATGTCGTTTTTCTTCAATACCTTGGTTTCCACACGACGCAGCAATTCGTGACCGGCAGGCGGCGGGGTGTCGGGCTTTTCGACGAGGTCGTAGTTGCTCGTCTCAATCTCGCCCGAGGCACAAAGAATCATGCCCGTCATGCCGGGATGGTCGTGGGGCGCGATGATTTCGCCGACGTCGAACTGGACGAGGCAGAGGCCGAAATCCACGCGCTTCTCAAGATACTCGAAGTCGACCTTGCCCTTCTTCAGGCGGGTCTTGATCTGCTCCATGCCCTTGATCAGGACCGGATCCTCAAGATGGAGGCGCGCCGCGATCCCGGCTATATCGCGGACGTACTGGTCCTGATTCCACGCGTCGAGATGCTGCCTCTTCGCCTCCGCGGCGACCGCTTCGAGGAACGCCTCCCAATGCATCGCACCGTCGGCGGGCAAGCGGCCTTCCGCAGCGTTCGCCCGGGTCGCGACGGCACACAGCGCAGGCAGGGCAGCGAGCACCCCGAGAAAACCCGGAAGGCTGAGGCTCAGAAACTCGCGACGGTCATAATCATCCATGGGAGGGATACTTCGACAGCCAGCAGGTCTTTCCAAGGACGTTCTGAAGCGGGATCTCAAAGGCCTGACCGGGCTCAAAAAAAACGCTTCCGTGGAATAACTTAACCCGCGACCATCAATACTTAGAATTGATCTACCGACAATTGGACGACGATACAACCGACAAATTGTCCGCTTTACAACCGACAATTGGACGCTACTGTAACCGACAAATGGACGCGGACTTTCCTTACCTCCCACGACTGCTCGCGAGTGCCGTCAAGACGGCGCTGGCGGACACGCCCGTCGTCTGCCTGCTCGGGCCGCGGCAGTGCGGGAAATCGACGCTGGCCATGAATCTCGAGCCGGACCGCGGCTACGTCACCCTGGACGAGGACCGCTACCGGCAGACCGCCCTGGCGGATCCGGACGGCTTCGTGGCGCGCTTGCCGCCGCGGGCCATCCTCGACGAAGTCCAGCGCGCCCCGGGCCTGCTCACGGCGATCAAGCTGGCGGTCGACCGTGACCGCCGGCCGGGGCGCTTCCTGCTGACGGGATCGGCGAATCTGCTGCTGCTGCCGGAAGTCAGCGAGTCGCTCGCCGGCCGGATGGAAATCCTCCATTTGCAACCGCTGGCGGAAGCCGAAAAGAAGCGCAACGCGGGAGATTTCCTGCGGGCCTTCCTCGCGGGCGAACTGCGCTGGGAAACGATCCTCGCGGAGAGGGACGGGCTGTCGCCGGACCTGCCGAAAAAGCTCGTGGCCGGTGGCTACCCGGAGCCGCTAACCCGCAGTCCGGATCGGGCGCGGCAGTGGCACCGGCAGTACGTGAAGTCGATCATCGAGCGCGACGTCCAAGACATCGCGAAGGTGAAGGACGGCCGCGAACTGGCGCGGCTGTTAGAGATACTGGCGCTGCGCACCGGCTCGCTGCTCAATGCCAGCGGCCTGTCAAAGGACCTCGGCCTCCATCGCGGGACGGTCGATCACTACCTGGCCATCCTCGAGCGGCTGTTCCTGATCCGCTCGCTGCCGAGCTGGCACCGGAATGCCGGCAAGCGGCTGATCAAGTCGGCGAAGATCCATATTGTGGACAGCGGGCTGGCGGCGACCTTGTCCGATCTCTCCGCGGACGACTGGCTGCACCGCCGACAGGACATGGGGCATCTGTTAGAGAGCTTCGTGGTCCAGCAAATCCACGCCCAAGCGGCGTGGACGGACCCCGACCTGCGCTTCTGGCACTACCGCGACAAAGACCAGGTGGAAGTCGATCTGGTCATCACCCGCGGCGACAAAACCTGGGGGATCGAGGTCAAGGCGAGCCGCTCGGTCCATCCCGGCGATGGCAAGGGCCTCGACCGGCTGGCTGCCCAGTGCGGCAAGGATTTCCAAGGCGGCTGCGTGCTCTACGACGGCGGCGACATCCTGCCGATCCCCGGCTCGCCGCACGTCGCGGTGCCGCTTGCGAAGCTGTGGGAGTTTTGACGCTGCTCAGCGATTCCGCTCCGCCACCAATAGCAGGTTCTCCGTCAGTGCCTCGGGCCATTCGAGGCTCTTGATCGCCTCCTCGTCACCCCAGTCGGGGCTGATCTTGAGCAGTTCCTGAAATGCTTGGTCGGCGCGGTCGGCGCGGCCGGTTTGCTCGGCGGCGCAGAGCAGCATGGCGATGGCCGTCTGCTTCTGATCCTCGGTGAAGGGGATCCTGAAGCCGTGCTCTAACAGGATGCCCGCTTCTTCCGGATGGCCCGCGGTGAGGAGCAGCCAGGCACCGTCGTAGGCATAGGTCGGGTCGGCGGGGAACTTGTCCTTGCCGCGCAGCGCCAGCTCGATCGCGGCGGCGTCCTGCATGTCTTCAAACACGCACGCGGCGGCCTCGAGATAATCGCTGGCGAAAATTTCCGCGTCCGGGGTATCGATGAGCTGAAGCCAGCGCGAATACGCCGCGGTGAAGTCGCCGGCCGCCATAAAAGTCCGCGCTTCGATCCGCAGGCAATCGGTCGGCGAGCCACCGGCAAGGCGGGCGCGGTCGACCATCTGCCCGACCAACGGGCCCGAGACCTGGTCGTTCGCCAAGACCAGCGAGCAGGTGACCATCGCATCGCGGACGCGGCGGATGCCGAAGGTCGTGGTGGTCGCGGGGTCGAGAAGCAAGGTAGCCAAGGCGCGGAGGTCGTCGAGAGTGGCATCGGGCTTGGCCTGCAAGACAGCGACCTGTGTTTGGATCTCATCGTAAAAATCGTTCAGCGCATCGCCATCCAGCACCCGCTCCCAGCCGTTCCAATCCGCGCTTTCCGCCAGATCGGCCAGCGGCGGCGGTTCATCGGGCCACATCGAATACACACCCGCCTTGTCGCCGGAGGCCCATAACCCTCGGGCCGTGGCATAGGCGCGGACCGCATCCGGCATGTCCTTGGCGTCCTTCAACACCGCGAGGATGGCCCCGGCGTCGTTGCGCTCCACGGCAAGTTGCAAGGCACTCACCGCGGCGATCCCCCGACCATCCGCCGCCTTCATCACACGCTCGACCGCCGGGGTCAGCGGTCCTTCTTTCTCCGCCTGCGCGGCCAGCCAGTCCTCCCACAGCCATGGCGAGCCATGCGCTTCAAGAGCCCGATCCACGGCCGGCGCGGCCGCGTCGCCCAATCCCGCAGCCAGGATCCCGTGGGCGGCGGAAAGCGAAGGCACCGCCTCGTCCGCCGCCAGCTTTCCGGCGAGCTCTCGAGCCTTGGCCAGGTCGCCGGACCACGCGAGCGCTTCGAGATGGGCATAGCCGTCGGCCTCGGAGTTCGATTGCTCGAACCGTTCGCCCGTCGATTTCACCTTGGCTTCCAGCGTGGAAAGCGCGGCGGGACGTTCGGCGAGGTCGTCTAACAACTCCAGCCGCCAGTCGTTACGCGGTGCATCGGCAAGCGCCGTGCGAAGGGCATCAAGCGCCGCTGAATCGAGCTTCCGCAAGCCTTCCGCATCGACCTCCGGCGTCTCTGCCGCGACCTCTTCCTCGCCGAGCGCGGCCCCCGCAACTTCCGGCCGGGTGCGCTGGACAATCCACGCCGCCCGCTTCACGACGGCGACTTCATCGGGATCGCCCGCCAGCCGGTGCAGCGGGCTCATGTCGGGAATCTCGGTCGGCGAATCACTTTCCTGCTGCCAGCCGAGTGGATCACGCATGAGCTCGAACAAGGCCCCGTCCTCCTCGCGGATCAGCCCGCGCAAGTAAGCAAGGCGCCACGGATGATCGCCCAGCGCCGCCGACCAGCGCACGATGCGGTCTGCTTCGAACGAGGTGGAAAGCGCGAGCCGCTGCCACAGCGGCAACCATGTCTCGCCCGACACCGTGACGAAAGGTAAGGCCGCTATCTGCTTCGCCAGCGCGCCGGGATCGGCACCGGGAAAGAAGGTCGACAGCGTGCCGAAGTCCCGGTCCAGCGCTGCGAGCCGCGCCTTGCGATCAAGCCGGATAATCGACCGCGAACTTTCCGCAAATCTTTGTCCGCCGAGACCCTCCGCCAGCGCCCGCAGCACTCCGACCTGCTCCGCCGTGACACCGGACACCGATGCCAGCGGGACGAAGTCCTCCGTGCCATCGCCGAAACGCAGCACCCGCAGCCCGGCTTCCTCGCTGAAACGGATGATGCTGTTAGAGACGGGCAGCGGGAAGTTCGAAACCAGCCGCCGACCGCTGCTGCTGTCCCAAACATCGACCTCGCGGCCGATCCGCAACGCGAGCCAGCCGCGGGCCTTGTCGTGCGCCCAGCAGAGCGGCACCCCATCCATCTCCGGCACCTCGCGCTGACATGCCTGTGGCAGCACGGCGACCTGCGACAAGTCGCGGAGATCGTGAAGCACCACGCGATCCGCGGTGGCCACCGCCAGCCGCCGCGTTTCACCCTCGCCGTAGCCGAAGAGTGCGAGACCACCGGTGACCGGCATCGATCCCCGCCGCGTGAAGCCGCTGCCACTGATCTCCATCATCAGCACTTCGTTCTCGCTGACCACCGCGAGCTGCTCGCCGAGAAAGTCGATCTTGGCCACATTCTCCACCGGCTCCAGATCGGAGAGGATCTCACCCGATGCGGCGTCGACCAGCAGCACGCCGGGCGACACAAGTCCGCCGGTGCTTGATCCATAGCCGGCCACCACCGCGTGCTTGCCGGACGGATCGAGCGCGACGTCGACGATGAGCTGCCACATCGGATGCATCGGCAGGTCGACCCGATTCACACTTTCTTCCGAAGACACCAGCCGCGCTTCGAAGCCCCGCTGTTCAAGCCGCCGGCCGTCGGTGAAAGTCTTGCTCACCTGCCAACCCTCAATCTCTTCCGGTGACGGGGCCGCAGCGGGGTTGGCGGAAAGCCGCGGCAGGAACTCGCCGAGCAGCAACTTGCCGGAACTGGTGCCCACCGCGAAACGCCCGCCAGAGAACGCAACCGACCGGATCCGCGAGTCGGCGACGAAAGGCGCGCGCCGCTGCAAATGGCCACCCGCGTTGTCGATGCTTTCCAAGCGCGGTCCGTCGATCGACAGCGGCGGAGTCACTTCACCAAGCCCGCCTTGCAACACCAGCGGGCGGCCGGCGCGCTGCTGATCGAAGAGCTGCTGCCAGACCGGCGCGACCCAATCGCTCCACGGGAAGCGCGGCAGCACCGCGGCTGACGAAAGCCATGAACCGCTGCCATCGTCATAAGCCCCGTTCACCTTCAACTCGCCATCTTCATCGATCACCGCGAAGAGATAATGCTCTCCTTCCTCATGCTGGCCGCGACCGCGGAGACGCGCGTAAAACTCACTGCCATCCGGACTGAAGACCGCATGCTCCAACTCCTCGCTGCCGCTGCTCGATGCGGTGCGCACCGGCTTCGAGACATCGAGCGGCATCTCGACGACCAGTCCGTTTGAGTGCAAACCACGCAAACGTTCGCGGTCGATCTGCACGGCCAGCGGCTCGCTCGCGTCGGTCGGCAGCGGCTCGGTCTCGCGAACCACCAGCCCGGTCGCGGCGTCGGCAATCCGCCAGGTTAACCCATACTTAGGCGCAGGTCCGACCGCGGGGTAGGCGAAAAGCACGCCGTCCGGCGACCACGCGAAGCAGCTCTCCCCGGCGTCCGTCGGTGCGGGCAAGGTCGTCACCGGCTTCATCGTCACCGCGTCGCATAGCAGCGTGACATCGGCGCGCTTGTAGCCGCGCTGGACCACCGCCCGGCGGCCGTGCGGCGAAATCACCAGCGCCTGGGTTTCCTCACCCCAGGTCGGCACGAGCTGCGAACTCAATGAGCTATCCGCTAGATTCCAGCGCAACACCGAGTTGAAACCGATCGAGATGTCGCCGGTGGCCGCGAAGAGCGTGTCGCGGTCCGGCCCGAAGGCCAGCCGCGTGACCGGCACCGGATGCGCGATCTCGCCGGTCGGGAAGTTCCACGAAGTCTGCCGGAGCGTATCTAACAGAAGCGCCTGCGCCTCCAGATTCGCGGCATCGTTTTCCAGTGCCGCGAGCAGGTACGGCAGCGCTTCATCGGGCGCGCCGTCCACGATCCGTGCCGCGCCGGCATCGAAATCCGCCGCCGCCAGCGAGCGGCGCGTCTCGGCGGCGGACTCGAGCGCCTTGCCTTGCGCGACCACGGCCTCGTTCTGCTTCTTCTTCGCGATTATGCCCAGTACACCGGCTGCGGCGGCGAGGCCGGCGAAGACCACGGTCGCGCCTTGAAACAAGCGCAGCTTCCGCCGCGCACGGATCCGCGACAGGCGGACCAACTCGCTTTCGTCAGCACTCAGACGGAACACGCCGGAGTTCTCGACGCGTTCCGCTTCGGCAAGCCGGCCCTCTGTTAGATAAAATCGGGTCGAGCGCTTACCCTCGTTCCACAAGCGCGTGGCGTCTTCCAAACGGCGGCGCGCCAGCAGCAGGTCGCGGTGGTCTTCGATCCACTGCTTGAGTACCGGCCAGTGGGTGATCAGCGCCTCGTGGGCGAGGGTGACGGTCGCGGCGTCGTCCTCGCTGCCGGTGACCAGCAGCTTGGCGTCGATGAAGGCTGTTAGAAAAGCCGGGGCACCCGGATGGGCATCGTGCAGCGTCTGGCGCTTCGCCCGGCGGCGGGTCGCGGGGCCTTCGTTCGCGCCATCCAGCGTGACCAGCTCGCCGAAGATCTGCCGCGCGGCGTCGCGGCGGGAATCGCTCGGCAGGGCGTCGTAGGTTTCTTGCGCGCGGCGGGCGATCGCCCCGGCCAGTCCCCCGAGCTCCTGGTAGGCCGCCCAAGTCAGCACGTTCTCGCTGCGCCGCTGGTAAAGCTCCTCCAGGGTGAACTCTAACAGCGGCAAAGCGTCGTGGGCGTTGGTGGCGTCCTGATAGATCTGCTCCGAGAGATCGCGGCCGCTTTCCGGATGCCGCTCGAATTGCAAGCCGGCCGCCAGCGCGGGGTAACGGATGATCTGGTGCAGCTCCGGCAACTCCGGAGGGCTGAGGATGTAGCCGCCGCCATGCCGGACGAGCTGGAACAGATCGCGATGCTCCGGGACGCGCGGGAAGAACTCGCTGCGCATTGTCGCCACCACCCAGATCCGGCGCGACATCGCCAGCGCCGCGAGGACGTGGAAGAAGGCATCGCGCATCTCCGCGGAGACGTCGCGGGCGGTGAAGATTTCCTCAAGCTGGTCGACCAGCAGCAGGAAGTTCGCGGGCTTGGACGCGGACAGCCGGTCGAGCGCCGCGACGATGGCAGCGATGCCGAACACAAGCTCTTCCGGATTGCCCAGCGTGCGGGCCAGCCGTGCGCTGTCCCAGACTGGCTCGGGCTTGGGGCCGGTCTTCGATTTGCGGCCCTTCTTCCCCTTCGGCGATGCGGGGGCGATGACCGCCCGCGAAGTGTCGCGGATCTTTGCCAGTTCCGGCAGCGCGCCGACGATCGCGCGGGCCAGCGTTTCGAGTGGTGGCGCGTCGCCTTCCACCGGCAGCACGGTGGTGCCGCACCACGCGCCAACCTCGGGCAAGTAACCGTCTGCTGTTAGACGCGGTGCCAGGCCGGCGCGCATCAGCGAGGACTTGCCGTAGCCGGAGCCGCCGTAGATCAGGAGGAAGGCGTGGCCGGCGGCGTGGTTCGCCTTGAGCTGGTTCAGCGCCTCGGCGATCGGCCGGTTGCGGCCGAAGAACAGCGGCGCGTCCTCGTAGTCGAAGGTGCCCAGCCCCTTGAACGGCGAGCCTTCCAAGGGCAGCGGCCGCACCGCGTCCTCGGCTAGCCCACGGTGGAGCTGGATGTGGCGCAGCAGGAGTTTTTCCAGGTGCTGCTCGAACAGCGCCATGAATTCATCGACCGTTTCGTACGGCGAAAACGCGCGGCGGATCGTCTTGTCCTTGTTGAAGAAGAAGCGCTCGCAGAAAGCATCGAGCTTCTTACCCTGGCCCGGATCGCTGCCCCCCGGCCGTTCGCTCATCCGGCGATAGACCAGGATGTCGGGCTTCGGCTTGCCGTCCTTCTTGGCGGCGCGTTCTTCGAAGGCATCGGTGGCTTCCTCCAGCTCCCACTCGGTGCCGGAGTCGAAGCGCGTGCCGTCCTTACGGTTGAACTGCGACGGCAGCGGCGAGCCGAGCCGCGACCAGAGGACGCAGACGAAGAGATCGCAATCGGAGGGACGGATCAGTTCCTCGTTGAAATGCGCGGTCGCCCGCAGCGGCTCCTTTTCCCACAGCACGGGCTCAAGCCGGATGAAATTCCAGTAGCGCGCCTGCAACCGCTCCACGATCCTCCCGACCGCCTGGCGTTCATCGCGAACGTCGCCGGGTGAGCTGACAAAGAGGGTAAGGGTCTGCATCCCGCACGGAGTAAAAACCGCCGGGGCCCGGATTCCTAAGCGGGAAATCGGGAATCTTCACCCCGGCTGGCCTCCAAGGCCCCCGTGGCTGCGGCATCTTGCCGCCAGCCTTCCAGGTCGGCCCCGGCAACGCGACCCCTCAGGCCCCCTGCCTCGTGACTCGTGCCCGGGAATCCGGCACAAGCCCAGTCGTCGTCACGGTGGTTCAAGAAATTCTCCGCCCATTCCCACCCAATCCGCCCCGGAATCGCGGGTTCTTTTCGCTGCGGGACACACTGCCTACCAGTGATTTGCATTCAATTGGACACGGCTTTTAGACTGTATGCCTGGCGCATTGTATTTGCGTGAACGGTGTCCAAAGTTGAGCGGGATTTTCGGGCTCCAGCGGCTGACTGACGGGACTGACGCGACCGTGGCGAAGCCGGTAATGACTGGATCGGAATCA
>JAYTLR010000123.1:0-14436 GCA_043729195.1 Akkermansia sp.
GCGCTCCAGCTCCGGCTCGCCCACATCGAACTGGCCCGGCCGCGCCAATGGGGCGGCTGCTGGCTCGCCCTGGAACTCTGGCACCGTCTCGACCTCGACACCTTCTGGCAACCGCTGCTGCCCGACTCGCAGAAGGGCACGCCCTGGCTCAAGGTCCTCAAAACGCTTGTCGTCTACCGCCTGCTCGCCCCCGGCAGCGAGTGGAACCTCCACCGCTCCTGGTTCGACCTCAGCGCCATGGCCGACCTGCTCCACGACGACTTCCGGCTCGCCGCCATCGACACCCTCTATCGCTGTCACGACCGTCTGTTAGAACATCGCGAGGCCCTCTTCAGCCACCTCAAGGACCGCTGGGCCGGACTCTTCGGCGCGTGCTTCGACATCCTGCTCTACGACCTGACCAGCACCTACTTCGAGGTCGATGCCAACGGCCCGGCCACCGAAGCCAGCAAACTCAAGGCATTCGGCTACAGCCGCGGCAAGCGTCCCGACTGCGTGCAGATCGTCATCGCGCTGATCATCACTCCTGACGGACTGCCGGTCGGCTGCGAAGTCATGCGCGGCAATTGCCGGATTATTGAAGAGGTAGTCAGTCCGGCCATCTCGCCCGCAGCCTGCCGCGCCGCGGCAAGGAAAGCGCGATGCGGCGCAAGAAGCTCAAAGCCTACTGGGCGCGCCTAAAGGAACTCCAGAAACGCGACAAGCTCCCCCGCGACGAACTGTTGCTGGCCATCGGTGCCGCCAAGGAAAAGGCCGGGCGCAACGCCAGCCGGCTCGTCACCCTTCATCTTCCCGCATCCGGAGAGCCGGCCGGAGCCGGGACCTTCCGCATTGAACTGGATCGCAAGAAGCTCAAGGACACCCGCCGCCACGAAGGACAGTATCTCCTTCGCAGCAACCTCAGCGGCGAAGACCCCGCCGAACTGTGGCGCAACTACATGAACCTCGTGCGCATTGAGGAAAGCTTCCGCACCCTCAAAGGCGACCTCGGGCTGCGTCCCGTCTTCCACCAGATCAACGAGCGCATCGAAGCCCACGTCTTCATCAGCTTCCTCGCCCACTGCCTGGACGTCACCCTCGAGAAATACAACAAGAAGGCGGCGACGGGCCTGAGTTCGCGCGGCGTGCTGGAACGGATGAGCGAAATCCAGATGCTCGACGTGACCATCCCTGCCACCTGCGGCCGCGAAGTGCGGATGAGACGCTACACCAAGCCCGAAAAGGTTCACCAACTGCTGCTTGACCAACTCGGCTTCACCCTGCCCGCCCAGCCCCCGCCGGAAATCCGGAATCCCGAGCCTGTGGTGGAGTGACCTATTGAACCAATCAACGCAATCTCAACGATCCGGAGCCGAAAAACCCTCTAACAGCGGAAGTCGGGCTAGTTTCCGGATAGCCAGTGATTTGCGTCGTCACTTGGAGCGAGTAAGCAGGGGCCTTTCGGAAAAGCGTCCCTGCCTATTACGCCTTCAGCGGCGGCGGCGGAGGAGCGAGAGCAGTCCCAGTCCTCCGATCAGCGCGGAGACGTTCGGCTCGGGAACCACGGTCAGGGTGACGAAGTTGTTTGCGCCCGTGGTGTCGCCGGTGAAGTTGCTGCCAGCGAGGGTGTCGTTGTAGTCGAACTTCCAGATGTTGGCACCAATGGTAATGTTGGTGTCATCGTTGAGGGTGACTAGGCCGGCTCCTGCATCATAGCTGAAGAGCCCCAGGTTCCATGCTCCCACCGAGCTGATCAGGGTGAGTTTGGAGCCGTTGGCCAGCGCCGTGCTGCCACCTAGATCCGACAGGGTCAAGATGGTGCCCGCGGCGATGCTCAGCGAGCTGCTGGAATAGGTCAGATCCCCTGCTACGTTTGGCGTGCCGGTGAACAGGTCAGTTTGCAATTCGTAAGCATAGGTGGAGCCGGTGAGGAAGTTCAAGGCACCACCACCGAGCGACTCGATCGAGTTGCCGGGGGTGAGCACACCGGTCACATTGATTCCGCCAATGACGCTGCCAGAACCACCGAGGTTCGCTCCGGAGGCAACGTTTACCGCGCCGCTGCCGGAGTTGGTTCCGTTGACTCTTAAATCGCCGCCAGTGCTGATCGATGTAACGCCACCGTAAGTGTTGCTGCCATTGAGTGAGAGCGCTCCCGTGACGGTCAGTGCGCCGGACGCGCCGGTGATGGCTCCCGAGGTGGTGCCGTTACCGACGGTCAGAGTGGTGGAGCCAAGGTTGACCGTGCCGCCATTGAGGGTGGCGATCGCGCTGGTCGCGCCGTTGAGGTTAACGGTGCCGGTGGTCATCGTACCGATCGTGGCGACACCGCCGACGGTGGTGGCTCCGCCGTTGAGGCTGGTGATGCCCGCCGCGCCGGTGATGGTGTTGGTGCCGCCGGTGACCGAGGTGGAACTGAGGGAACCCGCACTGGTAGTGCCGGACGAGACGGTGCCTGTGAGCAGTCCGCCCGCCGTGGTGGTGCCACCGGAAATGTTGGCGTTGAGATTGCCGACAGAAGTCACCGTGCCGGTGGAGATGCCGCCGGTGACGGTGCCATTGCTGCCGAAGCGGGTGTTGCCGGACCCCGTCAGGCTTGCCAAGACAACGGTGCCAGTGGCGTTGCTGAAGTTCAGCGCATTGGTCGTGGTGTTGGAGTTGCCGACTGCGCCGAGGTTCTGACTTGCATTGGCGAAGTTGGCCGTGCCGCTGGCACCCACGGTGAGGGCGTTACCGCTGTTAAGACTGCCAGTGACGCTCAAAGCGCCGCCGCTGACTGTGGTCAGGCCGCTGTAGCTGTTGTTTGCGGAGAGGGTCCAGGTGCCGGAGTCAACCTTGGTGAGGCTGCCGGATCCAATGGCGATGGCGTCTGCCACTTCACCAGCGGCTGTGCCGCCGAGTGTGAGGTTCTGGTTCGTCGCGGTGATCGCATTGCCCGAAGCGACATCGAAGGTGATCTTGCCGGAGTTTGAGTTGATGGTGGTGGCACCCGTGAGAGTGACCGCACCCGTGTAGGTGTTGATGCCGGCAATGTTGCGTATCGCTCCGGCCCCGCTGTTGCCGGTCCCGGCGATGCTGAGCGCTTCCGCAGCGAAGGTGATGCCGGAGCCGGCGTTGCCGGTGTTGTCGAACTCAAGTGCGGCATTGCCATTGGCCACGACGATGGTGCCTCCCACGGTGCTGCCGAGAGCGTTGGCGCTCCGGATATTGAGGCGGCTATTGACCGTGGTCACGCCCGTGTAGCTGTTATTACCGGATAGGGACCATGAGCTAAAGTTGTTGTTAACAGTGGTCACCGCCAATCCCCCTGCCGCGCCACCATCCGAAATGCTGCCGCTGACCGTGCTGCCGCGTCGGGTGACACTGGTGCCATCAAGGTTCAAGGTGATGCCCAGCGTGGTGGTGCCGCCAGTGACGTTTCCCGCGATGGTAAATGGGGTGGAAGCGAAGGTGCTGGTGAAGCTGTAGGTGCCCGCCGTGGTCGGACTCGCAGGTGCCAACACCAGCGGGGCATTGATGGTAAAAGCGCTGCTGCCGGAAGTCGCACCGGCCACGATCGAACCACCAGAGCTGAGGAAAAGGGAGTTGCCGGCATTGGCACCCGATGACCCAATAATGTATGCGCCAGGGGCACCACTGAAAAGAAGGCCGCCGATATTCTGAGTGGCGGAATCAATGGTAATCGTGCCGCCAGCGGCATTGCTGAAGGTGGCGACGTTGGTGTTGTTGAGGCCGGAGGTTGCACCAGGTGCTGAGGCACCCACCCACTTGGTCCCATCGGACCAGTTGCCGGTGGTGCTGCTACTCCATGTCTGAGAGGCCGCATAAGCGACAGGGCTGGCGGAGAGAGCGAGGGTCGCGACGAAGCGTGCTGGGCGAAGGAAGGGATTGGGGCGGGGTTTCATGGGTTTGCCTTTGCGAAATTTGAGGTTATTTCTGGTGCCAAATGGCCTTGCCGGAGTTTTCCGGGAAGTCAGGGCTGTACAAGCCCCCCGGAACTCGCGTGGGAGTCCCGGGGGATCCAAGTTGGGACTTGGTCTCAGTTTTCAGAACCCCTGAGGCGGCCGAACAGTTTGCCAGCTCCGGCTTTGGATGCTGGGACTGTCAGCGTGACATTGGACGTCGGACTGCCGGGGGTGACGGTGAAAATGACGTCGCTCACCGTGCTGCTGGTGGTGGGAACTTCCACGGAATGCCATGGATCCGAAATGCCGAGGTCGTTGCTGTATTCGACGAAGAGCTTGGCTGGAGCCATTGGATTCACCTGCTTGAAGGTCATCGTCAGGTTGCCGCTGTTTTGTCCAGGAACCGGCAGCAGGGCGAGGGCATTGGCACTGGTATTGGCTGCGCCAAGGATCCATGCGAGGCCATTGTCCACGCCATCACCATTGGCATCGGCGTCAAATGCCGCGCCACCCGCCCAGGTGGTGTAAGGCGATCCGCCGCTGCTGGTGACGGTGAGCGTACCCGTGCCGGTGAGTTTCGGGTCGGTATTGGGAGCGCCCGAAGCGGAAGAGCCCCAGATCCCCACGCCCTTTGCCACGCCGTTGATGGTCAGGGTGGCGACGGTGTCGGTGCCGGAGTAGTTGAGGTTTAGGATGGCCGAGGCATCCGTGCCGATGACGACGGCGGCAGCATTCGCCAATGAAGTATTGGTGGTGCCATCGCCAAGACTGAGGGTGCCTTGGGTAACGGTGGTGGCCCCGGTGTAGGTGTTGGTGCCGGCGAGGGTGATTGTGCCGGTGCCGATTTTGGTGAGGGCCAGGGTGCCAGTGCCGCTGGTGTTGTTGGCGATGACACCGGCAAAGGTACTGGTTGCATTCAAATTGCCCACGGTCAGCGTCTTGTTGGTGCCCGTGGCGTTGTTGACCACCTTGTTGGTGGTGGACGCGGTGGCCTGCGAGAGACCGTTGATCGTGGCATCAAAGCCGTTGATGTCGAGCAGGGCCGCATTTGCCGCCACGTCGAAAATGACATTGCCCCCGCCGGTGCCGTTACCGTTGGAGATCGCACCAACTGCCCCGACCTGCAAGGTGCCTTGGGTGATAACGGTGTTGCCGATGTAGGTGTTGTTTGCGCTGGAGATTCGGAGGATGCCCGCACCCGTCTTCGTGAGTGTGCTGAGGTTGCCAGCGTTATTGATGCCGCTTAGAGCACCGGCGAGGATGGCATCCACGGCAGCGCTACCGTCTGCCACCTGGACGATGCGAGTTCCATTGCCGGTATTAATGTCGATGGGGTTGACCACGGTGATGGTACTATCCGAAGTGCTGTGCCCGAGGATCAGCCCAGCGGCAAACTGGCCTCCGCCATTGTTCCATTGGATCGTCGCGCCAGCCCCGCCGAAGTTGACACTGCGGTCGCCACCGAAGGCGGCAAAGCCGCCCGTTGTGCTGGTGGTCCAACCCACCTGGCCCGCGCCTGGATTGTTCCCGACAATAGAGCGCGTAAAATCACCCGTCGCCGGCGTCAGGCCGATGACGCCTCCCGCACTGCCAGCGCCGTTGAAGAGCACCGAACTGGTGCCTCCCACCGTCGCAACTCCGCCCGGAAGCGCGTTGGCATTGTCCAGCCTGAGGACGCCTCCGGTCACCGTGGTCCTGCCGGTGTAGGTATTCGCGCCGGAGAGGGTCCAGGTGCCTGTGCCTTCCTTGGTAAGGGTGCCGGAACCTGTGGCGATGGCGTCTTTCACTTCACCACTGCCCGCGCCGCCAAGGGTGAGGTTCTGGTTGGTGGCCGTGATCGCATTGCCGGAGGCGACATCGATAGTGAGCTTGTTGGTGCTTGAGACTATGCTGGCGGCACCCGCGAGAGTGATGGCACCCGTCCAGGTGTTGTCGTTCTTGATATTGCGCAGTGCACCGTTCCCGCCTTGTCCCGTGCCAGTGAGACTGAGCGCTTCCGCAGCGTAGGTGATGCCGGGACCGGCGGCGGCGCCGTCGAGTTCTAGTGCGTTAGCTGTAACGATGGTGCCATTGGTGGTGCCGCCGAGAGCGCTGGCGTGCCGGATATTGAGGCGGCCACTGACATTGGTCACTCCGGTGAAGGTGTTGTTGCCGGAGAGAGCCCAGATGCCGAAGCCGCTGGCGGTCACGGCCAATCCCCCAGCCGCAGCACCGTCTGAAATGGTGCCGCTGACGAGGGAGCCACCGCGAGTGACACTGGGGCCATTAAGGTTCAAGGTGATGCCCTGCGAGGTGGAGCCGCCAGTGACGTTCCCAGCAATGGTGAAGACGGTGGTGGCTTGATTAGTGGTGAAGTTGTAGGTGCCCGCTAAGGTAGGACTCACAGGTGCCAGCACGAGCGGGGCATTGATGGTGAAAGGTTGGCCGCCGCCAGTCGCGCCGGCTGTGATCGAACCACCGGAGCTGAGGAAAAGGGAGTTGCCGGCGTTGGCACCTTCGGAGCCGAGCATGTAAGGCCCCGGGGTGCCGCTGAAAAGTAGGCTGCCGATATTCTGAGTGGTGGAATCTATCGCGATTGTGGCACCAGCGGCGTCGCTGAAGGTGGCGACGTCGGTGTTGGTGAGGCCGGAGGTCGCACCAGGTGCTGAGGCACCCACCCACTGGGTCCCATCGGACCAGTTGCCGGTGGCGCTGGAACCCCAAGTCTCAGAGGCCGCATGAGCGACCGAGCTGGCGGAGAGGGCAAGGGCCCCGACAAAGTGCGCGGAGCCGAGGAAAGAATTGAAGCGGGGTTTCATGGGAATGGGTTTGCCGGATTTGATGCGACTCTGGAGCCAGAAGGGTTTCGATGGGCTTTCCGGGAGATCTGAATTCACGGAGGCGAGTTACCGTGACAGAACACCGCTTCAGGCGGTAGCCTTCCCTTGCATCGTTTCTTAGCATTTTTTTGCACTCCGCCATTTGTGGTTTATCCGTACCGTCGGGCGGGAACATTGACTTCGGAAATCGCTAGGAGTAGCAGGACTTCATCGTGGCAAAGGTCAAACCCAAGTACTTACCGTGGAAACGACACTTCGCTTGGGAGAAATGTTTCCGGAAACCCAATCGGATCGAAGCCAATCTAGTGGATGACCACCCGGACTATCCCACCCACGACCACGAATTCGTGGAACTGGCGATGATCGTCGGCGGCACCTGCGTGCATTCGAGCGCCCTCGGGGAGCAACAAGTCACTGCGGGAGACGTTTTTCTATTCCGCCCGGGAGCTTGGCACGAATACAAAAACGTGGACCGCCTTTGCCTCTACAACTGCTGCTTCGACCCCGCCCTGCTAGGGTTGGAACTGGGCTGGATGGTGAACTATCCGCTGCTAGGCCGGCTATTGTGGTCGGTGCCTCTCTCGCCCGCCCAGCACGGCACCGTAGCGGTGCACCTAGACAAGGCGGAGATCGCCAGGGCGCGTAAGATTCTCGACGAGCTATGCTCCCTCACCCAACAGGAGTTGGGCGGCAATTTTGGCGAACATCTGGGCCTGCTGGTACAGTATTTGAGCATCGTCTCAAACCATCTGCCGCCCACCCTATGTGCTCCACGCGCCAAGATCCACCCGGGGGTCACGGCCGCCATCAAGCTGATGGATGACACTCCTTCCGAGCCCTGGACGCTGCCGCTGCTGGCGGAAAAAGTTTTCTTGCGCCCCGATTATCTCTGCCGCCTTTTCGGTGAAATCGTAGGGATCTCACCCCTCAATTATTTAACGCGGCGTCGCTTGGAACTGGCAACCAGCCTCCTGCGCCGCACGCCGATGCCGGTGGGCGAAGTCGGCGCGGCGGTGGGCTGGATGGACTCCAACTATTTTGCCCGCCGCTTCCAGGAGAAGTTCGGGATTTCGCCATCCCAATACCGGACCCGCTTTGTGCGCGTGCAACAAGGGCCAGGGGACTAAAGTTTGCAGTCGCGGCAAGCGCTCTTTGATGACCTGGAGGCGCCGAAGAGTTTCGCTCCGACGCTGGCAAATTTGGTATGCTCACTTGGAGGCTGTCGGTTGCTCCGGTGTCGCTGCTCGTCACCGTGGCAACGCCGACCGTGATCACCCCATGAGCTGCCGGAATCACCACGGGAGTGCTGCAGTATTCGAAGCTTGGAAGGATCTCGAAGCCCTTCACGTCGCCGCTGCACTTGACGTCCTCTAACTCGCCCTCGCCGGCAGTAAGCGTCCTAAATTCGTCCCCCGGCGATGCGAGGGCGGGATGGCGGTTAGGCGGCTTGGTCGGCCGCTGCCCGGCGTTCCGCAGCGATGCGGGCGGGCGTGAAGGGAGCGGCTTGCTCGGGTGTCGCGTCGTGGGGGAGTCGCTTGAGGACGTCGACCAGATAGTCCTCGGGATCGAGGCCCCGGGCGCGGCAATTGGCCAGCAGGGTGTAGATCAGCGCGTTGTTCTCTCCCGCTTCGAGGCTGCCGAAGAACAGCCAGTTCTTCATGCCCAGCTTGGTGGGCCGGATCATGTTCTCCACGAGGTTGGTGTCGAGTTCGAGGGCTCCGTCTTCGAGGCAGAGGAGGAACTTGGGCCACTGGTTGATCGTGTAGCCGAGGGCTTGGCCGACATCGCCCGCGGGGCGATGGATTTCCCTTTGCCCAAGGATGAAGCGGTGGAGTTCATCGGCGATCGGCCGGCTGCGGGCGCGCCGGATGAGTTCGCGGCAGGCGGGCGGGGCCGCGGTCTGGCGGACTTGCTTTTCGATGAAGTAGATCCGCTGGATGTGCAGCAGGACGGGGACGACGACTTCGGGCGACGCGTCGCCGAGGTCGGTGTATTTGCGCCGGATGTGGGCGAGGCAGCCGGCGTGGCGGAGGCCGTGCTTCGCCGCGACCGTGTCGTAAACGATGTAGCCGTCGGTGTGGGTGGTGCCCTGCCAGGCGATGGTGTTGGTGGCTTCGTCGAAGCCGAGGAAGCCTAACAGGCATTCGGCGCTCCGGCCGCCATGCCAGTCGAAGTAGCAGGCGCTGCCGACGGGATCGCGATACGCCCAGAGGCGGCCCACCTTGGTCGAGCCCTTGCCGGGGTCGAGGTAGGCAATGGGCGTTTCGTCGATCTGGAGTTCGGTGGCCTGGAGAAGTTCCGCCCGGATGGCTTGCCCGACGGGCGAGAGGTGGCGGGCGGTGGCGTGGGTCCAGGTGTTGATGGTCTGCCGACCGATGTCGATGTCGTGCCGCCGTCGGAAGCGCTGGGCCTGACGGTAGTGGGGGAGGTGGTCCTCGTATTTGTCGGTGATGATCTGTGCGGGGAGCGCGGGGGCGATGAGGGTGCCGGGGATGCCCGGCAAGGGCGCGGCCGCGATGAGCGGCGGGCGGCTCTTGTCGGTCTTATGAACGAACTTCTTGCGGATGGTGCGCCGCCAGAAGATCTCGGGCTTGATGACGTCGAGTTCGTCGTGGTGCTCTTCGCCGCCATCGTCCCAGTCACCGGGGTTGGCCGCGACCTCGTCGGGGATGAGGACGCGCTCGATGACGACCTTGAGGTTGGCGGGAAAGATCTCAGCCTTGGTGCGGCGGGTTCTTGCGGTGTTTGGCTTTTCCTCCCCCGGTGCGGACGTTGCGCCGCTTGGGTCCGGGGGAGGCGCCGGTTTTCCCAGCAGGATCTCGTCGAAGAGGAGCTGCAGCTGGGCGGGGTCGAGCTTTTCGGAGCTCGACCCGAAGAGCCGCTGCTGGAGCCCGGCGATGATCCTGTCCTTGCGGGCGAGCTCGGCTTCAAGCGCCGGGATTCGGGCGACCTCCTTTTCCAAGGCGTCGAGCCTGGCGAGCAGTTTCGCGAGATCGGTATGCGCGGGGTCGGCCACTAGATTCCTAGTAGCATTCGGCGTGCCGAGGCACCGGGCAACCGGTGGTTTTCACCGCGGCGCTGGCGGCCGGTCACTCGGGGCGCTCGTACCACGGCTTGAAGGTGGCACCGCGCAGATCCACGCCGTCGATGAGCAGCTGCAAGGCCTCGGCATGGAGCTTGATGTGACGCTGGCCGGGCTCGCTGGCGGAAGGCCAGCTGAAGCGCCCCTTTTCCAGCCGCTTTGCCGCGACCCAGGTTCCGGTTCCGTCGAAGTAGCGGGATGGCGGCGCGGTCTTCAAGGAGCAGCGAAAAGCCCTCGCTGAACTCGATGATCATGCGGGGCCGGAGCATGGACGGGAACTCGACCTGGACGAAGCGCACGTCGGCGCATTTCAAGGGCCGCGGCGGGCCTGGATTGGATTGGGACATCCCGCGGAGAATGCCTGGTCAGCGGAAATCCGGAAGGGGGTCGATTTTGGGACGCTTACAGTTGGAAGACGCGGGTGAAACGACCTTTAACGACGAGTTTAGGCGATGCTTCAGGAATGAAGTTCTAGGAAGGAACGGGGCCGCCGATGGTTATCAACGACGACCCCGTCCGATTCCGGAGAAAACCCATTAACTCCGAAAACTGTAAAGTGATGACCCCCATGGGCTCGTCGTCTGATACTCTGCCGCCTGCAGCTGGGTTGCTGGGGGGCTTTGAACGATCGAAAGGATTTCGATTTCGGGGTATGGGGCTTGCTCGGGGATCCTTAAACCTGACGGAGACTTCCTTCGGGTCTTTGATTTTGCTCCAGCGCTGCAAGAGTGGCGTTCATCGGCGGAACGAGTAAAGGGGATAGTGCTGCTCAAATGCGCCAAAGGGAATGCCTTTTGCGCCAATGGAATTGCCTTTTCTTTGATGCGTTCAGGTAACGATGTTCATGAAAGTCCCGGCTCGGTGCCGAATCAATGTTCGACCCCGATACCGGTAGGACAAGCTCAAGGAGCCCCGGTCACCTGGAGACGGGTGAAGAGCTTGCCGCCCACCGCGAGGGTGCGGCGGATTTTCACCGCCACTTTGTCGATGCCGGTCGCGTGAAAGTCGTCGGAAGTCGTGATCACGATGTCCGGTCCGGCAGTGGCGTCGGTCCAACCCGCGAGCGTGCTGCCGTATTGCACCTTCATGGAGGTGTTGGTGTCAGCGGCCGCGGAGTCGCTCCTGCGGTAGTTGAAGATGAAGTAGTTCGGATCACTGGTGTTGTCCAAAGTCGGTATGAAGGCGGTTGCTTCGGCATTTGGATTCGCAGCACCTAGGATCCACGCCATGCCGTTGTCCACGCCGTCGTTGTTGGAGTCGGCTTCAAAGTCGGCGCCGCCGGACCAGATCGCGTAGGGGTTCACGACGACTTGGTTGAGCTGGAGCTGGTTTCCGATGACCTTCAGCTCATAGCCTGCGACGGGGCTTGCGAGGGCGGGAGTGCCGGCGAAGGACAGGGCGGTGAGCAGGACGTGGCTTGAGGCACTTGGTGTGCCTGTGATGGAAATGCTGCCGTTAGCAAAATTCACCGCAGCGCTGGCGGCGGTGACGGGCGAGCCGATGACGAGGCCGAGCGAGCTGTTGGCAGCAAAGGTGATCGCCGTGGTGGCCTGGACGGCACCGGTGAGGATCAAGGTGCCGCCGCCGTTGATCACAGTTGCGCCGGTGTAGGTGTTGGCACCGGCGAGCGTGATGGTACCGGTGCCGGTCTTGGTGAGGGCGACGGTGCCCGTGCCGGTGCCAGTTTTGTTGGCGATGATGCCCTGATAGATTCCGCCGGTGCTATTGCCGGTGCCGATGGTGAGGGTGCGGGCGTTGCTCGCGTTGTTGGCGATGGTGCCGCCCGATCCGGTCAGGTTTCCGATGGAAACCGTCTGGTCGTTGAGGTTGAGCAGGCCGCCGTTGACCGTCAGTGATCCGCTGGTGGACCCGAGGGCCGCCGCGTTGTTGAGTTGCAAGGTGCCGGCTTGGATAGTGGTGCCCCCGTTGTAGGTGTTGGCTGCCGACAAGGCGATCAAGCCGGAGCCTGTCTTGGTGAGGCCGGCGGGATTCACCGCATCGGTATTGCGGATCACGCCCGAGATCGTGGCGGTGACACCCGACGCGGTGGCGTTCGAGCGGATCGTGCGGGTGGTGCCTTTGAGATCGATTTTGTTCTGAAAGGTGAGGCTGGAATTGGCTTGAGCGGACGAGGCCTGAAGCACTAGGGCGCTCGGATTGAAGGTTGCGGTTCCCCACACCGCCTCGTTGGCCGCGTTGTTGCCAAAGATCACGCTGAGGCCCGTGGCTCCATTGCAACTGAACCCGCTCTCGCCGCCGGTGAGCTGCATCTGTCCGGGACTAGGGCCGAGACCGCGGATGAAGTTCGTGGCCCAGTAGCTTTCGATGACGCCGCCGTTGAGGGTGAGGTTGCCCGCACCGATGTTGAAGTTGGAGACCATGGTGACTCCTGCGTTGAGCGTGGTGGTTCCCGAATAGGTGTGGGCCGGGATCGTTCCTCCAGCGCCGAGAACAAGGCGTCCCGGGCCATTCATGATCAGCCCGCCGCTTCCTGTGATGACATTGGTACTGGCGCTCATGGTCGCGGTTCCCGGAACGGCCATGGTGAGGGTGTGGCCGTTGTTGGTGATGCCGCCGGTGATGGTGAGCGCGCCGGTGGAGGTGCCAGACCAGGTTTGCGGGCTAGTGAGGATCAGGGGAGTCGATAGGGTGACGGCTCCGGAGCTTGAGTTGTTGGTAAAACCATTATTGACGGTGAGGACGCCGCCGCCGGAGATCGTATAGGTGCCGTTGAAGGCGTTGAAAAGAAGCGCTCCGACGGTGGTGTTGGCTCCGAGGGTGACGACGCCGCCGTTGCCATTGATGCCGAAGTTGGCGGTGCAGCCGGAAATCCAGTTGGTGTTCACCCCGTTGTCACGCCACTGGTTGGCATTGAGCCAGGTGCCACCGCCGTCCTGCTGGTTGGCGCTGCTGACGTTGGAATCCCAACTGAGGTTCACGCCGATCTTGACGATAGTGGTGACAGTGGTGTTGTTGCCGAGGGAATCAGTGACTTTGAGTTTGATGGTGTTTTGTCCGAGGACCATGCCGTAGGTGGTCATGAGGAACGCATCCGTCATGGAGGCCGGAGTGGCTCCGGTGACCTCGCCGAAGACGTTGTCGCGGTTGAGATCCCAACTGTAACCGGAGGGGGCGATGGTCGCACCGGTGGAGGGGATTGCGCTGCCATTGAGCGCGAGGGATCCGCCGACCGGGACGAGGTAAGGACCGCCGCTGTTAGGGATCGGATTGGCGAGGACGGTGGCGAAAGCCCAGGTGGTGTCGTCGCTGATTCCGATAAAGGGATTGTTGGACACATCCGCCACCGCGCCGCTGGAAATCTGGACGGCGTAGTTTTTCTCGTAGAGCAGATCGGTGGGCGGATTGAGGGTGATCGAACTTCCGGAAATGGTGACGGCGGGATCGTTGATGTTGAAGACGACCTCGCTGGCGTCGCTCAGGTTCTTGAGGCTGATGAAACCGGTGGCTTTGAGCACCGGTTCGTCGAAGGTGACGACGAGGTTGGCGGCGAGGTTGGAAACAGTGGAGCCGTCAGCCGGAGAGAAGGTCACGACCTGGGGTGGCGTCACGTCCGGCAGGTTGCCGGTGTTGGCGGTGGCGGTGGCGGAGAAGGCGGTGGCGTTCTGGTTGGCGCTCTTGTCGCGGGCTCGGACTCGGTAGGTGTATGGGGTGGCGGGCTGAAGATTCGTTTCAGTGTAAACCGGGTTGTCCTGCCAGCCGCTGTTGGTGCTGCTGGTGGTGTTTTCGAAGTAATATTCCACGCCATTGATGTCGCTCGCGGTGCTGGCCGTCATGGTGATGGTTTCCAGATCCACGGTGGCGGGCGGCGAGGCGAAGGTCATCGGCGAGGGCGAGGGCGGCGTGATGTCTCCGGACGCGGTGGGAGTGGCGCTGAACAAGCCGGAGGGAACGTTGGGATTCAACAACCCGTCGCGTGCCATGACCGTGTAGCTGTAGGTGAGTCCCGGTGTCAGGCCGCTGTCCTGATAGGTCGGGCTGGTCTGCCAGCCGCTGTCATCGCCGCCGGGGTTGCCGGAGGTTTCATCAAAGTAATACTGGACGGGTCCGGTGCCTGCGGTGGCGTTGGTGGCGACCATGCCGACAGTGCTGGAATTCACCACGGCGGGCGGGGTGGCGAAGGTCATCGTGACGGGAGTGATGGCTCCGGGATAGTAGAGCGCGACGAGTTCATCGATGCGGTCGCGGATTTGGGTGGCGGAGGTCTCGACGTAGATGGAGCCGTTGGGCCGGACATTGGGATTGTTGCTCCCGTCGGCATCCAGGGTGCTATCCCACTGCATGGCGTGATCGGTTTCCTCCCAGTATCCGGCAACGGTGGGCTGCCTGCCCCACCAGCTCAAGCAGAAGCTGCGGTAGGCGGCGTTGTTGGCAGGGACGATGGTTTTGTAATGGAGGAGTTTGGCTCTGATGGCCGGGTCCGGCGTGAGATTCTCCGCAGCGAGGGCTGTGGCGAGGGTGGAGGGATTCGACGGATGGATACCCCAGAAGTGGAAGAGCGGCCGGATGTCCTTGCCGACGGCGCGTGAGAGGCGAAGGAGCAGGTCGTCGGTGCCGGTGCCGTAGGAGACGTTGTTGGCGTCATCAAGCATGAAGGAGCGCCAATAGGCATCGAGTTTTTCCCAGCCTGCGT
>JAYTLR010000124.1:0-39503 GCA_043729195.1 Akkermansia sp.
ATTTTCTTCGGCCAATTCAAGAGCCTCATCATCTGGATCCTCATCGTCGCAGGCGTGGTCTCCGGCGTGCTCGGCGAGGTCGTGGACGCCATCGCCATCCTCGCGATCGTCGTGCTCAACGCCGTCATCGGCTTCTATCAGGAGTTCAACGCCGAGAAGTCCATTGCGGCGCTCAAGAAGATGACCGCACCGCAGGCCAAGGTGCGGCGCGACGGGCAAGTGTCGTCGATTCCCGCCTCGGCCATCGTCACCGGCGATATCCTCGAACTGGAAGCCGGCGACCTGGTCGCAGCGGATGCCCGGCTCATGTCGGCCGCGTCGCTCAAGTGCATCGAGTCCGCGCTGACCGGCGAGTCGGTGGCCGTCAGCAAGCAGCCCGCAACGCTGGAACAGGGCGACATCCCGCTCGGCGACCGGGAGAACATGGTCTTCATGGGCACCAGCGTGGCCGCAGGAACCGCCCGGGCCGTCGTGGTGGCCACCGCGATGCAAACCGAACTCGGCCGCATTGCCGGTCTGATCGAAGCCGCGGGCGCGGAGAAAGGCACCCCGCTCCAGCAGAAGCTCGATTCGTTCGGACGGGTGCTCGTCTGGGCCACGCTCGGCATCGTCGCGCTGCTCTTCGGTCTGGGCTTGCTCCGCGGGACGCCGGCCTTCGAGTTGTTCATGACCTCGGTCAGTCTCGCCGTGGCGGCAGTGCCGGAGGGCTTGCCCGCCGTGGTCACGGTATCGCTCGCCCTCGGGGTCCGGCGCATGGCCCGCCGCCGCGCGCTGGTGCGCCGGCTTCCCGCCGTCGAGACGCTCGGATCGACGACGGTCATCTGCACGGACAAGACCGGCACCCTGACCGTCGGTGAAATGACCGTCCGCTCGCTCCATGTCGGCGGCCAAAGCTATGAGGTCACCGGCGAAGGCTACGGACCCGAGGGTGAAGTCCGCTTTCAAGGCAAGGAGCCCGACGCGCAGCAGGCCACCCCGTTGCTAGAGCTGGCGACCGTCATTCTCGGCTGCAACAACGCCCACCTCGTTCAGGAGGAGGGGACATGGAAAGTCATTGGCGATCCCACCGAGGGCGCACTGCTTGCCGCCGGTCCCAAGGCCGGCGGACACCGGCAGCGCATCGAACAGGAGCTGCCCAAGCATCACGAACTCCCATTCGACTCCGACCGCAAACGCAGCACGGTGATCCGCAAGATGCCGGACGGAAGGCTCCGCGCCTTCGTCAATGGCGCGCCCGATGTGCTGCTGCAACGCTGCACGGCGCTCTACACCGCCAGCGGCATCCGGCCGATGACGGACGAGGACCGAACGGCAATCGAGGCGGAGAACGCCGCAATGGCGGGACAAGCGCTCCGGGTCCTCGGCTCCGCCCATCGCGATCTGGAGCATGCCCCGCCTGAAGAGCTAACCGTCGATGACGTCGAACGCGACCTCGTGTTCGTCGGGCTCACCGGCATGTATGACCCCCCGCGGCAGGAGGCCAAGGAGGCGGTGGCGAAGTGCCGCGCCGCTGGCATTCGCGTGGTGATGATCACCGGCGATCATCCGCACACCGCGGCCGCCATCGCGCGGGAACTCGGGATCGTTTCCGGTGAAAAGATCGCCATCACCGGGACGGATCTCGACAAGATGTCCGACGACGAGCTGAAGCGGAGCGCACCCGATGTCGCCGTGTACGCGCGCGTCACCGCCGAGCACAAATTGCGAATCATCCGTGCGTGGAAAGCGAACGATGCCGTCGTGGCGATGACCGGCGACGGGGTCAACGATGCGCCGGCCATCAACGGCGCGGACATCGGCATCGCCATGGGCAAATCGGGCACCGAGGTCACCAAGCAGGCGTCCGACATGATCGTCACCGACGACAATTTCGCCTCCATCGTGGCCGCCGTGGAAGAGGGCCGCGGGATCTACGACAACATCCGCAAGACGCTCCAGTACCTCCTGGCGGGCAACACCGGCGAACTGCTGCTGATGACCGCTTGCGTCATCGGCGGACTCCCCGCCCCGCTGCTTCCGATCCACCTGCTCTGGATCAATCTGGTCACCGACGGGCTGCCCGCGCTTTGCCTGGCGACCGACCCGATCGATTCGGACGTGATGAAGCAGCGCCCGCGCGCCCGCAACGGGCGGATTACCGACGGCGGCTTCCTCCGGACCATGTTTTTCACCGGAATTCTAACCGCAGGCGTTTCGTTTGCGGTCTATTTCCACTCGCTGAGATCCGGGACGCCGGAGATGGCGCGGACTCATGCCTTCGCGGTCCTTGTCTTCGCCGAGTTGCTTCGCTCTTTCGGCGCGAGGAGCGAGACGAAGCCGGTCTGGCGGATCCCGCTTTCTTCAAACATCAATCTCGCCGTCATGGTCTCGATCACCTTCGGTCTTCAGGTGTGGAGCCACCACAGCGCCCTGCTGAGCCGCTTTTTGAAGACGGAGCTGGTGCCGTTCTCCGATTGTCTGGTGCTGGTCGCGATAGGTGCCATCCCCCTGGCCGTGCTGGAAATCGCGAAGGTATTCCATCGCGCCCGCGCGCAACACGAGATGGTGCCGTGACCGTGCGGACACCGGGAAGAAATGCTCACGCTCGCCGACCTTATCGTTATGAATCGAGGCCGCGAAGTCTCCTTTGGCGCCGGGTTGGAGTGGAACTGGATATTTTTAAGGGTTTCGCGGTGACGGGGACATCTACGTAGGCGAGCATGGGACCGAATCTTGCTCCGAAAACTCTCCAGCCATCTGAACCGTGACCTACCGCTTCGCCTTTCTCCTGCCGCTCCTGGCGACCGCTCTGACCGCCCAGGCCCGGCTGGTCGAGTACGACCTGACCGTCGCCGAACAATCCTGGTCGCCCGGCGACGGCGTGAAAGCCGTCCGCGCGTTGACCCTCAACGGCGGCATCCCCGGCCCGACCCTGCGCTTCCGCGAGGGCGACACCGCCCGCATCCGCGTTCACAACCGTCTCAAGAACGAGGAAACCTCGATCCACTGGCACGGCCTGCTGGTTCCGAACCTGCAGGACGGCGTGCCCTACGTGACCACCCCGCCGATCGAGGCCGGCACCACGCGGACCTTCGAGTTCCCGCTGAAACATTCCGGCACCTATTGGTACCACAGCCACACCGGCTTGCAGGAACAGCGCGGGGTTTACGGCTCGATCGTGATCGAGCCGAAAGGTGGTGAACCCGCGAAAGCCAACCGCGACCATGTGGTCGTACTCTCCGACTGGACCCGCGAGAATCCCAACGAAGTGATGCGCACGCTGATGCGCGGCAGCGATTGGTACGCGCTGCGCACGGGCAGCATGCAAAGCGTGACCGGTGCGGCGAAAGCCGGCGCGCTCAAGGATTTCTGGGACCGCGAACGGACCCGGATGCCAGCGATGGATGTCTCCGACGTCGCCTACGACGCCTTCCTCGCGAACGGCCGCAAGTCGATCGCCCTGCCGGGCAAGCCCGGCGAAAAGGTCCGGCTGCGCTTCATCAACGCGGGTGCCTCGACCTATTTCTACCTCCAGTCCGCCACCGGCCCGTTAACCATCGTCGCGGCCGACGGCCCCGCAGTGAAGCCGCTCTCGGTGAAGCGCCTGCTGATCGGCATGGCGGAGACCTACGACGTCATCGTCACCGTCCCGCCAAACGGCCAATGGGAAGTTCGCGCGACCTCGCAGGACGGCTCGGGCCACGCGTCGATTCTGTTAGGTGAAGGTGAGCTTCATGCCGCCCCCGACATCCCGCGGCCGGAGATTTATTCGATGGACTCCCATCTGATGGCGGCGATGGACGACATGGATTCTTCCTCGATGAAGATGGAAGCCGAGCGCCCGCTGTCGCCCTATGCAAAGTTGCGCGCCTTGAAATCCACCGCGCTGCCGGCGTCGTTGCCGCGACGGGGGATCGAACTCCGGCTGACCGGCGACATGGAGCGCTACATCTGGTCGTTCAACGGCAAGACCATGGCCGAGGACGGCGTGATCAAGATCAAGCGCGGCGAAGTGCTGCGGCTGGAGCTGATCAACGACACGATGATGCACCACCCGATCCACCTGCACGGCCACTTCTTCCGAGTGCTCGAAGGGCAGGGGAACGCGGCGCCGCTGAAGCACACCGTCGACGTGCCGCCGATGGGCAAGCGGACGATCGAGTTCGAGGCCAACGAGAGCGGCGACTGGCTGTTCCACTGCCACCTGCTCTACCACATGCACTCCGGCATGGCGCGGGTCTTCAGCTACGAGGAACAGGGCCCGGACCATCAGCCGCAGCTCGGCGAGCATGCCCATGACCCGATCTACTTCATGATCGACGGCTCGTTGCAGAATCACATGAGCATGGGGATGATCACCCTGATGAACTCGCGCAACGACTGGTTCGCGATGTGGGATCTCGGCTTCCATGACGACCCCGCGATGATCGGCGGCATGCAACACGAGGACGAGGACGTCCAATACGAGATCGACCTCGGCTGGAAGCGCTATTTCAACCCGAATTTCTCGACCGTCCTCGGCTGGCGCTTCACCAACGAGGAGGACGCCGAAGACCGCGCCTTCGCCGGGATCGAATACCGGCTGCCCTATTTGATTGAAAGCTCGCTCCAACTCGACAGCGAGGGCGACCTGAGGGTCGGCCTCGGCAAGTCGCTCCAGATCACTGACCGGCTCGGGATCTTCGGCGACATCCAGTACGATACCGGCAGCGAGTGGGAATGGACCGTCGGTGCCGACTACCTTCTCAACAAACAATTCTCCTTAATCTCCCAATATCATTCCGAACACGGCTTCGGCGGCGGCTTCCGCTTCCGCTTCTAACAAAAAACAACAACGACCATGAAAACGATAATGACCCTGTTGGCATCCGCCTTCCTCGCCTCCTGCGCCGGCACCGCGTCCACCACCGCGGGCGACGTGAAGCCCTATCCGAAGAACACTTGCATCGTCACCGACAACAAGCTCGGCTCGATGGGTACGCCGATCACGAAAGTTTACGGCGATCAGGAAGTGAAGTTCTGCTGCAAGCCCTGCATCGCCAAGTTCGAGAAGGATCCCCAGAAGTACCTCGCGAAACTCCCATGAAAACCTCACTGCTCCTGTTGCTGTCTTTCGTCTTGGCCTCCTGCGCCACCCCACCGTCCTCGACGGCTTCGACGGCTTCGACGGCTTCGACCGCCGAGGTGAAGCCGGTGGCAAAGAAGATCGTCCCGAAGCCGAAACCCTATCCGCTCGAAACCTGCCTCGTCACCGGCGACGACCTCGACGAGATGGACGAGCGGGTGTCGATGGTGTACGACGGCCAGGTCTTCGAGTTCTGCTGCAAGCCGTGCATCAAGAAGTTCAACCAGAACCCCGGCAAGTACGTGAAGCTGCTGGCCAAGGCGAAGGGCTGACCCGTGAGACGCGGCGACTCCATGACCGCCGTTGCTGGTGGTGACACGCGCGCGGACGAAGCGGCAACGCAGTTCAACCATTCAGCCCCGAGCAAAAGCGGCCGAAGCGTGGCTTGCACCAGCGGTTTTTGTCGAAGGACGCGAGGATTCCATCCACCCGGCCGACGATCTTTTCCCGCGGGACGAAGCCGAAGTATCGCGAGTCCTTGCTGTTGTCCCGCGAGTCACCCATCACGAAGTAGTGGCCGGCGGGAACCACCACTTTGGCGAAGCTTCGCGGCATTGCCCGGCTTGGAAGCGCCATCACCCAATGGTCGGTGCCGCCCAGCGATTCCTTGGCGAGCACCGGCCGCGGGTCTTCATAAATCTCGTCGCGGAAGGGATCGGCGGAGTGAAGCTTGTAGGCGAGCGGCGTGCCGTTGATCGCCAGCGCGTTCCCCCGCATCTCCAAGGTGTCGCCCGGTTCCGCGATGATCCGCTTCACCAGTCGCGTGCCCTCTTCCGGCGAGAACAGCACCACCACCTCGCCCTTCGCCGGCTCCGCCCAGGTTGCGGCGCGCTTCAGGGTGAAGGGAACCTTCAAGTCGTAAGCCAGCTTGTTCACGCAAACCAGATCGCCTTCGAGAATCGTCGGCTTCATCGATCCCGTCGGCACCCAGTTCCAATCCGCGAACGAGGACTTGACGGGCAGCAGGAAAGCCGCGGTGACCGCCAGTGGCCGCAGCCATTCGTTCCAAAGATAGTTCGCGGCGGACTTGAGGCGTGGTGTCTTGGTACGTGACATGATCGCATCAAGACCCGACGGACACCACCCCGCCAATCGGAATGCTGGCTGGAAATTGTAGGGGCAAGGAACGGTCGCCGCGGCACTTCGGCTTCGCCATCAGGCGGGTCGACCGCATGACTTTTCCCTCGCCCCGCCATGCCGAATCATCGCTAATGATACGCGTCTCCCGGGTGTTTCCTCGGAGTTGCGATTTCCCCCATGAACAAGAAGGCCCTCACCGAGGCTGACATCCGGACCAAGTTCATCACCCCGGCCCTCGAGGCCTCCGGGTGGGACCGGCTGACGCAGATCCGCGAAGAGGTCCACTTCACCAACGGCCGCATCATCGTTCGCGGCAAGCTGGTCGCCCGCGGGAAACGCAAGTTCGCCGACTACCTCCTCTACGCTGGCGGCAAGGCCCCGATCGCCGTGGTCGAAGCCAAGGACAACCACCACGAGATCGACGGCGGCCTCCAGCAGGCCCTCGGCTACGCCAAGGCGCTCGACATCCCCTTCGTCTTCTCGTCGAACGGCGACGGCTTCGCTTTCCACGACCGCACCGGCACCTTCCCGCAGGTCGAGTCCCACCTGCGGCTCGACCAGTTTCCGTCCCCGGAGCTGTTGCAGGCCCGCTACGACCAGTGGAAAGGCCTCGCCCCCGCCGCGCAGGCCGTCGTCAGGACTCCCTATCACGACGACGGCTCCGGCAAGGAACCCCGCTACTACCAGCGCATCGCCATCGACCGCAGCGTCGAAGCCATCGCCCGCGGGCAGGACCGCATCCTGCTGGTCATGGCCACCGGCACCGGCAAGACCTACACCGCCTTCCAGATCATCTGGCGCTTGTGGAAGTCGGGGGCGAAGAAGCGCATCCTCTTCCTCGCCGACCGCAACGTCCTGATCGACCAGACCATGGTCAACGACTTCCGCCCCTTCGGCAAAGCCATGGCCAAGCTCAGCGCCAAGGCGAAGACCATCCAGCGCGAGGACGGCACCGAGGAGAAAATCGTCACCGCCATCAAGGGCAAATCCCGCCGCATCGACACCGCCTACGAGATCTACCTCGGCCTCTACCAGGCCCTCACCGGACCAGAGGAAAAGGACAAGATCTACAAGGAACTCTCGCCCGATTTCTTCGACCTCATCGTGATCGACGAGTGCCATCGCGGCAGCGCCGCCGAGGACTCCGCCTGGCGGGAAATCCTCGAGCACTTCTCCTCCGCCACCCAGATCGGCCTGACCGCCACGCCGAAGGAGACCGAATACGTCTCGAACATCCACTACTTCGGCGACCCGCTCTACACCTACTCGCTGCGCCAAGGCATCGCCGACGGCTTCCTCGCCCCCTACAAGGTGGTCAAGGTCCACCTCGACAAGGACGTCGAAGGCTACCGCCCGGAGCCCGGCAAGACCGATGTCGACGGCGAGATCGTCGAGGACCGCATCTACAACCAGAAGGACTTCGACCGCACCCTGATCATCGACGAGCGCACACGGCTGGTCGCCCGCAAGATCACCCGCTACCTCCTTGAAACCGGCGACCCCTATCAGAAGACCATCGTCTTCTGCGTCGATACCGAACACGCCCTGCGGATGCGCAAGGCGCTGATCGACCAGAACCCGAAGCTCGTTCAGGAAAACCCGCGCTACATCATGCGCATCACAGGCAACGACAAGGCCGGCGTCGACGAGCTCGACAACTTCATCGACCCCGAGAGCCGCTACCCGGTCATTGTCACCACCTCCCGCCTGCTCTCCACCGGCGTCGACGCCCAGACCTGCCGGCTCATCGTGATCGACCGCGAGATCGGCTCGATGACCGAGTTCAAGCAGATCATCGGCCGCGGCACCCGCATCCACAAGGACGCCGGGAAATTCTACTTCACCCTGATCGACTTCCGCCAGGCGACGAACCACTTCGCCGACAAGGAATTCGACGGCGACCCGGTCCAGATCTACGAGCCCGAGGAGAACGACCGCATCTCCCCGCCCGATCCCGTCGCCGGCCTCGCGGAAGAACCCGCCGACCCCGACGGGGAGCCCGAGGAAATCCTCGTCCAGCCTCCCGGCCCGCCCGGCTTTGATCCTCCCGGCCCGGAACCCCGTGCGAAGATCCGCATCAACGGCGTGCCCGTCTCCGTCCTCGGCGAGCGCGTCGAATACCTCGACGAGAACGGCCGCCTGGTCACCGAGTCCCTGCGCGACTACTCCCGCAAGACCATCCTCAAGGACTTCGCCTCGCTCGACGACTTCCTGCGCTCCTGGAAGGCCGCCGACCGCAAGGCCGCCGTCATCGCCGAAATGGAAGACCGCGGCCTGTCCTTCGACGCCTTGCGCGACGACGTGAACCCGGAGCTCGATGCCTTCGACCTCGTCTGTCACGTCGCCTACGGCCGCCCCGCCCTCACCCGCCGGGAGCGCGCCGAGCAGGTCCGCAAGCGCGACATTTTCACCCGCTACGGCGGCGAGGCCCGCGCCGTCCTCAGCGCCCTGCTCGACCGCTACGCCGACCGCGGCGTGCTCGATCTTGAAGACCCCGCCGTCCTCCATCAAAAGCCCTTCAACGAGATCGGCCGCCCGCTGGAAATCGCCGGCCTCTTCGGCGGGCCGGAAGGCTACCGCCGCGCCATCCGCGAACTCGAAGACTCCATCTACGCCGCCTGACCCATGTCCCTGACCGCCACCATCAAGTCGATCCAGAATGAGATGCGCAAGGACGAGGGCCTGGGCGGCGACGACCAGCGCATCGAGCAGCTCGCGTGGATGCTTTTCCTGAAAATCTACGACGCCAAGGAGGCCGAGTGGGAGTTCACCGACCCGGACTACAAGTCGCCCGTCCCGCCCAATCTGAAGTGGCGGAACTGGGCCGCCGACCCCGAAGGCATGACCGGCGAGCGCCTGATCGACTTCGTCAACAGCTACCTCTTCCCCGGCCTCCAGAACCTCGACTCCAGCCGCAAGGACGGCCGCGCCCGGATCGTCCGCGAGGTCTTCGAGGGCGGCTACAACTACATGCGCAGCGGCCAGCAGCTCCGCAAGGTCATCAACAAGCTGCAGGAGATCGACTTCAACAGCCTCAAGGAACGCCAGCACTTCGGCGACATCTACGAGAAGATCCTCAGCGACCTCCAGTCCGCCGGGAACTCCGGCGAATTCTACACGCCCCGCGCCGTCACCCAGTTCATGGTGGACCGCATCGACCCGAAGCCCGGCGAGACCCTGCTCGACCCCGCCTGCGGCACCGGCGGTTTCCTGACCTGCGCCATCAACCACATGCGCCAGCACCACGTGCGGGGCGTTCAGGACGAGCGCGACCTCCAGTCCGGCCTGCGCGGCGTCGAGAAGAAGCACATGCCCCACCTGCTGTGCATGACGAACCTGCTGCTCCACGACATCGGCGACCCCGGCTTCGTCCACCACGACAACACCCTCGCCCGGCCCTACACCAGTTGGGGCAAGGACGAGCGCGTCGACATCGTCCTCACCAACCCGCCCTTCGGCGGCAAGGAGACCGACGGCATCGAGACGAACTTCCCCAAGCACTTCCAGACCCGGGAAACCGCCGACCTCTTCCTCGCCCTCATCCTCCGCCTGCTCAAGCCCGGCGGCCGCTGCGCCATCGTCCTGCCCGACGGCACGCTCTTCGGTGAAGGCGTGAAGACCCGCCTCAAGGAAGCCCTGCTCGCCGAGTGCGACCTCCACACCATCGTCCGCCTGCCGAACGGCGTCTTCGCCCCCTACACCGGCATCAAGACCAACCTGCTCTTCTTCACCAAGGGCCGGCCGACCACCGAAGTCTGGTACTACGAGCACCCCTACCCGCCGGGGGTGAAAAGCTACAACAAGACCAAGCCGATCCGCTTCGAGGAGTTCGCGCCCGAGCGCGAGTGGTGGGACCACCGCGTCGAGAACGAGCAGGCGTGGAAGGTCTCCATCGACCAGATCAAGGCCGGCAACTACAACCTCGACCTCAAGAACCCCCACGCCGCCGACGACGGCCCCGGCGACGTCGAGCACCTCCTGCCGGCCTACGAAAAGCTGCTCGCGGAGATTGCCGAGACCCGGGCCGCGCTGAAGAAGGAACTCCAGCAAGCCCTCACCCGATGAACTCGGAAGGAATCACCGTTTACCGGGATCTTCTCGGCGACATCAAAACCCGCGTCCGCGCCGCCCAGCACCGCGCCGCGCTTTCGGCGAATGCCGAGATGATCGGCATGTATTGGGACATCGGCCGCATGATTGCCGCCCGGCAGGAGATCGATGGCTGGGGCAAAGGATTGCTCGCTAAACTGGCGATCGATCTGCGCAACGAACTTCCCGAAATCAAGGGATTCTCGGAACGGAACTTGCAGCTCATGGTCCAGTTCCAGGACGAATATCCCGGTCTGTTCCCAATTCCGCAACGGCCCGTTGCGGAATTGGGCCAAAGTCCCGATCCGGGGGAAACCCTGCCACCGCCCGTTCCCCAGTTTCCATCCACCACCCCAATTGTGCAGCAGCCTGCTGCACAATTGACGGTTATCCAACGGACGCTGCTCTCCGTGAGCTGGGCACACAACATTATCCTCGTCCAGAAGCTCAAGGATTTACCCACCCGCCTCTGGTATGCCCGGCAAGCCTTCGAACAGGGCTGGTCCCGCGACACCCTGACCCTCCAGATCAAAAACCGCGCCCACGAACGCCAAGGCACCGCCATCACGAACTTCGCCACGGCCCTGCCCGAAGCGCATGCCGAGCTCGCCCAGGGCCTGCTCAAGGATCCCTACCTCTTCGACTTCCTCACCCTCTGCCAGACCAAAGACCGCGTCTTCGCCGAGTACGCCCTGCGGGACCTCCACAAGCCGATCGGCATCGCCGGCTACGAACTCACCCGCGCCCTGCCTGCCGAACTCGCCTCCAGCCTCCCCAGCATCGAGGACCTCGAAGCCGAACTCGCCGGCGACCTCGGAAAGGAGGACGCCCCATGACCCTCGAAACCTTCTTCGAGAAATTCGAACTCCTCGCCGACGCGCCGGACGCGGTGGGGAGCTCGGGGGACCGATTCCAGCGTTTTAGCGCCAACGGCGCGCTACATACCAGCCTAGGGCGCAGCCCTAGGTTTCCCGGCCCCCAAAGGTCCGGAGCCCTGAAGGGGCGATCCATCCCGCCGGTCCTGCCATCCGCCAGCGCGACGCGTCCACAACTCCAAGCAAAAGGAAATTGCTGCGCCGGCGGAGTCGATTATTCTCCCGCCAACAACACCTCCCACGCCTCTCCACGATGCGCACCAAGGGAGGTTTCTTCTTTCCCGGGCGAGGGCCTGATGACTCGCGGCGAGCGGTGCCACGCAAATTGGGATTCCCCCGCCCGACGAGTCGCTTACACTCCCACCAACAATACCTCCCCCGCCTCTCCACGATGCGCACCAGGGAGGTTACTCTTTTCCAGCGGAAGTAAGAAGGAAGGGGGGCGGCCGTGAGCAAGCCCGCCAAGACCTATCAGGAGCAACTCGATCTCCTGAAGTCCCGCGCTCCCGCAGTGCAGGACACGTCGTTCGCCCGTCTAACCCTCCTCGCCGCCCACCCATGACCCTCGACACCTTCTTCGAAAAATTCGAACTCCTCGCCGACGCGCCGGACGCGGTGGGGAGGATGCGGGAGCTGGTGCTGGAACTCGCGACGCAGGGAAAGCTGGTGGAGCGGATCCGTTCCGAAGGAACAGGTTTCGAGATCCTTGAACAAGTGGGGGTTGAGTCCTCTGTTCCCGACGAGGCTCCCAACGTGCCTGACCATTGGGTTTGGTCGCGCTTGGAGAACATCAACACCGGGATGAACTCAGGCTGGAGCCCGGCATGCCTATCGGAACCGGCAAACGAAGGAGAGTGGGGAGTCCTTAAAACAACGGCTGTTCAACCACTCGAATACCGAGAGCGCGAAAACAAAAAACTGCCTCAGAATCTCGCACCTCGCCCCGAGAATGAAGTGCAAGAAGGGGACATTCTCTTCACGCGTGCAGGTCCGATGAATCGAGTCGGTGTACTCTGTGTGGCGCGACCAACGCGGCAACAGCTCATGATCTCCGACAAGATCATTCGCTTTCACCTGCTTCCCGGAATTGATCCAGATTTCGCGGCATTGGCGATGAATACAGGGCACTCAGGCCGTGTGATCGAGGGCTTGAAATCTGGAATGGCGGCAAGTCAGGTAAACATCTCTCAGCCGAAACTCAGATCAGTCCCAATCCCCCTCCCACCCCTCGCCGAGCAAAAGCGGATCGTGGCGAAGGTGGAGGAGTTGATGGCCTTGTGTGACCGGCTGGAGGCGCAGCAGCAGGAACGCGCGACGCGCCACGCCGCCCTCGCCCGCGCCTCGCTGTCCCGCTTCGCCGAAGCCCCCACCCCGGCCAACCTCAATCTCCTCTTCCACCCCTCCTACGACATCCCCCCCGCCGAACTCAGGAAGGCCATCCTCACGTTGGCGGTGCAGGGGAAGCTGGTGGAACAGGATCCGAAGGAAGAGCCTGCGGAGAGCTGGCTGCGAGCTTTTGCCAAAGATCCCTCGGAGGTGGATGGCGAGCCTCCGTTCCCATTGCCAAAAGGGTGGATTTGGCTCCAAACGGCTACCGTTTTTGAGGTCGCGGGCGGCATCCAAAAAACTCCACTTCGCGCCCCGCGGTCGAATGCGTTTCCATACCTAGGCGTCGGCAATGTGTATCGAGGTCGCCTTGATCTAACGAATCTCAAGGAGTTCGAGCTTGAACCCGGAGAACTGGAGCGTCGTCGCCTTGTTGCCGGCGACCTCTTAATCATCGAAGGCAATGGAAGCTTCAACGAGATCGGGCGATGCGCCAAATGGCGAGGCGAGGTCGAAAACTGCGTGCACCAGAATCATGTGATTCGCTGCCGCCCGTGCGATGATCGGATTTCGGACTTCGTGCTTCTTTACCTGAATTCGCCTCTTGGCATGGAGATCATGCAGCGCCTCGCGATCACAAGCAGCGGTCTCTACAGCCTGAGCGTCGGAAAGATTCGGCAGATCGAGATTCCGATCCCTCCCCTCGCTGAGCAACGCCGGATCGGGGCCAAGGTCGAGCAATTGATGGCCTTGGTGGACCGCTTGGACGCCCGGCTTACCGCCTCGCGCGACAGCGCCGGAAAGCTGCTGGAGGCGGTGGTGGGGGAATTGACAGCCGCGGGTTCGCTCGACATCGCGGGGAGGATCTCCGACGCTGAACCCACGACATGGATTCGCTAGACCAACTCACGATCCGGGGCTTCAAGTCCATCCGGGAGCTTGAGGGCTTCGAGCTGAAACCGCTCAATCTCTTCATCGGGGCCAACGGAGCGGGTAAAAGCAACCTGATCAGTTTCTTCCGGATGCTCCATGCCCTGATGGAGGGGAATTTGACCTCCTACGTCATCGATAACGGTGGCATGAGCGATCTGCTGTTCAACGGTCGGAAGGCGACTGAATCCATGTATTTCGAGACCCGGTTCGGGGACAGGGGACATCGGTTCACGCTCAAACCCGGGCCGAAGGAGGAACCGAACATCCTCAATGAGGCGCGATTTTACGGTTCAGGCAAGACCGGGTGGTGGGTCATGGGCGACAGCTTTGACGGCATTTCCAAAGTGGCTGCCGAGGCCGACAGCACCCAGGGGGACGCGGAGTACAGCCGGCCGGTCGTCTCCGCGATCAAGTCCTGGCAGATTTACCACTTCCACGACACCAGTGCGACCGCTGGCATGCGGCACTACGGAATCATCCAGGATTACCGGGAACTCCGCATCGATGGCTCCAATCTCGCAACCTATCTCGCCTACCTTCGCGATCTACATGCAGCGGAGTATTCGAGCATTCTGGATGCGGTGCGCCTTGTCACCCCGTTCTTCGACACGTTCATTCTGGAACCACGGCAGATGGGAGAGGCCGTGAAGCTCAATCTCTCGTGGCGGCAGAAGGGCTCGGACTACCCGATGCAGCCCTACCATCTTTCGGACGGGTCGATCCGCTTCATCGCCCTTGCCACCGCCCTCCTTCAACCGAAGCCGCCCTCGACGATCATCATCGATGAACCCGAACTCGGCCTGCATCCGCACGCGCTGGCAATCCTTGCGGAATTGATCCGCGATGCGGCCAAGCGGACCCAACTGATCATTGCCACCCAATCGGCGACCTTGCTCGATTATTTCGCGGTGGAAGACGTGGTGGTCGTGAAGCGGGAGCAAGGGGCTTCAACATTCAACCGGTTGAACGAGGCGGACTACCACGGATGGCTCGAGTCTTACACGGTGGGCGAGCTGTGGACGAAGAACGTGATCGCGGGAGGGCCGAGCTATGAGTGAGCCGGTGTATGTCGCGGTGATCTGTGAGGGACCGACGGAACGGACCTTCATCGATCAGCTTCTCGCTCCCCACTTTCATCCAAAGGGCATCTACCTGACGCCCACGATCCTGACAAAGAAGGGCGAGAAGGGCGGTGACGTGAAATACGCGCGGCTTTACAACGACCTGGAAACCCATCTCGGACAGGGGCACAACCGTTGCGTCACCACGCTCTTCGATTTCTACGGCCTGAAGGGAGACTGGCCTGGCTACGAGGAGGCAAAATTGAAGAAAGCACCGGCTGACAAGCACGAGGCGATCACCTCGCAGGTCCGGGAGAAGGTGAATGGCAAGCTGGAGAAGCTGCGTTCTTTCGAGCGCTTTCTTCCCTACTTCGCCATGCACGAGATCGAGGCGCTTTATTTCAGCGATCCCGCGAAGCTGGCGGCGAAGATCGGTGTGGATGTGGCGAAGGTCGAAGCGATTTTGGCCGAATGCGGCGAGCCGGAAGCGATCAATCACGAGCGGGAGACTTCACCAAGCCACCGGATTGAAAGTCTGGGAGGCAGCTTCAGGAAGACCTCGACCGGGATCGCGGTCGCGAAAGAGATCGGGTTGCCAAAGATGCGCGAGAACTGCCCCTTATTCGACCAATGGGTCGGCACGCTTGAGAAACTAGCGTGAGATTGCCGCCATCCCCGCTCGTTTGTTATCATGCCCATCCACCACGCCATCTGGAAAGTCGGGGCGAGTCCCGAGCCCTTGAGTTTGTCGAAGCTCGCCACCGAGAAGGAACTCGAGGACATGATCACGGCGAGGCCGGAGATCCTGTCCGCCGAGTGGATGCTGATCGGGCGGCAGGAGAAGACCGGCTTCGGCGGGATCATCGACCTGCTGGCGATCGCGCCGGATGGATCGCTGGTGCTGATCGAGCTGAAGCGGGACAAGACGCCGCGGGAGATCGTCGCACAGGCGCTCGACTACGCCTCCTGGGTCGAGGGACTGGCGGCGGAGAAGATCGCGCAGATCTACGACCGCTTCCGCCCCGGCCGCAGCTTGGACGAGGACTTCAAGGCCCGCTTCGACGCGGAGCTGGACGAGGAATCGCTGAACAGCTCGCACCAGATCAGCATCGTGGCGGCGGAGCTCGACGCCTCCACCGAGCGCATCCTCGGCTACCTGAACGCCCGTGACATCGCCATCAACGCGATCTTCTTCCAGGTCTTCCAGCACGGGAACGACAAGCTGCTGAGCCGCGCCTGGCTGATCGATCCCGGCGAGACCCAGGTCAACGCCACCACGGCGACCAAGACCAAGGGCGAGAAGGAACCGTGGAACGGCGAGTTCTACGTCTCCTTCGGCGACACCAGCTCCCGCTCCTGGGAAGATGCCGTGAAATACGGCTTCATCAGCGCCGGCGGCGGGAGCTGGTACAGCCAGACCCTCAAGATGCTGTCCCCTGGCGACCGGGTGTGGGTGAAGATCCCGAAGACCGGCTACGTCGGCGTCGGTATCGTGACCGAGCCCGTGCTCGGCGTGAAGGACTTCACCGTCACCACCGAAGCCGGCGAACGCCCGGCCTTGGAAGTGCTGCGACATCGCGATCTCTACCGCCAACACGCCGACGACCCGGAAACGGCCGAGTATTTCGTGCGGGTGGAGTGGCTGGAGACCAAGCCGCGGGAAGCCGCCTTCACCGAGATCGGCCTCTTCGGCAACCAGAACTCCGTCTGCCAGCCCAATACCCCGAAGTGGCGGCATACGGTGGAACGCTTGAAGGCGGTGTTTCCCAAGTGGAATGCGAAAGAGCGGAAATAGGAGCCGATGATCGAGTGGATTTCCAATGAAGACCCTGGCATTCTTTAACCACAAGGCGCGGGTTGGCAAAACGAGGCTGATCTACCACCTCGCGTGAATGTTCTCCGACATGGGGAAGCGGGTGCTGGTCGCGGACTTCGATCCTCAGGCGAACGTGACGTCGATGTTCCTCCCGGAGCGGGAGTTGGAGACCCTTTGGGATCCGGACATCGACAGCAAGCAGAGCATCATGGCTCCGATCAGTCCGCTGATCCGTGGCTTGGGGGACATCGGACCCGCGCCGGTGCAAACGATCACGAGCAAGCTCCGGCTGCTTCCCGGTGATCTGAATCTTTCGAGTTTTGAGTCCAAGCTTTCGGAATCTTGGATCAAGTGTCTCGACCGTGACGAAGCGGCTTTTCGGGTGACCAGTGCCTTTCATCGCCTGACCCGTTCGGCTGCCGCGGAGTTCGACGCGGAGATCATCCTGATCGACGTGGGGCCGAACTTCGGGGCGATCAACCGTTCGGCTCTGATCTGTGCGGATGCAGTGGTGGTCCCGCTGGCTCCGGATTTGTTTTCGATCCAAGGTCTCCGGAATCTAGGGCCAACCTTGCGGCGCTGGCGCGAGGAATGGGGTGAACGCCGAAGCAAGAACCCCGAAGCCTCGCTCGATCTTCCCTTGGGCAGCATGACTCCGCTCGGGTACGTGGTGCTTCAATTCGGAATTCGCGACAACCGACCGGTGAAAGCCTACGACAAGTGTTCGCAGCGGATTCCCGACACTTTCAACCAATCGGTCATCGGCGAAGGCCGCCAGTTGGAACTGGACTACGAGACGGACGGCCACTGCCTCGGGCTGCTGAAGCACTATCGGAGTCTCATGCCGATGGCGATGGAGGCGAGGAAGCCGATCTTCCACCTGAAAGCGGCGGATGGCGCGATCGGAGCCCATACCTACAGCGTGAAGGATTGCGAAAAGGATTTCCGCGCTTTGGCGGGTCAGATTCTCTCAAAGCTCGGAGTTGAGAAGACGTCGGCCGTTGTCTGACACGCTGCGTAGGTCGCAGCTTCCATTCGCGAAGATCAGGTCGTCGAACCTTTTGGCGAGCATACGTTTCCCCAGCCATGCCCATCCACCACGCCATCTGGAAAGTCGGGCCGAGACCCGAGCCCTTGAACCTGTCGAAGCTCGCCACCGAGAAGGAACTCGAGGACATGATCACCGCCCGGCCGGAGATCCTGTCCGCCGAGTGGATGCTGATCGGGCGGCAGGAGAAGACCGGCTTCGGCGGGATCATCGACCTGCTGGCGATCGCGCCGGACGGATTGCTGGTGCTGATCGAGCTGAAGCGGGACAAGACGCCGCGGGAGATCGTCGCGCAGGCGCTCGACTACGCGAAATGGAACACGAAAGAACAAAGATGAATCCCACGGATGCCAGCCAGCACGACGATGCCTTCCTACCGGTCCTTTGGGCCTACGTTCAGCAGTATCGGCGAGCTACCAGTGCGCACACCTGCAAGAAGCTTCGAGAGGGGCTGAAGGATGCCTTGAAAAAATGGACCGACATGCCGGTGAAGATGGTCTCGGAAGCTGCCGCAGCCCGTGCCGCGGATTGCCAGCAAGACATCTTCCGTTTGCTGTGGACGGATCGGCACCGCTGCGGTGTTGATGCGGGGCGGTCCAAGATCCTTTGGGAGCACACGACCCCCTTGGAAGAAGCATTCAAGACTCTCACGGAATGTGCCGATGAGGCAGCGGTGCGGCGATGGATGCAGAGCTACAGCGGGGTGTGCTGGATCACACGAGAGGAAGACGACGAGCTCAATCGCAAGGGCTACAAGTCGGTCAGGCCGGGCGGCTGGTTCGAATGCTACACCCGATGCGGGATCAAGGTGGTGCCGAGGCCGGTGCCGGAATCCCGGTGATGATCTCCATGCCGAAGCCTGACAGGTAGGGAGGTCATATCCTCCCGGGATCGATGGAAGGGGTGAGGCGGCCGAGTGCGGTGCTTATTGCTCCGGGGTTCGCCAGGGCGCGCACGGTCGCAACTTGCAAAGTCGCGCTACTTCCGGCCGACGCCGGGGCGTGCTGAAAACAATCAGGTGACAATCGTGCGACGTGCACGACGGTGTCAGCCGGGCGCGGAGGTTTTCGCGTCCGATCCATCCCTGAACCCACTACAATATGAAATTATCCTCATGGATTCCCCTGTGCCTCTTCCCGCTCGTCGCCTGTCTCGCTTCTTGCAAGGAAAAGGGTCCGGCCGAGAAGATCGGTGAGAAAATGGACAAGGCCGTCGAAGACGTTCAGGACGCGGTCGATCCGAAAGGTCCGGTGGAGAAGGCCGGCGAGAAGGTCGATGACGCCCTCGGCAAGTGAGCTGAGTGCTTCCCGTTGTTCGCCACCGCCCGGAAGTTCGGGCGGTGAGCGGACGCAGGTTCAGGCTTGCAAATGAAAGACCCGGCCGCGGCACGGCTTACCCTTGGTCATGCTTCGTCGCTTCCTGGGTTTTTGTCTGCTGTTTCCCTGCCTGTTGGCCCCCGTTCTTGCCAAGCCGCCGGAGGTGATCGATGTGGAGCCGGTCTGGTCCGCGCATCCGGTCGGATTCTGCCTGGTGACGCATCCGCCGTTTCAGTTCGTGGCCTACTACGATGCCGAGCGGCAGATGACGGTGGCGCAGCGGCGGTTGGACTCCAAGGAGTGGACGTTCCAGCGACTGCCGAGCCAGCTCGGGTGGGATTCGCACAACTACGTGACGATGGCCATTGATCCGGCGGGTCATCTCCACGTCTCGGGCAACATGCACAATGTGCCGCTGATCTATTTCCGCAGTGAAAAGCCGCTTGATGTCGCCTCGCTACGACCGGTGGATTCAATGACCGGCGATCGCGAGAAGCGGGTGACTTATCCGGTCTTCCTGCGCGACGGCAAGAAGCGGCTGATTTTCCGGTATCGCGACGGCGGCAGCGGCCAGGGCGATGATCTTTACAATGTCTATGATCCCGCGACGAAGAAATGGAGCCGCTTGATCGATGGCCCGTTGATCAGCGGGGAAGGGGAGCGCAGCGCCTACGCGACGGAGCCCCGGCCCGCGCCGGACGGGTCGTTCCACATGGTCTGGGTCTGGCGCGACACGCCGGACTGTGCGACCAACCACACGATCTCCTATGCCCGTAGTAGCGACCTGGTGTCGTGGACCGATGCCGCAGGAAAGCCGGTCACGCTGCCGATCACGATGGCCAGAGGCGACGTGGTGGACGCGGTGCCGTCCGGCGGCGGGCTGATCAACATCAACCGCGAGGTCGGCTTCGACAACCGGGGACGGGCGGTCGTGACCTATCACAAGTATGACGAACGCGGCGACCTCAACGCCTACGCGGCGCGGCATGATGGCGGACGCTGGAAGGTCGTAAAGGTGAGCGATTGGCGCAATCACCGGGTGGAGTTCAGCGGCGGCGGGTCGATCGTCTTTCCGGTGCGGATCAGCGAGGTGGAAGCAATCGGAAATGGCCGCTTGAAGCTTGGTTACCGGAGGGAAGGGGAGTCCGGCACATAGGTGCTCGATGAGGAAACGCTGCTGCCCATCCCCGGAGCCAAGCCGCCGCCGACCACGATCGCACCGTTGCCGCGCGACATCACCCAGCTCCGCTCGGCTTTTCCGGGAATGGGAGTCCGGACGGACTCCGACAGCGGCACTCCGCCGGCGGGCGCGAGTTACCGTCTGGTGTGGGAAGCGCTGGGTGCCAACCGCGACAAGCCGCGGACGCCGCCATTGCCGGAGCCTTCGATGCTGCGGGTAGTGGCGGTCGAACCCTGACGCGGAGGAATTTCCCCGGCATTCCCTTCCCCTCCCTTCTTGTTGCGAGGTCCGGTCCGCGCTGCCAAGCACCTGGCAGGCCTGGACCAGACCGGCTGAAATTCGGATTTGGAATTTGGCGATCACGGTTCCACGTTCGTGGCGTGTTCCAAATCGTCTTCAACGAAATCAGCGCGGCCGAGATTTCCAAGCTCGGGACGCTCGAACAGCTCGAGCTGCTGGACGAGTTCAAGGTGACGGAGAAGGACCTGAAGAACCTGGACGGCGAGCGCTTCGGCAAGATCGAGCGCGACGGCCGGACCCTGCACCGTTTCCGGGCGGAGGACTGGCGCTTCTACTTCGAGGTGAAAGACGGGCTCGTGATCGTCCACCGGGTGCTGCACAGGGGCACTTTCTCGGACTTCGCCTTCCGCTCGAAGATCCCGATGGCGGAGGACGAGGAGCTGGCGAAATCGAAGCACTTCTGGAAGCTGATCGACGAAGGCAGGGCCGCGCGGCGGCTTTGAGGGAATCGAGCATTGATGGCCCGGCAGCGGATTTTGTGCTTTCCGGGATCCGCGGCGCTCTGGTTAGTCTCCCCCGTATGAAGTTGGGCATGTATTTCGTGATGGCGATTGCCGTGGCTTTCTCATGGTTCAAGTTCATCGCCGCCGAGAAACAGCTTGAAGTGGACCGGAAGGCGCAGGTGGAGCTCCACAACAGCGGCGATGACGATGAGGCCGCGGCGAAGATGGCTCAAGACATCGAAGGCCGCGAAGGGCAGAAGACCTTCAGCGGCATCCTGCTGGCTTTCCTGACCGCCGGCCTGGTCGGCATCGTCTTCGTCATCCACGTGCTGCCGGCGATCGCCCACCGCGTGACCCACGCCGTTTATGACAGTGCCGAGATGGTGGAAAAGGATCCGATGCACGATGCCCGCGCGAAAGTGGCCCAAGGCGACTGGGACGGAGCGATCGAGGCCTTCCGCGCCGCCGCCGCCGCCGATCCGCTCAACCGCCTGCCCTATGTGGAAATCTCCAAGATCCAGCTCGACCAGTTGGAAGACCCTCCGGCGGCAGTCCAAACCCTGCGTCATGCGATCGAGGACCAGGAGTGGCAGGAAAACGATGCTGCCTACCTGATGTTCCGCTTGGCAGAGATCTACGACACGAAGATGGACGACCGGGTGTCGGCCGGGACGATCATGCAACAGGTGATCGACCAGTTCCCCGAAAGCCGTCACTCGGCGAACGCCCGCCACAAGCTCCGCGAGTGGGGCCTCGCCTAATCCCATGCGTCACCCGCTCCGCCGCTCGGTGGAGCGCCACCCCCTGCTGTGGGTGGCTGCCGCAGCGACGGCGGCCGTGGTGGCGGTGGACAGCGGGTACCTGACGGGTTGGCTGGTCGTCGCGCTGGCGGTCGGCATTCCGGGGATCGTCGGGCTGCGCGCGATCCCGCCGGCCGCGCTGCTTTTGGCGCTGGCGGCCGCGGTCTTGCATGGCAGCCGGACCTTGCCGCAAGACGCCGCGCGGCGGTGGATCGAAGCGGCCGGCGCGAGTTCGGCCGAAGCCACCGCCCGGGTTGTTTCCCTCCCCCAGGCGACCGGCGGCGGCTGGTCGGCATTGGTCGAGGTCGAGGGCGGCGGCCCGGAAGGAAAGGTTTGGTGGTGGGGCGCGGGGCCTGCCGCGGCGCAGGGCGAGACGATTGCGGCGGACGGGCTCTTTCTGCCCTTCCCCGAACCGCGGAACCCCGGCGAGTTTAAGGTCGGTGAGTGGCTCCACCGCCAGGGCGCATGGGGCGTTTTCGAAGCCCAGGGTCTGGCCCGGCAGGTCGCGCCGCCGCCGTGGTGGGCGCGATCCGGCGAACAGGCTCGGGCTTGGTTCCGTACGGCGGTGACCGATGGCTTGGACCTTGCCGGGCGGGATGCGGCGGTGATCCGGGCCATGGTCCTGGGCGAAAATCCGGACGATGACGCCCTGATCGAGTCCTACCGCGCGAGCGGCACCTTGCATGTCTTCTCGGTCAGCGGCATGCACGTCGCGATGGTCGGGGCGATCGGCTGGCTGCTGCTGAAATTCCTCGGCGTGCCGCGCCGGCCGGCGGTCGGGCTCATTCTCATAGGGATGTTCGCTTACGCTTGGATCACCGGCATGAAGCCGCCCGCCACCCGCTCGGTCACCATGGCGGCAGTGCTGCTGGGCGGCTTCCTGTTCCGCCGCCGGCCGGATTTGCTGAACGCGCTCGGCCTCGCGCTGCTGCTGGCCTTGCTCGCGGACGGTCACCTGATTTTCCAAGCCGGGGTGCAGCTTTCCTTCGGCGTGGTGATGGCGATCGGTCTCGGCACCGGTTGGGCGACGCGGCTGTTTTCCAAGATCGAGCAAAAAGAGGAATATCTGCCGCTCCCGCTCTACGGCTGGTGGCGGACGCGCTGGCTGCATTTCCGGCAAGGGGTGGCGACGGCGCTGGGGGCCTCGACCGCCGCGAGCATCGGCTCGGTGCCGCTGACCGCGTGGCATTTCGGGTTCTTCTCGCCGGTCTCGATCCTGGCCAGCCCGCTGATCGGTTTGCCGGTGTTCGCCCTGATGGCTCTGGCCTTGCTCGCGGCCCTGCTTTCGCCGCTGCCGGAGCTCCGCCAGCAGGTGAACCGCTTGAACGGCAAGGTAGCGAACTTCTGCACCGGGATCGCCACTTCGGCCGCAGCGATTCCCGGGGGCAGCGTGAATTTCCCGCGCGACCGTCCGGGCGAGGATTTCCTGCTCATCTACGACACCGGCCACGGCGGCGGCGCGGCCTGCCTGCACGATGGCGGCTCGTCAGTGTTGCTCGACACCGCGCACCGGCCGGGCTTCCGCCGGATCGTGCTGCCCTCGCTGCGGCACATGGCACTGCGGCCGGAAAGCATCGTGCTCAGCCACCCCGACGGCGGCCACCTTGGCGGCGCGGTCGAGGCGCTGGACGCGTTGTCGGTCCGGCAAATCCTGCTCCCGGTGGAACGCGCGCGCAGTCAGTCGTTCCGCGCCCTGCAAGAGGCGGCGGGCTCGCGGGGTATCGCCACCGCCCGCGGCGAGGTCGGGCGGGCTTACGGGATCTCGCCGGGTGCGTGGGTCGAGGTGCTTCACCAGCCGGATCCCTTCGATTTCCAAGCCGTCGCCGACGAGCGCGTGATGGTCCTGCGCCTCCACTGGCGGGGCTGGCGGATCCTCTTCCTCAGCGACGCCGGCTGGCGGACCGAGCGGGCGATGTTAGAAAGCGGCCGCGATCTCGGTGCGGACGTCATCGTCGCCGGGCGACATCGCCATGATTCAACGATGGGCGACCCCTTTCTCGCCGCCGTGAAGCCCCGCGCGATCGTCGCCGGCCACGCCGACTTCCCGCCGGAGGAACGGGTGCCAGCGGCGTGGCAGGCGGCCTGCGAGAATGCGGGGATCCGTGTGTTCCATCAAGGCCGCAGCGGGGGAGTCACGCTGGTGCCGGGGGAAGATGGGACGCTGACTCTCCGCGGGTTCGTGGATGGGGCGGAACTGGTGCTCCGGAAGTGATCGTAGGACGAGCGGTGTACTGGACCGCGGACTTCAGTCCGCTCGAAATCAGGGGCCTGCGGACTAAAGTCCGCGGTCCAGTACATCGCCCGCCTGTTACGCCTTCTTCATTACATCGCCCGGCCGTTACGCCTTCATCAGCCTCATCCCCTGCAGCGCTTTCCCCTGGCTCTCCCACAGCATCTGGAAATCGGTCTTCGGATAGAAGAACGCGTCGTCCGGCCAATCGAGCCGCTCGAATTTCCCGAAGGCCTTCACCTTGCCCTCCGCCCACTTGAAATACTCCGGGTGGTCGGTCTTGAAGAGAAACTCGCCGCCGGACTCCAGCAGGTCCCAGACGGCTTGCAGGAACTCCTCCTGGATCAGCCGCCGACGATGGTGCTTCAGCTTCGGCCAGGGGTCGGGGCACAGCAGGTGGAGTCGCGAGACTGACTCCCGCGGCAGCAGCCACTCGACGGTGTAGCGGCTCTCCAGCCGTAGCACGCGGGCATTGGTCAGGCCGAGCTTGCCGATCTTCTTGCAGACCTTGCGGACCCGGCCGAGCAGGCGCTCGACGCCCAGGAAATCGCGCTCCGGATAGTGGGCCGCCATTTCCCACAGGAAGCGCCCGTCGCCGCAGCCGAGATCGATCTCCAGCGGCCGTCCGTCGCGGACCAGCTCGGATTTCTCCAGCCGCCGGAAATAGTCGTCCGGCGTGAATTCCTGCGGTTCCGGAGTCCGGGCGGGTCGCTGTGTGTCCATCGCAGGGGCTTTCCAGCCCTGCCGGACGCCCCCTGACAAGTCTTTCTTGAAACCCGGAACTTCTTCCCTTGGCACTTACCCACTTGACGCTCTTTCCACCCGGTCCCTAGCCTTCGCAATCGTGGCACCCGGACCGGAGCCTGCCCCCTCTTTCGCAAACGAACCCCTTCTAACCACCGTGGACCTCAAGGAAATCCGCAAGATCGTCGAGCTCATGAACGAGCACGGGCTGACCCTCTTCGACATGTCGAAGGAAGGCTTCCACCTCAAGCTCCGCAAGGGCCAGGACCTTGATGCCCTGCGTGGTCTCCTCGGCAGCATGCCCGCCGCTGTTCCCGCCTACGCCGCCCCGGCTCCCGCTGCCGCCGGCACCGCGCCCGCCCCGGCCGCTGCTCCGAAGGAAGAAGGCAGCGCCATCACCTCGCCGATGGTTGGCACTTTCTACCGCAAGCCCGGCCCGGATTCGCCATCCTTCGCCAGCGTCGGCGACGTGATCAGCGAAGGCCAGACACTGTGCATCATTGAGGCCATGAAGGTCATGAATGAAATCAAAGCGGAGGTCTCCGGCACCATCACCGCCGTCCTCGTCGAAGACGGCACGCCCGTCCAATTCGGCGACGCCCTCTTCCGCATCAAGTGACGGCTTCGCGATCGTAGATGGCAGATGGTAGATGGCGGATGGCAGATTTTGAAGCCGGCGTCGTCTTCGCCTCCCGAGCTGCCTTCTGAAAAAACATCTTCCATCTCCCATCTTCCATCCACCATCTGACCCATGTTCAAGCGCGTCCTAGTCGCCAACCGCGGTGAAATCGCCCTGCGCGTCATCCGCGCCTGCCGCGAGCTCGGGGTGGAATCCGTCGCCGTCTATTCCGAAGCCGACGTCGATTCCATGCACGTCCACCTCGCCGACGAGGCGGTCTGCATCGGCCCCGCGTCGAGCAAGGAAAGCTACCTCAAGCCCGACCGCATCATCGCCGCCGCGGAGATCACCGAGGCGGAAGCGATTCACCCCGGCTACGGTTTCCTTTCCGAAAACGCCCGCTTCGCCGAGATCTGTGAAAGCTGCAACCTCCAGTTCATCGGGCCTTCCGCCAAGGTGATCTCGATGATGGGCGACAAGGCCACCGCCCGCGCCACCGCGGTCGCCAACGGCGTGCCCATCACTCCCGGCTCCGAGATCCTCGCCGACGCCAAGGAAGGCCTGTCCGAAGCCAAGCGCATCGGCTACCCCGTCATGATCAAGGCGACCGCCGGCGGCGGTGGCCGCGGCATGCGTCCCTGCTTCAAGGAGGAGGACTTCCTTGCCCAGTTCCAGGCCGCGTCGAACGAAGCGCTGTCCGCTTTCGGCAACGGCGAGTGCTATCTTGAAAAGCTGGTGCTCAACCCGCACCACATCGAGTTCCAGGTCATCGCCGATCGCCACGGCAATTTCATCCAGCTCGGCGAGCGCGACTGCTCGATGCAGCGCCGCAACCAGAAGGTCATCGAGGAATGCCCGTCGCCGCTGTTAGGTCCCGAGCTTCGCGCCCGGATGGCCGAGGCCTCGGTCAACCTGATCAAGAACATCGGCTACGAGAACGCCGGGACCATCGAGTACCTCGTCGATTCCGAAGGGAAGGATTTCTATTTCATGGAGATGAACACCCGCATCCAGGTGGAGCATCCCGTGACCGAGGAAGTGATGGGCTGCGAGCTGATCAAAGAGCAGATCCGCATCGCCGCCGGCGAGCCGCTGTCCGGCCATGTCCTCAACGCGACTCCGCGCGGCCACTCGATCGAGTGCCGCATCAACGCCGAGGACCCCTTCAATAATTTCTGCCCCAGCCCCGGCAAGATCGACATGTGGTATGCGCCCGGCGGCAAGGGCGTCCGCGTCGACACCCACGTTTACTCCGGCTACACCGTGCCGCCGCACTACGATTCGATGATCGCCAAGCTGATCGTCACCGGTGCCAACCGCGAGATCGCCATCGCCCGCATGAAGCGCGCCCTCGGCGAGTTCATGATCCGCGGGATCAAGACGACGATTCCCTTCCAGCAGGAAATCATCGCCCACCCCGACTTCGCGGCGGGCACCTATGATATCGGCTGGGTGGCGAGGTATTTGGAGGAGCGGAAGGGGTGAGGAGCTCGCTTGACAAACGCTATCGTTGATAGCAATGGTCAAGCATGGCTCAACTGCTGGTCCGAAAACTCGATCCCGCCTTGGTGGACTCGCTGAAGGAGCGCGCGCGCCTAGAGGGGATTACCACCGAAGAGGCGCATCGGCGCATTCTCCGGGAGGCGCTTTCGAAGCCGGTGGACGCATTCCGGAAAGCCCTTCTCGCGATCCCGGAAGCGGAGGACGAGGATGAGGAGCTGTTCCTGAGAGACAAGAGCATGCCTCGCCAAATCGACCTGTGAACGGCTATTTGTTGGATACCAATGTCGTTTCCGCGCTGCGGCGACCGAAGGTTTTTCCTCAGGTGGCCCGATGGGTTCGATCGCTTCCGGACGATTGCATGTGGGTCAGCGTGATCTGCATGGGCGAGCTACGGAACGGCATCGAGCGCAAGCTGCGATCCGACCTCGAGCAAGGGCGGATCTTGGAGAATTGGTATGAGACACTGCAGCCGTTTTACGGGGATAAGATTCTGCCGGTCGATCTGGAGATCGCGGAAAGGTGGGGCCAACTCGGAATCCGCCAGCCGCTTGCCATTACCGACGGCCTCATCGCCGCCTCAGCCTTGGCGCATGACCTCACCTTGGCGACCCGTAACACGAGTGATTTCGAGCCTCACGGGGTGCGAGTGGTGAATCCCTTCCTGTGAGGCGTCTACGCGAAGTTCGGCGTGCGGGAACTGTGGCTGATCGATCCGGAAAGCGATCTGATCGAGCGCTACCTGCTGCAAAACGATCCGAGCCAGCCGGAGGGGATCTATCGTTTGGGAGAGCACGAGACGATCGTGCCGGCGTGCTTGCCGGAGCTGACGCTTCAGCTGGACCGATTCCTCGGCGAAGGCCGCTCCTAGTACTGGACCGCGGATCTTTAGTCCGCGCGAAGCCACGGGAAATGCGTGCCCGCCGGTAATGCTGAAACCAGCCCTCGTCTCCGCTACCAAACTCTCAAAATTTCGTCCTTTTCGTCCCTTTCGTTGTTCAAATCCCGACTGTTGGGATCAGGGCCAGACGAGGGACTTGGCAGCCATCATGGGACCATTCGCGCGGACTGCCTACTTCGCGATCCCACTTCGCCAAGGCTTCGAGGGACAGGCTGCTACGAAGGCCGGGAAAGATCCGCGGTCCCGGTGAACTACCGCGCCGCCCGCACGTCCTGAATGATGATCTGCAAGGTCGTCCGCCCGCGGAACGTGTTGCGGTCGATCGTGAACGCGATGTCCCACGGCGGATCCGGCAGCGCGACCTCGCCGCCGCCGAAAAACACCGCGTCCTGCTCGGCGTAGCCTTGCCGCAGGTTCAGCCGCAGGTGCTGGTTTTTCATGTGCACCGGCGGGCGGCTGAGGTGGACCCCGCGGGCCATGAAAATCGGCTGCGGGTTGCCGTTGCCGAAGGGCTGGAGCAGTTCGTAGTCGGTGAGGAACTCGAGCGAGAGCTGGTCGAAGGTGATCTCGGCATCGACCTTCAGCTTCGGCTGGCGCTGCTCGGCCACGGTGTTGTTGAGCACGTAGGCGGCGAAGTCGGCGCGGAAGACATCCATCTTGTCCTCCGCGATCGAAAGCCCGGCCGCCATGTCGTGGCCGCCGCCGGCGATCAGGTGGCCGCGGCAGGAGTTGATCGCCTGGACCAGCGAGACGCCCTCGATGCTGCGGCCGCTGCCCTTGCCGACGCCTTCGGCATCGATCGCGATGATGAAGGTCGGCTTGTGGAACTGCCGCATCAGCCGCGACGCGACGATTCCCACCACGCCCGGATGCCAGCTCCGCGAGCCGAGCACGATCACCGGGTCCCGCGCCGGATCGAAGGTCGCGTTGAGCATCTCCATCGCCTCGCGGCGGATCTGGCTCTCGTGGGTTTGGCGGCGTTTGTTGTATTCGTCGAGCTTCTCCGCCAGCTCGCGGGCCAGCCGCTTGCAATCGGTCAGCAAGGTCGCCAGCGCGTCCTCCGGCACGTCCATCCGGCCCGCGGCGTTGAGGCGCGGGCCGATGCGGAAGCCGACATCCATCGAGGTCGCCTTGCCGTTCATCCCGGAGACCTCCTGCAGCGCCTGGAGGCCGGGATTGAGAGTTTGCGGCAGCCGCTTCAGCCCGTGGCGGACCAGCAGGCGGTTCTCGCCGATCATCGGCACGATGTCCGCGATGGTGGCCACCGCCACCAGATCGAGCAGCTCCTTGAGGTCGAAATTCGGCACGGGGCGCGTCTTGATCATCGCGTGGGCCAGCTTGAAGCAAACCCCGGCCGCACACATGTAGGCCGGACCGCCGCCATACTTCGGATTGACCAGCGCGACCACGTCGGGTCGACCGCGCTGGCTCGGCTCGTGGTGGTCGACCACGATCACATCGATCCCGTCCGCCCGCAGCCCGGCGATCTCATCGATCGACACCGTGCCGCAATCCACCGCAATCAATAGGTCCGGCTTCGGGCCTTCGCGCATGCAGCGTTCCAGCGCGGCCTTGCTGAGACCGTAGCCCTCGCTGCTTCGGAGCGGGATGAAATGGCGGGGCTCCAGCCCGTAGGCATGCAGCATCCGCCGCATCACGGCGATCGAGGTCACGCCATCGACATCGTAGTCACCGTAAATGCAGACGTGTTCGCCGCGGTCGATCGCCTGGAGGATGCGCTCCACGCCTTCCCGCATCTCGCCGATCTCGAACGGATCGCCCAGGTCGCGGAGTTTCGGACGCAGGAAAGACTCGAGATTTTCCCCAACCGGCAGCCCGCGCTGGTGGATCAGATGTTCGAGGATGGCAGGAAAGGGATGGCCCCGGCCCTTTTCATTGGAATGGAAAGGGTCGCCGCGGAGGATCCAGTCGGCAGGTGGGGCTCGCATCTTGGTTGCGCATCCTAGGAGCGTGCCACGTGCCACTCAAGCACGCATGTCCGTCAGCCGGAAAACCCGCTCGACGCGTGGTGGTGCAGAACCTGTAGTCGTTGGGAAACGATGATCTGCCCGTGGTATCGCTCCCGGCTTTTCTGGCTCGGCCTGCCCGGGCTGGTGTTCCTGCTGTGGGGCTGGCTGGCGAATTCACATTCAGGTTACATTGGCTGGCTCGGCGGCGATCACTTTCACACCGTTGGTCACCACTTCGGCTGCGTAGAATTCACAAGGGCAGTAGATCTGGGCATGGGATTCGAGTTTGGAGATCAAGGCTTAAGAAATGAGCACTTGGTCGAGCCACCCAATGAACTCTGGCCACCGGCATTTCGGTTCGAGCACGAGGTCGAACCTGGCACACAGCGAGTCTCGACGGTACGGATCGCCGATTGGGCAATCGTGCTGGCTTACATTCTACTATGGACTGCGGGACAAGGGCGTTGGCAGCGTCGCAAAGCCCGGCTCAGCCGGCGGGCGGCGGCGGAGCTGCCGGAATCCTGAGCAGGCAGTCGGAACGAAGAAGTCATTGGAAATTTCGCGAAGGCCAACTGTTGAGACATCGCGGTGTTTCGGTGCTTTGGTGTTTCGGCCACATGATCCCGAGAGGGATCAAAGCGGAAGTAGCCGGGGGTCGAGCGAAGCGACCACCCCCGGTATCACGAGACTCCCCATGATTCCTTGATCCCGGCAGGGATCGCAGCCGGGCCCCACATCACGCCGCGGTGAAGACGGCTGGCACGCCTACGGGGAGCCGGGATGCCAAACAAGGTCCCCGGGGTGGTCGCGCCGCTCGACCCCCGGCGACTTGTGCTGCGATTCCCCCGGGATCAAATGCTTGAGGCATGGGCAACTTCAGAGGTTCAGCAGGAGTGCCCCCCTTTTTTCCCCGTCGTGGTGATCGGAGTGCTCAGGTTGAGACACCGTCTGGTTTTGCCGAATGGCGCAAGAAGGGATTTGGTGACCAAAGCGGTGAAGCATTGGAACACCGCATGGCCCTGAGGCTTCCTTAGGGTGGGCCGGATCGTCGTGCGGCGGGCTTGTTCACCCGTAACGCTTCCAGCATAGACCTAGATGCGCCGCCTTATGCCTGCGAGTGCCAGCAAGGACAGCCACGAAAGCACGGCCGCGGAGGGTTCCGGGATGACCGTTCCGGAAGCGTTCATCAACGGGGTAAATCCTCCCAAACTTTCCCAGGTCGAGTTGGAGTTGACGCCACCTTGAATTCCGCCCAGGTCCTGATTGAGGGAATTCATCTGGGTGGACGTGGCTAGCACGTAACGGAGCGGCCGCTGATCCGGGATGTCGTTGGCCCCGAGACCCAAGGCGGCGGCAATGTCGGCGAAGGGGACCGAGAAACTGAGGTAGTAGTCGCGATCGATTCCGCCGGGGGTCAAGTCGTTGGTAGTTCCGCCGTCCGTCGCGAAATTCACCGGACGATAGTTGAAATTCGTCGAGGTGATACTGTAGCTGTTGGTCGGGCTAGCGGCGATCGAGGTCGTGGAAGGCGAAGTGTTGGTGCCCGTGCCCGGCGCAAAGATTCCAAGCGTCCGGGTGCTGCCTTGGGCGGAATAGCCTAGGAATAGGTCGACACTACCGTTCCCGTTCCCGTCGATACCGACCCACACCACCCGGTCGAACTGCGGATTTGCGGAATTTCCCCCGGCCGCGTCAAGGCGGAGACGAAAGCCCAACGTGCCATCGGAACTGCTGGCCGCGCCATTGTTGTCGAAGGTGACGAAGAATCCAGAGTCGGACCCCGATCCGACGATGTCGCCGGCAGGTTGACCGGTCTGATGGTCTCCCAAATAGTCGTAGTTGCCGGGAATCGGGGTCCAAGCGCTGCTAGGTCCGGCAATACTGATGGCGGCGGTAGCTGGTGCCGCCGCCATGAGAGAAAGCACCGCGATAACTGGGGGAAAATCCATGGGGAGAAGATGTGGGGTGTCGATAGCGGCGGCAGATAATCATTCTAAAACGATAATTTACAAGTCTGGGTTATTAATTTTTCCGTTACATTGTCGCCCCACTTTTTCAAGGTCGTGCTGACGGTGGCGCTCATGGTGAGGCCGTGTCTGATTTTCCCGAAAGGCGCAAGGAAGGATTCTCCAATCGATGTGGTGAATCCTCGTTACAACGAAACGAACGAAATCCTTGTCTACTTGTTGAACCCCTCGTGGTTCATGAATTCCCAAATGCGCCCCATCCAGGTGTAGCTGCCCGTCTCCGGGGCGGCCTTCCTTTGGAAACAGTGCCCGCGTCCGACCAGCGTGTGGAGATCCGACTGGATTCCCATCCGGCGGAGCTGCTCCCAGCATTTCACCGAATTCATCGCCGCCCAACCGTCCGCATCGCCGTGGATGAACAGCATCGGGCACGTCGCGAGGTCGAACGAAAACTCTGGGACGAGCCTCGCGTCGTCCTCATTGCCGCCCTTGGCGTTATGGGAATCCGCTCCATCCGTGAGCGCGTAGGCCGGATAGATCGCAACCGCCCACCGCACGTTGCAGGGAAGCTTGTCGAGATCGTCGATCGGCGAATAGGACCGGCTTTTCGAGCTGGTCGCGCCCATGAGCGTCAGGTGGCCGCCGGCCGAGGAACCCATGATGCCGATGCGGTCGGGATCGAGCGATTTCGCCGCAGCCTCGCTGCGGACGATCCGGATGGCGCGCTGCAGGTCCTGCCAAGCCGTCGTGTGTTTCGCCAGTCCACCCTGCGGACGCGGCGTGCGGTATTTCACCGTCACCACCGTCATGCCCTTTTCATTCAAGTAACGCCGGGCCGGCGCGACTTCGAAGCCGTCCGGGTCGTTGCCGCCGTAGGCACCGCCCGAATAGATGATCTGAATCGCCTTCGTCTTGAGTTCCTTCGGCAGGTGCCACTCGAGATAAGGCTGGCACTGCTTCTTCTGCTCATCCGGCATCCTGCCCTCCGGCCAGAGCGCTTGCTTGCGGTATTCGCCGCGCGCATCGTCCTTCGCGTAGCGGGCCATCAAATCCTCTTCCGCACCGAGACGGCCGTCGAAATTCATCTGGCGGAGGAATTCGGCGACACGATCCAACCAGTGGTCGTAGGCGGTGCCATCCTCGCCCTTGCCCGGGTCGCCCATGAAACCATGGGGGCGATCCGCGAAGAGATGGATCTCGGCCGGGATTTTCATCCTTCGCAGCTGGCGGTAGATCTGCGTGGAACCGTTCGGCGAATAGGCGTCCGTTCCGCCGTGGAAGAGCGCCATCGGACAGCTCTTCGCGTCGAACTTGAACACGTCCGAGAGCTTGACGTCGATCGCGTCGCCATCGCGCGTGTTGGGGCCGGTGAGCCCGTCGGTGAGCGCGTAGGCGGTGTAGACCGGAACCGCCCAGTTGACGTGGCACGGAAGCTGGTCGAGCCCGTCAAGCGCGCCGTAAGCCGGCGTGAGCGAACTCGTCGCGAGCAGGACCGTCAGGTGCGACCCCGCGGAGAATCCGAGCGCGCCGATCTTCTCCGGGTCGAACCCGCGTCTCCCCGCCTCGCTGCGGACGAGTCGGACGGCGCGTTGACCGTCCTCCCACGCACACTGATAGATCGGCAGTCCCTGGGGGCGCGGCGTCCGGTAAGTGAGGCTCACGCAAACGAACCCGAGCCCGGTGAGCTTTTGCGCGACCCGGTCGATCCACTCCCCGTCGCAGCAATTGTGATAACCGCCGCCGGAGATGAGCAACATGCATCCGCCGTTTTTCTGCGCAGGGGCCTCATACCAGTCCAGATACGGCATCGTGTGCTCCGCCGCCTTGAATCCCGGCGCTTTCACCTCCTGGGTGGTTGCCGCGATCTGTTGGGGCTGGAAATTCGGGATCTTCCCCTCCGGCCACAGCCCTACCCGCTCCCCGGCGTGCGCCAGAGCAGTGAGCAGCACGCAAAAACTAACAACCAAGGTCTTTTTCATCGGATCGCTCCCTTCATCATCTCAAGGTTGGCTTCGGCGAAATGTTTGCCCATGAGGGCGAAGGTTTTGGCGCAGCCGAGGTAGTGATAGCCGGCGTTGGACGCGCCGCGGGTCCACTTGGCGGCTTCCTCGGGACTGATGAGCTCGGCCTCGTATTTCTTGAGGTATTCCTTCTGTTGGGCCTCGTCCATCGAGCCGTCCGCATTGGGATGTCCCTTGGCCTTGACCCTGAGCAGGTGACCCATCTGTTTCACCTTGGCGCGCTTCTGGTCGATGGCGTCGAGTTCCTCCGCCCAGAACGGTGCCGTTTCCACGGCGGCGACATTGCCTTTGAATTCCGGCAGCGACGCGGGAGCCGCCATCGCCTTGCGGAAGGCGACTGTGCCTTCGTTCGCATTCACTCCGCCCACGCCGAGCACGCCGATGACGAAGGGCATCTTGGGCGTCTTGAGGTCCTTGCGCACGTCGCGGATGAAATCGGCCAGCCACTCGCCGTATTTCGAGTAATCCCGGGTCTTGCCATCGGGTCCGTTGGGATAGGTGTTGCCGTCCACGAGGTCGTTGAAGCCCTGGAGCCAGATGAAGCCGGAGATTTCATAACCATCGGCCGGATTGTAGGCCGGGCAGACGCGCTTGGGATCGGCGAGCACGCTATTCACGTGGTCGATCATGAATTGATAGAAGCGGCCTGATTCCTTCGCCTTTTTGGCCTTCTCCGCCTCGATGTCCTTGCCCTGCTTTTTCATCTGCTCGATCTGCGCCTCGCTGAAGACATAGGGCCCGGCGCTGGGCGGGCGGAACTCGGTGTTCAGGCTGCGGCCGCCCCACGCGGTCTTGATGAGGAGGACCGGCTCGTCGAGCGCGGCATCCATGGCGAGGCCGAAGGTGAACTCGGGGCCGATCTTGCCGCCGTCCTGGGTCGGATTGGCGCCCCGTGCGCCGTATCCCGCGGTGAGCTTGCCGGTGCCCTCGCCGTTGGCGTTGCCTTCGTAGTGGCCGGTCAAATAGGAGATCCAGGCGTTCTCGGCGACGGCCGGTTTTCCATCCGCACCCCGCATCATCTTGAGCAGCGGCGCGGTGGCGGGATCGTCGCCGATGTAATCAAACGTCTCGATGCGCGCGTGGCCCTCCATGTTCGACTGGCCGGCAAGGATGAAGACCTTGAGCGGCTTCGCTTCGACGCCGAGGGGCGATAGAAGAAGAGCGGAGGCAACGAGGTGGAGGAGCGATTTCATGGATGGGCTGGGATGGAACGGGTGGGAGAGATGTGGCCGGAGAGAATGCAAAGCGCCTACGCGATTCAGTGGAAAGGACATGTTGCCACCGGATACGTGCCTCGTGGTGGATCGCTCGCACCAATCGACAAGAAGCCAGCAGTCGGCGGATTTGGGTGGCCCTTGATATCAGAGGTTCAGCAAGAGCGAGACTTTGGTGGTGACTTCCGCGAGGGCCGCCGGGGCCACGGAGCCGACGAACTTCACGCCGCGGACCTGCCAATCGAGGTTCTTGAGATGATCGGCGAGGGCGACTCCCTTGACGGTCTTGATCCGGATCGCGACTTCGAAAGGGTAGCCTTTCACGTGGCTGGTGATCGGGACCATCACCGCGAGGCCCGTCCTAGCATTGTAAGTCTTGGGGGAAAGCACAAGGGCGGGCCGCTTGCCGGCCTGTTCGCGACCAGCCTGCGGGTTGAAATCGGTCCATACGACATCGCCGCGCTCCGGGATGTAGGCGGCCTTTTTCACCAGACTTCCTTCCCCAGCGGGCTGCCCCAATCCGCTTCGGAGTGGAGGTTCTCCGCGGTAATGCCGGAGCAAAGGTTTTCGAGCTGCGGCTGCCCCGGTGCCTTGCGGATGACCAGCGCGCCGTCGGTGACATCGATCTCCACGCGGGTGCCGGATGCCAGGTGGGTGGCCTTGGCGATCCCGGCCGGGAGGACCAGACCGATGCTGTTGCCCCACTTTTTGAGGGTCGCGGTGGTTCCTGTGCTCATGGTGAGACAGTGTCTAATTTTCCCGGCAGGCGCAAGGAGCGATATTCGACATTCCCACCCGCCCCGCCGTGGCTTAGGAAACGGCCCATGCATCCGTTTCTCGATGAAGGCTTCCACGTCCGCTGGTCCACGCTCGTGCCGGAGGCGGTGGAGCCGGACATCCGCCACGCGCTGGAAATCGCCAAGGTCAACCTGGAAGCCGTCTGCCAGGTGACGCCAGCCGAGGCCACCTACGAAAACACCTTCGGCGCTTTCGAGAAGGCCAACGACTCGCTCAACCTCGGCTGGGGCCGGCTCCAGCACCTCGATTCCGTAGGCGACGAGCCCGCCCAGCGCGCCGCGCTCAACGCGATGCTGCCGGAAGTCTCCGAGCACTACGCCGCGATCCCGCTGAACCCGCGCCTATGGGCCGTGTTGAAGGCCTTTGGCGAATCGCCCGCCGCCGCCGCGCTGCAGGCGGTCGAGAAGCGCTTCGTCGACGAGACGATGCTCGACTTCGCCCAGTCCGGCGCCGACCTGCCGACGGATCAGAAGGACCGCGTCGCCGCGGTGGAGGCCGAGCTTTCCAAACTGACCAAGCAGTATTCCGAGCACGTCCTCGACGCCACCAATGCCTGGGACCTGGTCATCACCGACGAATCGAAGCTCGCCGGCCTGCCCGCCTCGGCCAAGGCAGCCGCGCTGGCGAACGCAACCGCCAAGGGCCTGTCCACGGAAGAAGCTCCGGCCTGGCGCTTCACGCTGCAGATGCCCTCGATGTTCCCGCTGATGCAGCACCTCGACGACGACGGCATCCGCCGCCAGGTCTGGGAGGCGTCGGTCAAAGTCGCGTCGGAAGGTGATCACGACAACACCCCGCTGGTCTGGCAAATCCTGGAACTGCGCAGCGAAAAGGCAGCCCTGCTCGGCCACGACCACTTCGCCGACCTCACGCTCCAGCGCCGGATGGCGCGCAACGGCGACACTGCGCTGAAATTCACCGAAGACTTGCACGATAGGATCCTGCCGGTCGTGCACGCCGAATACGGCGCTCTCTGCGACTACAAGTCGCGCAAGACCGGAACAGCCGTCGACGGCCTTCAGCCCTGGGAATTCGCCTACTGGTCGGAGAAGCGGCGCCAGGAGGAATACGATCTCGATGACGAGGCGCTGCGCCCATACTTCCCGGTCGACCGCGTGATGGGCGGCATGTTCGACCTTTGCACGAAGCTCTTCGGCATCACCATCAACCCGCGCGAAGCCGCCTATTATGAGCGCGGTTCAAACCATCAACCATCAACTCTCGACTCTCAACTTCCGGAAGTCTGGCATCCCGAGGTGAAGTTCTACGACCTGCTCGACGGGAAAAGCGGCGAACATCTCGGTTCCTTCTACGCCGACTGGCACCCTCGCGAATCGAAGCGTGGCGGTGCCTGGATGAACTGCCTGTTCACCGGCCACCCCGGCGGCAACGGCGCGGCCCGCGAGCCGCACCTCGGGCTGATCATCGGCAACATGACCCCGCCGGTCGGTGACCAACCGGCGCTGCTGACCCACAGCGAGGTGGAGACGATTTTCCACGAGTTCGGCCACCTGCTCCACGGCCTGCTCAGCGAAGTCAGCGTCCGTTCGCTGGCCGGCACCAACGTCCCCTGGGACTTCGTCGAGCTGCCCTCGCAAATCATGGAAAATTTCTGCTGGGACCGCCAGTCGCTCGATCTCTTCGCCCGCCACCACCAGACGGGCGAACCGATCCCCGACGTGCTGTTCGACCGGATGATCGCGGCGCGGAACTACCTCGGCGCCATCACTTTCATGCGCCAGCTCGCGCTTGGAAAGCTAGACTTGGAAATGCACATCCACCTCGATCGCTACGCCGGCCGCGACCTTGACGAGGTCGACCGCGAGATCCTTTCCAGCTACCGCGTGCCGTTGAAGACCGATGCGCCGAGCATGGCTCGCCGCTTCAATCATCTCTTCAGCTCGCCCACCGGTTACGCCGCCGGCTACTATTCCTACAAGTGGGCCGAGGTGCTCGATGCCGACGCCTTCACCCGCTTCCAGGAAAACGGCGTGATCGATCCCGAAACCGGTGCCGCCTTCCGCGAGCACATCCTTTCAAAGGGCAACTCCGCGCCGGTGGACGAACTCTATCGCCGCTTCATGGGTCGCGACGCCGCGCTCGAGCCGCTGCTCGTCCGCTCGGGGCTTAGCGATTGCCGATTGGAGATTGAAGATAGCCGATTGCAGGCATCAGCTCTGGCCTGAACGGGCTATTCCTCAAATCAACAATCGAAAATCGAAAATCATCAATCGGCAATCCTTCATGGCGCGCTCCGGTATCCTCTACCTCGTCTCCGGCCCGTCCGGCTCCGGGAAATCCACGCTCTGCCGGCGGCTTGCGGCGGAAGGTGAGGCGGAGTTTTCCGTCTCCTGCACGACCCGCCCGCCGCGCTTCGGCGAGACGCACGGGAAGGAGTATTTTTTCCTCCGTGTGGAAGAGTTCACCGCAAAAGCAGACGCCGGGGATTTCCTCGAGCACGCGCTGGTCCACGGCAACCACTACGGCACCTTGCGCAGCGAGGTGCTCGGCCGGCTTGTGGCGGGGACCGACGTCGTGATGGACATCGACGTCCAGGGCGCGGCCCAAGTCCGCGCCTGCCAGGACCCCGCGATCCGCCTCGCGCTGGTCGATCTCTTCGTGATGCCGCCCGACGAGGCCGAGCTTGCCCGCCGCCTCCGCGGCCGCGGCACCGACAGCGACGAGGTCATCGAGCTCCGCCTGCGCAATGCCATCGGCGAAATGAGCCACTGGCCGGAATACCGCTACCGCCTCCTGTCCGCCACTCCCGAGGAGGACTTCGCCCGCTTCAAGTCTCTCCTCGTCGGAGAGCGTCTCCGCGTCGCCCGGCTCTGCCACGATTCCGGGCAGATTTCTTGAGTAGCCGCGAAATCACGCGAAAAGTCGCGAAATCTGGCAAACAGAGGACAGGCAAATCGTTTTAGACAAATCGTTGTACTCCTTCTTCTGATTCACTCAATCGCCGCCATGAAGATCGTGCCCATCCTCACCTTTCTTTTCACCGCGAACTTCCTCCATGCGCGGGAAGCAGCGAAACCCGAACCCCAAGCGCCGTCGGAACAGGCCAAGGCAAGGAAAGCAAATCCCCAGAAGGCCAAAAAGGAGAGCTACCCCGCGGGCGTGCCAAAGCCGACTCACGCCGGAGTGAAGTACGGCCCGCACGCGCGCCACGTGTTCGACTTCTGGCAGGCCAAGTCCGACCAGCCGACTCCGCTGGTGCTGGTCATCCACGGTGGCGGATGGAACTCCGGCAGCAAGGAGAGCGCCAACCGCATCGCCAACGTCAAGGCGCTGCTCGATGCCGGAATTTCGGTTGCGGCCAACAACTACCGCTACGTCCCGCAAGCCGTGGTGGAAGGAGTCACGCCGCCGGTAAAGGCCCCGATGGACGACTGCGCGCGCGCCTTGCAATTCCTCTGCAGCAAGGCCGCCGGGTGGAACATCGATCCCGCGCGCGTCGCCGCCGCGGGCAGCTCCGCAGGGGCCTGCACCAGCCTCTGGCTCGCCTACCACGACGATCTGGCCGATCCGGAAAGCGCGGATCCCGTCGCCCGCCAGTCCACCCGCCTGCTTTGCGCCGCGGTCATCGGCGCGCAGACCTCCCTCGATCCCCGGCAGGCGAAAGAGTGGACGCCTAACAGCCGCTACGGCGGGCACGCCTTCGGCAAGAAGAGCTTCGCGGAAGCGCTCGCCGACCGCGACAGCATCCTGCCGTGGATCGCCGAGTACTCGCCCTACGCCCTCGTCACACCCGACGATCCACCCGTCTATCTTTACTTCAGCGGGCCACCCGCCATCGGACAGGAGCAAAAAGACCCCACGCACACCGCCAACTTCGGCGTGAAACTTCAGGAACACTGCAAGGCCAATGGCGTCGCCGCCGACCTCGTCTATCCCGGTGCGCCCGACGTCAAATTCAAGACCACAATCGAATACCTCGTCGCCAGGCTCAAGGCTCCGAGGTGATGCGGCCGCGATCCCGTGATCACGCCCGCCTTCCCGGTCGCCTCCACGATGATCTCGTCATCCGCGTTTGTCTGAAGTGTGACATTGACCTTCCTCCCCGCAGCCGCCAAACTGGCCCTCACAATGACAGGGGTGTCCCGGTGCGAGGGACTGAGACTTTCCACAGGGAAAGAACCCTCCGAACCTGATGCGGGTCATGCCG
>JAYTLR010000125.1:0-243753 GCA_043729195.1 Akkermansia sp.
ATCACTGCTCACTGATCACTCGGCACTCTTATGGACCCCACCGAACAAGCCTTCCTGCTCGACCTGGTCATCTACCTCGTCGCCTCCGCCGTCGTCTTCGCCCTCGGCTTCAGCACCGGCCGCGCCGGCAAGGCCAAGGCCGCCCGCCGCGCCGCCGACCAGGCATGGCGCATGTCCGAGATCCGCAACCGCCACAGCGCACAGCCATGACACCCGACCGCCGCAAACTCCTCAACGAGTGCCTCGCCCCCGGCGAGGGTGAACTCTATCACACCACCATCACGGCCTTCACCGGCACGAAGGAGGACATCGAATGGCTCAAGGCTTTCCGCAACGGCGAGCTGAAGAAGCGGACCATGTATCAGCGCCTGAACCTGATCGAAGACGCCCGGATGCAGATCGAGAAGTGGGAGGCCAAGGCCAAGCGCGACGCCGCCACCCCGGTCGAGTCGGAGCCACTCTACAAATGCGTCAACTGCGACACTCCCGGCTTCACCGCCAGAGGCATCGGTGCCCATGCGAAGAAGTGCAAGGGCATCAATCGTAGCACCGCCCTCGCCCCCGTGAAGGCCATCGACGGCAAGGCCGAGGTGGTTCCCGCCATCGACCTCCCGACCATCCGCCAGGCCTTGGAAGCGGAGCGCGAGCAGCTCATCGTCCACGAGGATAACTTCGAGCAGACCCGGCTTCCCCACTTCCTCCGCATGGGCCTGGAGTGCGTCAAGGCCCACGCCGCTTTCGCGGTCCCGGATGCCGCCACACGCGGCGCAATGGGAGGCGCGGGGAAAAGCTCCCCCACCGTGGGGGAGCTTTCCACCCCGACCTCTTTCGACGGCTGGCTGGCGGCCGAAGTGCGCTGGCTTTCGTCCGGCACCGCCTACCGCTACCGCCGCGCCGCTCTGGGTCTCGGCCTTACCCATGAGTCCACGCCAGAGGAGCTTGCAACGCTCTTGCAAGCCGCCCGTGCCGAGGCCGGTGACAAGCCGCTCTCGCTCACCCAGCTCGTCAACCGCGTGCCGCTCACGCTGACCAGCACCGAAGATTCCAACACGCCCGAGGACAAGGCCGGCGAAGCGCGCACTCAGGTGCACGACTGGATCGGCCGCTGGGACCGCCACGAGAAGACCGGCGGTTTGGAAGATGCAGACGTTCCCACGCTCAAGCAGCTCGACGAGTTCCTCTCCAACACCCTCGCCCGCATCCGCCAGCGGATCAAATCCGCCGCCCCCGCCAAGAAGGGCCGCGCGAAGAAGGCCGCGAAGCCTGCCGCCAAGAAGGCCACGAAGCCCGCAGCCAAGAAGGCCACTAACAAGAAAGCCGCCAAGCCCTGACCTACTACGCCTCCCGTAGCTCTCCCGCCTCCCGTCAACAACACCAACACCCCAGCCATGACCACCGACAACACCACCGCCGCCCGCAAGGCCGGCCTCACCACCCTGAACCACATCGAGACCGTGCGCGCCCTGGCCGCCGAGCCCGAGACCATGACCGCCCTGGCCGCCCGCCTGAGCATCTCAACCGCCGCCGTCACCGGCATCGCCGACAAGCTCGAAAAGCTCGGCCTCATCGAGCGCATCCGCGGCGCGCAGGACCGCCGGAGCGTCTGGCTCAAGCTCACACCGGCCGGCCAAGCCCTAGCCGCCAAGCTCGACCAACCGCAACCCGCCACCGTCTGACCGAGCCATGAACCTCGCCACTCCAGATCCCGACCTTCCGGAACTCATCGAGCCCGACCGCGCCGAGCACCTGCTCGATGCCGCCTGCTCTATCCTCGATCTCGCCCTCGCCACCGGCGACGAGTCCCTGGCTCCCCACATCCACGCCTGCACCTTGGCCGATGAACTCCTCTTCCGCGCCGAGGCCGTCTTCGACGCCGCCCACGCGGCCGGCAATCACCGCCTCGCCCAGGAAGAGGGCAAGCAGGCCTACGCGGCCCGCCAGCTCAAGCTCTGGCACCTCGACCGTCTCGACCGCCACCTCTTCCCCGAAAGCCACTGAAGCCATGGCCAAGACCTACAAGACCGGCCGCCGCCGCGAGTTCGCCACCGGCCAGCGCAAGCGGGACCTGCGCGACACCATTGCCGTCCTCGAAGCCGACCGCCGTGCGCACCAGCGCCAACTCGCCGGCGAGACCGAGACCCGCTTCTCCGAAGCCTGGCTCCGCCAGCGCATCGCCGAACTCACCACCTCCCTCGAAGGCCACCGCCGCACCCTCGCCACTCTCTGATTTCAACATCCCGCCACTTCACCACTTCCACCATGCACCTCACCCTCACGAAGCCCGACTACTCCTCCACGGAGTGGGCCGACATCCCCGCCGACCAGCGGTCGATGATCCGTCTCAAACTCGACGCCTTCGAGGGCGCGCCCGCCAGGGGAATCGTGGCCTGGATCGCTGAACAAGCCCCGCGCTTCGGCATGCAACCCGGCGGGTGGAAGGCGCAATACTATGCCTATCGTGAAACCGGCGACTGGCGCGTCTTCGCCGACAAGCGCACCGCGGACCTCGCCCCGGCCGAGGAAGCCACCACCCGCACGCCCCGCTTCATCTGCTACCTCCTCACCCTGGTGGAGAGCTACCAGCGCAAGAACGCCCCCGCCTTCCGCGAGCTTCGCCGCCGCTGGCGCGTGCGCGACCAGCAGATCCCCGGCTACGAAGGCTGGCCCGGCCATCCCGAAGTGCCCGCCGGCTGGAGCAACCGCAACCTCGCCGACATCGTCAAGGCGGAGAGCAACAAGGCCCGCATGCAATCCATCCGCATCGGCACCAGCAGCAAGACCAACCCCTTCCTCCCCGGCGTCCTCACCACCCGCGTCGGCCTCTGGCCCGGCGCTGTCATCCAGCTCGACGACGTCTGGCATGACAACTACGTCTCCCACGGCAAGAAGCGCGAGATCGTCCGCGTCCTGGAACTCGGCGCGCTCGACCTCTTCAGCGGCCACCGCTTCCACTGGGGCGCGAAGCCCCGCCGCCGCCGCGAGAACGGCTCCTGGGAAACCCTCGCCGGGAAGGACATGCGCCTCTTCCTGGCCGGCATGCTCCACCGCTTCGGCTACTGCCCCCAGGGCATGATGTTCCTCTCCGAGCTTCAGACCGCCAAGGTCGACGAGGCCGTTGCAAGAACCTTGCACGATGCCACCGGCGGCCTCGTCCGCGTCGACTACCAGCCCATCGAGCGGCACTCCGCCCTCACCAACTACTGGGGCGGCAGCGAAGGCGGCAACTTCCACGCCAAGGCCTGCCTCGAATCCACGCATGCCCTCATGCACAACGACCTCGCCGCTTTGGCCATGCAGACCGGCTCCCCGTCCTCCGGACTGAAAGGCCCGGTCACCACCGACCGCCAGCTCGCCTACATCGCCCGCATGCTGCTCAAGGTGCAGGAGAAGGTCCCGCACCGCCTCGATCTCCTGCGGCTCCCCGTCATGGATTTCCACCGGGAGTTCATCCCCTTCCTCACCGACTACTATCTCTTCGGTCTCGGCCTCCGCACCGACCACGAGCTGGAAGGCTGGCACGAGCTGGGCCACGTCATCACCGAATACACCGCCCTGCCTGGCAGCGGCACCTACTTCGACCAGACCGCCTTTCTCGCCCTCCCGGACGTCTCCCAGGCCATCATCCGCGAGGCCGCCCGCCAGGCACCCGCGCAGTGGACCCGCGAGCGCAAGCTCTCGCCCCTCGAAGTCTTCGGCCGGAAGGAAAGGTGGAACCCCGTTTCCTCGACCACCCTCTGCGACATCGCCGGTGCCGACCTCGCCCGCGAGGTGAAGGCTCACAAGGGATTCCTCACCTTTGAAGACGCCGAGATCTCCGCCGATCCGCTCATCTACAAGGCCAAGTATTCCAGCGGCCCGCGCCGCGGCGAAGAGATCGGCCACGGCGAGAAGGTGAACCTCGTTGTCTTCCCCTTCGACGATGCCGCCCCGGCCATCGCCATCGACGCCAAGGGCCGCGTCCTCGGCGAGCTAGCCCTCCACAAGCGCGTCATCCCCATCGACCCCCAGGCCTTCAAATCGACGGCCCCCTACGACCACCGGCCCGACATCCGCAGCGAGGCCCTCAAGCGCGCCGCCGGCGAGAAGCACGAGCGCCAGGCCGACATCGTCGAGCCCCTCCGCATCAACCATGCCGAGCGCGTCCAGGAAGCCCGCGACCTCCGCGAGCACAACCGCCGCATCGCCGATCCCAACACGCCGGTCACCGGCGAGGAGATCGCAGCGCATCGCCAGGAGAAGCGCACGGTCCGCGCCGCCGGTGCCGCCAGCGACCTCGCCGACGAAGCCCTCGCCAACATCCCCGGCCACGCCGCCGCCAACTACGTCGACGACCGCGACCTCGATTTCTAACAAGCCCTCCCCTCCAACCTCAACCGACCCCAGCCATGCACACTCATTTCATCAACTACGACGGCCAACCGCTTGCGGAAGTCGTCATCACCGACCCTTCGCCCGCCACTCTCGCCATTGTCGAGATGGTGGAATTCTGGAGCGGCGGAGAATGGGCCCTCCATCGCGCAGCAGGGGACTATGAGAAGGCCTTCTGCTCTGTCCTGGCAATGTTCCTACTGACCCAACGTCGGGAGCCAAAGGACGACGAGGGCTGGCTTCCGCTCGATGGCACCCACGGCATCCAGCTTCAGAAGTACTACCACTACGACTTCGACGAGGACCTCATCGAAATCTCCTGATCACTCCCCACTTTCACCGACCACCCCAGCCATGCCAGGAACCTACCCAACCGACCCCGAAGTCCGCGCCGAGATCCTCAAGCTCCGCGGCGAGCTGAAGCTCACCAACCGCGCCATCATCGCCACGCTGCTCATCCCCGGCGTGACGGAGACATTCCTCTCCGAATACATCAACGACCGCCTCCAGCGGAAGGTCGACAACTTCGAGGTCCGTTTCCGCGACACCGTCAAGAGCCTGCGCGAGCGCATCGCCTTCGGCAGCGCGATCTTCGAGACCAGCGTCACCCGCCGGATGAAGAACGCCTTCGACCTCATCCGCTCCACCGGCTCGATCTCCCTCGTCACCAGCAAGGCCGGCAACGGCAAGACCTCCGGCATCCGCGCCTACTGCCGCGACAACCCCAGCGCCATCAGCATCACGCTGAACGCCACCACCCGCAGCGCCAACAAGGTCGAGAGCCTCGTATTTCGCACCATCGACGCGCAAAGCTGGCGGTCCAATACGCCGCGCTTCGAGTTCCTCACCGACCGCTTCCGCGAGGTCTCCCGCCTCCTCATCGTCGACAACGCGCAGCGGCTCGATGCCAGCGGTCGGCAATGGCTCTTCGACTTCCAGGACGAAGCCGACTGCCCCATCGGCCTCGTCGGGAATCCGGACCGCGGCTTCCTCGGCCGCATCATCGGGAACGACCAGCAGTCCAGCCGCATCGGCATCAATCCCGACTACGAACTGGAGGCCGACGAACTGCCCGCCGCCGCGAAGCGTGTCGCCCAGCAATTCAGCGACCGCGCCACGGCGGAAGAGATCGAGGACCTGGTCGCCTTCATCGCCGCGCACGACGGCCGCCTGCGCTCCGTCAAGATGACCGTCATCCTTGCCCAGCAGCTCCGCGCCGCCAGCGCCAAGCTCAAGAACGATCCGCGCGCCGCCATCCGCTCCGCGCACTCCCGCCTCATCCGCGACTACCTCCTCCCCGTCGACTAACAGACCAACCCCAACCGACCCCAGCCATGTCCACCACCACCAAGAAAACCGTCCTCAAGCCCTGCCCGTTCTGCGGAAAGAAACCGAAGAGGATGCGCATCCCAGACCACGGCCCGGAGCTTCCCAAGCCTTTCTGGTCGATCAGTTGCAGCGATCACTACTGCGCGATCCCAACTGCCAGTGGCGAGACCCGCGCAGCAGCCGACAAGGCATGGAACCGCCGCCGCTGCGAGCTGAACCTGCACCCGATCACCGGCACCGAAGCCGTGCCGTTCGTAGCGGTTAACGGCAGCGTGCTCTTCTCCGTTTCAGGCATCGAGCAAATGGACGGACCGGGCTTCGTGCTGATGCGCGGCCTGATCGTGGAAGGTTTCCACTTCAACGATGCAGGGAATTACGGGCCGGGACAGACCGTGACCATCGGCCCCATCACCGACACCTGGCGGCGCATCTCCACCGAAGCCTAAACGTTCAGGCACCCACCACCAACCGGCCCCAGCCATGAAAGACAACAATTCACTCACTCACGCCCTCGCTTGCATCATCGCGGAACGCGAACTCCAGGACCGCAAGTGGGGCAAGCAAGACCACGATCCCTTCACCTACATCACCGTCCTCGGCGAAGAGTTCGGCGAGCTTTGCGAGGCCGCGCTTCACACCCGCTTCGGCGGACCGAAGGCCGCCGGCCTGCGCGATGAAGCCGTGCAGATCGCGGCCGTCGCCGTCGCCATCGTCGAATGCCTGGACCGTGGCAAGTGGTCCTGGGAGAAGGGCGGTCAGAAGACCCGCCACATCCTATGGCGCGACCTGGAGTGTGAAGATGCTCCGACTTTCGCAGGCTACCTGGAAGGCCAGCCTGGAACCAGCCTCTTCATTCTGACCGATGTCAACGAAGGGGAGTGTGTTCTCCGCGGGGCGTTCATCCCCGACGAAGATGACAGCGAGATCCACCCCTCACGCCTATCCGCTGAGCTGTCCGCGGCCTCGCACCTCGAACGCTGGATGACCCGGAACTTCTGAAGCCATGGACACCGAAGCCCCACAAGCACCGCGGCGGCATTTCACGCCGCCCGAGATCATCGAAGTTCGCCAGGTCCGCGACTTCCTCTCCAGCCACTTCACGGAATGCTACAGCGCACCAGGCGAAGCCTGCGGCACGTGCGAGCAATGCGTGATCTCCAAGGCCGTCGAACGCCTGGAGGAAATCGTCGAGCCACCGGACCTTCCGGTTGAAAAGTATCGTGACCGCCTTCGCCACAATGACGGCGTCAACTGCGAGGCATACTTCCTCGCCGTCTGGCAGGACGAGCAAGGCCGGGAACGCAGGCTTGGAAGTCGGCGCATCTCGATCCTGGAGCACATCCTCGGCGAGCGGCCAACCTTCCGCGATGCAGCGGTCGCCGCGAGCTTGATCCAGTGGCTCGGCACGAACGTCGGGCGGGGCGTCTTCAAGCAGATGATCCGGGCCGCCGAGCGCTGCGAGGAAGACGTTGCGGCAAAGCGCAAGGAGGAACAGCGCCGCGCCAATTCACCCCACAACCCGGAGGACGCCTGAACCCATGCCCTCGCAGTCGCAGCTCGATCTCTTCGCTCCGCCGGCCCCGCCGGCCGGAGAGATCGACCGCCTCTGCAACCTCCTTGCAACCCGCGACGGCTGGACCACCGCCAAGCAGATCAGCCAGGCCATCGGCCTCGGCGATCGCGAGATCCGGAACCTCGCCCGCCACAACCGCCAGCTCATCCTCAGCGCCCCCGGCACGCCCGGCTACAAGCTCATCCAGAACGCCACCCTCAAGGAGATCCAGCGCACCGGCGACAAGCTCCGCAGCCAGGCCCGCGAGATGACCCGCGGCTCCATCATCCTTCGCCAGATCGCCAACGCCATCATCAACAAGTGACACCGACCCACCAGGCTCCCAACTGCCCGCTGCATGGCAAGCCCACGACCTTCTGCGGAACCAACGGCTCCGGCGAGGAGATCTTCCAGTGCCCGCTCCCGTCCACCGAAGGCCGTCGCCCCTGTTCCATCATGTTCTTCTTCCCGCTCCCAAAGCAACCCGATCCCCAGCCATGCAAATCACCATCATCGACCGCGTCCGTCGCTTCAATCCCGACCCCGATGCCGCAGCCCTCCGCCAATGGGGCGGATGCCCTGAAGCCGCCGGCCTCTCCGGCCGCGATTTCTACCGCTGCCGTTCCATCGTCGATCTCGTCGCCCTCCGCTTCCGGCTCACCGGCCGCGACATCTTTCACCGCCGGCGCACCGCCCGCATCGCCCTCCCACGACAGGTGGCCATGACGCTCATGCGCCAGATCCTCGGCCTTCCGCTCCAGACAATCGGCCGGCTCTTCGACCGCGACCACGGCACCGTCATGCACGCCGCCAAGGCCGTCGCCAGCCACGCCGCCAGCTCCCCCGAATTCGCCGCCACCTGGGAATCCCTCCGCGCCGCGACCTTCAAACTTTCCGCCTCCTGAACCACCAACAAACCGACCCCATGAAAGTAAGCAAAGCCAAGCTCCTGAAGGCCCTCCAAGGCCCCGCAATCGTCACCGTCGAAGATGCCACCGGCATCGCCGCCGCCACCGCCGCCCTCATCATCGAGCGCGACAAACTGCTCGCCGCCCGCAACGAGGCCGTCGAGGAAGTCAGCCTCACCTACGCCGTGCAGCTCGAAGAATTCGAGCGCGAGATCAAGGCCAACGAGAAGGCCCTGCTCGCCTGGGCGAAGAAGAACCGCACCGCCCTCTTCGGCGATGCCAAGAGCCTCGGCCTCGCCGGTCACAAGGTCGCCTTCCGCGACGGCACCGGCAAGCTTGGCACCAAGGAAGGCACCACCGAAGAAGACGTGATCGAAGCCCTGATCGGCGGTGATGACGAATCCCTCATCGAGCGCTTCATCGTCGCCAAGCCGGCGCTCGACAAGAACGCCATCCTCACCGTCCTCCGGGCCGGCGGCGAGCTTGCCAAGTTCCTCGGCGACCTCGGCCTCATCCTGGTGAAGGAAGAGAAGTGCGAGTTCAAACCCGACCTCGACGCCGCCCCCGCGCGAGCCGTCGCCTGATCCGCTCGGCCCGGCCGGCGGTCCCCGTGGCCGCCGGCCTTTTTTATGAACCCGAATCAACCCCAGCCATGTCAGCCAAAGAGAAAGAATTGCCGCTCGAAGTCGCCCCCCGTTGGACGGTCGAGCCCGTGTTCAAGCGTCAGACGAAGGACGAGATCAAAGCCGGGCTTCCCGCCACGCTGAAATACCACGCCCTGATCTACGACGGCATCGTCCAAAAGAAGGGACACACCGAGCGCGAGATTGAGCAGCTCCGGAACTTCGCCGGCTTCTGCAACAAGAGGAACCTCGAACCTCGGCCAGCCATCCAATGTAAGGCCGACACCAACCTCCCCGCGCCGCCGCGCAAGAAGGCGGTCGACGCCCCGGAAACCGAACCTGCGGAAGCCTGATCCCATGGCCAAGAAAGACACCCGTCGCTTCACCATCGAGGTGACCGCTCAAGAGGTCGCCCTTATGGTGAGGGCTCACACTTCCCTCGTGCGGAAGATCACCACGCTCGCCGGCAAGGAGGCCCTCAAGATCCGCCAGGAAACAAAGGGCAAAGGCCAGCGCGAAGTCGGATACCTCCTCGGTCACGCCGAGACCATGGTCAACGAGCACCTGGCCCGCGCCAAGGAACTCCAGGCCCTGCTCAAGCCATGAAAAAGCCCGCCACCCCGAAGCCGGATCGCACGGAAGCGCTGCTCGCCGCGTTGATCCAGCCGGCCATTGGAATGATGCGCCGCGCCGGGATTTCCCGGATGAGCATCGCCCGCGACAAGAGTGTCGTTTTGCAGATGGTCGACGGCGAGACGCTCACGATCGAGACCACGGCGGAAGTTGCGCCGCCACCTTTAGAAGTGCCCCGGTTTCATCGGCTTCCAGGCGGCACTCCCTCGTGCCAGGAATGCCTCAAGTTCGGTCCCGATTACTGCTCGATCCACGCCGTATGAGTGCGAAACCCACCACCCCGAAGCCCGCCGCCAAGAAGGCAGCGAAGAAAGCCGCCAAGAAGAAGGCCTGGTTCCCCGGCAAGATGGGAAAGCGCGAGATCCAGCCCCTCGTCATGGCCGCCCGCGAGGGCTACGACTACCAGAACGCGCTCGGCAACATCGACCGCGGCCAGACCTTCGACGCCTGGCGGCGCGACCAGGTAATGAACACGGTCGGCAGGAAGGGCTTGAGCGATTGCATGCACGATCACTTCAAGCCCCTCATGGCCCACTTCCAGCTCCTCGCCGGCCGCGACGGCGAAGCCCTGGAGTCTTTCCTCCAGACCGGCCCCGCATCCGACACCGCGGCCGAGGGCGATGATCACGAGCGCCGACGCCAGCTAGCCCACGTCATTCTTGAGATCCTCGCCGAGCACATGCGCCTGGCCGACATTTCCGCCCAGGACCTCGCCGAGCAGACCGACGACACCACGCTCTACCAGGTCCTCCGCGCCCGCCGCGCCGCGATCCTCGCGCACCCCCGCGGTGCTTACCGGGAAGGCTACGTCGTCCACCTGGCGAAGCAAAAGACCAGCCGCCCCGATCTCGCCCTCGGCCGCGATCTGAAGGCCGGCCTCGCCGAGCGCTGCACCGTCGCCCAGCTCACCCAGCTCCGCGACACGCTGGTCAACCGCATCGCCGTCCGCGAGGACCGGCCGGAGAGCAAGGAAGGCCGCAACCGCAAGCGCCGGACCCAGGCCGAGAAAGACCGCCTCGATCCCGGCGAACTCTCCCCGCGGATCGACCCCGAAGATTTCCCGTTCTGACCTGCAAGCAGCTTGCAGAACTCGACCAGCCTGCCAAATTGACCGCCGTGGAATCCGTCACCATCACCTCAATGCACCGCCCGGCGTTTAAGCTCGCCGACTGGGCGCGCGACGAGCTGGAAAAGACGGAAGCCCGGATGGCCGATCCCCAGGACCTGGAAGACGGCCTCCTGATCGTCCTCCACGAAGAAGCAGCGGCCCGGATCATGGCCAAGCTCCAGCTCGACGCGGAGGCCCACGTCTTTACCGCCCTCGGCGTGCTGACCGACCTCCCAACCGACCTCCCAACCGACCTCCCCCGATGAACCCGGCAAGTTTCCAGACTCCACCGCAAATCGCGGGTTTCCTAGCCGGTTGTTCCAGACTCGCCACTTTGCCGGCCGGGTCGATTTTGTGCCCCGCTACCCCTTGAGTTTCGGGGCTGTTCGCCCTGGTTCGGGATGTTTCGGGCTTTCCAGACTACGACTGCAAGAGCCTGAGTGGCGGTTCTGAAAAGAACCCGTCAGGGAGCGGGCCGGATTGTCACGCGGTAGAAGCGCTTCGTTGCCGTCGTGGTGTCATCGACGGTCCGGGTGCCGCCGTTTCCTTCCAGATCGGTCGCGAGTTCCTGCCAGTCATCAAGGTCGGGCGAGTGCTCGACCGTGTAGAGGCGGCCGGTGACGGTGGGGAAGGCGATGCGCCAGCCGCCGCCGATCGGCGTGACGGACGAGATGAGCGGCTTGCTTGCGGCGAGATTTGGATCGGTCCCGGCGAGGTATTCGTCGAGGGCGTTGAAGCCGTCGCCATCCCCGTCGCCCGCGGCATCGGCAGGGTCTTCCGGATCCAGGCCAGCGGCGCTTTCCCAGGCATCGGGCATGCCGTCGCCGTCGGTGTCGGCCGGACCGCTGGATGCCAGGGTGTAGCGCAGGCTGGCGTCGAAATAGGCATCGGTGTCGGAAGTCCCGGTGAGATGAAGTTCGACCGCCAGCACGTTGCGGCCGGGCACCAGCAGCGACTTCAGCGCGGTGAGATCGATCGATTCGAAGGATCCCTGCGGATGAGGCTCGGCGGGCGTGGTGAAGTCGACGCTGGCCGGCAGCGAGCGTCTCGCGACTTCGACCCCGTTGAGGTAGGCGATGAAGCCGTCGTTGTAGTTCACCTCGGCCGTCAGGCTCACGATGGCGGACAACGGGTCGGTGAGGGAAAACTCTTTCCGCAGCCAGGTGGTGACCGGACGGGGCGCGGCGGCGTAGGGCAAGGCCGTGGCAACGACCGCGCCGAAGCCAAGCGGCGCCGCGCCCTCCGGCCAGCCGCTGTCGCTGTAGCCGGTGCCGCGCCAGGCGCTGCCGAGGTCACGGCCGAGTGCGTGATAACTCCATCCGCTGGCGCGGGCGATCAGCGTGCGCGCGGAGGAGGCAGGCACGGTGCCTGGCGAACCGTCCGGCGTCGCGGAATGCCAGGCCATCGGGTCGTTGCCGAACGCACTGGCGGCGGACTTTTCGAGCGAGCGGCCGTGCCCGTCGGCCTCGGTCGGCCACGGGGCCTTGTCGTTGTAGCGGACGCGATCGACGCGGAGCGGCGGTAGCAGGGCATCGGGGTGAGGACGGCGGAGTTCGAGCGCTTCGCCGGCATTGCCGAGATCGAAGGTGGCGGCGATCACCGGCACGGCGGCGGGCACCCCGCGGTCGGCGCGGAAGGCGGCGGCGTCGAGGGTGTCGGCGAGGACGAGCCGGCCACCCGCCGGGATGACCGTTCCCGCCGGGAAGGTGAAGGCCGCGCCGCCGAGGCCCCAGCCGTCGAGCGGCAGGGCCGACGCGGTCAGGTTGCGCAGCTCGACGAATTCGATCCCGCCGTCCGCCGGGTGGTAATGGATTTCCGAAATGACGGCCGGCCCGACACGCGCAGCGGCATTCGCGGCACCCGGGGTCGGCGTTTCCAGCGGTGCGAAATCCCAGCCCTGCGAGGTGGCGACCCGTCCCTGCGCGACACCGGCCGTGGAGGATCCGTAAGGCTGGCCGATCACGTGGCCGGTGAGGTTTCCGGCTCCATCCGCACTCGCCAGGAAGACGCTGCCGCCGGCGGCCGACACCGCGAAGGGAATCGTGCCGGACTGAAGTTGGGACGCGGTGATCACGGCGTGGCTGCCTGCAGGGATCACGGCGCCGGAAGGAAGGCGGAACTTTTTCAGCAGGGCGAGCGACGGATCGGTCGCGGGATCGAAAGCATTGCTCATCCACCAGCCGCTCGCGTCGATGGCCGCCGCGGTCGGGTTGTGCAGCTCGATCATCGCCTCCGACGGCGCTTCGGCGGTGGCCAGGATCTCGCCGATGACCACGCCGGGCACGTAGGTCGGCGCGGGGTCGGCGGCGCCGGGTGATCCGTGGACATTCCGGCTCGCGCGCCAGTTCGCCGGATCATCGGGGTCGGCCGCCGGCTGGAGGTTCACCAGTGATCGACCCGATGCCAGCGGCCCGAGCGGCCACGGCGGTTCCGCCGAGTAGTCGCAGGAGAGCACCGTGCTGCCGTCGCTGTTCGTCAGCCGCAGCTTTTCGCCGCTGTTGCTGAGATTCCGCATGTAGGTCCCGAGATAGGGCACTCCCGGGTAGCGGGCTTCGAAGGCGGCCGGATTGAAGACCAGCACGACGAAGCCGCCGGGCGCGACGACCGTGCCGGGCGCGAAGCGGAACTCGACGCCCTCCATGCGGCAGCCGCCGAGGTCGAGCGGTTGCGCGCCGGTGTTCTTGAACTCGAGGAATTCGAACTCGTCGGCATCGTCAAAGGGAGCGGCGCCGAGGGGCTTGTAGTGGATCTCGGTCAGCTTCAGCGCGGCGAGGGCGCCGGCGAAGTTGAAGGTGCCTTCGCTAAGTTCGCTCCAGCGCACGGTCGAGCCGTTGACGTTGCGGACCCGCGCGCGGACGTGGGTGCCCTGCGGCAAGGCGAGCGGCCCGCTGTAGGTCAGCGCGCCGGCCTTGACCGCACCGCCGTAGGCCCGCGGGTCGCTGCCGTCGGTGGTGTAGTGGAGAGTGCTCGTGCCGCTGACGTTCGGGTGGCCGAGCGCGAGCTGGAATCCGCCGGCAATCTCGCCCGCTGCCGGGATGAAAGCCGGCCGCCCGATGATGGTGCCGATCTGCCCCCGGACATTCGGAATCCGCGCCGCGATGAAGCCGCGCAGGTTTCCCACTTGGCCTGGATCGGCGTTCGGGTCCTCCGCGAGTGCCGGACCGACCGCGGCTTCCCAGCGGTCGAGCCACGCATTGAGCGACGCTTGGGAAAAGGGGCCGTCGAGCAGCTCGGTGAAGATCTGCCGGTAGCGTTCGCCGAACCACGGGTCCTGCAGAATCAGCTTCTGGTAGCGGCGCGAGGATTGCTGCCCGCTGCCACCGGCAAAGATGTCCCACTCGGTGTTGCTGAAGCCGCCGTCGAGGTCCCAGGCCAGGTAGTTCCGCGGTTCCTTCAGCGAGGGCAGGGCGTCGCTGCAAAAGCTGTTCTTGCCTTGGTTCGACGCGCTCTTGGCGAACAAGCCGTCGGTGTTCGCGATGAATGCCTCGACCGAGGCCATGGTCAGCATACCCCGCATGTCGACCCAGTCGGAGACCTCCTGCTCGAAGTTCCCTGGCGGGGCGTTCGGACCACGGAAGGGGAAGTAGTTCAACTCCGCATGGGTCGGGCTGTGCTCCGGGTTGACGTTGTCGTCACGGAAAATTCCGCCGTTGATCTCGTAGAGCCAGGTGGCGTGCTGCTTGTAGCGGCCGCGGTTCTCGAAGAAGGCCTTGTCGCGCTGCTCGGGGAAGCTGTAAAGGCCGACATACTGGCCGTTGACGACGAGCCGGACCCACGACGCGTTGCCCGCGTTGAACGGATAGAAACCGGCGTCCGCCGCCATGCGGTGGAGGTTCATCGCGAAGCCTTCCTTGAGGATCCCGTTGCCGCCGCCACCGTTCTCCAGCGAGAGCTTCTTGAGGCCGCCGAGGGTCTGGCCGGCGACGTATTCGTTGACGTCGATTTTCAGCGAGACCTTTTGCGGATCCGCCTCGCTCGGCAGCGCCGGATCACTTTTGCGCCGGACTTCCACGGTGATCGAGGTCGCCAGGCTGTTCGGCGGCGTGTCGCCTGTCATCCACAATTGGCAGGGCTCACGCAGGTTGAGGACGGGATCGTAGAAGTTCGTGTCGCGCCGGATCGCTTCCCACTTCGGCGGGTCGATTTGGAGGTGGATCGTCCGGACCTGGAACGGATCGAAGATTTCCGGCCACGGCAGGTCGGCGAGGACCGGTGGAGCGGTGAGCAACAGGAGGACGAGACGGGCGAACGGCATCTTGATCAAGGATCACTTCTCTTCGAAGCAGAACAGGTGCTTGTCGGTCCGCAGCAGCAGGCGGCCATCGACGCAGACCGGGGAAGCGATCACGCCTTCTTCCAGTGCATACTCCTTCATTTCTTCAAGGCCTTGGTCCGTGACCTTCCCGCTGATCACCATGCCGTCCTCGCGGACGCAGTAGAGGCGGTCGCCAGCCAGCAGCGGCGATGCGTAGTAAACCTGCGGCGCCTTCGGGAGCTGCGTTTCCCACAGCTTCTTGCCGGTTTTCGCATCGAGGCAGCTCAGCCGCCCGCGGGACGGGCCACCGTCCTTGAGGACGTAAACCTTGCCATCGTGGAGCACCGGGCTGGCCGCGTCGGTGCCGAGCTTGTCGTCGCGCCACGCCCAGTGACTTTCCGTGACGTTGCCCTTGCCATCCAGCTTGATCCCGCCGAGCGCGTCGCCGCGGTTGAAGGGCACCACCGCGATCTCATCGTTCACCACCGCCGACGCGATCACTCGCTGCATTCCGGCCTTCTTCGGATTGAAGCCGGCGCATTCCCAAACGAGCTTGCCGTCCTTGGCGTCGTGGCCGGTCAAATGATCGGCGCCCCAGGTGACAATCTGCTCAGTGCCGCCGACCTTGACCACGTGCGGCGTGGTGTACGAGTCGCCCGATTCCTCCGCGGTCTCATACTTCCGCTTGGTCTTCCACACCTCCTTGCCGGTCTTCTTGTCGAGCGACACCAGATAAGACTCACCGCCGGTCTGCATCACCGCGATCACCACGCGTCCACCCGCAAAAATCGGAGAGGTTCCCTGGTCCCACCACAGCGTGTCCTTGCCGTATTTTTCCTGCAGGTTGATCTGCCACAGCGGCTTCCCGTCAAGGTCGAGGCCGGCAACGGTGCCGGACTTGTAATAGGCGACGATCACCTCGCCGTCCGTGGCAGGCGAGGAATTCGCCGAGCTGCCGACCCGCTGTCCGCGGCCGGGGGTGAGGGCGCCAAACGTCTTCCGCCACAGTTCCTTGCCCGCGGCATCGAAGGCCAGCAGTCCGTCTTCTTCACCGATCGGGCTGGAGATGAAAATTCGGCCCTCCCAAACGATTGGAGTCGAGCAGCCGCGCCCGGGCAGCTCGGTTTTCCAGAGCTGCTTGCCCGCCAGATCGAGCGGCGGCTGATTGCCCGTCGCCGCCCCGTTGCCGCCGGGCCCGCGCCATTCCGGCCAACTCGCGCCCGCCAGCGGGGCAGCCAGGATTCCCATTGCCAATATATACCGTCCGAAAATTGATCGCTTCATTAGGCGTCCATACGCCACGAAGTCATGGCATCGCACAAGGAGTTTGACCGCCAAACTTGCCTGAATTAGCCGTCGCTGCCTCGCGTCCGCCGCTTGAAATCCCCGCCGCTGCCCTTATGACTCCTTCCATCTCATGACCCGCGCACTGTTTTTCGTCCCGATGCTCCCTTCGCTCGCCCTCGCGGCGGACGGCCCCGACTACTCGAAAATGAAGACCGACCAAGTCTTCGAGCAGCTCTGTGCAAGCTGCCACGGCAAGGACATGAGCGGCGGGCTCGGCGGCTCGCTGATCGACGGTGCATGGAAGCACGGCGGCAGCGACGAGGAGATTCTCAAGTCGATCAAGGAAGGCAACGCCCAGCTCGGGATGACGCCTTTCAAGACCGTCCTCGACGACCGCCAGATCCGCTCGTTGGTCATCCACATCCGCGAAAAGGAGAAGCAGGCAAAGGAGAAGGGCATCGATTTCCCCAAGCCGGAGCTCGGCAAGGTGACCAAGACGCAGCATGAGGACTACAAGATCGAGATGGTCGTCGAAGATGGTCTGAAGAACCCCTGGGCCATCGCGTTCCTGCCCGACGGCCGCAAGCTGGTCACCGAAAAGGCCGGCCGGCTGCGGATCATCGATGCCACCGGCAAGCTCCTCCCCGAGCCGGTCAAAGGCACGCCGAAGGTCATCGAGCACGGCCAGGGCGGCCTGATGGAGGTGGCGGTCCACCCGGACTACGAAAAGAACGGCTGGATTTACCTCGGCTACTCCGACGGCACCCGCGAAGGAGGCAAGCCGAAGACCATCACCACCTACGTCCGCGGCAAACTGAAGGACGGCGAATGGACCGACCAAGAGGTGATTTGGAAGGCTGATGAGAAATTTTACACGGAATCCGGCGCCCACTTCGGCACCCGCTTGGTCTTCGACAAGGGCTACGTCTATTTTCCGGTCGGGGAGCGCGGCGGGTTGATGGAGGCCCAGGATGTCGGTAATGCGAAGGGCAAAATCTACCGTCTCCACGAAGACGGCCGCGTGCCGGAGGACAATCCGAAGTTCGACGGCAAGACGCCCGTCCCCGGTCTCTGGTCATACGGCCACCGCAACCCGCAGGGCCTCGACATCGATCCCCGCGACGGCTCGATCTGGAGCACCGAGCACGGCCCGCGCGGCGGCGACGAACTGAACCTCGTGCTGCCCGGCCACAATTACGGCTGGCCGGTCATCACCTACGGCATGAACTACGACGGCACCCCGATCACCGGCATCACCGCCAAGGAAGGCATGGAACAGCCGGTGATCTACTGGCAGCCGAGCATCGCCGCCTGCGGCCTGTCCTTCTACCGCGGCGACAAATTTCCCAAATGGAAGAACGACCTCTTCGCCGGCGCCCTCGCCCAGCAGGAAATCCGCCGCCTGCGGATCGTCGGCAAGAAGGTCGTCGAGCAGGAAGTCGTGCTGAAGAACATCGGCCGCGTCCGCGACGTGACCGACGCTCCCGACGGCTTCATTTACGTCATCCTCAACAGCCCCGACCGCGTGATCCGGCTGGTGCCAAACTAGCTCAGTAATAGAAATTAGAATTATTCTTGCCAGGTCAATCTTCAGGGGTAGCTTCCGCCACCTCTTATGGTAACCCGATCTTCAGACCACGGCCCCGACGCCTCGCCGGAGATGCCCGCCGAGATTTCCGGTCTGCGCATGACGCGTCAGCGTTGGGAAGTGTATCGATTGCTGATGGACCAGCGCGACCACCCGACCGCGAACGAAGTCTTCATGCGGATCAAGGACCGCCTTCCGAACATCTCGCTGGCTACGGTTTACAACTGCCTCGAGGCGCTCGTGCAGCACGGGGTCATCCGCCAGGTAAATTTCGACCGCGAGTCGTCGCGCTTCTGTCCCAATCTAGAAGAGCACGGCCATTTCCACGACAAGCGCAGCGGCGCGATCCACGACGTCACCTTCAAAGCCGGCGTCAATCTCGCCGACGTCCTCGACCTGCCGCCCGGCACCCTCATCACCGACATCGAGATCACCCTCCGCGGCGAACTCCCGGTCTCCTAATCTCCCAATTTCTTAATGTCCCAATCTCCCATGTCCCTGCTCATTTCCGATCTCCACGCCACCCTCGAAGACGGCACCGAAATCCTCAAGGGCGTCACCCTTGAAATCCCCGCCGGCGAAGTCCACGCCATCATGGGCCCGAACGGCTCCGGGAAATCGACCCTCTCGAAGGTCATCGCCGGCCACGAAGGCTACCTCGTCACCGGCGGCAGCATCACCATGGACGGGGTGGACCTGCTCGCCATGAGCGTCGACGAGCGTTCCCGCGCCGGAATCTTCCTCGCCTTCCAGTATCCGGCCGAAGTCCCCGGGGTCTCCAACGCCAACTTCATCCGCGCCGCCCTCCAGTCGCGCCTGCCGAAGGGCGAGGAAATCGACGCGGTGGCCTACTACAAGCGGCTCTATTCGAAGATGGACCACCTCGAGATGGACCGGAAATTCACCGCCCGCTCGGTCAACGAGGGCTTCTCCGGCGGTGAGAAGAAGCGCAACGAGATCCTCCAGATGATGATGCTCGAGCCGAAATACAGCATCCTCGACGAGACCGACTCCGGCCTCGACATCGACGCCCTGAAGATCGTCGCCAAGGGTGTCAACGCCATGCGCTCGCCCGAGCGCGGAATGCTCCTCATCACCCACTACCAGCGCCTGCTCGACTACATCGCCCCGGACCACGTCCACGTCATGGCCGGCGGCAAGATCGTCCGCTCCGGCGGTCCCGAGCTCGCGCTCGAACTCGAAAAGCACGGCTACGATTTCCTCAAGGAGGTCGAACTCGTCCCCGCCTGATTTCCCGCCCCCATCCCATCCCATCCACTTCCATGTCCTACGACGCATCCAGTACCATCGACGCCGACACGCGGGAAGCGATCGACATCGACCGCAGCAAGGGCGACTTCAGCTTTCCCGAGCGCCACAAGTTCGACGCCGGCCGCGGCCTGACCGAGCGCACCGTCGACTACATCAGCGAGGTCAAGGGTGAGCCGCCGTGGATCCGCGAATTCCGCCACAAGGCGCTCAAGGTTTTCCGCGAAAAGCCGATGCCTACCCACTGGGCGACCAAGGACTTGGAGAGCATCGACTTCGACGTCATCCGCTACTACCTCTCCGATGGCGAAAAGCCGAAGCGCTCGTGGGACGAGGTCCCGCCGGAAGTGCTCGAAACCTTCGAGCGCCTGGGCATCCCGCAGCAAGAGCGCGCTTTCCTGGCCGGCGTCGAGGCCCAGTATGATTCCGAGGCCAGCTACTCGAACATGAAGGAAGAGCTGACCAAGCTCGGCGTCATCTTCGTGAACTCCAACGAGGGCCTCAAGGAGCACGAGGCGATCTTCCGCCCTTGGTTCGGCAAGGTCATTCCGACCGGTGACAACAAGTTCTCCGCCCTCAATAGCGCGGTCTTCTCCGGCGGCTCCTTCATCTACATCCCGAAGGGCGTGAAGCTGAAGCAACCGCTGCAAGCCTACTTCCGCATCAACTCCGAAAACTTCGGCCAGTTCGAGCGCACGCTTATCATCGCCGACGAAGGCTCGGAGGTGATGTACATGGAAGGCTGCACCGCGCCGAAATTCGAGACCGCCACCCTCCACTCCGCAGTGGTCGAACTGGTCGCGCTGAAGGGCGCGAAGATCCAGTACGTCACCGTCCAGAACTGGAGCAGCAACGTCTTCAACCTGGTGACCAAGCGCGGCCTCGCGATGGAGGATGCCGAAGTCCGCTGGATCGACTGCAACATCGGCAGCCGCCTGACGATGAAGTATCCCGGCGTCATCATGAAAGGCGAGCGCGCCCGCGGCGAGGTCATCTCGATCGCCCTGGCCAACAGCGGCCAGCACCAGGACACCGGCGCCAAGATGATCCACGCCGCCAACAACACGACCTCCAACGTGGTTTCGAAGTCGATCTCCGTCGGCCAGGGCCGCTCGACCTACCGCGGCCAGGTCCACATCCCGAAGCATCTCAAGGGCTGCAAGAACAATACCGAGTGCGACGCCCTGCTCATCAACACCAAGAGCCGCACCGACACCTACCCGGCGATAACCGTGAAGGGCAACCAGCACGCCACCCAGCACGAGGCCAGCGTCTCGCAGGTGTCGGAGGAAATGCTCTTCTACATGCAGCAGCGCGGCCTCAACCAAGGCCAGGCGATGTCGCTCGCCGTCAACGGCTTCATCAACGACCTCGTCCGCGAGTTCCCGATGGAATACTCCGTCGAGCTCAAGCGCCTGATCGACCTGGAGATGGAAGGCTCGGTGGGATAAAAAGGGACTGCTATGGAAGCCAGCGGAAAAACCAAACGCCCGGGTCTCACCATCGAAGTATTCAATTCCTTCGAAGAGGCCGATGCAGAGGAGCGTCGTCGGAATCATGCGATGACACCCGTCGAGCGCTTGAACATCACAGAACGCCTGAGAGCCCAATACTACGGATATGCAGAAACTGGAATTGAGCCGCGACTTGAGAGAACTCTTAAAGTGCTTCCATTCCCATGAAGTGCGGTTTCTCGTCGTCGGCGGACATGCGGTCAGCTACCATGGCTACCCCCGCTTCACCAAGGATCTCGATATCTGGGTGGAGCCCACCGAATCCAATGCACTCTTGGTGATGGCGGCTCTGCGGGACTATGGCCTGGACTATCCCGGACTCGAAACTGACATGTTCACCGGAGAAGGGAGAATGACCCAAATGGGAATCGAACCGAATCGCGTGGACATCCTCAACCGCATCAAGGGTGTCGACTTCCATCAGTGCTACGAGCGCAAGAGCTTTGTCCCTGTGGACGACACCAGCATTCCTGTAATCTCCAAGGACGATCTGATCCTGAACAAAATCGCCACGGGACGCCCGCAAGATCTGGCTGACGCGGATTATTTGCAGAACCCACCGCCGAAATGACTCCCATGCCCGCCGTGCTCGAACATCCCGCTTCCCTCCTCGATTCCGCCCCGGAAACGCCGGCCGCGTTCCCCACCTGGTTCGCCGACCGCCAACGAGCCGCCTGGCAGCGCTTCCTCGACCTGCCGACCCCGAAGCGCGGCCATGAAATGTGGCGCTTCTCGTCGTTCAAGCAGCTCGATTTTTCTGCCTTCAACAAGGGGGGCGCCGGCGGCTCGCCCGCAGCCATCATCGACCGCTCCACCGCCCTCGAATCCCCCGCAGCCAAGTTCGTCTTCGCCAACGACCAGCTTCTCCACTCCGAATCGAAGCTCCCCGTCGGCGTACTCTGCCTGCCGCTTGCCGAAGCCCTGGTCTCCCACGGCGACCTCGTCCGCGAGCACTTCATGAAGCAGGACACGCGCCTCGGCTCCGCCAAGTGGACCGCGCTTCATGAAGCCAATCTTTCCAACGGCCTCTTCGTCCACGTCCCGGCCAACGTCGAGATCGACGGAACCATCGAGGTCTTCCATTGGATCGCCGGCGAGAACACCGCGATCTTCCCGCACACCTTGGTCGTCACCTGCGCGAACTCGAAGGTCCGAGTGGTCGACTACTTCCAGTCCGCCAACGACCGCGACCCCGGCCTCTGCATCGCCGTCAACGACCTGATCGCCGGCCCGGGCTCGAAGCTCGACTACCTCGCGATTCAGGCTTTCAACGAAAACACCAAGGTCATCCAAGTCAACGAAACCAGCGTCGCCCGTGACGCCTCCACCACCGGCTTCATCCTCAACACCGGCGCCGCCTGGGCCCGCAACGAGTCGCTTAGCCGCCTCGAAGGCGAGGGCTCCCGCTCCGACATGCTCTCGATCAGCATTCCAGCCCGCGAGCAGGAGTACGATCAGCGCACCTTCCAGCACCACGTCAGCCCCGGTGCCTACAGCGACCTGCTCTACAAGAACTCGCTCTACGATAACTCTCGTACCATTTTCTCCGGCCTGATCTTCGTCGACGAGGGCGCGCACCGCACCGACGCCTACCAGACCTGCCGCAACCTCTTCATGAGCGAGGACGCCGAGGCGAACTCGATGCCCGGCCTCGAGATCAATGCCGACGACGTGAAATGCTCACACGGCAGCACCAGCTCCGCCATCAGCGACGACGAAATTTTCTACCTCCGCGCCCGCGGCATCGATCCCGCCCGCGCCCGCCAGCTCATCGCCCGCGGTTTCTCGGTGGAAGTGATCGCGCGCCTCGGCGACGAAGAGGTCGAGAAGATGGCGCTCCGCTTTCTCGACGAAAAGTTCGCGCATATCGCCACCGGTGGGGCCTAACCAGGCGGTTGGCTGTTGATTCAGACGCTGCGCCACTTCCCATTCTGACCTCCGGCACAAGTCCCTGCTTCGCGGCGTGTCTGTTGTATGAATCTCAATCTTCATCTAACAAGGCAGGCACTCCGAGCGGCGGGAGGTCGCTTCCAGACTCAAGGTTCGGAATTCACCCGATAAAATCCGCGGAGCGGTGGCGGGGCAGGATCGACGAACTCTACGGGACCGGGAACTTCCGGCGAGGCGCGGTGGATGGGTTCCCAGAGGATCAGGTCTGTGGAGCGCTCGATCACGTAGCGGGTGCCGGGCAGGCCGTCGAAAGTGACCTGTATGCCGCTCCCTCCGGGCAGGGACCGTAGGCTCAACCCGGTGATGGCTGGCCCATCCGGTTCCGCTTCCACGATTGCCGCGGCACCGGCGGCAGCCTGTGCCTGCGTAACGATGAGCTGCGGCTGGCCAGCGACGATGGAGTTCTCGGAAGAGGCGAAGGCCACGTCCCGCGGCGAGGCATCCGCTTGCAGGATGAAGCTGTAAATCCCGGGACCGGAGACGAGTGCCGAGACATCGAACTCGACGACCTTGCCGTTGGGGATGTCGCCGGTGTACGAGTCCAGCTCGATCCCCTTCGCGGGAGCGTTGCTGCTGGTGAGGCCGCTCTCGGTCCACTGGTTGGACGAGGCGGCGAACAAGCGCAGCGTCATGGTGCCGCCGGACGGGTCGCTGCCTTCGGTCAGCAGGAGGCGTGCGGTGGCTGGCGATGAACCCAAGGCGGAGAGGTCGAATTGCAGGTAGGAGATCCGGCTCCGCGAAGTGGACTCGATCCGGAGATCGACGTTGTTGTAATTGGTGCCGTTCTGGAGGTAGGCGTCGTGCACGGCTCCGAACGAAGTCGGGGTCGTGGTCGAGGGCGCATTCACGGTCACCGCGACATCATCCGACGCCGTGAACTGGGAGTCGGAAACGCTGAGTCGAAGGACATAGTTGCCTGCCACGGTAAAGATCGCATTGGTCGCGGCCATTCCCGGGCTCGAAAACGTGATCGCAGCCGGCCCGCTGATGCTGGTCCACGCGTAACTCAAGGAGGAACCGGAAGGCAAGCCGTCATCGGTCGCCGACCCGGCGAGTGCGACCGTGGCGGTGCCTGAAGCCAGGGTCGCAGACTTGTCCGGTCCAGCGTTGGCCACAGGAGCAACATTTGAAGCGGCTTGGCCCACGGTGATCACGACCAGGTCGCTCGCCGAGCGTTCGCCGTCCGTGCCGTTCAACTCAAGCGTGTAAACGCCCGCAACGGTGAAGGTGGCCGTGGTGGCGGGATCCGCGTCGTCAGTGAAAATCACCGCCGCGGGGCCGTCGGTCGCGACCCAGAAGGTCTCCAGCACGGAGGCCTCCGGCAGGCCGTCGTCGCTGATGGTTCCTGCAAGGTTGATCGAGGCGGTTCCTCCGGATAGCACGGCCGAGCGATCCAGCCCGGCGCTGACCACCGGCGCCTGGTTGGTTGCGGCGCCGCTCGAAGAAACAACCAAGAGCGGCCGGGCGGCGAGGATGCTGTTTTCCGACGATGCGAAAGCGATGTCCCGGTAGCTTGCGTCGGCTTCAACGATGAAACTGTAGTTACCAGGCCCGGTGACCATTGCACCAACGTCGAACTCGATCGACATCCCGTCGGTGATGTCGCCGGTGAAAACTGCCAGTTCGGGGCCCTTGGCGGGAGCGTTTCCGGCGTTGATGCCGGATTCCGTCCAATTGTTAGACAAGGCCCGGAAGACCCGCAGCGTGATGGTACCACCAGAAGGGTTGCTGCTCTCCGTCAAACGCAGAAGTGCGCGGGAAGGGGTGGAACCGAGTGATGAAAGATCGAACTGGAGATAACTTATGCGGATTCGGGAGGTGGTTTCTGCACGGAGATCGCTGTTATTGTAATTGGAGCCGTTTTGCAGGTAGGCGTCGTGCAGGGCGCCGAAGCTCAGTTCATTCCCGGTTCCACCGGTGCCCGCAGCGGTGATGGTAATGGTCACTTCGTCCGTGCCTGACAAATCTCCATCGGTCGCCGAAAGCCTCAGAACATAAGTACCGCTAAGAGTGAAGGTGGCAGCGGTGGACGCGACGGTGGTGCTGGTAAATGCCACCGGGGCGGGGCCGGAGATCCGCGACCAGACCACGGAGGGCGAAGAACCGGACGGCAGGCCGTCGTCGTTTACGGCACCGTTCAAGCTCACGCTGACCGATGCACCGGAAAGGGTCGCGGTAACATCCGGACCGGCATTGGCGACCGGTGCGTTGTTGATCGCGCCGCCGCCCGAGCCGGACCGGAGGAGCACCACCCAGTCCTGCGTCGCGGTATCCGGCGGCGAGCCAAGGCTGATCGTGCTGCCGCCATTGACGTCGCTCCGATTTACCGTGGCACCGGTGCGGGGATTGAACCATTTCACCGAGAAGCTGCCGGGAGCCGCCGAGAGATTGAGGGTGGCGGAACCGCCGGAAGGCAAGTGGACCAGATAGGCATCGCCGGTCTTCGCGAGGCAGCGGTTGGCGTTGCTGCCGCTCCCGCTGACCAGCGAATTCTGGTTCTTCATGTTCTCATACGGAACGTTGCTGTTTTCCAGGAACTCCAGGGTGTAACGGCAGAAGGGCCAAAAGGCATCGCGGCTGCCGAAGTCCTGACAGGTCAGGTCGGAGTTCGGCAGCGCGTAGCCGAAATACCATTCCACCCCCGCACCGCCAGCCATGATATTTCCCCACAGGGCATGCTTGCGGGCGTCGGTGTGGCTGGAACCGGGATCGTTGTCGGGGCGCAGCGAATAGCGCGAGTCGCCGGGTTCGTCGCAGGCCACCACCCAGGGTTTCCCCGCGGCGACGGAGCGGTCGATGTAGTCCTTGGTCATCGCGAACATGTCGGTGAAATCCGACGCGTTGAGCTGCAGCGAGAAGCCCGTGAGCTTCGACGCATCGCCCATCATCTCATGGTGCAGCACGCTGGTGGTGTTATGAATGACGATCGGATGCCGGTAGGGGTCATTGTCGTGGAAATACTGGGCCCATGCCTTCTTTCGCACCGTGGTGGCGGTGCATTCTTCGCCGAGGTTCCAGTTCAGCCCGGGATTGTGACCGAAGCGGGCGATCAGTTCACGGTAGTAGAGGATTCGCTGGTTTCCCAGATCGCCGCCATCCAACAGGTTCTGGTTTTCGATCTCCTGCGTCTTGAAGTTCAAATGCATCCCGTTGCGAGTCCCGTGGTCGAAGACGATACCCCACTGGTCCATCCGTGAAACATCCAGGCGGGTGCGATCACCGGACGTAACGTAAGGGAAAACGTTCTTGTCATCGCCATTGATGTTCATCGTGAGGAAGGAGAACGCATTGAGTCCCTCCGCGGCGAGGTAGTTGATCGCGCCGATCAATCCCTTCCCTTTGCTCCCCTGCCACACCGGGTCGCCGCTTTGCCAATCCGCCACATGGGGCGACCAGTTCTTGATCAGGTCGTCGCCGGCGCCATCGCTTTTGAAGCCGCCGTCAAAGTCCGCGTAAGCGAGGAGGTTCTCCGGCGCATCGACGCCCGCCTTCATGAAATAGTCACCCGTCCCTGCGAAGCGCAGATGGTGCTTGCCGACATAGAGGAGCCGGCCCTTGGCGCGGAAGTCGCGGCCGGTCTTGTCGGTTTCGGCGATGCTGAAGCTGCCCGTGTCACCATCGAAAAACCCGGCGCTGGCTCCTGTCGCGGAAGTGGTTGCGATGTCCGTGCCGGAGCGGAACGACGCGGCGTAGGTCCAAGTGCCGGTCTCATCCGGCGCGAAATGAACACGCCAGACATTGCCGGAGGACGCGGAGGAGTTGGCTGCATTGCCATCGGCGGCATAGTAACCGGGGACGAGATAAATCTTCCCCGTCCCGACGTGCGTGAAAGTCACATCGAGGCGGTAAGCCGTGAAAGGGTTCGGCGTGGCGGATTCACTCGTGGCAGGACCGTTGAAGTCCAAGGTCAGCTTGTGCCATTCCTTCAATTCGCCTTGGACGGGAACGGCTGACCAGGCCACTGCTTGGAGAAAGGATGCGAAGACGATGCAATGGTAGAAGCGCATGTTGGGAACTGGTTTTCGACAGGTGTAGACCGCACCATGCGTGCCTTTCCCACTCAATTCCTTAACTCTTTCATGTTAAGCACTTGATCGCCAATGGCTCTCATAAATGACCTGTGGATTACGGGCATTCCGCACTGTCCAAGCAGTGGGACGGGCAGGTTGCACCGTTCGTGACTCATGCGGCAGGCGAGCGGTTCATAGTGGTACCCCGCGGCGGCGGAGCGCGACGAGTAGGGCCTGTTGCTGTCTTGTCCCGGGGAATCAGCCTCCCGCCAATCCTCCACTTTCAGGGACATCGATACTTCTGTTAGAACGTCCAATTCAACGAGACGGTGCCGAAAGTCTGGCCCTCGTCCTGTCCCTTGAACTCCTTGGTCCGGTAAACCAGGGCGTAGGAAATTTTGGTGTTCTTGTAGTTCATCGCGACACCCGCGCTTAAATCAGCGACCAGCGGATTGCTGTCAACCGAGTGGCTGTCGGTGTAGGTGTTGCCATCGAGGAAGATGTTTCTGGCCACGGCCCGGCCGTCGACGCGGGCGAACAGGTACGCGCCGACATCGAAGCGCGAGCGATCCGCGCCGAGCGCCCCATCGACCGGCGTGGAGGTCGTGGCGGCAGGACCGATCGACGGCGTACCGAAGTCATCGGGCAGGTTAAGCCCGGCTCGGACTTCCGCGCCGACATTGGCGAAGGTCCGGACCGTGCCGAGCGCGAGGCCGGCGTGCGGGAGCACTTCCCAGTCGAAGCCGCTGCGCCGCTCGTGCTTCGGCCAGCGCCATTTCCGCTCGTAGGCGAGGGTGAAACCGACTTCGTTCTCGAGCTGGTTGTCCCAGCCGTTGGGAGAGTCGAATCCCCTGAGGTCGTGGATGAAGCTCTGGGTTTCCTCGCCATAGGACCACGGGCCGACGACTCCAATGTCCAGCACCAGCGAGTTGCGGACTTCGGCGTTTTTCCACACGACGCCGATCCCGAGATAGAGCCAGCCGGCGTAGGGGCGGTCGCCGACGATCAGAGCCCGCGCGTCGGTGTTGACCGGGGTGTAAATGTTTTGCCCGAGGGCGAAGACGAGGTTCTTCTGATAATTGGTCTCGTCGATGTATGGCAACAGATTGAAGATCGGCAGGAAGGGGCTGGCATAACTCGAGTCGCCGAGTTGCTCGAGATCGCGGGAACTCCAACTCACCTTGAAGCCGCTGGTATAATGCTGATCGGTGCCGGCAAAGAGGTCGTTCTCGAGGTAGAGCCCGAAAGTGCCACCGGCGTTATCTTTCCCTTCCCCATTGGCGGGCGAAAGGCAGACCGAGCCCATGAGCACGCAGGTTGCCCAGAGTTTGAAGTATTGTGGAATCATCAGAATCGGCGGGAATGATCCATCGATCAGCGGGCGGCTTCCTCGATGTGCTCCCCGGCGTGTTCGACATCCCGCCCGAATCCCCGGACAGTCCCGCAACTCGAGCCGAAGAGGGCAGCAAGGGTGGAGATCAGGATAAGAAGCAATTGTGTCCGTGAAGGTTTCATGTTTTGAAATTGCGGGGTTGGCACGCGGCGTAAGGTCGCTTCCCCGGCTTTCGCCCGCCATGGGGTGAAACCCTACCAGTACCCGCTGGCAGGACTTGGGGAATCGCCGACTTCGGTGATGCACGTCACGCCCGCTTCCCGGCTGGATTCCCCCGGCGGAAAGAGTCCAAACAGCTCCCTTGCTCCTTCGATTCCGGGGTTTTCCCGTCTTCCGTCTGCCACTTACCGCTTCCGCGATGGACTCGTCCGCTCTTGCTCCTAGGATGCACGCCCCGCCCGCCGCATGCCCGCACCTTTGCTTAGCGAAAAGCTCCACGCCTCCGTGTCCCGGGACTTTTTCCGTCCCCTGACCCGGCCGTCGGCGGCGATCTATGTCGACTGCGCGGAGCGGCTCGCCGAGCTCGCCGGGGAGGCCGGCAGCATCCCGCATGGCGAGGCCATCGCGCTGATCCGCGAAATCCTCGCCGCCCATCCGGACATCGTGCTCGATGACGACGAGGGCGCCTCCCTGCGCGACGCCCGCCAGCGCGCCGGCCAGATTTTCAACCGCCTCTGCGACTCGAAGTGGCTCGAGGACCAGCAGCTCGGCCTCCACGAACGCTGGGCCCTCGTCTCGCCGGGCCTGCGCCCCATGCTCCGGCTGCTGCGCGAGCTTGCGGAAGACGAGATCGCCGAGCTGAAAACCTTCGCCGACACCGTCCGCGGCGTCTGCGAAACGCTTGAGCGCCCCGGCATCCTCGACGCCCGCCTGCACGAGCCCGACGCCCTCCGCGCCACCGTCACCGACGTCAACGCCCGCCTCGAAAGCGCCGTCATCCAGCTTCACGGTGTCGAGAAGCTGATCTCGCTCTTCGACCGCAGGCAGCGTCTCAGCGATTCCCCGGCCGAGACCTTGCGCCTGCTTTACGCCGAGTTCGGTGCCGGCCAGCACATGGTTTGCTACGATGCCCTTCGTAGGAACGGCCTGTTGCCCCGCCTCCAGGTCCTGCGCTCCCACGTCGCCGACCGCCGTGACGATCCGCTGGTCAAGGAACGCCTCGCCCAAGGACTTGCCGCGCACTACCACTGGGATGAAAACGAGGCCTATCACCGCGCCGAGAAGGCCCTGCGCGAGCTCGAGCACCGGCTCGCGGCGATCCGCCTCGTCGCTGACGCGATCGACGCCCGGATGGCCTCGTTCAACCAGCTTTCCCAGCAGCGCTACCGCTACCAAACCGAACTCCGCGGCCGCCGGCCGGAGATCGTCAAGGTCTACTGCGACGCCGTCAACGCCGCCCACGAAGGCAGCCGTCTCGGCGCGCTGCGTGACACCGTGCCCGACTTCGCGCCGCTGGTCCCGGAGGTGAAGTTCTTCTACGGCATCGAGTCGCTGGCCCGCAGCCGCCGGGCGAAATCCCCCGCCGACTTGAGCTTCGGCGGTGACTCCGACGGCCGCGACGAATCCGCCGAGGACACCCTCGCCGCCCTGCGCGAACGCCAGCGCCTCGCTCTCACCCCGCAGCGTGCCGCCCGTCTGGTCGCGCGGCTACTGCCGGAGAAATCCGCCTCGCTTGGCACCGAAAATTTCGCCGCCGCCGACCTCGACGAGATGCTCGATTTGCTCGCCATCGCGGCCTATGAGCACGCCGTCACCGCCGACGGCCAGCGCGTCAAATGGAGCGTCGACGGCCCGGGAAGACTCCGCGGCATGATCCCCGACGAGATTCCGACCGACCCGCAGGCCGGCTGGAAGATGGAACGCTTCAGCATTCAACGGGTCTGACTCTTCCCAATCGCCACCCGCCATGAAGCATCATCTTTTCGCCGCAATGCCGGGCCACACGGCGCATCGGATCCCACGAGGCAAGCCAACACGCGAACGCCTCTCGATCCCGCGAGGATTCCCACCACCGGCAGGAAATCGCGTTCCGGAAGGTATCCCAGCCCGGGTCGGCCTCTGGATCCCGAGAGGGATCCCAGCGTCGGTAGCCGCGGGGCGTGCGAGGAACGAGCGACACCCCCGGGATCAAAGCACACCCCGTTCAAGGCTCCCCGGCGGGGTGCCAGCCAGTTTCGCCGTCGGGTTGACATCTGCCCCGCTGCGATCCCTCCCGGGATCGAATCCACGTTCCGCGACCACAAACCGGGGGTAGTCGCTACCGCTCGACCCCCGGCTACCCATGCTGCGATCCCTATCGGGATCAACTCCCCGCTACCTCCTTCCAATCACCGAATCCCCAATCTCTCAATTTCTCAATTTCTCAATTTCTCAATTTCTCAATTTCTCAATCTCCTAATCTCCTAATCTCCTAATCTCCTAATCTCCCTAATCTCCCAATCCGAAAATGTCCCACTGGCCGAAATTCTGGTCCGACGTCCCTGAAGAGGACCGCCCGGCGCTGCGCGAGATTCTCGCCGAGCTGCTCGGCCGCGGGACTCTGTTAGGCAATAGCGGCTCCGGCCGCGACCACTTCCTGCTGGCCCGCGACCACTACCGCGGCCACCTCGAGGACTATCTCTCGCCGCTCGGGCTGGAGCTCGTCGTTGATGACGATTTCTCGCTGCTCCAGGCCCGCCCGCGGCCGGAGTCCTGCCACCTGCTCGCGCAGTTCACCAAGGACGAGACCCTGTTGCTGCTGGTACTCTGGCGCGTCTGGGACGACCATCGCACCCATGAGGCCAGCAGCGCCGTGATCCTTACCGTCGACGAGCTGTGGACCCGCTTCCGCAACACCTTCGACAAGATCGACCCACCGGAAAAGACCCACCTCGACTCGCTGTTAGGCCGTCTCAAGCGCCACCGCCTGATCCGCACCCACAAGCCGGAAGGAGCGCTCCAGCTCGGTGAGACGCTGATCGAAGTGCTGCCCAGCCTGCCCCGCGCCATTCCCTTCGACAGCCTCGAATCCTGCCTCGCCCGTGCCGCCCTTTACCAACCGCAGGATGACACCTGACCCGGAGGATTCGTCCGACAACGACCTTCGACTTTCGACCTTAAGACTTTCCGACATGCCTTCCCGCGTCCATCTCAGCCGGATCATCGCCATCAACTGGTATGGCTACCGGCGCTTCATCGACCTCGCCGGCCTCTCGTTGATCACTGGCGCGAACGGTTCCGGCAAGAGCGTGTTGCTCGATCTGATCCAGTTCGTGATGCTCGGCGAATCGCTGAGCCGCTTCAACAAGGCCGCCGCTGGCGCGGGCAGCGGCCGCTCGCTGCGCGGCTACTGCCTCTGCGACACCAACACCCAGGGCAACGACGGCCAGGAGCGCTACCTGCGCCCGTCCGGCGTGACGCTCGCCGGCCTGGAATTCGTCTGGCCGCACGAGGACGGCGAGGAGAACCCGCGCCGCGAGACCTGGGGCGCGCGGATCGAGTTCGAAGGCCCCACCGCCAAGGCCCGCACCCTCTGGTTCACCGTGCCAGGCCGCCTCGAACGCGAGGATTTCCTCGGCCGCGACCTTGATCCCGACGCACTCGCCTTCCTGCCGGAGGACGAGTTCCGGGTCCACGTGAAGCGCGACCTCGGCGGCGAGGTCTTCGACCGCCAGGCGTCCTACCTCGACGAGATGGGCTCGCGCGGCCACCTCGGGTTCGACCGCGTCCAGATGAACAAGACGCTGCCGAACTCGATGGCCTTCCAGCCGGTCGAGTCCTTCGAGAAATTCATCCGCGACTACCTGTTAGAGCCGGGCATGCCGGACGTGAAAGCGGTGCGCGCGAGCGTCGATGCCCACCGCCGGGCCCAGGAGCGGCTTGAAAAGATGCACGACCAGCACGCGCGGCTGACCCGCATCGGCGCACGCCACCGGGAATACCGCAACGCCCGCCGCGACGCCCGCCTGCACGCCCATCTCCGCGACGCGCTGGCCCACGAGCAGAAGCTGGAATTGCTGACCGCCCGCCGCGGCCAGCTTGACCAGCTCCGGACCCAGAACGCCGAGCAGCGCGCCGACCACGAGGCTGCGCTGTTAGAGCGCAACGAGCTCGACTCGCAGCTCGCGAAGATCCGGCTGGTCGCCGGCAATGACTTGCAGATCACCCGCCTGGCCGAAGACCGCGGCAGGCGCGACGAGGTGGCACGCGAGCTGGAGGCCTTGCGCGAGACCGAGAAGAGCGCCCGCCAGTTTCTCCACGACCGCACCCAGCATTGGAAGCAGTGGCTGCGCCTCGGCCAGGAGCTCGGACTGGAAGAACCCGACAGCGCCGCTGCCTGGCTCAAGCAGATGCAAGGTGCCGACGAATCGGCCGCGCTCGACGCCGCCGCGCGGATGCCGCGGATCTACCAGACGCTGGTCAACGAGGCCCGAGACGTGCTGCGACCGGTCGAGGACAAGATCAAGGAACTCGAAGGACGCGAGTCGCGACTTCGCCGCGAGCTCGACGACCTCGATCACAAGGGCAGCGCCGCGCCCTCACCCTTGTTGGACGCGCTGAAATCGCGCGGCCAGAAGGCCGACGCCCTTGGACGGGTGATCGAGGTGAAGGCCGAGGCCGAACCGTGGTGGCCGCTGTTAGAGTCGCTGCTTGGCGGCAAACGCGGCGCGGTGCTCGCCGCCGACTTCAAGGCCGCCTGGGACCAGGCCCGGCGCCTCGGCCATGTCGAGGAGCCACTGGTCCATCCTGACGAGCTCGGCGCGCCGCCGAAAAAGCCAAAGCCCGGCACCGTCGCCGCCTTGTTCGAGACAGACCACGAGCTCGCCCGTTGTTACCTCCACCATCTCTACGGCGATCTCGTCGCGGTCGAAAGCGCCGGCCAGCTTGAGGCTCATCCGCGCGGCTTTTCCAAGGACGGCTGGCTGAAGGACCCGCCGCATCGCCAGCACTTCCAGCCGTCGAAGGAGTTCACCATCGGCGAAGAAGGCCTGCGCCGCCTGCGGACCTTGCGCCAGGACGAACTGGCGGAAGTCAGCGAGGAACTGGTCCGTCTCAACCGTTCCCGCGAGGATTGGCGGACCTTCCTGCACCGGGGCGAGCAGTGGGCGCTCGACAAGGGCGACCCGCCGGCCGGCAGCGCACGGCTCCGTGACCTGCCACGGCTGCGCCAGGAGCTCGGCCGGCTCGACGAGACCATCCGCCTGCTCGCCACGCCGGAACGGGAGGCGGTCGTGGCGGAGCTGCGGGTGAAGGAGAAGACCTTCCACGGCGTCATCGAACGCGTCGGCCGGCTCGCGACCAGCCTGGAGAAATTCGCGCTGGAGGAGAGCAAGCTGTTGGACGGGATCAGCGGCCTCGAGGAAGAGGAGCGTGCGACCTTGATCCAGCGCCAGCTCAGCCGCGAGTCGCTCGACGACGCGCGCGACGCCGAGATCGGGGATCTGATCCACGCCGCCCGCGAGCAGTTCCCGAAATGGGACCAACGGCTCGAAGCCGCGGCCGAGATGGCCCGCATCCGCCAGTTCGACGCCAACGAGGCCCGCAATGCGCGCGACCGCGAGCGCCATGCGCTGGCCGAGACGCATCCGGAAACCGCCGACGCCTTTGATCCCGCGGACGACGACAACTCGCGCTACGATGCCCGTCGTACTGAACTCGAAACCCACGAGCTGGAAAAATACACCGCCGCCGCCGAGGACGCGCGGAAGGAGTGGGAGGACCGGCTCCAGCATCAGGTGCTCGATGTCTTGAAGGAGAAGCTCGACGAGGCGGAGCGGACCAAGCGCGAACTCAACCGCGCGATGGACCACGACATCGGTGGCTGGCGCTACCAGCTTTCGATGAAGGCCGACCGCAGCCACAGCGCGATCTGGACGCTGGTCGACAAAGGCCTCAACCCCGGCCTCGAACTCTTCGCCGCGGGTGCCAAGGAAGAGATTGAGAAGGCCAAGGCCGCGCTGATGGCGGCGATCGAGAACCCGGAGGACACGCGCCACCAGAAGGCGCTCGATTACCGCTACTACCACCACTGGGACATTCAGGCCACGCCGACCGGAAAGGGCGAGGGCGCGGCGATCTCGCTGAACAAGAACGCGAAGAAGCAGAGCGGCGGCGAAAACCAGGCGCCCTTCTTCGTCGCGATGCTCGCCGCGTTCCAGCGCGTCTATGACCTCGGCCCGCGCGAATCGCGCAAGAACCTCGGCATCGTCATCATGGACGAGGCCTTCTCGAAACTCTCCGGCGACCGCATCGACGCCTGCCTCGCCCTCGCCCGGAACTTCGGCCTGCAACTCGTGATGGCGTTCCCGGAAGACCGGCTGCCGACGATGATCCAGCACGCCGAGACCGTGGTGCAGTGCCGCGTCGACCGCAGCTACGACGACAAGAGCGGCCAGATCACCAACATCGAAAACTGGGTGGTCAAGGTCGACCGCGACCGGCTGGTGGAGGCCTTGTCATGAATCCGCCGCATTGGCTCGCCGAACTCCACCGCCGCTGGCAGGCCGCGCGGGGCAGGCGGACCACGGCGGCGTCGCGTGCGTTCGGCGTCGGGTGGAATGATTTGTTAGAAGCGGCGGCAATCACGTCCGCGGAGGACCAGCAGACCGCGCAGCGCGAGGTGGAGTCGCTGGAGAAGGAGGGCCGACTGGTGCTGAAGCGGCACAAGTTCCGGCGCTATCTCATCGAGCGGGTGACGCTTCCCCCGGCATCGGAAACCTGGCTCCATGAGCTGTTCGGCTCGGTGGATGCCGCGAGCGTGAGGAACGAGTCGCTCGATTTCATGCTCCGGCAATTCTCCGAACGGCATCCGCTGTGGCCGGTCGAATGGCGGGAGCTTTCCGAGCGCATTGCGGTAGCCTTCGCATCCGGCAAGAATCCGCGGCCCTTCGCGTGGCATCGTCCCCGGCAGCTCCGGTTCCTTTTGCAGACCCTTCGCGACCTGACTTCCCGGGAGTGGGATGGGACGCCGGTGCGCACCGCGAGCATCGCGCTGGGTTTGGACTCGAAAGCTCTGGAGCGGCACCGCCGGAGCCTGGAAGCCGGGCTTGCCCGGATGTTCGGCGGCAGCACCACCCTCGAAAGCCTGGGCTTGGTCATGAGCGAGTCGAGCATTCTGGCCCAAGGGCCGCTCGAGCTGGTCTTCGGCGACGGCACGCCGCACGAGACCCGCTCGCTGGGTGCGCCCTACTCCTTGTCCTTCGCCGACCTCCAGCGGGCGACGGAGATCCGCACCCCGGCCGCCCGCCTGCTCACGGTGGAAAATTCGAAGACCACCTTCCGCCTGCTCGCGGCGGCGGACGGGGTAGGCGGCACCTTGATCGTCGCTTCTTCTTTCCCGACACCGGCCCTGAGGGAGCTGCTGGTAAAGCTGCCGCCGGAACTGCCGCACTTCCACTTCGGAGACACCGATCCTTCGGGCTGGCTGATCTTGAAAAAGATTCGCGAAACGTCTCCGCGGGAAGTTCTTCCCTTCCAGATGAAATGGCGGCCCGGCCGGACTTTACAGCCGCTGACCCCGCGGGACGACCTGCTTCTCGCCGATCTACTACAATCACCGGAGATGGCCGACTGCCACGGGGAAATCGCACCGATGGTCGCCGCGAACGAACGCGGGGACTTCGAACAGGAGTCGCTGGGGCCGCCGGATCGGAAAGGCTGGCCGTTTTTCTCAGGCGCTCCGTAGCAGGTGGCCCGCCCCGCCGGAAGGTCGCAAACCTTCCGCCTTTCGTGGCATTCTATTTCAGGACCGGCGGCCAATGCGCGGCCTCCCACACGGCAGCGGCGATTGCGGTGAAGAGGGCATCGAGCTTCTTCGGGCGGAGCTTCTTGCCAGACTCCTTCTCGAGGAAAATCATGAGATCCGACGCCGCTTCGCAGAGTGCCGGCTGTCGGGTCTCCGCGAAGATCCTGTCGAGATAGTCACCGATGGACTCCTGCTCGTCGCCGCTGATCATCCACGATTCATAGCGTGCGAGCATCCGATCGGGGATCGGCTCGTAGCCCGGCGGCTGGTCGGGATGCAGCGCGCCGAGGGCGGATAGCACGGTGCTTTGCAGCGCTTCCAGTTCGTTGGGGTTGAGCTTGTCGGAGAGGTCGTTGAAGGCGTCGAGGATGTCCGCCAGACGGATGTCGAGACGGTTCCACAAGGCCTCGTCGGCGAGCACCCGGTCGAGCCGGTTTTCCAGTTCCTCACCTTCTAACAGCTCCTGCGGCGGCGGCGGATCAAGCGGGATGTCGTCGTCGTATTCCTCCTCTTCCACGTGGCCGAGCGGCGGCGGCGGAAGAATGAGTTCGTCGAGGCCGAGTTCGTGGAGCAGCGGATTCAAATCGAAATCCTCGCCGCGGGTCCGGCGCTGGATGTCGCACCGGCTGACGTGGCCTTTCATCAACTGCACCAGCCGGGCGCGCGACGCCGGATCGGCCACGGCGGCGCGCGGTGTCAGCCCGTCGAGCGCGGGGATCGGCGTGTCGGCGAAGTCCCGATAAGACGGTGCCAAAGCCGATTTCTCCTCAGGTCCGGGTTCCCTCAAGGCGATTCGGGTCGACAGTTCGAGCTTCCCGACCTCCCCGAGGAAGCCGGGCGGCACGAGGTCCGGATCGTACGGATGCTTCGGCACGGTCGTAGAAAGATCGGTCACCACGCATTCCTCCGGGCCGAGGGGAAGGCCGAGCGAGGCGATGAAGCGGCGGACCTGGGCGGCGTTCGCTTCTCCAAGCGCCTGGATTTCGAGATGGTCGGGATGAAGTCTAAGATCGCCGACGGCGAGCGCCTCGAAGTCCTGTTCGCGGTCGCAGGACTCGTCCAAAACGGTTGCCCGCATGAATGACTCGCCGGCGCGCTGGCTCTCGCGGAACAAGCGCGGATTCTTGCCGAGAAGGGCGAGCAAGGGAGCGCGTTCCGACTCCCCGACCCGGTGGCTCAGGCTGAACTGCCGGAGGTCGGACAGCGCCATTTGCTTTTCCTGGCGGGCCGCGGCGATCGCCGTGAAGGCCTCCGCCAGCAAGGGCATGTGCTCCATCAGCCAGGCGGAGGAATCGCCGGCGGGGGCTCCGAGATGACCTAACAGCTCCTTGAACGCCGCCAACGGATCCCGGGCATCGAGCAAGGGCATCGGGATCATCCCGCCGCTGCTCCGCTGACCGGATGGCAGCGTGTAGAGCCAGCCGAGCATCACGTCGTAGCGGCCCACCCGCGCGGCGGTGGCGCCGTCGATCAGCCTGAAGGGCGGAAGCTCCGGGCAGAGGAAATCGACCGCTTCGCAGGTGATCCCGTCGATCACCCCGCGGAACTCGAACAAGGCCGGACGGATCGTCTCGAAGCACGACAGCAGCACCCGTTCATCGTTTTTCCAATCGCGCAGGAAGCCGGCCTCCTTCCATTTCGTCAAGCGGCCCTCGCCGTGGATGTGCCACATGTGGAGCGCGTGACTGGTGAAGACGTCATCCTTGCCCATCGAGTCGGCGATCTCGCGGATTTGCGAGGGCGAGAGTTCGGTGGCGAGCTTGCGGTTGAGGTGGTCGATCACCCGGATCTCCAGCGGGCTGAACAGGCTTTGGTAGTTGGCGGGCGCGAAGGGATTATGCACGCAATCCACCGGGCAGGAGATGGCCGAATTCCGGCCGCGGCCGCAGTCTTCCGGCGTGATGATGCCGCCCTTCGCCGGGCATTCGCGTTGCTTCTTGTTCTTGGCCTGACCCATGCGCGGAGGGTGGATTTCACGGCACGCGGCGTCCATGCGAAAGACGGGGCTCGCCGTCGATACCGGGATCCTCCGGACCATATCGGAACTACTCGGTGATCGATTCGATCATCTCGAAGTAGCGGCCGTAAATCCCGATGATCGTCGCGGCGACGAACAGCAGCACGAGGAAATAGACCGCCTTGGACACGATGTTCGACGCCGACTTGACGCTCCGCACGGCGTCCTCGTGGTAGAGGTTCGACCACCGCGCGAGGTCCTTGTCGAGGCCACCGGATTCCTCGGCGGTCGCGTAGGAACGGGCGAAGGCGGCTGGGAAGGCGCCGGAGTCGATGAACTTCGGCCCGAGCGCCCCGCCTTCTTTAAGGGTCGCCTGCAAGACGTCGCCCGCCTCGCGGATGACGCCGCTGTGGGAAGCGGTGCAGGCAGTTTCCACGGTCTCCTGCATCGAAAGTCCGGCCAACAGGCAGGTGTGATAGACCTTGGTGAAACGCGCCATCGCCATCGCGCGGCGGGCCTTGCCGATGACCGGGATCAGGCGGATCATGCGGTCGATCGCCGCGCTCCCCGGTGCGGATTTCAACAGCGCCCGGATCGCCAGCCAACCGGCGAAGACAACCCCGTAGAGCAAGCCCAGCATGAGCACGAAGCGCACGAGGATTTCGCCGAATCCACTCTGACTCATCAGCCCGGGGGCGAGCACCGCGACGAAGAGCCCGAGGTGGAGCAGCAGCACCGGATAGGCCATCGCCTGCCGGACATCGCGGCGCGCGGTGGCGATCATCCCGAAGTAATCCGCCAGTTGTTGGAAGGCCGGGGCAAGCCGTCCGCCGCGCTCGCCCGCGCCGATGATGCTGCGTTCCAGGTCGCTGATCGACGCGAGATCGGTGCCGAAGGATTCCGTGATCGATTTACCGGCCTCCAGCCCCGCGTCCATCTTCCGCAGCAGGTCGGCCTGCAGCGACGGAAGCCGGGTGTCGAGCATCGCGCGGGCGGCGTCGCGGATGCCAAAACCGGCCTCCACCATCTTGGCAATTTCGGTGTAGAAGAGATGCTTCTGGGCAGGAGTGAACGCCATGGTTTGGTTGTTAGGATGGCAGTCCGGGGGAGGAAGGAAAGGTGATTTGCGGGAGGGGACGGTAATGGGGGAGTGCCGGGGCAAGACGCAGCTTTGGCTCCGGGGGCGGACGATTCGTTCTACGGCCACGGATCGCGTTCCCGGCCGGTCCACAGCCGCCGGGATGCGTCGGAACTCACCCCGAGCCAAAGCGACGTCATGCCGTCGCACTCCAGGTGGCCCGATCACCTCGCCCCGCCGACCACCTTGATCTCCGTCCGGACCGGCGGCTTCATCCCTTCCCCGAGGAAGAACGAGGGATGCGGCGGCTTGTTGTAAGAGACATTCTGCCACGCGATGGAAAGCCGGTACTGGGGATCGTGCATCAGCGTGGTCAGGCGGTGCGAGGTCGGGATCGTGGTGGTGTAGAGCCGCAGAGATTTCCCGCCCGGCCCGGGGACCAGCAATTCCTCCCGCCAGTCGCCTAACAGGTCGGCGGCCAGCGTCGGCCGCATGCCGGCGTAGCGGTTCCAGCGGGCTCCGGCGGAGGCCGGCTCGGCGCTGAAGATCCGTTCTTCACGGCCTGCCTTCTCATCCCATTTGAAGATCGAAAATCCGCCGTAGATCTCGCGCAGCAGATCGCCGTCCCACCAGATCACCCAATCGGAGTTTCGCGGCCGGGCGCCGATTTCCTTGCCCTGGATCGTCCGCAGTCCGCCGCGGCCACCCCACACCTCGGCGCCGGGATGGCGGGGATCAATGTCCGCCACCACGCCGTCGCTGATATCCACGCCGGGGCTGTGGCTCCACAGCAGGCTGCCGGTCTTCGCGTCGTGCAGGCCGGCGCCGGGGGTCTGGAAGCGCACGGTTTCATCTTCGTTTTCAGTCACCAGATAAAGCTCGGGGCCGGGCCGTTCGGGATCGAAATCCCCGACATGCAACGCGTCGCCATGCCGGCGGCCGGTCGAGTAGAGGCCTTTGCCATCGTCATCGATGGTCATCGCCTGATAGACGATCTCGTCATTGCCGTCGCCATCCACATCCGCCACCGACAACGCATGGCCGCCCATCCCGGAGTAGGGCGATGCCTTGTCGTACGGTTCCTTGCCGACCCCGGAGTCAAAGACCCAGCGCGAAGTCAGTTCGCCGCCGCGCCAGTCCCACGCGGCAAGCACGGTGCGGCCGTAAACGCCGCGCGACATCACCACGCTCGGGTGCTTCCCATCAAGATATGCCACGCAGGCCAGGAAGCGGTCGCAGCGGTTGCCGTAGCTGTCGTTGCCGCCATTGCCACCGATTCCGCCCCAGCCGTCGATCGGGTCGCGGCCGGGGATGAAGTCCACCGTCTTGAGCGCGGCACCGGTCTTGCCGTCGAAGATCGTGAAGAACTCCGGGCCCGAAAGGATGCGCCCGTAGCGCTGCGAATCGGCCTCCTTGTTCCGCCAGTCCTTGTCCTTGTCGCCGATGATCCTGCCGGTGCCGTCCTTGGTCCCGTCGGCGGTCTTGCAGGCGATCTCGGCGCGCCCGTCGCCATCCAGGTCGTAAACCATGAACTGCGTGTAGTGCTCGCCCTCGCGGATGTTGATGCCGAGATCGATCCGCCAGAGATGCGTGCCGTCGAGCTTGTAGGCATCGAGCACCGGGGTGCCGGTGATGCCGTTGAACGAGTTGTCTCGCGCGCCGGAGACCTGATGGAGGACGATCTCGTATTCGCCGTCGCCATCGAGGTCGCCGGCCGAAGCGTCACCCGGGCGGTAGCCGTCGATCGGCTGGATCGGGATCTCGATGAAATTCGCGCCAAGCACTTTCGCGCGGCCGCTGGGAGTTCCCTCATTGCCGCCGATGACGGGCCGGACGAAATACGCCTCCGCCCCACCCGGCACCTCGTCGATGCGGCACGTGGCGCCTTCCAGCGGCACGTCGTTCACCCGCTCTTCTTTCCCGCCGGTCACCCGGTAAAGGTGGAACGAAACCGCACCCGGATCCGTTCCTAACAGGCGCCACGAGGCGAAGACCTTTCCGTCCTCTTGACGGACCGCCACCAGACCGCGGTCGAGCGCTTCCATTTCCCGCTGGGCATGGACCGCAGCCGGCGACAGAGGGAGGGCAAGGGCCGTGACGAAGTGTAGGAAATTCATGGAGCGGAACGGGACGCTATCACGGACCGGAGCCCAACCGGTAGCTACCCCTTCAGGGGATGGCGATTCATGAACAAGCCGGAATGGCCACAGCGCGACGCTTTCATCGTGGCGTGACTCCTGCTGACCCCCTCCCCATGCAGGCCGAAGAACTGGATACCCACCACAAGGCGCTCAAGATCAACCTCGACCCGCGCTGGTACGGGACCCTCGCCGAGATCGGTGCCGGCCAGGAAGTCGTCCGCTGGTTCTTCCGCGTGGGTGCGGCGGCCGGCACCGTGGCCAAGAGCATCTCGGCCTACGACATGACCGTCAGCGACGCGATCTACGGCAGCGGCGACCGCTACGTCTCGCGCACCCGCCTGCAGGCGATGCTCGACCGCGAGTTCAAGCTCAACGTCGAGCGCCTCGCCGATCGGCGCGGCGACTCCACCGCCTTCTTCGCCTTCGCCGACACCGTGGTCGCCCGCAGCTTCAAGGGTGGCAACGAATGCCACGGCTGGATGGGCGTGAAGTTCCAGTCCCGCCCGCGCGACGAGCCGTCTCAAATCCTCATCCACATCCGGATGCTCGACGCCGAAGCCTCGCTCCAGCAGGAAGCCCTCGGCGTGGTCGGCGTGAACCTGCTCTACGGCGCCTTCTTCCTCCACCACGAGCCCGAGCTGCTGGTCGAGAGCCTGCTCGACAAGCTGACCACCGGGCGCATCGAGATCGACGTGATCGAGTTCAGCGGCATCGAGTTCCGCTCCGTCGACAACCGCCTGATCAGCCTCAAGCTCGTCCAACTCGGCCTCAGCGGCGCGGCGATGTTCGGCCCCGCCGGTGCCATCCTCCAGCCCTCCGAGGCGCTCTACAAAAAAGCCGTGCTGGTCGAGCGCGGCAGCTTCCGCCCGCCAACCCACGTCAACCTCGACATGCTCCAGTGCGCCCTGGCGAAATTCACCGCCGACCCCGATGTCGCGGGCAAGGAGGTGCTCCCCATCTTCGAGCTCACCATGCGCAACCTGCTGGCCGGCGGCAGCGAGGTCGACCGCCGCGACTTCCTCGCCCGCGCCGACCTGCTCGCCGCCTGCGGGATGACCGTTCTTATTTCCGACTACTTCGAGTATTACCGCCTCGCCGCCTATCTCTCGTGGCGGACCAAGGAGCGCATCGGCATCGTGATGGGCGCGCCGAGCCTGACCGAGCTGTTCGACGAAAAGTACTACACCCAGCTCCCCGGCGGCATCCTCGAGTCCTTCGGCCGGCTCTTCAAATACAACCTCAAGCTCTACGTCTATCCGCTCCAGGACCCGCAGACCGGCGACCTGACGAACGTCGACAACCTGCAAGTCGCGCCCGAGCTGAAGAAGCTTTACGGCTACCTCGCCGACCGCGGCAGCTTTGTTGCACTCGACAATTTCAACCCGGACTACCTCAGCATCTTCTCGCGGGAGGTGCTCAAGAAGATCGCCACCGGCGATGCCACGTGGACCGAAATGGTTCCGCAGCAGGTGGCCGAACTGATCCAGAAGCGCCACTTTTTCGGCTGCGTCTGAGATCTTGAAAGGCGGTGGGTCAGAAAATGGCAACTGACACCCCGCGAACTGCCGCTACCAGGATCGCGTCAGGGGTTCAGGGTCACCGAAAGTCTGAAGAAGCGCCCGGGACCCGAGGGAAGAGTAACCGAGACGTCTTCGACGCTGCCGAGATCGGCGGTGACCTGCGGCGCGGCACCTGTCAGCGGCTGCCAGCCTGCGAGGGTATCGGACGTCTGGTGCTGCAAGGTGTAGCCGCCGATGTTCTTTGCCCGGCGATAGACCAGCTTCATGGCGGTGCCTTCGCGGACCAGCGAAGGACCTGGATACCGCGAGGCGGCTTGCAGCGGGTGCGTGCCGTGGAAGAATTCGAGGAGGTTGACCGAGCCATCGCGATCGGGATCATGATCCGCACCGCTCGTGCCGGATGCAAAGGCATAGCCGGCGGTCCATTGGGCGAAAGTCGTGGTGACGGGTGCGGGCTGGATGGCATTGATCAGCGCTTGAGCCGTCGACGCGTCGGAGCTGTCGAAGAAGTTCTGGTTGATGACGATCTCGCGGTAGCCGTGCGAGGCGGAGTTGGGGACGAGGTTCAGTACGACCACCCGCCGCCGGTCTTCACCCCAGTCGTAAAGGTTGCTCGAGTTGACTCCGTTCGGGAAGCCGCCGCGGTAGTAGCCGAGCATCACGCGGGGGTTCTGGCGCTGGGCATTCGCATCGAGGCCCCACTTTTCGTAGCCGTTGGAAGAGGCGAAAGTGGCATTGGTGCTGTCCCAGTTGGAGGCCGGCTCGGTGGAAAGCAGCAGACTGTCGATCTCGATTCCGTGGTTGTTTTTCCCCCGCAGCGTACCGCGGGTGCTCGCGTGGAAGGGGTCCAGAATCCCATCGCCCACCGCGCTGGCGTTGCTCTGGCAGCCGGGGCACCAAGGGGTCATCATCATGACCACGAGGATCTTGCCTTCGTAGGCGTCGAAGGTCGTATTGGCAAACGTGGTGCCGTTGCGCACGGCGAAGCTCTGGTTCGTGGAGAGGGAGCTCGGCGGCAGTTCCATGGCGGAAGCTGCGAGCGCGGTGGCGAGGAGGAATAACAGGGATTTCATGGCATGTCTGGTGAGTTAGAAGTTGAAGGAGGCGGCCAGGCGGAAGGTCCACCATTCGCGGTCGCGGTAGAGATTGCCGAAGAACTGGTTGTCGGCGGAAAGGGCATCGTAGTCGGTATCGAGGAAGCCGACGCCGGCGCTGATCGCGAGGTCGCCGCGGTCCCACAGGACGCCGGCATGGATCTCGGACGACTCAAGCGGGGGTGCCTGGGCATTGAAGCCGGAGGCCTCGATCTCGCCGGTATCCTCGTAGACCCGGTAGCCGAGATTCACCGACCACTGCGGAAGGAAGTTCCACTCGACGAGGGCGTTCCCGTAGAAGGCATCGAAGGCCGGCGCTTCCTCGCTGTAGCCACCGCCCACGCGGAAGGCGAACGGACCGGCGGCGGCAGCCCACGAGTTGCGGATGCCGAAGCGCGGCTGGCGGTCGGAAGTCTGACGGGCTGTTAGAGCGACCTCGCTCTTCAGCCAGCCGTTCAAGGCCTGCTCCACCCGCAGGCTGCCGTTGACCGTGTTCAAGGTGTCGCGATCCGCTTGCGGCTGGCCGATCGCCGGATTGAAGCTCCAGCCGGGAGCGATCTCATCCCGCCCGAACTCCACCGCAAACTCCGCCTTGCCGGAGCCCGGCAGGTAATTCCAGACCGTCGAGGCCCCGAAGGCGACGCCGTGCGGATCGGGCTCGCGATAGCCGCTGAAGGCCCCGAAGAACTGGCGGTAGAATTCCGAGGTCCAAAGAGAGCGGTAGTCGGAGAAGCCTTCGTAAGCCCGGAAGCGGAGGGTGCTCGACCACTCTTTGTTCCACTCGCGGGTCAGGGCGAGATCGCCTTGCCAGGTCCCTTCGTCGAGCTGCTCCGTCGTGCCGAAAAGAATCGGCTGGTAGTCGATGCGGTAGCGGTTCCAGCCGAGCCCAAGCTCGAAGGTCCACGGACCTTCAACGCCCGAGTAATCGACGCGGTAGGACTCGACGAGGATATCGCTGGCGGCGAGCACTTCGCCGGTGGACTCGATCTCCTGGAGACCGGTGAACCAGGTACCCGTCGCATGACCGACGCACGGGAAAAACAGCAACGGGAAGAGGAGCGTTTTCATGGTCTAGCGGCAGGATGAGCAGCCTCCGGCGGAGACGTTGGAAGCGGTGGAGCGGCCGGTTTCGAGTTGGCCGGAAAGGCTGCACTCCATCGAGCGCGGGCCGGTCGCGGCGAAATCGAGGGCTGGCCGGCCGAGGGTGCCCTGGTCGGTGATCCCTACCGGTTGACAGGCGGTGAAAAGAGACAGAAGCGGAAGCGCAAGTAAGGCTTTCATGTGACCGTGATCCGTGTGGTGGCCGACTTATTCCATGAGTCGGCACTTTTTTCGTAAATTGGCCGCTGTTACCGTAATCGAATGGCTTCGGAACGGGAGCGGCATGAAGTGACAAGAATCGGAAAGGGCAATGCCCGCCGCGGCCCGGAAGCCACGACGGACGACCCACCGAAATCACAGGATGGAGAGTTCCTTCTTCTCCTTGCCGTCGCAGCCGTCCTTGCCCTTGCAACCGTCCTTGCCCTTGCAGCCATCCTTGCCCTTGCAACCTTCCTTCTCCTCGGCGTTGATCGAGCCGGAGAGAAGTTCCTTCTTCTCCTTGCCGTCGCAGCCGTCCTTGCCCTTGCATCCATCCTTACCCTTGCAGCCTTCCTTTTCCTCGGCAGCGACGTTGCCGCCGGTGAGGCTCATGGAAGAGGCGAAGGAGCCGGCGGAAAGGAGTCCAAGAACGGCGGCGGTGATCAATTTGCTGTGTTTCATAATGGTATCTGGTGGGTCGTTGTTTGTGTTTGGCTGCCCGCGCTGTTGCGGGCTACACAGATGAGTCGCCGCCGGTGGCGATCTCTTAACGGGGTAAACGAAAAACTTTCTCAATTACTCCATCGCGATGGCCTGCGAACTCATCCGGTCCATTCCTTCCCAGCCGATGCCGCGATCCAGTTCCTGCTCGCCTTCCTTGCCCCGCACGCCGAGCCAGCGGTGGCCCTGCCACTTGGCGAACCAGCGGGTGATGTCGTCTTCCGACGGCGTGGGTTCGGGAAGTTCGTCGAAAAGCTCGTCGAGCCGGATGCCCTCGAGCAGCCGCGAAAGCAGCGGCACTTCCGCGGCCTCCAGGCGTTCCTGGCGGCTGCGGCCGGAAGGCTCGCGCCAGACGGCGACGTGGATGACCTCTGGAGCGACGGCCTCGGCAGGATCAAAGTCCGGCCATTCCCAGCAGAGGTCCGCGGGATACGGTAGGCGTAGTAGTTGGACGTGCTCCTGGAGCTCGATCACCGACCCGGCGAGGTCCTCCGCCTCGGGCAAGGCGGACTGGCCGCACTCGAAGCACTTCATGAAGGCATACTCGATCCTCGCGATGGCACCGAAACACTCGCGCCGGTTTTCATCAAGCTGGTGCGAATTCCCGATGTGGTCCGCGAAGGCCTCGCCGAGATGACGGAGGGTGAAGCTTTGGGATGGCCGCTCTAACAGATACGCCTCGATCAGTTCCCAGAACAAGGCGTCGCCCGCCATCCGCCGCAGGACGGGGAAGTCCTCCGCGAGCGAGTCGAGGATGCGGAACCAGTACTGCCGGTGGTACAGTTCCAGCCGCTCGGCAGCACTCAACTCGGGGCCGGGCTTGATGATCTCAGCGGCGATCTGGAAGAACTCCGGCGCGTGACTTTCATCGGAAGGCGCGAGTTCGGTGGAGGTCCTGCTGGAGCCGCGCAAGGGGAGGAGCAGCGCCTTGAAAAACTCGCGCTGCACGTGATCAAGCTTCGACACGGGCCGCTCCTTTCTCTTCCTCGACAAGCCAGCGCCGCCAGTCCTCGGACTTCTTCGCCTCAGTCCAGACTTCCTCGAAGGACGGGATGCTGGAGTCCCATTCGAGCAAGGTGGCGGTCGGACCGCAGCGCTCGATGGCGCGGGCGTAAAGCTGCCACACGGGATCGATCACCGGGTGGTCGTGGGTGTCGATGATGAAGCGTTGATACCGAGAGTGGCCGGCGATGTGGATCTGCGCGACGCGCTCGGCGGGGATGAAGTTCACGTAGTCCAGCGGATCGAAGCCGTGGTTCACGGAAGAGACGTAAATGTTGTTCACGTCGAGCAGGATCCCCACGTCCGCGGCTTCGGTGACTTCGGCAAGGAACTGCCACTCGGTCATCTCGTCGTCGTTGAACTCCGCGTAGCTGCTGACGTTTTCCATCGCCAGCGGGATCTCCAGGAAGTCCTGGGTGATGCGGAGGTTCTCGGCGGTCTTCTTCGCGGCTTCAAAGGTGTACGGCAGCGGTAGTAGGTCGTGGCTCATACGGCCATCGACGCTGCCCCAGCAGAGGTGGTCGGAGATCCACGGGGTCTTCGTGCGCTTGATGAGCTCTTTCAAGCGCCGGAGGTGATCCATGTCGGGACCACCCGTGCTGCCGGGGTAGAGGCCGACGCCGTGTTGCACGACCTCGTACTGGTCGAGGATGGCATCGAGCACCGCGAGCGGCCGGCCGCCGCGGACCATGTAGTTTTCGGAGATGATCTCGAACCACCCGACGGCCGGCTTTTCGCCGAGGATGTGGTCGTAGTGCGGCACCCGCAGGCCGATGCCGGTGCCGAGGACCTTGCCGCCGGTGAAGCGTGGGTGGGCCATGATGTTAGATCGGGGTATCCGTTCCCGGCGGGGATTCCGCGGAAAGGCGGGTGAGTTCGTTGCGGACGGAGCTGAGGAATTCCGGTTCCGGCACCGGCGTCTCGCGATTGGCGAAGGAGCTGCGAACCAGGGCGGTGAGCGAGTCCATCTGGCGTTTGAACCCGCGGCAGACCGAGCAACTGATGAAATGTAGCGCGCGGCGGAACTTTTCCCGCAGGGTCAGCGGACGGTCGATCGAGATCAGAGTCAGCTCCGCGAAGTGGCGGCAGGAAATCCCGAGCGAGTGAAAGCACGGCCCGATCACCCGGTGGGCGCGGAGGTAGAACTTTTTCGGTGGTGGCGGTTTCGGGTTCATCGGATCAGGGATTCCTGGAGGCACAGACGGAGGGCCTGGCGGGCGCGGGTGAGCATGACGGCGGCGCTGCCTTCGGTGACGCCGGCCATTTTCGCGGCATCGGCGACGGGCAGGTCATCGACTTCCCGGGCGGTGAAGAGCAGGTGGAGGCGGGGCGGCAGCTTGTCCATGCAGAGGGCGATCCACTTCCGCAGGTCGGAGTTCTGCGCGGCCTTGGCGGGCGATTGCATCAGGGCCTGCATCCCGTGGTTGGGATCGATGGTCCAGTCGCCGTGCTCGTTGAAAAGATGGTCCGCACCCTGGCCTTCCGCTTCGGGTGGGGAGGACAGGGTGGGGCGCCGCGATGAAGCGCGGTGATGGTCGAGGATCTTGTGCTTCAGGATTCCGGTGAGCCAGGTCAGCAAGGGGGATCCGCCCTGGTAGTTGGCCCACGATTTCCACGCCGCGACGAGAGCGTCCTGCACCAGGTCCTGCGCGAGGTGATGGTCCCGCAGCCGGGCGTAGGCGAAGCCATAGAGTGCCGGTGCGTGTTCCATGAGGGATTCGATGGGTGGGGCTCCGGATGTTGGGTTCACGAGGGGAGGCGGTTGTTACCGGTGATCCTGTCAAACCATGGCTGGAGGAAGCGGTCGATGGAGAATTTACCCGCGCCGAAGGCCAGAGTGACCAACGCGGCCATCAGGAAGGGAAAGGGCTCCTGGTCGGTGAAGTCGGAAAGTGATGCGAACGCGTCCTCGCGGTGGGCGGTGAGGTAGGCGACGACCATGGTAATCGCCAGCGGGACGGAAATGACCCGCGTGCCGAGGCCGGCGATCAGCAGCAGGCCGCCGACCATTTCGGTCGAACCGGCGAGGATGGCCTGGAACTTGGGCAGCGGGAGATTCAGGGAGTCGAAGTAGCGGGTGGTCCGATCCAAATTCAGCTTTTTGCCCTTGCCCGTGAGGAAGAATCCCCAGCCCATGCTGACTCGGATCAGGAGTAGAACGGTGGATTGGGCGGCGGGTTGGATCTTCGCCCAGGTGTCGGTGAGAAGCTGGAGTTTCATCGTGGCGGCGGTGGGAGGTGGAGACGAAGTCCGCCGCGGCCCGGAGGCCGCGGCGGACTTCCGCGCGGATCAGAGGATCGAGAGTTCCTTCTTCTCCTTGCCGTCGCAGCCGTCCTTGCCCTTGCAGCCGTCCTTGCCCTTGCAACCGTCCTTGCCCTTGCAGGCATCCTTGTCTTCGGCGGAGATCGAGGAGGCGGAGAGTTCCTTCTTCTCCTTGCCGTCGCAGCCATCCTTGCCCTTGCAGCCGTCCTTGCCTTTGCAGGCTTCCTTTTCCTCGGCCGCGACGTTGCCGCCGGCGAGGGTCATGGAGGAGGCGATGGAGCCGGCGGAAAGCAGTCCGAGAACGGCGGCGGTGATCAATTTGCTGTGCTTCATGGTCGTGTTTGGTAGGTCGTTGACTTTGGTTGGGTGCCCGGATCGTTCCGGGCTACACAGGTGAGTCGCCGGGCAAGGGCGGGTCTTAACGGGAAAATTGCGGGACTTTGAAAAGGGCCCTGGGACCGTCCGATCGCAGGGCGACGTAGCGCGACGTAGCGCGACTTTGCAAGTTGCGCACGGGGGCGTGAGGCGGCACCCAAGCCGACCCATGACCCTGCCGTGGCAACACGTCAGATCGAGTGGTACACTTCAAGGCAAAGCGGGCCGCCCCCGTGCGCAACTTGCAAAGTTACGCTACATCAAGCCCGCCAACAGAACCGGCTCGTGGCCGAACTTCGTACGATACTCCTCGTAGGTCGGAAGCAGGCGGACCTTCATCTTCGCCTCGTGGTTCAGCGCGATCGCCGAGAGCTTGTGCTCAAGGAAGGGATTGCGGAAGCGGTCGAGGGTGGTGCGGCCGAAGGCGGCGGGGTCTTCGACGCGGCCTTCGAGGATGGGAACGATCTCCTCGTCGAGAAGCCGTTGCAGCCAGGGACCGACCTCCGGGTGCTCGACCGCCTCGCGGACGGTCTCGATGCCCATCGGCAGCGCCTTGCAGACCAGCGCGGAGTGGAGGCCGTTGAGGATGCGGACTTTCCGCAGGTAGTACGGCGTGATGTCCGGCGCGGTGACGATGGCCGGGTGTTTCAGCTCGAACTCGCCCGCGGTTTCGATCGCCCAGAAGGCGAACGGCTCGGCGGACAGCAGGAGCGGATCGCTCTCTAACTGCGGATGGCTTTTCGGCGGGCCGGGGACGATGCGATCAACGAGGTTGTTGACCCAGATGCAGTCCAACTTCAGCCAGGTGATCGCTTCCGGCGAAACGAGCCAACGGGCGGCCTGTTCGAGGACGAGGTCGCGGAGGCGCTTGCCGTTGCTTTCGATAAGCTCGCAGGGAAGGATCGTTGGACCCGGGAGCCCGGCGGCGTGGCGGGTGAGCAGGACGGACAGGAGTTTCGCGGGGAAGGAATGTGGTACGCCGGTGTTGGGAACGTCCGCCTCGTCGAGTGCAAAGCCTGCTTCGGTGGTGTTCGAGACGATCCAGCGCAGTGCCGGGTCGCGGACGACATCGAGGATCTGGTCCCACTGCGTTCCGGCGTGGAGGGCTTGTTTGATGGACGTGACTCTTTCGGTCTCGTCGATCACCCGGCCGCCGGAGAAGCCTTGGATCGCGACGTGGTACTTGCCGCCTGCGCGGTTCAAGGCCTCGGCGCGCTCGATGCCGGTGGACTGGACGACGACGATTTCGTCGAAGCCGGTTTGGGACACGAAGAGGTCGACGAAGGCGCGGAGGAAATTGCCGGCACCGAATTGGAGGATCATGGGATTTAAGGGAGCGCTGACTTTAGTCGGCTTGGATGGTCGGGGTTGGGGAGCCGACTAAAGTCAGCGCTCCGCCGGAGGTCACAGGGTTACGCCTTGTTTCCAGATGGTGATTTCGCGGAAGCCGTTGATCTCGTTGCGGGCTTCCTTGCCTGAGGCGACTTCGAGGATGAGGGACATCATGCGGTCGGTGATTCCGTCGACGGAGACATCGGGCTCTAACAGGACGCCGGCGTCGAAGTCGATCCAGTTGGGCTTTCGTTCGGCGAGTGAATGGTTGGAGGCGATCTTGAGCGTCGGCACCGGCACGCCAAGCGGAGTGCCACGGCCGGTGGTGAAGAGGATCTCGTGCGCGCCGGCGGCGGCGAGGGCGGTGCAGGAGACGCCGTCGTTGCCGGGGGCTTCGACCAGGCAAAGTCCGCCGAGTCCCTGCGTGGCGGCATCGCCGTAGCCGACGACCTGCTTCACCGGCGCGCGGCCGCCCTTCTGGATGCAGCCGAGCGATTTCTCCTCGAGGGTGGTGATGCCGCCGTCCTTGTTGCCGGGCGAGGGGTTCTCGTGGACAGCCTCGCCGTGGCGGCGGAAGTAGTCCTTGAACTCGTTCACCATGCCGAGCGCCTCGTTGAAGGTCGCCTCGCTGTCGCAGCGGTTGAAGAGCGGGGCTTCGGCGCCGAACATCTCGGGAACCTCGGTCAAGATGGCGGTGCCGCCCCACGCGCAGAGGCGGTCGGCGATGCGGCCGACCAGCGGATTCGCGGTGATGCCGCTGAAGCCGTCGCTGCCGCCGCACTTCATGCCGAGCACCAGCTCGCTCGCGGGGATCGGCTGGCGCTTGAACTGCGAGGCGTAGTCCACCAGCCCTTGCATCGCTTCGAGGCCGTGCTCGATTTCATCCTGCACGTCCTGCGCGTTGAAGAAGCGGACGCGCTGGGGATCGAGCGTGCCGGCTTCGGCGAGGAAGGACTTGAGCGTGTTGTTCTCGCAACCAAGGCCGAGGATCAGCACCGCGGCGGCGTTCGGGTGGCGGACCAGGCCGGCGAGGATCTTGCGGGTGTGGCCGAGGTCGTCGCCGAGCTGCGAGCAGCCGTAGGGATGGGTGAAGGCGTGGATGCCGTCGACCGGCCCGCCGTGTGTGACGAACTCCTTCGCCGCGAGATCGGCGATGCGCTGGCTGGGGACGTTGACGCAGGCGACCGTGTTGATGATCCAGATCTCGTTGCGGGTCGCGGCCCGGCCGTCGGGGCGGCGGTAGCCGAGGAAGGTCGGGACCTCGCCGGGGGCGGCCGGGGAAGTACGGGAGGCCTCGTATTTCAGTTCGGTGTCCTCGCCGAGGCCGCTGCGGACATTGTGGACGTGGACATGTTCGCCCGGCGCGATGGCCGCGGTGGCGAGGCCGATGGGGAAGCCATACTTGATCACCGGCTCGCCCGCGGCGATAGGCCGCAGCGCCGCCTTGTGGCCGGCGGGGATGTCGGTGAAGACGAGCTCACCCTCGCGGGTCCCGGCGGCGATGGCCTGCGGGGCTACGGCGACGTTGTCGTCGGGGTGGATGTGGACGAGGAGTTTCATGATGTTTTCATGAGCACGGCCCGGCAGGGCGAGCCGGAAAAACCCGGCAGCAAGAGCGGCAGGGCCATGAACTCCGCCCCTTCGGCGAACTCGCGCCAGCCATCGCGGAAGCAGAGTTCCTCGATCACCCACACGCCGTTGCCGAGCAGGATCTCGTGGGTCGGGGTGTTGTCGGGGCCGGTGCCGCCGATCGAGAAGTGGTCGATGCCGACTGCGCGGATGCCGTGATCGACGATCCACTGCGCGCCGTCGGGCGCGAGGTAGGGCGAGCGGTGGATCCACTCGTCGGTCTTGGCGCGCTGGTGGCCCCAGCCGGTGTTGAGCAGGACGATCTCGCCGGATTGCGCGCCCTGCAGGTCCGCCGGGCCGATCGGATGGGCGGCGGGCAGGTGGGTGAGGTCGAGGATGCGGCATTTCCCGCAGAACGACTCGAGCGGCATCTGGTCGATCGACTTGCCGCCGGCGATCTTGTGCAGCGGGGCATCGAGGTGGGTGCCGGTGTGCGAGGCCATGTGGAATTCCTCCATCCGCCAGCCGTCGGCGGGATGGTCCGCGGTGACGGGCAGGCGCACCGCGGGGTGGACGTGGCAGTTCGGGCAGTCGTCGAACAGGGGTTGGGAGAGGTCGAAAAATTGCATGGGGAAAGGCGGGTGGAACAACGAAACGAGCGAAATGGGCGAAAAGGGGAAGTGGGACTTTGGGCGGATGTTTCAGGTAAGTTCCGCGGCTTGTGAATGCGTGGTCTTTCCCTTCTTCACTTTCGTTCGTTTCGCCCTTTTCGTTGTTCAATATTCTTCATCCCAGGATCGGATCCCGGTGCTGCGGGAGCCCGCGGGTCCAGTTGAAGTTGTGGATGGGCTCGAGGATTTCCATCACCTCGGCGAGCAGCTCGCGGTCGAAGGGCGCTTCGAGGCGCTCGATGTTCGCCTTGATGTTGGCGGGGTTCGCGGAGCCGACGAGGGTACAGGCGATCGCCTCGTTGTCGCAGGCGAACTGGAGGGCGAGGCGGACGATGTCGACACCCTTCGAGCGGCAATGCTCCATCGCCTTGCGGCAGCCATCCTGGATCGCCGGGGTGGACGGATGCCAGGCCGGGACGCCGCGCTGGGTGAGCAGGCCCATGCCGGTGGGCGAGGCATTGATGATGCCGACGCCCTTACCCTGAAGATAAGGAATGAGATCGCCGAAAGAGGTGTCGTTCAGCTCGTAGTGGCAGAAGGACAGCACGGTCTCGACGACGCCGGGCTCGGCGCGGTCGAGGATGGACTTGTAGATGCTGAGCGGCAGGCCGGTGATGCCGATGTGGCGGACGATGCCCTGCTCTTTCAGGCGGAGCAGGGTCGGCAGGGTTTCATCGAGGATCTGGTCGTGATCGGCGAACTCGATGTCGTGGCACTGGATCAGGTCGATGTAATCGACGCCGAGGCGCTTCAGGCTGTGCTCGATGCTGCGCTCGGTGGAAGGACGAGAGTAATCGTAGTCGCCGCGCGGCTCGGAGTAGCTGCCGATCTTGGTGGCGAGCAGGTAGGAATCGCGTGGCACGCCTTCCAGCGCGCGGCCGAGGCGGAGTTCGGCGAGGGTCTCGCCGTAGGACGGGGATACGTCGATGAAGTTCATCCCGCCTTCGAGCGCGGCCTGGACGGTGGCGACGCAGGCGTCGAGCGAGACGGGGCGGAAGACGGAGCCGAGCGACGACGCGCCGAAACCGAGAACGGGAACCTGGAGGCCGGTGGAGCCGAGCGGGCGGGTTTTCATGGAGGCGGTGACGATGGGCGGAAAGCGGTCCGTGCGCCATGCCGGATTTTCGCCGATGCATGACGATTCTTGACCTGTCATCACCGGCAAACATCCTCATTCCCGTGGACCGGACCCCCGTGGAGCCGCCAACCTTTGTCTCCCGCCAGGTGACGGAGGCGCGGCGCTTTTATCTGAATCTCAAGCCGCCCGCCGGCCACAGCCTGACGGTCGTTTGCGGCGGCTGGGAATCCTGCGCGCCGGACTTCCGGGTCGAGCGGGCGGACTTTCCTTTCCTCTGCGTGGAGTTTGTCGCCGGGGGATCGGGAAGCCTGCTGCTGGCGGGAAAGGACTGGCCGCTGCGGCGCGGCGCGGTCTTTTCCTACGGTCCGGGCTGTGGGCACCGGATCGAGTCCGACCCGGCGGATCCCCTGCGGAAGTACTTCCTCGATTTCAGCGGCCGGGCCGGCGGCGACCTGTTGCGGGCCGCCGGGCTCTCGCCGGGATCGTGCCGCGGCGCGGGCGATCCCGACGAGGTCGAACGCGCCTTCGAGCAAGTCCTCGAAGCCGGCCAGCACAGCGGCCCGCAGGCTGCTCGGATCGCCGCCCTGCAGGCGGAGATCTTGCTGCTCACCTTGGCGGAGTCGATGGTTGCCGGCGGCGGTCGCGACCAGTCCTACCAGACCTTTCTGAAATGCCGCGGCTGCATTGAGGAGCGCTTCCTCGAGTTTGCCACCGCCGCGGAAGTCGCCGCAGCGTGCCATGTGTCGCCCGCCTATCTGTCGCGTTTGTTCTCACTCCACGGCCACGAGACGCCGTATCACGCGCTGCTCCGCTGCCGGATGCGCCACGCCGCAGCCTTGCTCGATGGCGGGCAGATGATCGTCCGCGAAGTGGCCGAACAACTCGGGCTCGATGCCTTCCACTTCTCCCGCGTCTTCAAGCGGGTGCACGGGGTGTCCCCGGCGGAGTTTTTGAGGAGGCGGGGTTAAAGCCCGTCTTCTCAATGATTCCGCCGAACCAAATCCTGTATTCTAACAAGCCGTCTGTGGTGAACCCCGCAACGACCTTCACCGACCCGCCGAGCGCGCTGAAACATCGTCGCCCGCCTCATTCGTAGATCCCGCTGATGAAACCCCTGCCTTGCCTCCTCCTTGCCGCCAGCTTTGCCGGAACCGGCGTGATTTTCTCCCAGGCCCCACCCGCCGCGGAAAAGGCGTGGCCTGCCCACAGCATGGAACGCCCCCGCCCGCCGGTGGTGGAGCCGAAGTACGACGGCAAGCTCGTGCCCGCTCCCGCCTCAGCGGTGGTTCTTTTCGACGGCAGCTCCCTCGATTCCTGGAAATCCAGGGGCGAGCCGGCAAAATGGCGGCTGGCGGACGGCTTTATGGAAGTGGTGGCCGGCACCGGTCCTCTGAAATGCGAGATTCCGCTTAAGGGCGACGGCCACCTCCACATCGAGTGGGCCACCCCCGCCGTGGTCAAAGGCGAGGGCCAGGGTCGCGGTAACAGCGGGGTCTTCCTCGACGGCTTCCCGGAGGTGCAGGTGCTCGATTCCTTTCAAAACGATACCTACCCCGACGGCCAGGCCGCGGCGCTCTATGGCAAGCAGCCGCCGCTCGCAAATGCCAGCCGCAAACCCGGCGAATGGCAAAGCTACGACATCGTCATCCGTCGCGCGGTGGTCAAGGACGGCAAGGTCGCCGAGAAGGCCCGCCTGAGCGTTACCCACAACGGCGTGTTGGTGCAGGACGCGGTGGAGATCGACACCCGGAACGACAGCAGCCGGCTCGAATTTCAAGACCACGGCAACCCGATGCGCTTCCGCAACATCTGGTTCAAGCCGGCACCTTGAGAAGAAAGCCGCAGATCACTCTTGGTCTTCCGGAATCAGCTCCAGATGCATCGCGGCCAGCTCGGGCGGAGTGGATTCTTGCTCGCCCTCGATGAAGTCGATGTCGTCGAGCGCTTCTTCCGGCTCGTCACTGAGCAGGGCCTGTTGCTCGTAAGCCGCGGCCACCGCCTCGCGGGTCTCATTCTCGGCCTCGTCGAGTCCTTGGAGGACCATCGTGAGGTTCGGCTCTTCGTTCACATAGGGCGGGGCCGCGGGCGGAAGAGGGCTTTCGGAGGCGCGGATGGGGGAATCGATGGGGGTCATGGTAGGGGTCGGTTGGGGTTTGGGAGTCCCGGCGGTGCGGATTCTCTCGATTAAAACCGTAAGCGCGATCCGCGGGCTTGCAACGGATCACCTTCCCTCATGTCCCGATCTTGAAAAACCCATGGCGATGCCAAGCGATTCAGGTAAGATTTAGTGTGGTGGACGATCCACCCCTGACGCCCATGAACACGAATCCCGACATGATCACCCCCCTCGCTGAAAAGATCGCCGAGATGGAACTCAAGCTGCAGGCACTGGAGCAAGAGATCGCCGAGATCGGTCAACCTGCTGCAAACGATCTGAAAAAACGCTTCGACGCCCTTCGGATCGAAGAAAAGGCACTCAAGCGGAACTTCGAGGAATCGATGAGTCGCGGCGAGCCCGACTCCGTACGGTTGGCAAAGGTCGAAGCGCTGCTCCGTTACATGCAACGCGAGGAATCCTCGGTGGAGCACGAGGCGCATTTCCTCCACCAGGCCGCCCCCTCGTCCGTCACCTTGGCCGCCCAGGCCGTTTCCGGCATGATCGACCTCTACCGGCGAGCAATCCACCGCGTGTTGGGTGATTCCCATCCGCTGGGCCAGTCGGTCTTCGTCAACCAATCCCACGACGACCTCGCCGCGGAATACGGACTGGAAACTCCGCCTGCTGCCAAATCATCACCGGAAAACCCCTGACGCGGAGTCACGGCACCCGGAAAAACTTCCGCTCGCTCATCGGATAAGTCGGATCCGCAACCAGCGCACCAGAGCGGAAACCCTTCACGTCGATCACCTTGTTATTGTAAGGACTGAAGACGAAGCCGTCTTTCCCCGGCACCGGAATAGCGACCGGGCGAGGGCCGGACGGCGGCTGCACCACGGGAGGCTCGGGGACGGGTTCCGGGGCTGGCTCAAGGCGTTTCTCGGGTTCGGGTGGAACCGGTTGGGAAGGTGAACGGACGAATTCCGGCGGTTCCGCGGCTACTTTTGTGACCGGGCGTTTGATGCGCCAGAAATCGGCACAGCCTGGAAGCAAGGTCACAGCCGCGGCCATCGCCAGCACCCTGCAAAGTGCCCGGCTTCCTGAGGAGGTTGTCATCTTCATGCTGGAAAAACAGCATTTCAGAGGTTGGCAGTCAACCTGAAATTGCTGCTTTTTCAGCATTTTAACCCGGGGCCGACCTGAAATCGGATTCCGCGAGGGCGTCTTGACCGGATGGAGATCCGATCTTTGTTTCTCCATGCGACTCCTTTTGGCCGTTCTTCCCGCGATCATTCTTTTCAGCTCGTGCTCCACCCTGCCCCGGCCTGGTGCGGACGCGGGACCGACATCCCCCGCCGGCGCCACGGATCTGCTGCGCCAATCGGCCCGCGCCCACGGGGATCCTTGGTTGAATTACCAAAGGGTCGACACCGCCTATGCGGGCAAGTGGAGTGCCATCGCCACCCGGCTGCAACCGGTGCTGACCGATCCGGGATTCCGCAAGGACTCCGTGGAAACCTACCGTCCGCGGCAGCAGAGCGTCCGACAACTCCACACCGGGCCGGATGGGACCAAGGAAGTGCGGCGCACCGGCCGCCAGATCGAGGTGCGGAACAACGGGACCTTGGCCAGCGGCGATGAAGAGGTGCTCGATGCCGCCGCGTTGGTGGCCGACGCTTACACCAGCTTCCTTTTCGGCACTTCGTGGCTGTCGGTGAAGGGCAGCGGGCTGCGTGTGCTCCAACCCCGCGAGCTCGACGGAGAATCCTGCCAGCTCGTGGCTGGAAGCCTTACACCCGGCTTCGGGGCGGCCGCAGGCGATGACTTCATCGCGTGGATCGGGACCGAGAGCCGCTTGCTGAAGCGCCTGCAATTTTCCCTCAACGGCCTCGACTCCACCCGCGGCGCGGATGTCGACGTGGTCTTCTCCGAGCACTGGAAAGCCGCGGACGGATCGGTCTGGCCGGGCCGTTTCGTCGAGCGCATCCAGCGGCCGGTGAGGGCCAAAGCTCACGAATGGCGGATGACGGCGCTGAGTCTCGACGGCCGGAAGATGCGCTAGGCTACTTCTCCACCTTGCCGGCCTGAGCATCGATCCATCGCACCAGGTCGCCGACGGTCTTCAGGTTCGCCGCCGTCTCATCGGGGATTGCGACGCCGAAGTCCTCTTCGACGGCCATGACCAGCTCGACGATGTCGAGGCTATCGGTCCCGAGATCCTCAGTGAATCGGGACGCCAGTGTCACCTTGGCCGGACTGATCCCGAGCTGCCCGACGATGATCCGCACGACCCGTGAACGGGTATCGTCCCCCGTCAGCGACCCGGCGGCGGGATTCTCCTCCGGCGGGCCTGCCTTGGCGTTGAAACTGTCGATCACCTCCCGGAACACGGGAAGCGCGGCGGCTTCGCGGGAAGGAATGGTCCACATCATCACTTGGTAGAATGCGTCGGCCGTCTCGACCGACGAGATTTGATAGACGACCCGAATTTTGTCGGAGGTGCCGAGGACCCGGCGGTGAAGGGCGGGGTAAGCGCCGACTTTCCGATTCTCCGGTTTCGAAATTTCGGGATCCTCCAGATTTTCCCGAAGCCCCTCACTGGTGAGCTGGTCGAAGTCTTCGAGGCTCCCGACGAAGTCGGCCTTGGAGTTCTCGATCACCAGCACGTATTGCTCGCGGAAAGCATTGCCGGCAACGATTCCAGCGGCGTCGTTGAGCTCCGGCATTTCTTTCCAACTCTTGGGAACCTCAAGCCGGTACCGCCCGTCGTCCGAGGCCAGCCTGTTCTTCCGGTCGCCTTCTGATTTGTTGGCCTGGATTGCTTTCCCGAGCGAGCTCGCCGCCAAGCCGACCGCACCGAGCAGACCGACCAGGGCCACCACGCCGGAAACCACCGCACCGGTGATCCACCCGCGGGTCTTACTGGTGGTCGCCTTGATCATCGTAATGACAAAGACCAATCCGCCTCCAAGCAGGGCGAACGCGACGAGGCCGATGAGGATGGACCGGCCGAAGGCCTGGCCCGTTTCATAGGCGGAGGAAGGTTCCATATTCCCGTGAGCGAACCAGCCCGTCTCCGCCAGCGGCAAGACAATTCCCGCGGGAAGACGGGAAACGGGCAGGGCGAAAGACGCGCCATCCGGACACGAAAAGGGGCCGCGCACTCACGCGGCCCCGATGAATTTCGTCATGAAATTTATTTCATCCCCGGCGATTGCTCGCCTTCGGATATGAGTAACCTGCCCGAAAATGCGGGTCTTGTCATGTCCCCAAGATTAGGGACACGGCGCCGGGGATCGATTCCCGAGGATCGCCCGCGGAACCACCCCGGCATCCGGACACGAAAAGGGGCCGCACACTCATGCGGCCCCGATGAATTTCGTCATGAAATTATTTTCATCCCCGGGGACTGGTCCCTTCGGATGGGGAGAAGGTGCTCGAAAAACAGGGTCTTGTCATGTCCCCAAGATTTGGGACACGGCGGGCATCACGACAAATCGAGCAATCCCCGGCGGATCGCCTCGCTGACGGCGGCGGGCAGGTTGCGGACGTGGAGCTTGTCGAAGCAGCGCTTGATGTACTCGGTGACCGAGTGGGTGCTGATCGCCAGTTGGTCGGCCACCTCCTGCCGGGTCAGGCCTTTGGCGGAAAGCTGGAGCACCTCGCACTCGCGGGCCGACAGGGTTTCCGCGCCAGGGATCGGGCTGAGCTGGCGGAAAGTCTGGAGGATCATCCCGGCGATCTTCGGGTCGAGCGGCGTGCCGCCGGCCAGCACTTCTTCCAAGGTGCTGATCAAACGCGTCGCGCTGCCGGCCTTCACCAGATAGCCGTGGGCTCCGGCTTCCAGCGCGGCGAAGACCTTCGCCTTGTCGGTGAACGCCGTCAAAACCAGCACCTGCACCAGCGGCAACAGCTCACGGATCTTTTTGATGCCCTCGATCCCGCTCATCCCCGGCAGCCCGAGGTCGGACAGCACCAGGTCCGCCGACAGCCCGCCACGAAAGGCTTCGAGCGCGTCCTCCATCGTCGAATACTCGCCGACGCAGTCGTAGCCGCGCTCGGTCAGGACCATCGACACCGACTCGCGGAAGTCGGCATGGTCCTCGATCAGAACCAGCCGGATTTTCTTCAGTTCCGGATCCGCTTTCGTAGAAGTTTTCGCAGCCACCGCAGAGATCATGGACCGGTCCCGCCGCTTTGGCAAAGCCCGGGTTTGAGTCGGGATCGAAACGGGGCGTCGCAATCGCAGCGCCATTCAGATTTTGGAAGCGAGCGAACCAGGCTTGATTCTCGCTCCGGGATAATGCGCCAAGATCTGTGCTTTTAGGCTTCGCAAGAAGTTTGCCGCCCCGAACTCCAAGAGCGGAATACGGTGGTTGATTTTCTGCTTCGCGATGGTTTCGTCGGTCACGATAAAAGCCCCCGCATCGTACAGCCGCGCACCGATACTCTGTTTCATGAAGATCTTGTAGCGTTCCGCATACGAAGGACCTGCAAACTTTCTCAGGTCATCACTTCCATCCGTGCGGAACGGTTTCATCGCAAGAAAATGTGGCTGTTCGATCCGGACGGATTTCCCATCGGCGTCAGGTTCGTATTTCCCGACAAAAAGATAACCAAGCCAAGGGCGAGGCAGTAAGCACTCAAAGCCGGAATTTTGATATGTGGTCCAAAAGTCGACAGCGTTGCCTAGGCTCTCTTCAAGCCGGTTGTTCTGGTTGTTCCCGATACTCTTGTCCTGCGACTTGAATTCGACCGCAACGTAAAGCACCGGGCCACCGCTGTCTCTGGGAGCCGGGTGAAAGCGGCTGCCACCAAGTACGATGAGATCCCAGTTCTTGGAAGGCCTGAAATACGATGGAAGAATCGACGGGGTCGCGGTGAGATGACCACCCGAAAAAATGTGCTCAGGCTTTACGTTCAGCCCAATAAGAAAGTCCCTGATGGCCTCAGCGAACCCGTCCATGGTTTTACCGTGTAGATTGGCATCGCGTGTTCCGCCCTGAGCCTTTTTCGGAGCAGCGCCCTTTTTCGAAGCCCACCAATGCTTGATTGCTTTGTAAAATAGGTCGGTCTCGAGAAGTGGCATCATTGGGGGATATTTTCGATCTGATAGGCCTCCATTGCCGCGCGCGTAGCTAGCTCGAAATCTTGATTTTCAAAGGCGATGCGGAGTGTTTGGGCGAGTTCAGGTGGAATGCTGGCCGGATCAGGCACTCGGATGCGACGGAGGTACTGAGCTTGGAACCGCAAGTAGCCACCTCGCATGCGAACGCCATAGCAGTGGATGAAAAACTCGCCAACGGCCGACATAAGCAAGGCCCCTAGTACGCGAAGATCCCAAGATTCCGAAGTAATCCAGTAAAGATTGTGCTGAGGATAGGTTTTCCCGAGATCTAGCGCTGGGAGAAGCCGTTCTTTTATGTCAGCGATGTAGAGCTTGTCCTTCTTGAAGAGACCTAGGTTTACCCGATCAATGGTTTTGTGCCAATTCTGCGGGCGATCTTTTTTGGCCGTGTGGCGGCTCGTAAGGATATCGAGATGAGGCCGAAGGAGGGCTTCGAAGCGCGGGTATTGATCAAGATCGACCAAGCCCTTTTCATCCCATGGATTCGCAAGGCAGTGACCTGACCACTCAACGCGACCGTCGATAAGATCGGAAGCCAATGCCAAAGGGAGGATCCGGTCCGGCTCGATATCAGGCTTTCGTGCCGATATGAAAACACGGTCCGCTCCGGTGGCGACGCCGATTCCAATTTTTGTCGCCGTGATTTTGCATTCGAGCGGGAAACACGTGGCCTCGAGGTGCTTGAGCAAGCTAAGGGCTTCAGGCGATGAACACGGCCAAGGTTCTGTACCGCGGAACCAGTCGGGAAAGCGGGCAACGCGCAAGACAGGAGACGAGCTAGCTCTCTCGAGAGAGAGAACGAGCGTTGACGACTCGACAAGTTCAATACCAGGCAGGGCTTTTGAGACCGTGACTGGACCCTGTGCTTCTCTCGCGATGATCGTAACCGCTGGGTACGCTGAAACTTCTTCTTCGAAAGCAGCAACGTCGTGAGCTTCAATCACATGGCGGACGCTGTATCCCTCGGTCGTAATGAATTCGCGTAACGCGCTTCCGTAGTCGTTGAGCATCCAACGGTCTGCACAAATGTAGGCGCAAACACCGTCTGGTTTCAATTGGTATAGGGCAGCTTGGTAGAAAGCGACGTAGATGTCCGCCCTCCCGCGCATTGCGCTAAAGCCACTGCGGTAAAATGCAGCCTTGTTGGCGGGTATTTCCTCAAGGCGAATATAGGGCGGATTACCGATCACAAAGTCCGCAATCGGAAAACACAGGGAAGCTTCAAGAAAATCGGCAACCTTGATCCATTGCCCGGCGAGCTTTGCCGCCGCAGGTCCAGAAATTCCAAGATCCTTCAAGGTGCCGCAAACCACGCCGACTGCGCGTTGAACGGCGTCAGCATCGATCTCAAACGCCTGAATCGCAGAACTTGCTTGTGTCAGTGGAATCCCGTGCGCTTCGCAAGAGGCGACCAACCGCCGGACCATCGCACTTAGGAAGGCTCCGTCGCCGGCAGACGGTTCCAAGGCAACAAGCTCAGCGAGGCGTTTGCCGGGAACATACCCCGCCAAATCGAGCACTAGCTCAACCATCCAAGGCTTGGTGTAAACCACACCGGCTCCACGCGCAGTTGCTAGGGGTGTTTCAAGACTTACCATGAGTTCACATGAACAGCATTTGTCGGCGATGTCAATCGAGCAGTGGTGACCCGCGGAGAATGAGGCAACGGCTCAAGGTTCCAAGGAATGAAATGGCGAAACCAACTTTTTCGGCGCGAAGTCGCAGTTCACTCTTGGACCGGGCTGAACAGTCGAATCACTTCCCCCGCTTGCGGTCCAGCGGGATGGCGAGTTCGAGGCGGGTGCCTTTCTCCGCGCCGCTGTCCACCTTGAACTCGGCACCCAGTGCCTCGACGCGCTGACGCAGGGCCCGGAGTGTGGAGGGGCGCTCCATCTTTTCCGGCGGGATGCCGCTGCCGTCGTCGGCGATGACCAGACGGAACTTGCCCGCTTCCTCGGCGGCCCGGATTTCCACCCGCCCGGCGCCGGAGTGGCGCAGGACGTTGTGCAGGGCCTCGCGGTAGTAGAGGAAAAGATGGCGGTTGGCCTCGTCGCTCAGCTCGGTTTGCCAGGCCGCTTCGTTGGCGTGGAATTCCCAATCGAGCGCCTCCAGCATGATCGAGCCGGTCTCGCGCAGGTGCTCCGCGGTGCCGATCCGGTGGTCACCCTGCGGCCGCAGCAGCCAGACGATGTCGCGCACCGCGCTGACCGTCTCCGCGGCGATCCGCTGGATGCGCTTGAGCTCTTTCGACGGTCCGGCGTGGCTCTCGGCCAGGTCAGCGAACATCTGGATGCTGCCGAGGTTGCTGCCCACCTCGTCGTGCAGGTCGCCGGCGATCCGCTCGCGGACCCGGGCCAGCTCGCGCTTTTCCCGCATCCGGTAGCGGATCGGCAGGGCGATCAGCACCAGCGCCCCGGCTCCGCCGAGCAGCGCGAAGACCCAAAGACCGGTGCGGCGCGAGCGGTCGACGATCCCCGCGGCTTCCAGCTCCAGCGCGTGCCGCCTTTGCTCCAGCTTCAAGCGCTGGTCGAGCTGCATCAGCCATTCCCGCCGCGAAACCAGCCGGCCGTCCGGGCCGAAGCCGTCGCTGAGGCTCGCGGCGTTCCAGTATTGCAGGCCGGAGCCGATCACGTTGCCCATGCCGTCGGGCGAGCGCACCACCGCGCCGGCGTTGCGCTTCTCCTCGCCTTCCAGCACCTCGATTTCGCTCAGGGCAAAGAATGCCGGGTAGTCTTTGAACACTTTCCAGAGTTCGGCGACATCGATCCGGACCTTGCGTCCGCGGCTGGGACCCAGCGGGACATCGACCGGGCTGTGGCCGGGATTGCCCATCTCCACCGTGGTCTCCGCCCCCTTGACCCCGGTCCCGTCCGGCACGGAAATGCTGAAGCGCCGCGGGAAGCCGAAGCCGCTGGGCAGATCGGAAGTCGGCCGTTTCGCGGGGAACAAGCGGACCGTGTCGAAGGAGCGCTCCTCGCCGAGATCGACCTCCAGCCAGACGCTGTCGGTCGCCTTTTCCCGGCCTTCGGAAATCCAGCCGACATTGCGATGCTCGCCCGCCGGAATCTCGGGCAACCCCAGCGGGGTCTGGCCGTCGACCAGGAAGGAATTGCTCCACAACCACGGCGCGGAAGGTGCCTGGCCGCCGCTACTGGTGACCTTGGCACCGCGCGCGAGGTTGCGTTCGCCCGCGAACACGAAGGCCTCCGCCCAAGCATAGACGAAGCTCTCCGAGACATCGGAATCCAGCCGCAAGCGCCCGGCCGAGACCCGCAGCGCGGCGGCTTCCACCGGCGGCGAGACGGGATAAACAAAGGGGTGACCGGCCCGCACCGGATCCGCCCACAACGCCCGCTCGTCAGCGATCCGGGCGATCACCTTGCCGTCCTTGTCGAGCAGCTCCACCGTAAATTCGTCCGGCATCCCGAACTGCGCTTCCAGCCCGCCGACGCCGTAGCGACGCGACGGCACCAGCGCCACCAGATCGACCATCCCGGCTTCCGGCAAGCGGACTTCCACCGCGATCCCGCTCCCTTTTTCCGGACGCTCCTGCAGCGGCAGGATGGCGAATCCACCGGTGCCTCCCTGGTCGCCCACCGGCACCGTCGGCAGCGCCGGCAACTGCCGGGCGATCATCTTCAGCTCCTGCTCCACCTCCCCCAGCCGGCTTGAGATCCCGTGCGCCAGGCGGTAGTCCCAGCCCGCCTCCTGGGCCCGCAGCCCGGCCGGGAGCAGGCAACAAAGCATCGGCAGTAGGTGGCGCGGGCGGATCATCTGCGGCGGACTTTAGCGACCTCCGCGCGCGCTTGCCAGTCTCAGTCCATCATTTGGCGGCGGCTCCCGAAATGGAAAAGCAGGATGGGAACAACGAAAGGGACAAAATTGACGAAATTTCAGGGTGGGGTTTTAAGGGCCCGATCCGAACGTCCGGCGGAGCGCTGACTTTAGTCGGCGAGTCTTTGGGTGCCCCGACCTCGCTTACCGGCTGAAACCATCGCTCCCGATCGCTTGATTGCTCAATACCGTGCTTCCCGGTCCCGATCCATCTTGCTGGTTTTCGGATCGATTCTGACCCTGCCTCCATTTTCGCGAAGTTTCGCCGCTTTCGTTGTCATCATGTCTTCTTCCGCGTTGTCTTGAACCGCGCATGCCGAAATTCAAACTCACCCTGGCCTACGACGGCACCGCCTACCACGGCTGGCAGTCGCAAAATAGCGGCCGCGGCGTGGCGGACCAAGTGGAAGCGGCGCTCGCCCGGCTCTTCCCCAGCAGCCCGAAGCTCGTCAGCTCCAGCCGCACCGACACCGGCGTCCACGCAATCGGCCTCGTGGCGCATTTCGAAGTGCCGCCCGATGAGGTCCGCATGCCCGTCCGCCAACTCGCGCTGGCGGTCAATTCCGGCCTGCCGGATGACATCCGCGTGGTCGCCGCCACCCGCGCCACCGCCACTTTCAACGCCCGCTTCGACGCGATCACCAAGCAGTACCGATACACCGTCTGGAACCACCCGGCGGCGAATCCCCTGCTCCGCCACCGCGCTTGGCATGTCGCGCCGCCGCTCGATCTCGCCGCGATGAAAGCCGCCGCGGCGCTCTTTGTCGGACGCCACGACTTTCGCTCCTTCACTGCCAAACGCGCCGGCGTGCTCGGCGATTCCACCCGCACCCTGACCCGCTGCGAAGTCTCGCGCAGCGGCTCCGAAATCACCGTCCTCCTCGAAGGCGAAGGCTTCCTTTACAAGATGTGCCGCGGGATCGCCGGGACGCTGGTGCAGGTCGGCCAAGGGAAATTCCCACCGTCCGAAATCTCGGCCATGCTCGCTCACCGCGACCGCCGCACGTCCGGCATCAACGCCCCGGCCCACGGACTGGTGCTGTGGAAAGTGGCCTATCCCCGAAAGCCCACGCCGCTCTGATTGCACCCGATAACGCTGGAGTCCGGGACACCTGCTTCCGGATGAAATCCCGACCCTTTGGCGGTCAACAGGTTTCACCTCGACCCAAGGTATGGGCTGTGCTTCCTTCCCAGCGCTCCGCAAGCACTTCCTCCGACCCCTACGCTGATGAGCCTTCATCCCACCAGGACCCGATGCATATCCGAGACTGCCGCAAGGCTCGGAAGCATCCTCCTCGCGGTCGTCGGCACGCTAACAGCCACCGATTTCTGGGTCACCACCCAGACTGGCTTCAATGATCTCAACACGGTCGACTTCGAACCGGGGGACCGGATCTTCCTCGCCGGCGGCACGACCTTTGTCGGCACCCTGAACTTCAGCGCTCAGGACTCCGGCACCTCACCCACCGGACTCCTCATCGCACCCGTCACCGTCACCAGCTACGGCAGCGGCAGCGCCACCATCCACGGCGGTGATAGCCCCGCGATCCTCGCCTACAACTGCGGCGGCCTCGAGATCAGCCGCCTGATTCTAACCGGCTCCGGCGTCGCGAACGACGGTACCACCACCAGCAACAGCTCCGGTCTGGTCTTTTACAATGACCTCCCGGGGAACGTGAAACTCCACCACCTCCGCCTCGACCAGATCGAGGCCAGCGGTTTCGGTGAACGCGGCGTGGTCATCGGCGGCTACAACGGCTCCTCCGGCTACCATGACGTCCAGCTCACCCGTATCATCGCCCACGGCAACCGCCACACCGGGATCGAAACCTACGGCTTCTCCGGCATCACCAACACGCTCACCCAGGTCCTGGTCGCCGATTGCCAGGCCTACAACCAGCGGGGCGACCCAAATCGCACGACCAACACCGGCAGCGGCATCGTTCTCGGCGGGGTCGACGGCGCGGTGATCGAGCGCTGCCTCGCCCATGACAACGGGTGGAACAACACGGCTTCGGAAGGCCCCGTCGGCATCTGGACCTATCATTCCAACAACGTCGTCATCCAGCATTGCGAATCCCACCACAACCGGACCCTCGGCGGCGACGGCGGCGGCTTCGACCTCGACCTGAAGGTCACCAACTCGGTGATGCAGTACAATTTCAGCCACGACAACGACGGCGCGGGCTTCCTCATCTACGGCAGCGCCGGGGACAACCTGAATCAAAACAACACGGTCCGCTACAACCTCTCCGAGAACGATGGCCGCGACACCGGTTCCCTCGCCGCAAGCGGGATCTTCATCTCAAACCACGTCCGCGACCTGAAAATCCACGGCAATACCGTGCGCCTCGCCGCCCTTCCCTCCGGCACGACCATCCCGGCAATCAAGATCCGCTCGCCCGTCTTCGATCCCGACGATGTCATCATCGCCAACAATCTCTTCGTGACCACCGGCGGTTCCCGGCTGGTCGACACCGACAGCGATGGCACTGTCACTTTCGCCGGCAACAATTACTGGTCCGGCGGAGCGGCCTTCGTCATCCGGGACAACGGCCAATCGTTCAGCTCGCTCTCGGCATGGCGAACCTCGCGCGGGCAGGAAAAACTCGGTGGCCAGCCGGTCGGGGGGAGCACCGACCCACGCTTCAAAGTGCCTCCCGCCGGAGGCGATCCGGCGCTGAACCGCCTCATCGCGCTCCAGCTCAAAACCGACTCGCCCTTGGTCGATGGCGGGCTCGATCTCACCGCACGCTTCGGCATCGATCCCGGCCCGCGCGACTTTTTCCAAATCGACTCGCCGCAAGGTGCCTCGCTTGATGTCGGCGCGCACGAGGTGGGAATCTCGGCGCCGCAGATCCTCAGCGTCCGCCATGATCCCGCCGGCCCCTCGTTTACCATCCGCTATCAGTCCGAGTTCGGCGTTGCCTTCGGAGTTCGGCGGTCGCCCGATCTCCAGGGCAGCCCCGCGAGCACCTGGACCGTCCTGCCCGATACGCCCGTCGGCGATGGCAGCATTATGGAAATCACCGATCTGCCCCCGGCCGGCCGGGCGCACTTCTATGTATTACTCCGTCCCTAAAAGATATTGGGGGACAGGTTCCGACGTTGCCGAAAGTAGAAAAAGGGGCACGTCCCGAATCGGGTGCCACCCCAAATCTACCCCTTTGTCCAACGCCCATGAAAGCCCTCGCACTCCTGATCACCCTCCTCGCGCCACTTTCGGCCGCCGCCGAAAAGCCGAACTTCATCGTCATCAACATCGACGACCTCGGCTACGCGGACATCGGCCCCTACGGGTCGAACAACCGCACGCCGAACCTCGACCGGATGGCGAAAGAAGGCCGCAAGCTGACCAGCCACTACGCCGCGCCGCTCTGCACGCCGTCGCGAACCGCGCTGATGACCGGCTGCTACCCCAAGCGCGCGCTGCCGATTCCCCACGTGCTCTTCCCCGCCGGTGCGCTCGGCTTGAACCCCGACGAAGTGACCCTCGCCGAGGTCCTCAAGGACGCCGGCTACGCCACCGCTTGCATCGGCAAGTGGCACCTCGGCGACCAGGCGGCATTTCTGCCGACCAAGCAGGGCTTCGACTCCTACTACGGCATCCCCTATTCGAACGACATGGGCCTGGCCTCCGAAGGTTCGAAGAGCAACCCCGACAAGCCGCTGCCCGTGCCTCCGAAGGCGGCCAAGGGCCAAGGCGACGACACCGGCCTCAAAGGCAACGGCCAGCCGCCGCTGCCCTTGATGGAAAACGACAAGGTCATCGGCCGAATCAAAGTCGACGACCAGTTCTCGATCACCCGCCACTACACGGAGCGCGCCGTGAAATTCCTCCGCGACCGGAAAGACCAGCCCTTCTTCCTCTACCTGCCCCACACCGCGGTCCACTTCCCGCTCTACCCGTCCGACGGGTTCCGCGGCAAGTCGCCCAACGGCCTGCTCGGCGACTGGGCGGAGGAGGTCGACTGGAGCGTCGGCCAGGTTCTCGATGCCCTGCGCGAACTCGGCCTCGCGGAGAAGACCCTCGTCATTTTCACCAGCGACAACGGCGGCGCCCTGCCCCATGGCTCGAACAACACCCCGCTGCGCGGCACCAAGGGCGAGACCCTCGAAGGCGGCATCCGCGTGCCCACCCTCGCCTGGTGGCCGGGGAAAATCCCCGCCGGCACCAGCAGCGACAACATCACCTCGAACATGGACGTCCTGCCCACCTTCGCCCGCCTCGCCGGCGCGAAAGTCCCGACCGACCGCAAGATCGACGGCGTCGACCTCTGGCCCGCGCTCGCCGGCGACAGCAGCGCCAAGCCGCCGCGCGACCACTTCTTCTACTTCCGCGGCCTCGAGCTCGATGCCGTCCGCTCCGGCCCTTGGAAACTCCACCTCGCCCGCGACAAGCAGGCCCCTCAGCTCTTCCATCTCGGCAAGGACATCGGCGAGTCGAAGAACGTCGCGAAGGAGCACCCGGAGGAAGTACGACGTTTGCAGGAGTTCGCCGCCACGATGAAGGACGACCTCGGCCTGCAGGGCATGGGCCCCGGCTGCCGCCCCCCCGGCCGCACGGAAAATCCGAAGCCCCTGATGAGCCCCGACGGCACCGTCCGCGCCGACGCCGCGGGCGAGGTGAAGCGGTTCCCTTGACCTCGGGAGCGCAGCGAACTGCCCGGAGAGTGGCCGCGGGAGCGGCAATAAAACAAAGATGATCTATTGCCATGTCATAAGGCACCCCGCTGCCGGGCACCCCTGCCCGCTCGATCTCGGTTGATTCGTCCCATCAAGACCGTCACTCAACACTCCTGATTTTCCCCTTGGATCGCCATCATGAGGGCGCTAGCGTCCCGACCATGAACCAATTGCCCAGAAATCCGTACTTCCGGGTCGGCTTTGTCCTTGTTCTCCGACCGGTCGGAGAACAGGGGGCATTTCCGACCGGTCGGTGAATAAAACTGTTCTCCCCAAAGATGAATTCACTGAAATGGCTTCCGGTTTTCTTCGCGCTCGTTGTGGTTGGTTGCAATGAACGATCGAGTCACACATCCACACCGTCCGAGTGTTTGAAGAACTACTATACCGCGCTGAAGAGCGGGGATATAGTGGCAGCGGAGAAATTGCTGGCCTCGTCCAAGCATCTTCCTGGTGATTTAAGGCAAGTAGCCCTGCAAGAGTTTTCGGAAGGAGCCAAAGCGGATAAATTGGCGATTTTGCCAGTCACGTTTGAGGAACAGATCAAGGGGGATTGTGCGGCAGTCATCTGCAAGGGCAATAATACGCATATCGACGACTTTCGCGCAGCTTACTTTATTGAAGAGGGCGGAGCTTGGAAGGCACTCGTGAATCTTACGGTCTGGGATGAAGAACTTCATGGTTTGACGGACGAACAGAAGGAGCACTTCAAGTCCTTGGAGCGGTGGTTCGAAGATGAAAAATCTAAACTCAAACGCTGAATGAAGCCCGGCAGCCAAAAATGAACCGGGAGAACAAGTCGTGTCGCACCAACCGGCCATAAGCTTTTCAATTGCATTTCAACATCCCTTCAACCGCGCCGGTGAGCGCACATCTAACGTAGGCCAGAAAATTCACCCCCAAAATGAAAACCATTATAGCCACTTTACTGACCCTCGCATTTGCGTTTTCTGCTTCGGCAGACGAAGACAAGGAGTCCCCTCAGATTTCCGCAGCTAGGACCATCAATAAACTTCTTGTCGCCGGAAAGTTTGAAGATTTCTATCGAGACTGGTGCCACCCGCATTTGCAGAAGCAAGTCGATAAGGAAGGCTTCGTCGAAGCAATGAAGGAAGACTTTGGAAAGGGCGTAATCAAGATCTTTGCTGATGTGGTCAAAGCTATCGATGATAAAGCTGGCCCTGATGTGATTGTTGCTCAACCGCAGGAAGATAAGGATGAATATGAGTTTATTCTAGCCAAGGTTAAGAAGAATAACCCGATCGGTAGCAAGGGTAGCCCATGGCGCATTGAGCTGAAACTTGACGAGGGTAAGTGGAAGCTCATGGATACAGATTGAAGGCCAGCAAGACGCCCCATCCAACGGCGGGCAATGTCCTTCTTTGATTTCGGGCTTCCCGCCCCGCCGTGGATGAGCTAGACGCAGCAATATCCAGAGAGCCTCCTATTCTGGACTATCAACAATCAACCATCTGCTATCAACTCGGTTTTTAGATTAACCCCCTCCCCCTCACGCCATGAACCGCTCAATCGCCCCCGTCTGAGGAAGCTTCTTGCGCGCCATCTCGAGGTCGAGGTCGCCGTAGTGCTCGATCGGATTCCCGTGGGCGTTGAGCAAGGTGGTGTACCAGTTGCCGAGAGTCTTGTGTCCTTCCACTCCCAGGACGGGCAGGCGGATGTAGCGGCCCGCGATGTCCAGTTTGCAGTTGCGGCCGGACAGGATGATGAACGGGGATTCGAGCCCGATGCCGTGGTGGGTCTCCCCGTTCTCCGGGAAATACATCACCATCGTGTTGTCGAACATCGTGCCGTCGCCTTCGGGGACTTGCTTGAGCTTCTCGACGATCGTCTTGATCTGGTTCACGTGGCTGATCCGGATCTGCTCCCGGGTCTTCCACGCGGGAACGCCGCCGAAGGCCTCATCATGGCCCAGCGGGTGGATACCGACTCGATCGGTTTCGTTGCCGGGCAAGCCGATGATCGGCGTTCCCAGATCGTCGATCGTGTAGGTGACCACGTTGGTGAGGCCGGCCTTCAAGGCCGCCACCATCACGTCCGTCATCGCCGCCTGCTTCTCGGGCGTGGTCGCATCCGGCCCGCCGTTCGCGTGGACGGGAGAGATCTCGGGAAGGAACCCGGCCAGCGAATCGGAAACCTTGATCAGCTTCTTGTTGCGCTCGCGGATCGCCTCGATCGATTCGACCTGCATTTCCTGGCGCCGCTTCTCGTGGCCGGCGATGCCGCTCGCCGCGAGGCCTTCCTTGCCCTGCAGGAAGGAGAGCATGTCGTTGTCGGAGTTCACCGCCTCGGGATTCAGCACCGACTTGAAGAGTTCGGCCCGCGCGGTTTCGGGATCGGCATAGCAGTAGTTCCGCGTCTGCGCGGCGGGAGCGGAGTAGCCGGAGACGATGCCGGTGCGGCCATCGGCGAAGGACAGCTCGACGTGGCCGAAGGGCGAGGGAAAGAGCTTGGCGAGTTCGAAGTCGACCGTCGTCCGCTTGATCGCGCTCAGGGTGTTGCGGTTCGACTTGAAGCAGCCCATGACGGACGAGAACGAGAAGTGGACATTCTCGCTCATCTTCGCGGAGAGACCCTGCAGGATCGTCAGGTTCTCCTTGTGGCCTTCGAGACCCTGCAACCAGAAGGGCAGTTCGTGCTGGTCGAGATCCGCTTCGACCGGTTGCTTTTGTTCATCGAGCTCCTTGTCCCGCTTCGAGGAAGTGGGCAGCGCCATCTCCAGCGGGCGCAGTCCGCTCGATTTGCGGATGAAGATGAAACGCTTGGGGAATCCCGTCGCCGCGCCGGCCGGAGCCGCTAACAACTGGTTGAACGACGGCGCCAGTGCCATGAACCCCGTGCCGAGGGCCGAAATTTTCAGGAAGTCTCTTCTGCTGTTCATGGCTCTAGTTCTCGAGGGGTCTGCGGTAGATGAAGGAATCGGAAGTGAGGAGCGAGACGATCACCGCATCGAAACCGCCGCCACTGTCCACGTAAGCCTGCTCCGCGTCGATCATGGTCTTCGAGTCGGAAAGGAATTCATTGCGCCCCATGAAGTAGCGGAAAGCGTGCCGGATGATCGACTGCCGGACCCGCCGCGACTTGCCGAGGCGCCCGGCCAAGTCGATCGCGTCCTTCAGTTCCCCGTCCAGCGATGCGTCCCCGGTGCCTTCGAGGGAACCCTTCGAATCGACCGGAATGGTCTGGTAAAGGTCGCGGCTGTCTTCGAGCAGCTCGGGCTTGTCCGGGCCCTTGCGGATCAGCTTGTCCGGATACTCGAGCGACTCCTCGGTCCGGAACCGGCCGAAGTCGTCGTAGCTTTCGAACACGTAGCCGAGCGGGTTCATCTTGTCGTGGCACTTCCAGCAGTACGCCGTCTCGGTCGCGCCCGCCAGGCGGGCGCGCAAGGTCCGGTCGTGGTCCTCGGGAATCGCGGCATCCACGCTGATCGGCACGTCGGGGATGGTGCCGGCGAGGAGCTTCTCGCGCACCCACTTCCCGCGGTGGACGGGGTCCGTCTCCGTGTTCTTGGCGTGCGCGATCAGCCAGGCGGGACTGGTGAGGATGCCCTTGCGGTTGGCGACTTTCGCCGGTTGCTGCGTCTCGTAGTCCCAGTCGTCCAAGCGGAAGTTGTAGAACTTCGAGACATGGTAGCCGGTCATGAAGTCGTAGCCGTAGCCGCGGTAAAGATCGAAGGGCGCGGCCGCCTTCTGGTCCTTGTCGAGCCGCGCGTTGATCGTAGTCATCGACATCTTGAACAGCTGGAGCGTCGTTCCTTGCCGGTTCCTTGCCGCGAGGTTGTCGGGGTCGACGCTCCGCATCTTCACCTCCTTGAGGAACTCGCGGTGCTCGACCAGATCCTCGTTCTTGAAGTTCTTCCAATCGAGGTCCTTGAAGTAGTCGTGGATCCGCCGGAGCCGGTCGGCCGCGGCCTGCATGCGCTCGTAGTCGCCGTCATGGTAAACGTAGAACTTCTCGGTGGTCAGGAGTTCCTCGAAGACGTTCCGGTCGGCCTCGAGGAAGTGCTCGACCATACGGTCGGTCTCGTTGACCAGTCGCGCGGTCGCATCGCTTAGCCGGTCGCCGCCGAAGCGCTTCTCGTCCTTGAAGATGCCGAACGCCGCCGGGTAGCCGAAGAACTCGCGGAAGAAACGCAGCTTGCGGATCGGGATCCGGGTCGTGTTGTCGCGGTGGTTCTGGTCGGCCAGCACCGGATCGATGAGGTAGCAAAGGTCTCGCCTTCCAAGCATGCGGAGGATCTCCCGCCGGTAGTCCTCGCGGGTGTTCAACCTGCCCTCCGCGGCGGCCTTCGCCAGCTCCGCGTCGGGGCTTTGGTCGGTGAGGGCGTAGGCGAGGGCGTAGCTGGCGTCGCGCGGCGACATCATCCGTCGGCCGAACTCGTCCGGCTCGCCGCTGCCGAACTCACTGCGGTACACAAACTCGCTCGAGAGGATGAAGGTCTGGATGAGCTTCTCAATGGCCTTCAGGTTGCCCAGCTTGCCCGCATACGACTTCGCGAGGGCGAGATACTCCGCGGCTTCCGCGTCGGTCGGGCCGCGCTCCAGGATCTTGACGCTCAGTTGTTCGACCAGTTCCGCGAGGATTTGGTCCGACGGCGGCCCGGCGGCGATGCGCTCCTGCTCGAAGCCCTGCTCCCAGTCCGCCATGCACTTCGCGATGATCCCGTTGTAGAAGTCGTCCTGGCTCCGGTGCTTGCGGATCGAGGCGTGGAGGACTTCCAGCTCGGCATCGTCAAGCAGCTTGGAAACGACCGGCTTGATCTTTTTGGAGTCCTTTTCCACAAGCGCGCGGAATTCGGGAAGATAGTCGCGGAGCAAGGTCATGCGGCCTTGGATCGACCGCTCGTGGTCGCCGGCGTGGAACCAGGTCTGCTCGCACAGTTTCCGGAACTCGTCGTCGCTCAGCTTCCCGTATTCGGGATGGAGGAGGAACGGATACACCGTCACGTCCCCCTCCAGCGCCTTCAGCATGTTCAGGGCGACATGGATGGGCGCCTTCTTGTAGGTTTCGCCGGCCCCGAGCTCCTTCACCGCGTTGATCTTCACCGGGGCGAACACCGGCAAAAGGGCGGCGTTCCCGCTGCCATACTGCTCTTCGCAGAGCCGGGCGATGTGGGCTTCGAGGAACCCGCGGCGGCGGGCCAGCGTGGCCTGATGCTGGTCTTCCAGCGCCATGATCGCGTTGATCGCGGGGAGGTATTTGAGGTTCCGCCGGGCGAGAAATCCGGTGATGTATTCGGAGGTCTTCTGGGCATTCGTCAGCATGCTCGACAGGTGGCCGCCGGTCAGGTCCTCGTTGGCGTAATAGCGGACTCCGGAGTTGTTAGGCAGCAGGAAGGGATTGGTCAGGCTCAGGTTCTGGATCCTGCTGCTGCCGAGCACCGGGATGTTTTTCCCGCCCAGCTTCTCCATGCTGCGGTTCTCCAGCAGGCGCTGGAACTTGGCGCTGAAGATGAACTCGCTGATCAGCCAGCGGCGGTCGTGGGTGAACCCGGGCAGTTCGCGATACTCGCCGGAGAAGAGCTTCTCGTGATCGATGTAGTTGCCGTATTCCGGCTTCTGGAGTTTCCCCTCGAGGGTCGAGGCCTTGTGCAATGCCAGGTCCCCCGCGACGAACGCGAGGATCGCCTTCCGCTCCGCCTCGTCCGGCTGCCGTTTATCCTGCGGCGGCATTCGCTTGAAGTAGAGCTGCTCCTGCATCCGGTTCAGGAGGTCCAGTCGCTTGCCGGTATCGAGCCCCGCGAGGTCGTCCAGGCGCGTGTCGCCCTTCTGGCTGTCCTCGTCGTGGCAGTTGTAGCAGTAGCGGTCCAGCAATGCTTCGGCGGCCTCGGGAAGCTGGAAGGGATGGGGCTCCGGGGTGGATTCGCCGAAGGCGGCGCCGGACCCCATCGCGACGATGGGAAGGAGCAGGCCGAGCGGGACCGCGGTCGATCGTTTTTGTCTCATCCGTGTCGATCAGGGGAATGCATGGGCGAAAGGAACTTCAAAGCCTCCCGAAGCGGGCATGGCGTCACCTCTTTCGGGCACACCGGAGTGTTTGCCCGAGGAGCTTGCACCGGACATTGAAGTCGGCTTGAGGCGTTTACCGCAGGAAATCCGGAAGTCTTGCGACAAGAAGACGCGTCATTCCGCCACCGGAGCTGGCCGCCCGGCCGCCCAGCGGATGCCTTCCAGGACGTTTCAGCAGCAGCACGTCGCACGGGGCCAGCGCTTCCGGCTGGAGGTCCTTCCAATGCTCCGTCACATCGACCTCGAAGCCGTTCTCTTGGCCCAGCAGGACCAGCCATCGATTGATTTTCGGGATCTCGGGATGCCGGTGTTAGCCGGTATTGGAATAGACCAGCACCTTCAGCGGGGCATCTGCCGCGGCGAGCGGAGCCGCGGCGGCCGGCTCGTGGGCACCCAGCGGCAGGCAGCCGAGGAGAATCGTGGCAAAGGAGCGGAGAAGCAGTTTCATGGATGGCAAACGGGAATCAGGACATCAAAAGCACGGCTCCCGGTGCCAGCAACAGGGCGAGAGCGAGGAGACGATTCATCCCGGATTCATTCTCCCCACCCGCGGGCCAGGGAAAGCCAAAACACGCGCCATCCGGACACGAAAAGGGGCCGCACACTCATGCGGCCCCGATGAATTTCGTCATGAAATTATTTTCATCCCCGGCGATTGCTCGCCTTCGGATGTGAGTAACCTGACCGAAATCGGCGGTCTTGTCTTGTCCCTAAGATGTGGGACAAGGCGCAGGGGGGGAGCACTGACTTTCGTCGGCTTGGATTCCACCCCAAGAAGATCCGGCACCCCACCTGCGCACCTCAACCCACCCCGCCGTCCTTCCGGATCCGGGAAATCGCCTCTTCCAGCACCGCATCGTCCGTATCGATCAGGTGCGACCGTTCCGGAAAGCGCTGCTCGCGGACGTCCCCGATGTATTCGCGAAAGGCGGCGACGCGTTCCTCCTGCAGCCGTCGGTGTTCCGCGGAGAAATCTCGGTAGGCCTTGGCGTGACGGGGCAGGCGTTCGTCGTAGTCGCCCAGGATGTCGCAGGAAAAGAGAAACTGGGTGTCGCAGCCGCCGCCGGATCCGAGCGACATCAGGATCATCGAAGTCTGCGAGCAAAGGAAGGACGCGAGGCGATGCGGGACCACCTCGATCTCCGCCGCGTAGGCCCCGGCGTTCTCGAGGTCTTTCATCTGCCGGTAAAGCCGGAACGCCTCGTCGGGCGACTTGCCGATGGCCCGGTAGTTCGTCCACGTGACGTGACGCGGCACCATGCCGAGGTGGCCGACCACCGGGATGCGTTCGCGCGCCATCGCCTCGATGATGAAAGGGCTGGCCGAGCAATAGACCGAGCTGGCCCCGAGTTCGAGCGCCCGGAATCCGACCCGGATCGCCTCCTCCGGCGAGGCCAGCCCGTGCGGCGTGGCGGCGGACAGGAAACTGTTCGGCGCCGCCGCGACCAGCCATGGCAACCGCGCCTGTGCCTCGGGGCTGTCGAAGCTGCAGCTCATCAAATCCACCCCCGCCTCCTCGGCCGCCGCCGCCTCCTCCGGCGACTTCACGTGGATGTGAGTCAGGCAACGCTTGCCCTTGAGCTGGCGGAGATCGTGGACGGTGTATTTCTTGCGCGGGCGGAGCATGGTGGAGAGGACGGTCGGGTTCGGGCGCATGGAGCGGCGCGGTCTGAACTTCACTACGCAAGATCAGTATGGGACGCAAACCGACAGACTGACTGCGCAAAGAAGGGCGATGAGCTCCCCGGCAGCATCGGCTTTAACCCCTTGTATGCGATGGCACACTCTCTAGCCTGCCGCGATGTCGCGCTCGGCTTTCAAGCTGCTCATTCCTCTGACCTTCCTGATTCTGCTGGTGGGCGCGGTGTTGATGTCAGGCCCGCAAAAAACCGCTCATGGCACGGGGAAAACGAAGGCTACTGCTGCCACCGAGCTCGACCCATCCCGTTTCCTCGTTCGACCCTTCCGTAAGAAGGATAACCAGATCGCATTGGCATTGGATGGCGGCGCCTTGCCGATCGCGGGGGGTGAAGTGCCGAGCGTTGTGATTGGGAAAAATATCCTTCGAACCGTGCACCTTGCCTGGGTGCACGACTGGAGCCACGCCGATTGCAGGACCTCCTTCAAGAACCTCCAGGCGGTGTATGCCTCGAAGGAGGGTGATGCACTTCCTGCCTTGAGGATCTACTTGAACCCGGTCTTTTCCGCTCCGGCGGGAGAGGCACTTCACCGGGCCCTGCTGCAAGTTTTCTTCCGCTCCGACAACCGCGACAACTACCTGGTCCTGGTCTCCGAGATAAGCGCCGGTAACATCTCACCGGACGCCGAGGCGATCCGAAAGCGGGTGGAAGAGACCGATCCCATCCTGATCGATGACTGGGGCAACCGCTTGGACTGGCTGGAAAATGACATCGAAAAGACCTTCTCCACGGCAAGGGTCCAGCAGGCCCGCAACACGGCGTTGCTCGGCCAACAGAGTCCGGCTCAACTGAGTTCCATGCTTGCCACCCTGCCGCCGCTGTCGGGCAGTCAGGAAATCATTGCCTTCGTGCAGGACGCGAACGCCAAGCAACTCGCATGGTTGGAAGCGCAAGCCAAGCCCGTGGCCGATGAGCCGCCGGTAACTCCGTCGGATTGATTCCTGGGGGATGCCGCCGCGACTTTTCACGTGGCAACTACCGCGGGCCGCCGAGGTGCTTGAGGAAGAAATCGACGCGGCGGCGCTGGCCGTAGCGCTCCTCGCCGGAGCCGTGGTTGCGGCCGGTCATGGGGAGGAATTCGAAGTCCTTGTCGGCGGCGATCAGCGCGTGGATGACCTGGTAGGTCGAGGCAGGGTCGACGTTGGTATCGACCTCGCCGACGGTCAGCAGCAGCGCGCCCTTCAAGTTCTTCGCGTGGGTCACGTTCGAGTTGTCGGCGTAGTGCGGGCCGACGGGCCAGTCCATCCACTGCTCGTTCCACCAGATCTTGTCCATCCGGTTGTCATGGCAGCCGCAGTCGGCGGCGGCGGCCTTGTAGAAATCGCCGTGGAACAGCAGCGCGCCCAGCGCGCTCTGGCCACCGGCCGAGCCGCCGAAGATGCCGACGCGGTCGAGGTCCATCTGCGGCCATTTCTTCGCGGCCTCCTTCAGCCAGGCGATGCGGTCGGGGAGGCCGGCGTCCTTGAGATTCTTGTAGCAGAAATGGTGGAACTCCCGGCTGCGGTTCGCGGTGCCCTTGCCATCAATCTGCACGACGATAAACCCGTGCACCGCGATCTCGTGCTTCGGCACCATCCACGGCCGCCAACTTTTCGGAACGAAGGAATCCTGCGGTCCGGCGTAGATGTTCTCGATCACCGGATACTTCTTCGCGGGGTCGAAGTCCGGCGGCAGGCAGACGATGCCGTGAATATCGAACTTGCCGTCGCGGTCCTTCGCCACGAATGGCTCCGGCAATGGCCAGCCGGTGGCGCGCAGCTTCGAGTCGTCGGCCTCCGCCAGCGTGGCGACCAGCTTGCCGTCGTCCCAGCGCCGCAGCTCGGTGACGGGGGCATGGTTCACCCGCGACCAACGGCAAGTGTAGTAGTTCCCGCCGGGCGACATTTCGAAGGCATCGTGGGTGCCGTCCGACTCGGTGAGCGCTACCAGCTTGCCGGTATCGAGCCAGACCCGGGCGTAGTGGATGAAGTAAGGGTCCTGCTTCTTGTAGCAGCCGGAGATTTGCAGCAGCACCTCGCGCTTCGCCTCGTCGACCTTCACCACGTCGCGGACGACCCATTCGCCCTTGGTGAGCTGGCGCTTCACTTTGCCGTCGCGGCCGTCGAGCAGGTAGAGGTGCTTCCAGCCGTCGCGCTCGGAGATCCACAGGATTTCCTCGCCGTCGCTCAGGTCCTGCCGGAACGAGTAGCCGTAGACGAAGACGAAGGTGTCGCTCTCTTCGCGGACCAGCACCCGCTGTGTGCGAGTGGCGCTGTCGATCTCGATGACATTGTATTTGCCGAAGCCGCGCTCGATATACTCGAAGGTTAGCCGCTTCGAATCGCCGCGCCAGGCGAGCTTGTTGCATTCGAAGGGATTCGCGACGAGGTCCGGATCGGCGGGAATCGGTTCGCCGGTGCCGGTGAAAAAGACCCACGGCGCACGGGTATCAATCGCGTCGCCCGGCTTCGGGTAGCGCTGGTTGAAGTACTTCGGCTGGAGCTGGTCCTTCGGCGCGGATTCGATGTAGTGCACGATCCTTTCCTCGGCATCCTTCGTCTTCCACATCGCGAAGCGCGAGGAGTCCGGAGCCCACACCGGTTCGCCGCCGAAGCTGCCCGCGGCATCGCCCTTCGCGAGTTCGCGCTCTTGCTGGTCTTTGGTGTCTTTCAAGATCACCGCGCCCTCGCGCAGCACGACCTCCCAGCGCTTGTCGGGGGATGTCCACGAGACGTGCTGCTGAGGTCCATCGGGCCGGCGGTCGCGCCGCCGCCGCTCCTCGGGGCGCGGCGCGGGGGCCGGGGGGGCGGCCTCGGTCAGTTTCCCGTCCTCCGCTTTTCGCCAGCCTTCCCCGGTCTTCAGATGGATCCCGCCCTTTTCTCCGGCCCGGAATTCCTGCAAGCCGGGGATCCCCTCGACCGCCGCCACAGCCGGCCCGCGGGCGGGATCGATCTTCATCAGCCGCTTTCCCTCCGGCGTGTCGATCCCGAACAACAGCAGCGAATCGTCCGGTGCCCAGGACAGCTTTGGCGCTTCGTTGAACACCGGAGTCCGGGCCACACCGAACCAGCGGCCGGTCAGCGTTTCAAATGACTGGAGATTCCCGTGTTCCGCGCGGGCGGTCAGCAGGGTGAGGCAGGCAAGGAGGACTGGACGGGGATTCATGGGCAATCGAGAAACCGTGAACGATGAAAGCGGAGGCATCCCTTCATGAACTCCGGATCTTGTCCATGAAGTGGCTGAAACTCCAGCGACGGATCACGAAATGGCCGGATCCGCCGGGGGTTTCGGGCGGGCTGGAACTAGCGGAATCCTCGCGGCCGGTCGGGAGCAGAGCTGCCATCGGGGGGCAACCGATCCATTCAAAATGTCCACACAGCACCCGGGAAATCGGATCGCTCACGAAATTCCCTGTTGCCGGTCCATTTTCTTGGGGGTAGGAGTCCCGCTGTAGATGAAATCGATTATCCTAAAAACCCTAGCTGCGGCTTTGCTCGTGGCCGCCGCGCAAGCCGAGGTGCATGTCCTCGGCGCCGTTTGGAAAGAAAGGGGCCTCAGCGCCCCGGCCGGTTCGATCGTCCTAGATCCGGGGACCGTTGCCGCCACCCGCGGCTACATGATTTTCGACCCCAGCATCCTGACCGCCGCTCCCGGGCCTGGCACGCTGATCCAGTACCGCGATGCTCGCTCCGGCGGCGTGATCTTGCGGACTTACACGATCAACAGCGGCTTCCGCGCGTTCAGCGGCGACCTTATTTCCGGTGATTCCGGCGGACGACGGATCTATGGCCACATTTACGCGCCGATGACGATCGCCAACGTCCCTAATGCCAAGCTGACTTTCTCCGGTAGTGCGTTGCCGTCGGGCTACCCCAGCAAGCTGCGCTTTGACGACACGGTCTTCCAGGTCGGCACTGCCACGCCGCTCACGGGCCCGCGGATCGTCGATCTGGGTGCCACTCTCGCCCGCTCCGTGATCAGCGGCAGCGCCAGCGCCGTCAATGTCGAGGCCACCACGATCGCCGGAGCCACGGCGGAACTCACTGCCCGATTGGAAAAGGCCGGCTTCAGCCGCGCCGCCGTCGTGCCGGTGATCACCACTGATCTCCCCGCCACCCTGGCGCTTCAAGACGGCCAGTCCCAGGTGTTGAGCGTGACCATTGGAGCGGACGCTTTCCCTGCCGTGACCTACAAGTGGTTCCGCAACAACGTCCAGGTTTCCACTGCCCCGACCTTCACGGTCACGGGAGCCGCCGCGGCGACCGGAGCCGGGACCTACCGGGTGGAGGTCAGCACTTCGGCGGGAACCACCGTCAGCACCACCACCACGGTGACCTCCATCGCCTATACCTTCGCGACGAACCTCCCGCCTACCGTCTCGCTCCCAGGTGCCAGTTCAACGGTGCTCAGTGTCGTGCTCAGCCCCGCGCCGATCCCCGCGCCGATCCCACAACCGACCTACCAGTGGTTTAAGAATAACGTCGCGATCACTGCGGCGAACGGCGGCACCGCGAGCACCCTGCTCATCATCGGGGGTGAAGCCACCACCGGAGCCGGAACCTACAGGGTCGAAGTTAAGAACGCCGCGGGCACCACCTCGGTCAGCGGCAACAGCGTGGTCTCCGTGCCTGCCGCAGGCACCGCGTTCGTCTTCACCACGAACACGCCTCGCACCGCCAAGCCGCTGTTCTCCGGCACCGTGATCCTCTCACCGGTGGTCAACACCGCCGCCGTGCCAAGCTCCACTTCCGCCACCCGCCAGTGGTTCAAGGCTCCGCTCGACAATCCGACCGCCTTCGTGGCGATTCCCGCGGGCGACGGTGGCACCACCAACAACCTGACCGTCAGCGGCGACAGCGCCAACGTCAGGGGCCCTGGGGTTTATCGCCTCGTGGTGACCAGCACCGTGGCACCGATCACCACCATCACCTCCATCGATACCGTCGTCACCACGGGACCCTGAGCTGACGGACCTTCCTCGCGAATCCAACCCATCCCGCCAAGCGTCGCCGCTTGGCGGGATTTTTGTCCCATGAAATACTCTCGTCCAGTGCTCGCCGGGTCGATCCTGACTGTGGTGGCCCTTGTTCTCCTGCTCGTCTCCAAAGCAGGCCGGAATGGGGCCGGCGAAAGCGGATCACCGGACGCCGCTGACTTGTCGACCCGTGCCGGCGCAGGTGCCCCTGCGCCGCAGGACGCCAGGTATTCCCGTGCGGACCGGACGAAGGGGCCTTCCGAATCGCCGGACGCCAAGTCCTTGAAACTTCTCTGGGCCCGCGGCCGCAGCCAGGAACTGCTGGTCGCCCTCGACCAGTTGTCGCAGCGCGCCGATGCCGATGACTGGCGCTCGGTCGCCGACGTGCTGGTGGAACAGGCATCCCAGGACGGCCGCCATGAAATCGCCGAGTACCTGCTTTCCACCGGCCATGGTGCCCCGAACGGAATCCGGTTGGCCATCTACGCGGCCGCCTTGGAAAACCCCGACGAAGGGGTCCAAGCCAGCGCGAAATTCGAACTGGTCAATCTGACCGGCCAGGAATTCAGCTCCCGGGCTGATGCCGACGCGTGGATCGCCTCACATCCCGAGGCCTCCCGCGACGAGGAGGAGATGCTCGAAGAGTGATTTCCCGCCCCGCCCGAAGTCCGTTCAATAGGTCGGCAGCGATTCCTGCTGCTGCTGGTCCCCGCCGTCCCAGGTGCGGCCGTGCGCCTTGTTTTCCAGCCCGGTTCCGAGCTGGCGCATGTCCCGGCCGAAGCCGATGGCGGTGTTGCAGGAGCTGAGGGAAACGACGGCGGCCAGCGCCAGAAAAGCAAGTAGCTTCTTCATTGCAAAATGTGTTACCGCGATTTTCCCGGGATGCAATCGTCTAATTTTCCTTAAGCACTTTCCGGAGGTTCACGATCTCCTCCCGAATCTCGAAAATCGAATCCTGCAGCGCCTCGAGAGCTCGCGAATGATCGCTGTCGTCGGCCGCCCCGATCAATTCCGAACACGCCGACAACGCGTCGTTCTGCCAACCCAGGCAGCGCTTCAGCATGGCCAATACGTAGCCGTTCTCCCGCTCGTAGTCGCCGTTGAGCGCCCCGGCGAGCTTCCCCGCGACCTGCATCAGCGCTCCGTTGAGCTTGGCCACCGCCGGATGCTCGGCGCCAGCTCGCGTCAGATCGATCCCCCGGATCACCACCTCGTGGGCCTTCAGTTGCAGCGGATGCTGGCGAAATTGCGCCTCGTCCACTTCCCATGCCGCCTCATCGTCGCCATCGTCGGGCTGCCACGGGGTTTCGGCCGCTTCGGGAGCTTCGCTTTCCTCAGCCAGCGCCTCTAACAAGCCGTCCCAGCCCATCGCGAAGGCCTCCTTCCGCTCGGCGTCCGGATCGTCGAGGTACTTCTCAAGCACTTCCTGATAGGCATCCGCCAGCCGGTCGGATTCCTTCAGGCGTTCTTCCCACTGGAACTCGTCTTCCTCGTCGCCGCTGTCGATCCGCCGGTCCCCCGCCGGCTCGATCCGCCGCACCAGCGCGTTCATGAAATCCCGCATCGCTTGCATGTTGGCGAGCTTCTGGGCTTCCTCCGCGTCCTCGTCCATCAGCCAAACCCGCTCGGACAGCTCCAGTTCGAAGTCACAAGTTTCGATCACCACCCGCCCGTTGTTCTCGCTGAACCATTCGAGGTAGAGCGTGTTCTTCCAGCAAAACGGCACCTCCTGGCCGGCGGCACACATCGCGGCAAATTCATCGTCGGACACCAGCGGCACCTTGTTTTTCCGCGAAGCCGTCATGTCCCCCACCACCCCGCACTGCACGCAGGAGAGACCGGCCCCGGGTTGCGGCCTCGGCTGCGGATTGCGGAACGTCAGCCGCGTCCCGGCCAAGTCGCGCCAGCAATCGCCGTTCAGCTCAAGGACCAGCGGCTCCTCGCGGCCGAGCACCCACAGCCGGCCGGAGGTCTTGCCCTCGACCGTGTTGTCGATTTCGCCGCGAATCACCGCCTCGTCAATCCTCCAAGCCACAACCCGGACTTTCAGACCTCCAGCCCTATCCCGTCAATCCCGTTGGCACCCGGAAAAGTTTAACTTCTTGAAGCCTTTACAGTCCCGGCTACGCTACGCCCGCACACATCATGCTAGCCACCACCTTCAGCGACGCCCTTTCCGTCACGTTCCTCGTCATCGTGGTTCTGCTGATCTTCAATTTGATGATCTTCGTTCACGAACTCGGCCACTTCTGGGCCGCGAAGTGGCGGGGTTTGAAAATCGACCGCTTCCAAATTTGGTTCGGCAAGCCGATCTGGAGCAAGACCATCAATGGCGTGCAATACGGCCTTGGCTGGATCCCGGCCGGCGGCTTCGTCGCTCTGCCACAGATGGCGCCCATGGAAGCAATCGAAGGCGGCAATCTCGAACGCGAGCCGCTCCCACCGATCAAGCCGATCGACAAGATCATCGTCGCCTTCGCCGGCCCGCTGTTCTCCTTCCTGCTGGCCCTGACCGCCGCGATCGGCGTGGCAACTTTCGGCAAGCCTGCCGACATCATGCCGACCACCTCCGTCGGATGGGTCGAGCCGGGCAGCCCGGGCGAGAAAGCCGGCCTCCAGCGCGGCGACAAGATCACCGCCATCAACGGGGTTCCGGTCAGCGTATGGGACGGCACATTGGACAGCATCCAGCTGAACATTGTCACCAGCCGCGGCCAGCAGATCGAGATCGCAGTAGACCGACCCGGCGAAGGTAGCAAAATCCTCCGCTCCGAATTCAAGATTCCCGAAACGAAATGGTGGCAGCGCCGCGCGGTCCGCCAAGTGGGGATCGAGCCGATGAGCAAGGGACCTGTCATCATCGGGGGATTCATCGGCAAGAATGCGCCGGCAGTGCGCGCCGGCCTCAAGGAAGGCGACATCGTGACATCGCTCAACGGCGATGAAATCTACTCCCGCAGCCAAATGCTCCACGGCGTCAAAGCAGCCGGGGTGAAGCCGCTGGAGATCGGGTACAAGCGAGACGGACAGTCGGGCACGGTGACAGTCACTCCGGTTTTCCCGATTTCACCCGTGGAAGATCCGCCGCGTGCGATGCTCGGGACTTTCTTTACCCAAGAGTTCGAGGAAAACCGGGAAATCATCAAGCCCGCCATCGGCAAGCAGATTAAGGACACCGCGAAGATGATGTGGATCACGATCGCCAGCGTGGTCTCGCCCGACTCCAGCATCGGAATTCAGCACCTCAGCGGACCGGTCGGTATTGGCAAGCTGCAATACTTCCAGCTTCAGATGGACTACCCGATCCTGCGGATCATGAGCTTCCTGGTGCTGCTCAATATCAACTTGGCTATCCTTAACATGCTCCCCTTCCCAGTGCTTGACGGCGGCCACATCGTCCTTGCGACCATGGAATGGATCGCCAAGCGTCCGGTGCGGGTGAAGCTGCTGGAAGTTATCCAGATGGGCTTCGTGTTCCTGCTATTCGGGATCATGCTCTATGTCAGCTCGAAGGATATCTTCGACGACTTCGGCCACGGCGGCGGCAACGACAAGCCGCCGGAATACGTGTTCCCTGAGAACTGAGCGGAGCTCGTTGGACTGCGGCAGCCCGCTGCCGCAGTCCTATCCCCGTGCCTGCCGCACCGCTTCGTAAAGCGTGATGGCCACCGCCGTGGCGAGGTTCAAACTCCGCGTCCCGCCTTCCACCATCGGAATCCGCACCGCCTGCTCGCCGGCCTCCCGCACCATCGCTTCGGGCAGGCCTTTCGTCTCGCAGCCGAAGACGAGGTAGTCGCCGTCCTTGAACTCCGCGTCCCAGTGCGCGGTCGTCGCTTTCGTGCTCAGCAACCAGAAGCGCGCCGCCGGGTCGGCCGCCGCTTGGAGCTCGGCAAAGCTGTCCCACATCCGCAGGTCGACGTCCGGCCAGTAGTCGAGACCGGCCCGCTTGACCTGCTTGTCATCCAGCGAAAATCCCAGCGGCCGCACCAAATGCAGCCGCGCCCCGGTGGCCAGCGCCAGCCGGCCGGCCGACCCGGTATTGTGCGGGATCTCAGGGTGGACGAGGACGAGGTGGAACATGGCGGTGTCAGTGTCCGAGTTCCGCCAGCACCCGCTCGGCGCGGTAGATTTTCCGCAGCGCTTCGAGGATGCCTCCCGGATGCACCGAGACCGCGCGGCCTTTCTCCTCGGTGTAGGCGAAGTCGGAGACCAGGCCCGGCGCGTTGGTGTCGAAGATCAGCCCGACCAGTTCGCCCTGGCGGTTGACGACCGGGCTGCCGGAGTTGCCGCCGGTGATGTCGTTGGTGCTGACGAAGTTCAGCGGCACCTTCGGATCGAGTTCGCCGGTGCGGGCCTGCCACTCTTCGGAGAGATCGAAGGGCGGCACCCCGCCCTGCGCTTCATGCCGCTGCTGGAGGCCCGCGAAATTAGTCATCGCCGGCACCGCCACCCGGTCGTGGTAGCCCTTCACCACGCCGTAGGACAATCGCAGGGTGAAGGTGGCGTCGGGGTAAGTGGTATCTCCTTCCAACGCGAAGCGCGCCCGCGAAATCTCCTGGTGCGCTTGGGCGATCACCTCGTCGAGCGCCTCCGCTTTCGCCCTCAATTCGCGCGCTTCGGGATCGATCAACCTCGCCAGCTCGATCAGCGGGTCGGCCGACGCGGCGACCGCCGACTTGCCCCCTTCATAGAGCTTCCGGCGCGTCGCGACGTCGTGCAGGCTGGTGCCGTCGATCAACTCCGCGGCCCGCTCGATCGGTGACTTACCGGCGAGGATCTTGACCACCGTAGGATCCTCGACACCGAGCTTGGCGCACAGGAAGGCCAGCGAGTTTTCCAGCCGCAGGAGCTCGAGGTCCTTGTAAACCGGCTCGTCCGAGAACAGGTCGAGCTCCAGCGAGACGCGGGACGATTCCTGATAGCCGCGCAGCCGCTCGCCGTCCGGCTTGGCGGCCTCGTCGGCAGCGCGCAGCAGGGTCCGCGCGATCCCGAACATCCCGGTGCCGAAGCCTTCCCCGCCTTCAAGCATCCGAAGCCGCATCGCGAACTCGCGTTCCTTTGATTCGGCCTCCGCGATCCGGCCGTAGGCGGCATCGGCCTCCTTCCACTCGGCCTTGGCGCGGAAGGCGGCGCGCAGCTTTACCTCCTCGGCCGCCTGTTGCTCCATGAGCCCGGGATCCAGCAAACCGTTGAGCCGCGCCTGGATCGCCTTGCGTCCGTTCTGGGTCCCGATGATCGCGCCCTTCGCCCGCCGCGCGTTCTCGCGGTCGCGGTCGCTCCAAGCCCGCAGCATCGTCTCGTTGCGGAAAATCTGCTCCAGCCGGTGGGGAAAGCCGTCGTCGCGGATCGCCTCAAGCTGGGCCAGCGTCACCGAGCGGCTGGTCCGCCCCGGGTGGCCGGAGGTGAAGACCAATTCGCCCTCCGCCGCGCCCGCCGCTTTCCATTTCAAGAAGTGCGGCGTCTTGGCCGGCTGACCGTTTTCGTAGGCGCGGAAGAAGGCGAAATCGAGGCAGTAGCGCGGAAACTCGAAGTTATCAGGATCGCCGCCGAAGGCCGCCGCCTGGGCGTCGGGCGCGAACACCAACCGGACGTCGGTGTAGCGTTGGTAGCGGTAAAGGTGGTAGGCCCCGCCTTGGAACAGGGTCACCACGTCGCTGCGCAGGCTGGTCGCGTCCTGCGACTCTTTTTCAATCGCGGCGATCACCGCGCGACGGGCCGCCGCGGCGTCCTCCGGCGACTGGTCCGGCGTGACCGCGGCATTCACCCGGGCGGTCACGTCCTCGATGCCCATCAGCACGTTGAGCTCGAGGTCCGGGCACTTCAGTTCCTCGCCCGCCTCCTTCGCGTGGAAGCCTTCCTTCAAAAGATCGCGCTCCGGCGTGCTGAGCTTTTCGATCATGCCGGAGCCGACGTGATGGTTCGTCAGGATCAGGCCGTTGGCGGAGACGAAGGATCCCGAACCGCCGCTGCCCAGGCGGACCGATGATTTCTGCAAATGCCCGAGCCACTCCGGCGTGATCTCGAAGCCGTGTATCCCCTTCAACTGCCGGACCGGCGGCTTGTTGAAAAGCCACATCCCTTCGTCCGCAGGGGCGGCAAGGGCGGCGGCGAAAAGAAGTCCGGCAACACGAAGGGGGCGCATGGCGGGGACGATAGGGAAAGTGGCGGAAGGCGCAATCCCTCGCAGGGCTTCCTGACGACGTGCAGCGCCGTCAACTTTTCGCCGTGGCCACCAGTTTCACATGATCCACGGGTTCTTGTTGAACAGGCAAGCAAGGGACCGGGATTCTCCGCAAGGTATTGACGCCTCCCGCTCATCCGCGAGGCAGACCTCAGCTTCCCTGGGTCAGCACGCGGTAGGCGTCTCCGTCGGTCTCCAAGAAGAAGCCCATCATTTTTCCGCCGGGCGCGGTGAGGTCGCGCTGCTTGAGGATCCGCACGCGCGCCGCTCCCAAGGCCTGCTGCACGGCCTGATAGGCAGAGCTGCCGTGGGAGGTTACGGACTCCTTGGGGACGAGAGCCGCGTCCTTGATCAAAATGATCCTGCCGTCCGCGCTGCCGGCGATTCGCAGCTTGCGGCCGCCGACTTGGATGGGGCGGGCCGCTCCGGACCACAGGTTGCAGCTCTGGGAAAGGGGATACGGCGAGCTGCAGGTGGCCAATGCGCCGTTGATATCGCTAAGTTGATAGGGCGCGGCTGCCGCACCACCGCCGCCGGTGCGAGCGGGCGCTCCCGGGGTCTCCCCGAACTCGCCCCCACTGCCTCTGCTGCCTGACGCGCGATGTCGCCGATCGCCTCGTCGAAAGCCTTCGCTGCGAGCGTACGGTTGGCGACGAACTCGTTCAAGGTGCGATGGGTCGAGGCACTCGCGGCGGTGAACTCCCGTGACAGCATTTTCTTCCCGCCGCCGGTGACCAGTTCGTAGCTCCCTTCGAAGGCGGGTGTCACCAGCGTCTCTTCTCCCCGGCGACCGGCGAAGACGTAGCGGTAGCGGTCCACCTTCACGATAAAACGGTTCGACGACGTGGACTGCAATTTGCCGCGTAGGCTCGGCAGCGTTTCCAAGCTGGCGGCAACCGACTTCCGGATGCGCGACGAAAGGTCGCCGGGGACGGTTCCGGCGGCTTGGCCCATCGCTCCGGCGTATCGGCTTTCAAAGGCTTTCTGATCAATGGCGGCCCCGATCTCCACCGCCAACTGCGTGACAGCACCCGCCGCCGCTCCGGCAGCGAATCCGCCATTTACCACCGGCACGAAAGGGGCCGCCGCCACTTGGTTTCCGATGGGCTTTTCATAGCCGTCGGCCGGCACTTCCGCGGGTGGCACCGCAAGGGAGGTAAGCAGCGCACGGTCTGCGGCGGACCATGTCGCTGTGCCGCACGAGGAAAGTAAACAGAGAAGCAAGGGTGCAAAAAGCCGCGTGAGTTGTTTCATGGATGAGGGATGGTGAAGCGGAAGCTGAAGCGGACGACAAGGAGATATTAGTGCTTCTCCGCGTGCCAGCTTGGTACAAGGCTGCGCTGGGCCGGACGGTGGAGATCCACTAATTGCGGCTTGTCCGATCAAAAACCCGGCCCCCCGGAAAATGCCGGCTCAGCCCTTCTTCACGGATTCGCCAGCAGGTCCCGGTATTCCGGATGCCGCTCGATCCACGCGACGGCATAACTGCAGATCGGCGTGACTTTCAGCCCTTGCGCCCGCACGTGCTCCATCACGCCCGCCATCAAGCGCCCCGCCGTGCCGCGTCCGCGCAAGGCCGGGTCCGCCTCGACATGCGGCAAGATCAAGCGCCCGCCGTCGCGCCGGTAATCGGCGAAAGCGAGCTTGCCGTCTTCGATCAATTCAAAGCGTTGGCGGGCGGCATGGTTGGTCACGGGATTCATCGCAGATCGCATTTCTTAACTTTCGCCTATTTCGTCCCTTTCGTTGTTCCCCAGCTCCGGCTAACGCGACCTCGGCGCGAGGCCATGCGGCGTCAGTGCGACGTTCTCCGCCGGCAGCTCCGCCCCGCCGGCGATCCAGGCTTTCAGCACCGCGACCTCGCGCGGCGTGAGGGCGTGGCCGGTCGGCGGCATGGCGCCGATCTCGCTGTCGGACATGATGACGACTTGGAAGAAGCGGCTCTCTTCCGGTGCGCCGGGCACGATGATCCTGCCCGGTCCGGTGAGCGCGGCGAGGTCCTCCGAGCTGGCGAACGAGGGCATCCCGGCAAGGCGCCGCGACCCGTGGCAATGCACGCAGCTCGCCTCGATCACCGTGCGGGCTTGTTCGAAGCCAGACGCCGCCGACCCGCCGCTGGGCGCGGTGGCGCAGCCCGCGAGCAGCACGAGGACGATCCCCGCGAAAGGGAAAAGGAACGGACCGGAGGTGGCTTGCATGGTGGAAGTCTCAAGTCGCGGACCGCGGGCGGGAAGCAAGAAACTCCCGCATCGACGCTTGCACGGGCCCTGCTAGCTTTCCGGCCCGTGGACCACGGGATCGTTTCCGACATCGCCTTGTGCATCATCGCCGCCTGGCTGGCGGGGGTGCTGTGCCAGATGGCTCGGCAGCCCTTGCTCATCGCCTACTTGATCGCCGGCTTCGCGATCGGACCCCATGGCCTCCGCTTCGTCACCGACCCGGATTCCATCCGCACCATCTCGGAGATCGGGCTGGCCCTGCTGCTGTTCATGATCGGGCTGGAGATGGACCTCAAGAAGATGCTCGGCGCGGGCCGGGTCATCACCGTCACCGCCCTCGCCCAGATCACCGGCTGCGTGGCCATCGGCTGGCTTTTCTTCGCGCTGCTCGGGCCGGTCGCCGGCTGGCTGGAGGCGCTTTATCTGGCGGTGGCACTGGCGATGAGCAGCACCGTGATCATCATCAAGCTGCTGCACGACAAGCGCGAGCTGGAGACCCTCGCCGGCCGCGTCACACTGGGGATCCTGGTCTTGCAGGACGTGTTCGTGATCCTCTTCCTCGCCATCCAGCCGAACCTCAAGGACCCCGCGCTAGGACCGCTGGCGCTGGCACTTGGCAAAGTGCTGCTACTGGTCGGCGTAGCCTACGTGGCCAGCCGCTTCGTGCTGCCGCCGGTGTTCCGCAAGATCGCCCGCCAGCCGGAGCTGGTGCTGGTCGGCGCGCTCTCATGGTGCTTCGCGATGTCGGGCTTCGCCGCCCACTTGGACCTGTCGCGGGAAATGGGTGCGCTGATCGCCGGGGTGATGCTCTCGACCTTTCCCTACACCCTCGACGTGGTGGCAAAGGTCACCAACATCCGCGACTTCTTCGTCACCCTGTTCTTCGTCGCCCTCGGCATGATCATTCCGATGCCGACCTGGGATTACTTGTTCTGGATGCTGGTCTTCGGCGTGGTGCTGATCGCCAGCCGCCTGGTCACGGTCTTCCCCGCACTCTTCAAGATGCGCCAGGGCCACCGCATGAGCCTGGTGCCCGCGATCAATCTCAGCCAGCTCAGCGAACTGTCGCTGGTCCTGCTGGCGATCGGTAAGGCGTCCGGCGACGTCTCGGAAAAGAGCGTCAGCATCGCGGCTTTCGCCTTCGCCTTCCTCGCCGTCACATCGACCTACGGGATTCTGAAAAGCGATGCCATCGTGCGGCAAGTCTCGCCGCGGCTCGCGAAGCTCGGCCTCCCCGACTTGCCCGGAGGCCTGGCCGACGCGCACCCCGGCGAGAACCCGCGGACGATTTTTCTGTTAGGCTTTTTCGAGACCGCCAGCTCGTTGCTCGAGGAGATCGCCCGCGACCGGCCGACGCTGCTGGCTCGACTCAAAGTGATCGATTTCAATCCCGAGGTCATCGCGAAACTCCGCGCCCGCGGGATCGAAGTGGTTTACGGCGACATCAGCCAGCGCGACGTGCTGGAACACGCCGGCGTCGGCCACGCGGAGACCATCGTCTGCACCTTGCCCGACAGCGTGCTGCGCGGCACATCCAACCGCAAGCTGCTGCGGCAACTCCGCGAGTTGAACTCCGGCGCGAGGATCATCGTGCATGCCGCGCGGATCGGCGACGTGGCAGCCTTCTACGACGAAGGCGCGAGTTACGTCATGACCCCGCGGTTGCTGGAAGCGCGCGACCTGTTAGGCGTGCTCGATGCCGCCGAGCATGACCTCGATGCCGAAGTGCGCCGCGCGCAACAGGAGTCGCTCGGCGACCGCCGCGAGGTCGTTCCGTGAGCCTTTCCCGCCGCGCTTACTTCTCCTGGCGACGTGGATTGACGAAGACCCGCCCGTTCCCGACCCTTTCCACCCATGAACTGCACTTACTTCGCCGCCCTTTGCCTGTTGATGTCTCCGGCCGCATGCACGGGCATCCATCTGTTGGCGCCGATGGAGCACCAGGTGATCCAGCGCGGTAGCAAGGACCGTGGGACGATCACGATCAAGGGGAGCGGCGTGATGGAGGGCGCGGTGATCGAGGCGCGCGTGGTCGGGGACCAGCCGGGCGGTGAGTGGCGGAAGCTCGCGGCTACCTTTGAGGACGGCGGCTTTCGCGCCACGCTGGAAGCCCCGGCCGGCGGCTGGTTCCGGCTGGAGGTGCGTGCTTTGGCCGGCGGCAAGGTGATTGCGGAAACGGCGGTGGACCGGGTCGGGATCGGCGAGGTGTTCGTCGTCGCGGGGCAATCGAACTCGGCGAATCACGGCGAGGAAAAGCTGGCCACGGAGAGCGGACGGGTGGCCGCTTTCGATGGCAAGAAGTGGCAGCTTTGCAAGGACCCTCAGCCCGGTGCGAGCGGCGGCGGCGGAAGTTTCATGCCGCCGCTGGGCGACGCGCTGGCGAAACGACTCAACGTGCCAGTCGGCTTCATCGCCTGCGGAATCGGAGCGACCAGCGTGCGCGAATGGCTGCCGAAAGGGACGACCTTTCCGAATCCCCCGACGATCAAGGCGCGGGTCCAACAGCGGGCGAACGGGACTTGGGAAAGCAAGGGCGAGGCCTATGACATGCTGGTCGAACGGATGAAGGCGTTCGGCCCGGCGGGCTTCCGCGCGGTGCTTTGGCATCAGGGAGAAAGCGATGCGAACCAGCGCGACGCGACGCGCACGCTGCCCGGTCCGCTTTACCGCGAGTCTCTGGAGCGCGTGATCCGCGAGTCCCGGAAGGAGATTGGCTGGCAGGCCCCGTGGCTGGTTGCGCAGGTGAGTTATCACGTGCCGGGCGATGAGGCATCTCCGGAGATCCGCGGGGCACAGGCGTCGTTGTGGGAAGACGGCATCGCGCTCGAAGGCCCCGACTCCGACGCGCTCAAGGGCGATCTCCGTGAAGACGGCGGCAAGGGCATTCACTTCAGCGGCAAGGGCCAGCGCGCGCATGCCGCGGCGTGGGAGCAGAAGATCGGGCCGTGGCTGGAGAAGACTGCGAAGTAAGGGATTCTTTGCCACGTATTGCAATAGTTGCGGGACTTGCAGGGTAAGCTCCGGCTCCTCTCTCCCCATTCCCATCCATGACCACCCGACTCTTTTCCTCGCTCGCCGCGGCCTTGCTTTTTCAGTCGGCTCCCGCTGCGGATGCCGTGGCCGGTAGCGGCGAGATCACGATCCTCACCACGCCGGAAGGTGCCGACTTGCCGGCTGGGGTGGTGGTCGAGCAGTTTCCCTTGCTGGTCCGCCTGCACCGCGACGGCTTCGATTTTTCGAGGACCGATGTCCGCTTCACCGATGCTGCGGGAAAGCCGCTCGCGCATCAGATCGACGACTGGGACGCGGTGGGGGGAACGGCGGGCATCTGGGTCCGCATCCCACGGATCGAAGGCAACGCAAGGCAGACGATCCGGATGCATTGGGGCGATCCGGCGGCGGCGGGAGAGTCCGGTGGCAAGGCGGTCTTCGATGCCTCGAACGGCTACCTCAGCGTCTGGCACCTCGGCGAGACGGTGGCGGACGTGGTCGGCACGCTGGAATCGAAGGACACCGGAACCACCTTGACCGCGGGGAGGATTGGCAAGGCGCGGTCCTTTCCCGGCGGCAAGGGCGTGTTCTGCGGCGAGGAGATCACGGGCTATCCGGCGGCGGACGAATCCAACAGCACCGAAGCCTGGTTCCGCGCCACGACGCCGAACGTCACGCTGATTGGCTGGGGCAACGAAGGCGGCGGCCGCGGCAGCAAGGTGAGGATGCAGTTTCGCAGCCCGCCGCACCTGCACATCGATAGCGATTTCTCCGATGTCAAAGGCGGGTCGCGACTGCCACTCGGCGAGTGGATCCACGTCATGCATACGCATCGCAGCGGCGAATCGCGGATCTACATCAACGGCAAGCTCGACGGCGAGGCGAAGCCGCTCCTCGACATCAAGCGGCCGGCGCGGCTGTGGCTCGGCGGATGGTATAACAACTACGACTTCACCGGCGAACTCGATGAAGTGCGGGTGTCGAAGGTCGTGCGCTCCGCGGAGTGGGTGAAGCTCCAGTATGAGAACCAGAAGCCGCATCAGACTTTGGTCGGGCCGCTGGTGCAGGCGGGGAGCGAGTTCTCGGTCACGCCGGAGCGACTCGAAGTCGACGAAGGGAAAAGCGCCAGCGTGACACTCAAGGCGGGTGGAGCCCAGAAGCTCTACTGGATCCTCAAGCGCGACGGCGAAGAAGAGGTGGTCGCCAGCGATCGCTTCTCGCATGAATTTCACGCGGGAAGGGTCAGCGGCGACGCGAAGGCGACCTTGCAGGTCACCGCGGTTTACCCGGACGGGGTGAAGACAAAGGATATCTCGATGGTAATCCGCGAAACTATTCCGGATCCCGAATTCACGCTCGAAGCCCCGGCTGACTGGGACGGGCGCACAACCCTCGAACTGGTCCCACGGATCACCAACGCTGCAGGCGAGGTGAACGTGAAATGGGACATCGCACCAATCGCCGTGATCAAGGAGGTGAAAGACGGCAAACTCGTTCTCAAGCGTGCCCAAAACAGCGGGCCGATGGTCGTGACCGCGACGATGGACAACGGCGGTCAAGCGGTGACGCGGTCGGTCACCATCGCCGTCACCGAACCCGCGGCCGACCCGTGGATCGCACGTGCGGCGGAGCCCGACGAGAAGCCGGAGGACGGCCAGTTCTACGCCCGCGACAACAAGAATGAGGGCACACTCTTTTACAAGGGCAACCTCCCGCAAGACGGCACGGTGTTCCTCAAGGTCCTGGCCGACGGCAAACCCTACGCGTCGAAGAACGCGAAGACGGATTCTAACAAGTCCTACGCCTTCGAGGTGAAGCTCAAGCCCGGCTTGATCCGCTACGACGTCGAATTCGGCACGCTCGACGGGACTACTGAAACGGTGACCCACAAAGCCAGCAATCTCGTCTGCGGCGATGCCTTTCTCCTGAACGGCCAGTCGAATACCGTCGCAACCGACTGGGGTCCGGGCGAGTTCCCGGAAACCAGCGAGTGGATCCGCAGCTTCGGCAGCATGGGCGGCGATCCCAAGAGCGCGCGCTGGGGCAAGGCGATCCGCAAGACCCCGGGCGACCGGCTGGCGATCGGCTACTGGGGCTACGATCTCGCGAAACATCTGGTCGAAACGCAGGGCGTGCCGATCTGCATTCTCAACGGCGCGGTCGGCGGAACCCGCATCGACCAGCACCAGCGGAATGCCACCGATCCCGCCGACTTGACCACGATCTACGGTCGACTGCTGTGGCGGGTCCGCGAGGCGCGGTTGACCCACGGAATCCGCGGCGTGCTGTGGCATCAAGGCGAGAACGATCAGGGCGCAGACGGCCCTAGCGGCGGCTTCGGCTGGGAGACCTACCGGCAGCTCTTCATCGATCTCGCAGCGTCGTGGAAAGAGGACTTCCCGAACCTCCAGCACCACCACGTCTTCCAGATCTGGCCGAAGGCCTGCTCGATGGGTTTCGAAGGCTCTGACAACCGGCTGCGCGAGATACAGCGGCGGCTTCCAACCGCCTTCTCAAATCTGAGCGTGATGTCCACGCTCGGCATCGATCCTCCCGGCGGCTGCCACTATCCGGCAGAAGGTTATGCTGCGATCGCGAGCGCAATCGCCCCGCTGGTCGAGCGCGACCAATACGGCAAAGCACCCGTTTCCTCCATCACCGCGCCGGACCTAACAAGCGCTCGCTTCGCCGACGCGAAAAGAGAGGAGATCCTGTTAGAGTTCGACCAGCCGGTCGTTTGGAACGACGCGCTTGCCAGCGAGTTCTATCTCGACGGCGAGAAGGGCCGCGTCGCTTCCGGCAGCGCGGCGGGAAATGTCGTCACGCTGAAACTCAACTCCGCCTCGCCGGCCACCACCATCACCTATCTCGACGGGGCCTCCTGGAATCCGAAGAACATCCTCCGCAGCGCGAACGGCATCGCCGCGCTGACCTTCTGCGAGGTTCCGCTCGGCGCGCCGGTCCCGTGACCGCGAAACAAAAACGCGCCCCCCGGACGGAGCCGGGTGACGCGGAGGCGAGATCGAAGGCGCGGGGGCGGTTGTTCGAATCGTCCGGAATGCTGTCGTCCTTGTAAATGGTCCGCGCAGCGAGCGAGACGGAGCTGCTGCGGTCGGTGTCGGCCTTGGCGAACTTTTCGGCGATCTTGCTGGCGCGGGTGCCGCTGGAAAAGGTGGTCGTGACCTAGGAAGGTAACCAAATGGCTGGAATGGGACCGCCTGTCAAAAAGCCGCGCGGTTCCCGGGGTTCCATTCATCGCGGGTCAGCAGGCCGTCGTCGTTGTCATCGAGTCCGGCGAACTTATTGAGGATGACCGCCGCTTTTACCTTGGGCGGATAAGCGCCGGCGAACTCGTCAGGGGTCAGGCTGTTCGAGGTGTCGAGGTCGGCAAGGTCGAACTTGCCGAGGGAGACTCCGTGGCTGCCGTGGAAGCCGTTCTCGCGGTGCTCCAGCCATTCGTTGAGGGAGATCAGACCGTCGTCATCGTGATCGGCCCCGAGGAAGGCGGCCCGGGTCTTGATGAAGGGCTTGTTGGTCGGCTGGGTCGGGGCGAATTCCGTGAGGGTGAGGAAACCGCTGGAATCGGCATCTGCGGCGTTGAATTTGAGCGTTTCCTGGTGCTCGAAGGTGCCTTCCCGGTAAGCGAGCCATTCCTCAAGGGTGAGGCTGCCGTTGCGGTTGGCATCGGCTTTTTTGAAGGCGCTCTTGATCTGGCCGCGGGGGGTCAGGGTGGAGAAGGTGCTGGAAAACTCCGCCGAGCTGAGGCTGCCCGAGACGTCGAGGTCGGCGGTGTTGAACTTCGTGGTATCGTCGCCGCCGCCATGAGCGCCATCGTGACCGAAGATCGGGCTGGCGCAGGAGAGGACGAGGAAGGCGGGGAGGAATCGGGAAGCAGGGGATTTCATCACGGAAGGCCTAGCGGATTTCCCGGGGGTGATCAATCGCGGTCTCTGCCGGGAAAGCCGGTTGGGGTGGGGCTCCGGGGTTGCCGGCCGGGCGGGAGGGCGCTTAGGCTCCGCGCGTGTCCGGGAAAAACATCGTCTATTTCGACCTCGAAACGCAGCGCAGCTTCGGCGACGTGGGCGGCCACCTGCACAAGGACAAGATGGGCATTTCGGTGGCGGTGACCTACAGCACTGCCCGCGGCGGCTACCGGATCTACGGGGAAAGCGAAGTCAACGAACTGGTCGCCGAGCTGGTCCGCGCGGACCTGGTGGTCGGCTGGAATCATGTCGAATTCGACTACCCGGTGCTCCAAGGCTACACCGTTTACGACCTGCCGGCGCAAACGGTGAACCTGGACATGATGCTGGATCTCCAGGACAAAATCGGCTTCCGCCTCAAGCTGGATGCCGCGGCATCCGCGTCACTCGGCACCGGCAAGTCGGCCGACGGCCTCGACGCGCTGCGCTGGTGGCAGGAACACAAGAAGACCGGCAGCAACGCGCCGTTGATGAAGATCGCCGAATACTGTGCCTTCGACGTGAAGGTCACCAAGTGCGTCCATGAATATGCGGTTGCCAACGGTCATGTGAAATACCGGGACCGCGGCGGGCACCTGCAAGAGATCGCGGTGGCGTGGTGAGTCGGCAGCAGCTCAGCCGACCACGCCGATCATCCCGAGCACGCCCCAGACTGCGGCGAGGAAGAATCCGATCAGCAGGACGGTGAAGATATAGACGCTGGTGGCGACGTGGCTGCGCTTGGTCATGGCCCGGCGGTTGTAGGTCCGGGGCGGCGGGCTTGCCAAGGACAAAGCCCGCCGGGGAGCGATCCGCCACAAAACCTTGGGCGCGGCTTAGGCCGCCGGCACGGGGGTGAGGCTCAGTGGCTGACCGTTGCCAAAATATCTTCGACGGGTGCCATCCGTCCGATCCCTTGGTAGCCACAGGCAAGATCACCCTCGGCCGGGCCGACGAAGCGGCAACCGTCTTCCATCAGGCGCGCGATGTTCCGCTGGACTGCGGGGTGCTGCCACATTTTCCCGTTCATGGCCGGGGCGATGACAACCGGGGTGCTTCGCGGCAGGGCGAGGTAGATCGAGGAGAGCGGGTCAGGTGCGAGTCCGTTGGCGAAGTTGCCGATGACGTCGGCGCTGGCCGGGGCGACGAGGAACAGGTCGGCTCGATCGGCGAGCTCGATGTGGCCGGGCTTCCAGCTCTGCTTTTCGTCCTCCAAGGTAACCAACACCGGGTTTCGGGTCAGCACCTGGAGGGTCAGCGGCGTGATGAACTCCGCCGCGGCGCGGGTCATCACCGCGTGGACCTGGTGGCCCGCCTTGGCGAGCTGCGAAGCGAGGTCGGCGGCCTTGTAGGCGGCGATGGAGCCGGTGATGCCGAGGACGATGGTCATGGCGGAGAATGAAGTGCCAAGTATGGAAGTGCCAAGTTCCAAGCGAGCCAACGCATCAGGCAGTCATTCGGAACAGACCGCACTCATTTCCTCTAAACCGCGCGCTCATGGCAGAAGCACCGCTTTTAAGCGCATGAACCGTTGTGGCAGCCCCGCCCCGCTTACGGTTTTATCCCTGACGACGAGCGCCTCGGCGGTGTTAGTCACCTCGGCCGTGTAGGTGTTGCCGGAGTTCCATTGAACGAGGTTGCTCGACACCTCGACAGTGAATGTGGCCAGCCGATTGCGCAGGCGGGGAATGGAAATCTGGAGATATGACTGGCCGGATATTTCGACGAACGAGGTTGGCGTGGCTGGAGCCGCAGCGGCCTGTGTGGGCGATGTGCCAAAAACGAACTCCAACAGATTGGAAACACCGTCGCGGTCGGGGTCGTCATCCGATCCGTTCAGGAATTCACCGGCCAGCGTGCCATCCCGCCACTGGGCGTAGGAATAGACGGCCTCTGATTTCATGAGGAACGGACTGCCACCCGGGTTGATGATGCCGAGGATGACTTCGTTAGTCGCGCTTGCAGAGGCGACGTTCCATGTGATCTCGAACGGGCTCATCGGATCGGCCGCGGGCCAATTCCAATCGGATTTGCGAAAAAGAATCCATTCGTCCTTGGCCGGGCCTACGCTGCGGCCCCATATGTATGCTTTGGCGCCAGCCGTGAAAGGAGTCGGATTATTGGTGACGAGGAATGTGGCGTCGAACACCTTGGTATCCTGATCATAGGAAGTGGAATCGGCGGAGACCCAAAAATTCGCCCAGTGGGTCATGTTGCTTGCAGTCGGAACGAAGCCACCGCTGAAGGTGCCGAGTTGAAACTGATAGGAGGCGTCCATGTTCTGGCCGGTGCTGGTGAGATTCGCCAGCGGAGGCGGAATATACCAATTGATCGACTGGGCATCTGCCGTGCATCCGAGCGGCGCGATGACGGCCGGAACGTATTTCCACAGGCGCGAGATTCTCACGGGATAAAGTGGTGCAAGACCTAAATTATGCTCCGGCGGCGACGAACCAAAGCAAGGCTGCCACCGAGAAGCGCGAGTAATGATGAGCCCGCTTCCGGTACGACGTGGGTCTGCAAATCGTAAGGTCCACCGGAACCGTCGTAGGTGCCGCCGCCGTGATAGTCGAGCTGGCTTCCCCAAATCGGGTCGTTGGTCCCGAAAGCGCTCACCGACCACTGGGTCACCGCGCCGGTGGGGCAGCACTCGGGATCCAGCTGAGGGAACATCCAGCTGCCGGCACTAGCGAGGAAATACTCGGTATCGGCGGTATCCCGGATCCACAGGTAGGCCTGCAAGCCTTGGAACGTGCTCGCGTATCCGGTGACATTCTGGACGTCTTCGGTGGCGGTGAAATATCCCAGACCGTCAGGGTCATAGGAGTAGCTGGCGCTATCAAACACGTGCCAGTTAGTCGCCCATTCCCCGAGGTTCGACTGGGTCGGAGTGAAACCGACATCGAAGGTACCCAACTGGAACAGGAATGCGGTGTCGAGGGGATCGCCCTGACTGTCGACGATGGTGCTTTGGGTCAAGCTGCCCCAATCCAACGTCTGGGATCTGGCGATGTCGGCCGCACACAACAGGGTGAGGGCGATGAGCGCGTGATGAACAGACATAAAGTGTGGATTCATAATGCGGATGATCAGTAAGCTACCTGTTTCAGGGAGTCCATGGGTTCGGAATTGTGTAGCCGGACAAACCGTCCTTCGAGCGCAGGAAGACACTGCGGTTTCCGAGCAAGAGGTTCTCGTTATCCCGGATGAGGAGGCCCGCATCACCGACCTTGACCCACTTGATCACCGAGGGCAGACGGGGCGCGTTGTTGTTGAGGAAGTAGGTGCTATAACCGTTTTCTCCGATCGTCGCGTCAGCCTTCCAGACGAAGAACGAATCCGCGGTGGCGAAGTCACGCGAGCCGAAGAAGCCGCCGCTCGCCACCATGGCCCGGCCGGCGGCGGATTGATCCAGCGGATAGCCACCGCCGACGAGATTGGAGCCCGCCGCAAGCGGGCGGATGAAGTCGTTCGCGCGGACTTCGCCGTAGGCAAGGATCGCGATCGCGGTCTGGCGCTTATTGACGAAGAGACCTTGGCCGGGCGGCAGCACCGCGGCTGACTGGTCGGCGTAAGTGCTGTCGCCGGTCTTGACCCAGCGCGCGGGGAGGATTCCGTCGGCGTAAAGCCAGTAGATGATCCATTGGCCATCGGCGAACAGTTGCACCTGGTCGGCGGTGGTCCGGTCATTGGTGGCGCCGAATCCGGACGGCGGGAAGACTTCCCCGTGAGTCCAGTGGCGGCGGATCACGATTTGATCATTAACCAAGCTGGCGGGTGGAGCGCCGACGAGCGTGTTGAACGGGGCGGTGGCCGCGTGGAGGTTGACATCATTCGCGAGCGTGGCGGTGTTTCCGCTGGCGGAGACGACGTCGAAACGATGACCTTCGTTTTCTCCGGAAGTGACTTCCAGATAGAAGCCCCCGGAGGCGAGCAGCACGCCGAGATCGGCGTTGCCGGCGGAGCCTGCGAGGTCGAGAATCTGGCCGCTCACCCCGTCGATCACACCGGTGAAGACCGCGGTGCGGAGGTAGGGGTTGTTATAAGTACGGCAGCAGATATCCAGCGCGGTTTCCGTCCAGCCTTCCACTTCGGTGTGGGAGGTGTGGTCGGTTCCGCTCGGAGGAACCTCATCGAGTTCGGCGCGGATCCGGACGAATCCTTCGCCGCCGTTCAGGCCGGTGAGGGTTTCAAGGTCGTGGATGGTGACGGCCTCGATGCAGTTGCCGAGATCCACCACGGTGATCATGGCGGGGGTGATGGCGATGGAGGTCCAAGTCGTCACGCCGTTGAGGATGGAGGCGTGTTCAAGATAATAGGTGACGTTCTCGATCGCTCCTTCCGGACGGGTGAAGATGGCCTCGATGGTGCCGGGCGAGGTTGTGGACGGGCGGATGGAGTATGCGTCCCCTGCCCCGCTGGCAGCGGTTTGATGGAACGCGAATTCAATCAGGTTGTCGTAGGCATCTGTGTCCGGATTGTCGTCCGCATCGTTCTGGCCGCCGAGCGGATTGAGCAGCTTCCACTCGCCCCAGGTGCCGTGGCAGGTGAAGGCGAAGTCGATGGTGGCGTCGCTTTCACCGGCACCGATGTTGATGACGAGGCTGGTAACCGGCCCACCGAGCACGGACTGGCTGCCGTTGTTGTCGTTGTCGGTCTGGTCGTCGGCGGTGTTGTTGACGCCGCTCAAGCCGGGCAGCGTGGCGGGCGGGTTGGGCAGATAGATGCGGAAGTCACCGGGCACCACGTTGGCAAAGCTGTAGAGACCGCTGCCGTTGGTGGTGGTGACCGCCACTGGTGTATCCACGCCCGGGGTTTGGCCGGAAGTGTAGAGTTGCACCGCGATGCCGGAGATGCCGGGCTCGCCGGAGTCAAACAGTCCGTCGTGGTTCAGGTCGTTCCAGACCACATTGCCGATGCTGCCAAGGTAACCGTCGTCGAGGAAATCACGGGCGGTGACGTTTGCATTGGTGACGGTGACGCCGATCTGGTTGTCGGTGAGACTGCCGGCGGCGTCCCCCTCACTGGTTGCGCCGGATGGATCGGTTTCCTGAACGACATAGTTGCCAGGTGGCAGGCCAGTGAAACTGTAACTGCCCGATGCATTGGTCACCGTGGAGCTGATTTCGGTATCGCCTGCGGTGACGGTTCCACTTCCATCACGGTCGAGAAATAGTTTGATGGTGATGGAGGCGAGGGGCGTGTCGCCTGCGCCAATGACGTTGTCGTTGGTGACGTCGTCATCGTCATAAACCGTGCCACTGATGGCATAGACTGGTGGCATGGTGTCCAGGAAATCCCTGCCCGTGATATTGGTGCCGACCATGACCACGGGGATTCGATCATCGTTGGCTCCTCCAGCATCAAAGGTACTGGTCGATCCGGGCAAGTTGATCTCCACCACCACGTAGCTGCCGCTCGGCACGTCCGTGAAGAGATAATTGCCGGATGCATCCGTATAAGTCTCCCCGACTTGCTGTCCATCGGCAGGATCTCCGTCACCGTTGGGATCGCTCCAAAGCTGGATTTTCACGACCATGGCACCGCTGTCCGCATCGCTTGGATCGCCATCCGAATCCGTGTCATAGCGAACCTGGCCGGAGATGTCGGCAACCTGCGGTTCGTAGCCGAAATCCGCGGTGAGGTGCTGGGCATCGGCGGCAAGTGTGACGGATGTCACGTTCGCGGTGCCGATACCGTTCTCATCAAAACTCGGATCGAATCCTGCGGGCGGATTGGTCACCGTAACGGTGTAGGTGCCAGCCGCCAAACCGCGGAAGCGGTAGTAGCCGAGAGGGTCGATGACCCCATCGCCATCGACATCGTTGGTGCCCGTGCCAGTGGTTTGGGTGGCTACAAGCACGTTCAGGCTGTCCCGCAACTCGACGACCCGTCCGACGATGCCATTTTCGCCAACGTCGATCACGCCATCACCATCCGCATCGTTCCAGACCAGGTCACCGATCGATCCGCCCAAAGGTTTCTCAATCAGGTAGTCCTCCACCTCGCCATCGGCCGCCTCGCCTTCGTAGCTGAAAAGCGGGAAGGCAGGTTGGCTCGTGAAGACGCGGAAGCGGGACAGCCAGCTTTCCGAAGTGGCGCCGATCGTGCCGCCCGGGATGTCGAAGCTGATCGCCGATGTGCCGGTGCTAACCGCTTGGCTCACGATGAATTCGCCCGCGTCGAGGAAATCACCGTCGTGGTTCCAGTCGACCCAGCCGACCAGCCAGCCGCTGCCGGTGACGCTGACCTGGATGTCACCACCGTTGCCGGTGCCGACAGTGCCACTCGTCCATGCGGCCGGTGAAATGAGCGTCACGCCGTTTTCATCGTCCGAGCCGAAGCTATCATCGCCATTGCCCAATGCGGTTGGCAATCCGTTGGTATCGGCATCAGGGGCTGTCCCAAGGTGAAGCGTGCTTCCACCCGTGGGAATGGTGTGGCGCGCACCGTCCTGTGCCAAGGTGGTCATGCCATAAATGGATGGCAGATCGCCGAAATCGTAATCCACCGTGGAGTTGAAGGTGAAATCCACGTTGACCACCGAGCTCGTGCCGATGGTGAGCAACTGGGTGACCGATGTCGCGGTGCTGCTGACGGTGCTCCCGGAAAGATTGTTCGCCGTGGTGGTGGTCAGGACTGACAGGTCGAGCGGTGCGGCGGTTGTTCCGATGATCACTCTGTAGGATCCGCTGGCCAGACCGGAGAAGGCGTAGTCGCCATTCGCATCCGTGAAGGTCGAACCGAGGAAATCACCGTCGCTGGTGTAGAGGAAAACCTCCACGCCGGACAGTTCGGTTTCATCGGGCGGGCCCGCATCGAGATCCACGCCATCGTCGTAGAAGTCATCGGTGTCATCCGCAGTGCCGGGCAGCCCGGTGTCATGGATGGCGATGGTGCCGCTCAGGCTGTAGATGCCGTTGAGCTTGCAGCCGAAGTCGATGCCGAGGTTGCCCGCGGGCAGGTTCACGGAGCCGTTAGTGATCGTGAGCGACACGGTGTTGGGCGTGCCGACGCCATCGCCGTCGTAGGTGGCTGCTAGATTTTCCAGAGGGTTTCCGGAGGTGAAATTCGACGCAGGGATGCTGACTGTCCATGTGCCATCCGGGAGAGCCTTGCTCCAATATCCGTTAGGATCCGTGGTTACGGTGTAGGTGGTGGTTCCGTTGGTAATCTGAATGCTGACTCCGGCGAGGCCGGGTTCACCAGCGTCCTGCACACCGTCCTGATCCAGATCGAGCCAGACGAAATCCCCGATGGCTCCCGGCGGCTGATAGCCGAAATCGGCACCGGAATAACTGGAACCCGAACTGACGATGACCAGGGAATCCGCGTTGTCGCCGGGGTTGCTGGAGGGGTTGGCAGGAACTCCGTCGAAATCAGGATCCGTGGTCTGCGGAAGACCTACCAGTGCCGGCGAGGTGGTATCGACCTGCACGATGTAGATGCCCGGAGTTAGGTTATCGAAGCGATAGAAGCCTGCCGGATTGGCACCCGAACCGTCAGCCGTCACGGTCGTCGCAACCGGGGTCGGGCTGTCCGCCACGCCATTCCCATCGGCATCGAGGAAGATTCTCACGGTGACATTCGCAATGCCCGTTTCGCTGAAGTCCTGCTCGCCGTTGGCATTCGCATCGTAGAAAACGAAATCTCCCACCGTGCCGACGCCGACAAAACCGAAGTCCTTGGTGTTATCGGTTTCACCGGAGCTCAGGACGATGACCGGGCTGGATACCGCCGCACCGCTGGCGGACTGGCTGCCGTTGTCGTCATTGTCCACGGCGTTGTCCGTCGTGACCGTGGTGGTGCTCGAGAGCGGAGTGCCAGCCAGGGCATTGCCGGTGGTGAAGTTCGATGCGGGGAAATAGATGGTATAGGATTCCGCCGGCAGATTCGTGAAGCTGTAGAGCCCGCCGCCCGAGGTGGTGGTCGTCGCATACGGTGTGTCCACACCGGGCGTCTGGCCGGAGCGGTAGAGTTCCACGGTCACGCCGTTGATGCCGGATTCGGAAGCATCCTTGATCCCGTCGTTGTCCGCATCGAGCCAGACCAAGTTGCCGATCGCTCCGGTGCCCATCGGTTGGTAGCCGAAATCCACGGTGGCCAGGCTGGCGGTCAGATTGACCATGGCTTTGCTGTCGATCACGCCGTCGAAATCCTGGACCTGTGTCACGCCCGCCGGGAATTGCGGGTCGGCGGTGTTGACGACGACGAGGTAATTTCCGGCAAGGAGGTTGCTGAAACCATAGACGCCGCTGGCATTGGTGACCGAGGTGCCGATCAGCGAATCGGTGGCGGCGTCGATCACCCCGTTGCCGTTCGAGTCTTCATAGAGGAACACGTCAACGTTGGGGATGCCCTGCTCGCCGGAGTCCTGCGCGCCGTTGCCGTTCCAGTCGAAGTAGAGGGTATCGCCCAAGGTGAGCGTGCCCGTGGGCTGGTAGGCGAAGTTGCGGTTGTCATAGAGGTTTCCGCCGGAAGCCACCACGGTGGTGGCGTTGTTCTTCACCGCGCCATCCGGGTCGAGGGTCTGCGTGGTCGAGCCTGGCTGGGTCACGGTGACCGTGTAGGTGCCGTTGGCGAGCGAGCCGAAACGATAGAAGCCGTTGGCATCGGTGGTGGTGGTGGCACCCCCGGTGAGAGTCACCGTCACGCCGGCGAGGAAATTTTCGCCGGGATCCTGGATGCCATCCCCATCGTTGTCTTGGAAAATGGAGCCGGAAATCACGTTCAACGTGGAGTCATAGCCGAAATCACGATCGAGGAAGTTGTCGTTGGTGGAGACACCGTCAGTGGTGTTGATGGTAACGGTGCTGGCATTGTTGACAGTGGCATCCGGATCCTTGGTCTGGGTGAACGTGGTGAAGGGCAGGGTGGCCGTGCTGACGGTCACGGTGTAGGTGCCATTGGCCAGATTCGAGAAAAGGTAATAGCCGTTGGCATCGGTGCGGGTTTGCGCGCCGTTGTCCAGCGTGACCAGGACATTGGCCAGCCCGGGTTCGGAAACTCCCTTGATGCCATCGCCATTGATGTCCCACCAAACGAGATCCCCGATGGAGCCGCGCGGATTGATGGTTACCGTGGCGGTGCCTGTGGCGGGGTTGGTGGGACGACCGGAGACAAAATAGGCATTGGTGGACGTCGCCGTATTGATGGTGGTCGTGGGATCAGGCTCCCCGTTTCCGTTCGTGTCGGGAGGACTGAGCGCCAGGAAGGTAACCGTGATAGTTCGGCGGGCACCGGCATTGAGCGGTCCCAGGTTGTTCCAGGTGATGGTGCCGGGGCTGGTCGAGTCGGGTGCCACCGAAGCAGACACATACTGCAGTTTGGTCGAATCGTAGGTGTCCACGAGGGGCAGTGGCGCCATGGTGGAGGGGCCATAAGTGCCGGTCGGGGGAGCAACGGCGCTTGTCGTTACGCGGAAACCCATACTGTCCACCCACAAGATGCCGGGGTCTCCAGCTGACGTCTTGTTGGTTTTGAGAGTGCCGGTCAGGGCGTTGACCAAGGGCCATGTCCAAGAGGCGTTCTTGGAGGTAATATCAATGGAACGGATTGCCGCCGAGCCGGTCATCGCATTGAGTTGGGCCGTCGTCAGCGTTGTGAAAAGCACGCCGCCGATCAAAACATCCATGCGGTCATCGACCAAGGCCTGGGTAAGGTAGCCATTGAAGACCAGTTCCACTTTTATAATGGTTCCGGTCTGATCCGCAAAGGAAAGGCCGCTGTTCGTCAGGCCATCCGCAGCCGCAGTCTGGTCAAGGCGGGCATAAGAGGTATCTGGAGAGCCCTGGGCGTTGGCTGCATTTTGAGCAGGGCGATCCCCTGTCACCGTAGTGGACCAGGAAGTCTGTACTGGCGGGGTTTTGGCGGCAACGGGGGCCGAATTGTTTTCCAGATCGATCGTGTAAGTGATCAAGTCGCCTGCACCGTAGGTCGTCGGCGTTACGCTTTTCACCACTGACAAGGCGGGGATGAACGGCCAGTCGGCGGTGAGGACACTGACGGCAGATGAGCTGATGCTGGAGGGATCGAGACTCGCCGACTTGAGGGTGGTCATCGAGTTAGGCAGGCTATAGCCGGTTGGCAAATCAGCATCGTTTTGATCCACTACGACGATGAATTTCCCGTCCGGCAGATTGGAAAAACCATAAATGCCGCTGCCGTCGGTTTGGGTGGTTCCATAAAGCGGATCCGTGGAGTCGAGCACGCCATCACCGTCCGCATCGTAATACAGAGTCACCCCGATGTTGGCGATGCCGGTTTCAGCCCCGCCATCCTGCACTCCGTCGCGGTCGAGATCGCGCCAGATAAAATCCCCCAGGGAGTTGAGGCCGGAAACCAAAGTCGTCGCCGTGTCGCAGGCAAAATTTGAATCCGTACCAACGTTCAAGCAGCCTGTGTTGTTCACAATCGCCCCGGGATAGTTGGTGGGAACGGTTGCCTGGAAGCTGACCGCTGCCGTTTGTCCCGCAGCCAGGGTTCCGCTCAAAGTCCAACGGATGCCCGTCACGGATGCAGCCGCCGGCTCGGTGTTGACCCAGGTGAGCCCGCCATCGGTGGACCAGGAAACCGCATAGGTCAGGCCAGCGGGAGGCGAATTGGCAGTGGTCGCGGATCCGGCCACATAGATCAGATTGGCCGGAATGTTATCTTGGAAAATCAGCGGGATCCCCAGTTCCGGCCAGCCGAATTTCTTGGTGGCCTCGTTATTGGTCGCGGAAAGCACATAAGTCGCATTCGAACCACCGGCGACATTCACGGGGCCGGATTTATCAAAGGCCACCAGGGGTGGTGTTCCGCCCACGGAGCCGACAAAAGCGCCATAATCTCCATTGAACTTCTCATTATCATAGCCGGAAGCCACTTCCTGATAGGGGCTCAGTAGGCTGGGCTTGGACGAGTCCAGCGGAATGAATTCGTAATAGACCAAACCGACCGCGCCGGTGTTGTTACTTGGAATATTTTCAAAATACAGTTGATCTTCAAATGGGATAAGCTGTTCGGTGCCATCATTTAATTTGATGATGACAATCCCGTAACACTTGACGAGTCGGGCGGCCAAAGAGCTGAAGATTGCGGGATTTCCGGCAGGCTGCATCCAGGCGTTGCGATCCGGCAGGCCATCGCCGTTGTTATCAAAGCCGGCACCGACATTGCCAAGGTCATACCAGATGCCTTCCATGACGACCGCGCCGGAAATGCGCGAGTTGGCCGTATCCGGACGCCAGCCGAGGGAGTTCTGGATGGCATCGAGATAGACGTTCGGCACCTTGCCATCGGTGTTCGGCCAGATCTTGTTGGCCATGGCGGAGATTTCATTCCGCATGGTGACTTTGGTGGTCTCGTCCACCCGGCGGGTGAACGCGCCCTCTTGGGCGCTGGCCCAGATGTCGTAATTCAGCCAGAGATCGTCCTCTGTCACCGGCGCTGCTCCGGCCACGCTGTTGCCCAAATCATCCTTCTGCGGATAGGTGACAAAGAAATACTGGGAGACATATTGTCCCGGTTCGATGCGCGGAATCACGCGCACCGCATCCGCCGTTCCGCTCGGCATTTGCAGGGAGAAGGTGCCGGTGTATCCCTGTGGATTGACCCTGGACTCAAATATGCCCGGCGTGCCGGTGCTGGTAAGAGGATCGATCAGGTCGCCGATGCGGACCGTGACGTTCGTAAGGGCGGTAGGACCGTCGTTATAAATCTTCACACCCAGATGGGCGGCTGACGGTCCATTGGTGGATGGGGACTCCACATTGGAATCGACCACAAAATTGTAGGCCGTGATCACTTCCATACGGAGAGAACCGTCGGTCGCGAGCTGGGCGGAGACCTTGGCTGCCGTCACCCATAAAATGGCAGGAATCAGACATGAAACCACAAAAGCGAGGCGGACGAAGCGGTTTTCCATGATGGGTGGCAAGCTTGAGATTCCGACGAAAACAATGAATTCCCCGCATTTATTGCATGCCTGGAAACTTTCGCTGACTCTTTATAATTAATACGCCTTTACGAAAACAAGGTTTTTTATGAATCCAGGCACTTCAAAAACCTCTCTGAATCCGCCCAACCGTGGTTTCCAATTCATTCGGCCGCCGTCAATGACTACGACTGGGCGATGGTCACGGGTGTGCCCCGCATCTATCGACTGCTGTATGGCCTCCGGCGACCGAAACAAGGCGTAGATGGGATACCAATAGTTGCGGCAGATTTCCTCCAGCGCCGCGGCCGAGTCTGTGTCGCCGGCTTGCACGCGCGCGACGAGGCTCCCACCGCGTGGCGGGAAAGGCGGCGCAGGTTCCGGCAGGAGGTTGTGGAGCGGGGCGATCAGGCATCGCGGGGTCTCGTAGTAGGTGGCGAAGGAGTAAGCCCGACGTGGCATTCACCCGAAATCCGATTGGCCGACGGCCGCACCGGGGATCCCGAAGATTTCTGATTCCGCCCACCGGACCGCCAAAAAGCCGCTACCAAAAACGATCTTGGCAAGGCGGACCGGGAACCTATGATCGAGGGCCGTGAATTCCCCTCCAAACAATTCCAATCCCCCCACATCCCGACGTGGATTGGGGTCTTTTCTTTCCGAAACACCGCCCACCGCCCACCGCCCACCGCCCACCGACGCATCGACGCACCGAAAATGAAAATCAAACTAAACTTATTGTCTCTCATCACCACCGGACTTGTGCTCGCCGCTCTCCCTGGGCATGCCGTGATCGTCACTGTGAATTCATCCGACACACCGGGCTGTGATGTCCTGATTGTCCCCACGATTGTCGATGAATTGGGGGATCCCTTTGTATTTCCCACGGGCGAGCAGATCGCGCATCTCGTCATTAACACGCTCGAGCAGTCGGTTTGCGTCGGCATGCCGAGCGACCCATCGCTGCCGGACTCGCAGATCATGATCACCAACCTTCAGGCGTTTGCATTCACCCAAGTGTGGTTTGTAATGGATTTTGGTGGCACATTCAGCAACTCCGATGGGCTCGTGAACGGGTCGAGTGCGATGTTGATCGACGCGTTTGGCAGCAACCAACCGCTGCTTTCCGAGAGTGGCGTGGTCAATGGGATTTTCGACCCGGGCGAAACGTGGCTTTTCCACGTGCAGGACTACCAACCGGGAAACGTCGGCCAACCAGCGGACTCATTCTTTTCACCCGGAGCGGTGGGTGCGGCAAATCTTGACCACTTCACCAGCATCATTGCCACCATCCCTGAACCTTCGGGATCGAGTCTATTCTTGTTAGGCGGTCTGGCGTTGCTGCGCATACGCCGCCGACAGTCATGAAATCGGTTTCGGGGTGGGCCGCCCAAGGGCGGTCAGGTCGCGGCCAACCCGAAAGCGAATTGCTGTCCGACCAAGACTGCCTGTCCCTCTGAACGAACTCTCAATCGAACGGAACAGGCCGGTCAGTCAGCCGCTGGAGCCCGAAAATCTCGGTCAACTTTGGACACCGTTCGGCCTACAACGACCTGCCTGTCCCTCTGTTTGCCTTGGGAAAGAACTGCCGCACCGGCTGTTTCAAGAATCCGGAGAGCGGTCGAATTCTTGCCGACCGCCGGCAAACCCCTTTAATTTTAAGCAAAATTGAGTAAAACCCCACCCGAAAATCCTCGGGAAAATAGATTGACACGCACGATGGAAACTTTATTTCTCGATTGAAGCGCATTTGTTATCTAACGACTCAATAATTTTTATACATTCTCCCCGGTTTTAGGACCATTGATTAGAAATTATTAGGTCCTCATTAGTTAAATCTTTCTTGCGCGACCCCCAAAAAACATTCCTGAATCCGATGAAACAATTGATATTTAAAAGTCTCGCCAGCCTGATTGTCTTCAGTCTTTCCTCCCGCGCCGCGGTATACTTCGTCCACGGCATTGAATACGACATTACGACATTCAACACCACCTGGCATGCCTCCTCCGGCTATCTGACAACCCAGCCTTGGTGGGGGTCGTCTCAAGCTGCGAGGGACTTTGCTGCGGCTGTGGGTCCCACTTTGGGCGGTCAGTTGCCAGGATCGGCAGGCAATCCCTCCGATGGTCCCTACTTTGCCTTCAGCACCCCTACCGGTCAGGGCCCGGCTGCGGCGAGACTAAGCTCCGGCGGTACCATCGTTTCGCCGCTCATCCCGCTCAATCCTGCTTTCCCCTTCACATACGCCCAAGCCGTGGTGCGCGGCGGGTCCCAGCAGTTTCCGATCCTTCCAACCATCCCCACGTTTCTGAGCGGGCCCTCCGGTCGTTGGTTTGATCCACCCGCCGCCTCGGGCTTCGATTTCACCATGACGAGCGGTTCGCTGTTCACCAGCATCCTCAACTTCCCGACCGGGATCGACGGCGACAATAGTTTTCAGGTCTGGGTGAATGACCAGCTCTTCGGCAATTTCAACGTCGGTGAAAGCGTGAACTTTGGTGCCGGGGTTTCGTCATTCCGCATCACCGGGATCGACCCGACTGTTGACGGCGGCGATCCGATGGCATTTCCCATCCAGCTTGAGTTCGATACCCCGAGCGCGTCCTTCACGATGGTGCCCATTCCAGAAAGTTCCTCCGCCCTGCTCGCGGCGGCCTCTGGTGTGATGCTCCTGGGGCTGAGACGTCGCGCCAGCGTCTGATTTCAAGCATCGCGTCGTCAGATACGGCGTGGAGAAACGGGCCCACCAAAGAAGTGGCCGGGATCCTGCCGCAAGCCTTGTCCAGCGATCACAAAGGCTTGCGGCAGGGATGGCGCAGCCGTCGGGCCGGTCACTCCCATGGCTTCGCGGCCTCGCCGACGATCCGCGTGATCTCTTCCTCGGATGTATCTTGGCGGCGGAGGTAGCCCGCGAGCTGGCCCGGCTTCGTGACGCCGCGGAGCTGGCCGATGACCGCGCTGCGCTCCTCCTCCGGGATCAGGCTCATGACGTTGTCCATGGAATCTTCCTTTTCGAGCCTGGCCCAGATGAAGGAGGTGGCGTGGTCGATCCGCTCGCCTTCGCCGTAGAGGCCGGCATCGAGTCCCAGGATGGCTTCGGGCGAATGAAGGTAGCTGATGCGGTCGATGTCCCATTCCCCGAACTGCTTTTCCTGCGGCACACCGCGCAGACGCCGCCCGTGGGTCTTCGCCTCACTTCGCTCGATCGGGGTCTTCGCCGCCTCCGCGGGCGGTGGAACCGCGACTGCCGCGTCCCGGCCTGAAGATCCGCCGCGACCGATCCCCCACCCCGCCACAAAGGCCACGGCCACGCTTGCCACCCATCCGGCGATCTTCATGAGCCTCGTTAGCGCGGACGGCGGGGGATGTCGAGATGAGTCGGGGTGCCGGTCAGCATTCCCCAAGTGCATGTTCCGGCTTGTTCTTCATCTCCGGATTCCATTCCGAAATGCTGCCCCCCTGGACCCACCGTGCAGTTGTTATTCGATCTCAAGGATGGTTTCGCCAAACACGCCGATGACCGTTGTGGCACCGATCCTCGTGGTCTTGTTCAAATGCTGGTGGCCATGGATGAAGTATCGGGGCTGAGTGGTCTCGATGTAGCTTAGGAAGCCCTCGAAGCCCTGATGGGTGTCACCGCCACGCTCGTGAATGCCACGTGGGGAATTGTGCGCGACGAACACGTCGACCCGCGGAAAGTGCCGAAGCATCCGGGCGACCTCCTCCTGATCGTAGAGATGGTGCCCCTTCGGCTTGTATCGCCAGCTCCCGTTGAATCCGCCAAAACGCAACCCTCCGAACTCCTCGATCGTGTAGTGGAGCGGCGTGACGTACCGGGCAAATGGAGCATCGGCATCGTGGTTCCCCCGAACTCCGAAAGCCTTGCGCGGCAGGTATCGGGCAAATGCCTTTTCAATGCTGGCGTCCCAGAGGTCCCCGAGGCTAACGAGGAGATCGATCGGCCCGGACTCCAGGTGTCCAACAAGGGAATCGTCGTCGGCGATCACGATGGCGCGCATTGCTTTTGGATCGAGAGTCGAGGTGTGGTGGATGGAAAGCCCTGGAACAGAAGCGCAAGGGGAGAGAAGATCAGTTTCTTGCCAAGGTCAGAACGCAGACACCCTCCGGGCGGGGTGACACGCCGTGATCAGAGCAAAGATTGGAATCGGAGCAAGGCAAGCCCGACACGGCAGCCCGGAGTGCTGGGGGCCATGCCTTGTCGTCCTTGTGGATTCGACCGGTGTCATGTCAGCGGTTCGACGGTGCTTCTCTTTTGCGCAATGTCGCAACCACGTCCGGATCGATCAACCGCTCCAGCTCGATCATCCTGTCTTCAACCCGCCTCCTGAACTCCGGTGCCAGGCAGTCCACCTCAATCAGGTCAAGCTGCTGCAGGTAATCTCCAAGCGTACGTATCTGCTCGGCACTGAATCGTTCCCGATCCCGTTTGTCAGCCCATCGTTCATGGAGCAGGCCCAAATCCCCATCGTATTTATCGTGGAGAGCCAGCAACTGCTTTGTGACGAGATAGGGCATGGCGTGGGATGCTTCGGAGTTGGATGTAAAAAGTCCACCGACGGATGGGGCGGAAGCCTCGTTAAATCAAGGCGAAAGCACGCCGCCGCATGCGTTAGGTAGGACGACTTGTCGGCTTGGTGTTCTTAGCGATCACGCAGAATCTGAAGCAATTGGGAAAATCGCTCTTTCGCGTCATCTGAGGAATCCTCCAAAGAAACCTCGCCAAGGAATGCCATCCAATTTCGCTCTTCTGGTGAGCCTCTGGGAACAAGAATTTCCTTGAGTTCAGGTTGATCGCCATGAGAAACAAACAAATCAAGGTATTGCTTCTCGCCGGGCTTGTCCCACATGTTCGTTTGCAGCCAGAATGAAGTTGCGCGTTGTCCGTCCGCAATGATCGCGGACAAAGATCCCCCATCTCGCCAGATCTCACTAGTGATGAGACGTTTCATTTTATTGCCGAACGACTCAAGCGCTGGCACCGCTGGGGCGGGGGTGAGCGTCGAGACGGGATGGCGGGTTAAAGTTACGGAAAGCATGGCCGACACAGCAGCCCCAGCAGTTGTCCAGCCGCGCCTTCCATGAGAAGGCAGTCAAATCGAATTTGAGGTTCACCTCAAGTTTTGGTTTCGCGGCAGGTCGGAGTTAGGGGTTGGCAGGGTATCCCCCCGCTCCCCGGGGGGACGGGAGGGGCGAAGTCCCCGGAGGGGATTTAGGGGCGAGGTCATGCGGTCGAGCGGGCATCCGCTCGGCGGGGTCCGGGGCGGCAGCCCCGCTTCTGTCGGTTGGTGAAACATAGGATTCAGGCTTCCATTCGCACTCTTCGCCCCGGCGCGCGGCGTCGGTTGTCATGGCGTGGTGCACGTTTTGATCCGGTGTTTCCATAAAAGGGGTGGAACGTCACTTTCTTGTTCCCGCACTCGGCACGGGGCCGGTGCTGGCGTGACTCCGTGATCGTTCCAAATCGTTTCGATCTTGTTTCATCGGGAAAGCAGGTAGCGGTTCAGGCGGCGCGCCGGCGCAGCGGCTGGTAGATATCTTCGTTACGCCATAGGGTGAGCATCAGCAGCGCGAGCTTGCGGGCGATGGCCACCACCGCCTTTTTCTTCGCCCGCGGACCGCCCCGTTCGGCAAGCTTCAGGCCATGGCGTTTCAGCGCGCAGTCCGGCCCGAACGGCCCGAGCACATACTGCGCGGCGCTCACCAGCAGCCGCCTCAGGTAGGCATCGCCGGCTTTCGAAATCCGCAGCTGTTTGTCGGTGTTGCCGGACTGGTCGCGCTTCGGCACCAGACCGAGATAGGCCCCGACGTCGCGCTGGCGGCGGAACCGCTCGGGATCGCCGATGGTCAGGACGAAAGTCAGCGAGGTGATGGTTCCAATCCCAGCGATCTGCGTCAGGAACTCGGTCTCGGGATAGGACGTGGAGGCGAGTTCTTCGATCGCGCGGTCCAGAGCGCGGATCTGCGCGGTCGTCGCGTCGATCACGAGGAGGGAGGGTTCGATCATCGCGAGTGTCGTCGCGTGCTCACCCTTGAGTTCCTTTCTCGCGTGGCGGGCAAAGCAGGCGGTGTTGGGAGAACGGAGGCGGATGCCCAGGCTCTTGAGGGTGAAGCGCACGGCGCTGATCACGTCGACCCGCTGGCGCACCAGGTTGTCGCGCAGCTTGATCTGGAGCAGGTCGTGCTGGGCTTGCTCGGTGCCGTGCTGGACCGGGCACAGCAGGCTCTCGTCGGCCCGCGCCAGCTTGGCCAGCATCACCGCGTCCTTGCGGTCGCACTTGCGGTCGTTCTGGTAGATCGCGCGAACCTTGCGCGGGTTGGCAACCAGCACGCGGTGGCCGAGTCCGGCGAAGAACCGGCTGACCCACGGGCTCTGCATTCCGACCTCCATCACGACGAGCGAGCCGGGATGCTTCTTCGACAAGCGGGTCATTGCTTCCCGCGTGTTGGCGACGGTGGATTCATCGAGGATCTTCCCGTCGGCACCGAGCACGCAAACCGAGTGCTTCTTGTCGCCGAGGTCGATCCCTAGGGTCTTGGTGGATGAGTTTGTTTTCATGGCAACGGGTAGTATACACCACGGGTCTAGTCGGAACCCTCGCTGCCTTCTCATCTAATCTTGTTCGCCCTTGGTGATTCGTGGTTGTTTGTCATGTGATAGGGACTCCTTCGGTGTCCTCACTCAGTATCTTGGTTCCACAAGTGTGGCAACATCCGGTCCGGACTACTTCCCTATATTTCAAGTTCGGCCCATGATAGGCTCCCGACACGTCCTGACCAAACCAATCTCTGCACTGAGGACAGCGGATGAATCTGTCATATTTCCGGTGGACGTATCTGATGCCAAGCACCGGAAAAAGGACAATCCAACTAGTCGCGAGAACCAAAGCAGGCCAGATAAACTTTCTGTCAGGGTCTGCTAGTCCGTAACTGAGCGCGAACACACCAAGAACCCCCACCCAAATCGCATGTGGCAAAAAGTCAACCCACCGAAAAGTGCCATGGTTCCGCCAGTAGTGAACAAACTCCGCTCGTGGCACAGTCGGAAAGGTGGTCATCGTGTTTGGTAGATTTGCGATGGACTCGGTTCTTTGGGCTAACATTGGTATTATGCCGCGCACTGCATTTGCAGGTGCTTCTGCTGCACGCTGCATAAGCAGTGCAAAAGCAGCATCGGCTGCTCTGAGGGTGGCTTTTGATTCACCCTGACAGCGTAACGTCCGGCGGGAGGCGGGGCAAGCCGGGTTTCGGGCGGGGACGGGGCTGCTTCGACTTGAAGCGAGGCCGATTGAACGCAGGCGATTCGATGATCACGGGGTGGGCCTCCAAGATCCCGGAGAGCAGCGAATCACCCGTAACTTTCCGCATGGCTGGAACCCCATCCGGGGTTCCTCTTGTCGCGTGCCGTGTGTCCGGTGGTGTTCGCTTCGCTCGACCACCGGCTACTGGCTGTCATCCCTCCGGGATTTCCGGAAGGGCGCGCCGTGTGTCTGGTGGTTCGCTGCGCTCGACTACCGGCTACTGGCTGAAATCCCTCCGGGATCGTCGAACCCGGACCGGGACCGGACCCGGGCTACTTCGGTGCCAGGGTGCCGGCCTTGCCGTCGGGGGTGTTGCCGACGATGCGGTTGTTCTTGTAGGACTGGATCAGGCCGGAGCCGACTTTCTTGAGGCCGTCGGCGACGTTGAAGAGGACGCTGGACTCGTTGAGGATGGCGCGGGCGCCGGTGGCGACGCTGAGGCCGACGCCGCAGCCCTGGATGCGGCTGCGGTCCATGAAGAGCACGGAAGCCGCGCCTTCGATCGGGCCGAGCGAGATGCCATTGCCCGTGCACTCATGAATGAAGGTATCCCGCAGGAAGATCTGGGTGCCGGTGGTGGCGGAGGTGGTCTCGACGATGCCGTTGGCGAAGCCCTGGATACGGCAGTTTTCGAGATAGACGGCAGCGGCGTTGAGGATGATCAGTCCGGTGAGCCCGGTGCCGACGCCTTCGATCTGGAGATTGCGCAGAATGATCACGTCGTCGGATCCGGCGTTGATGACGATGCCATTGGTCGAGGCCCCGAGGATGCCGCCTTCGGCACCACCGCCGTCGATGGTGATCGCCTTGGTGATTGTGAGCGTTCCGAAGCCACCGGGATCGAGAACGTTGATCACGCCCCTCTCGGCAGTCTTGGCGAGCACGCCGGCGAAGGTTTTGCAGGGCGCGGTCCGGCTGCCCGGGTTGGCATCGTCACCCACCCCGGAGACCCAAGTGCGGGTGGCTTGGGCGGAGGCGATCGGGGCGAGCCCGATCAAGGCAAGGGCGGCAAGCGCGGCGAGGAATTTCATGGTAAGGGTGTGGTTGGCAGTGAGTCCGGCGGTCCGGGGAATCCGGATCGGGCGGCGGTTCGGGAATCGATGGTTGGGAAGCGGTTCGAGACTTGGGGGCCTGGGAAACTTTCGTGGTGAGGTCAGTCGCCAGCGAGCACGCGGACGAAGACCCGGGTCTGCGGAACCGGTGAGGTGATGGTCGCGGTCTTCGGGATCACGCCGTTGACTTCAGGCCCGGAGCTCATCACGACGCCGGTGGTGGACCAGCCGGTGACATTGGTGGACCACTGGACCTGGACCTTGTCGGCCGGGAAGTCGGCACACTGCGGGAAGGTGACGGTGTATTGGGTTGCGCTGAGGCGGGTGAAGACGAGCGGAATCGCATCGGACTGGTTCGGGTTCATTTCGAACAGCATCTCGAGGAGGTTACTGTGACCGTCGCGATCGGGGTCCGCGTCCTGGCCCCAGACGGTGGGTTCCAAGGCAGAATTGCCGAGGATGGCCGCGGAGAACTCTTCCTCGGTCCAACTGGCGTAGGCTTGCGCGAGGCTGGGCGGAGCACCGCCGAAGGAGATCTGGAAGACGTTCGAGGTGACCTGAGTGCCGAGCGGATTGGTGGCGACGAGGCGCAGGCTGTAAGGCCGGCGTTCTGCGGCGGTCGGTGTGCCGCCGAAGGTGCGGGTCGCGGGATTGAAGGTCAGCCAGCCGGCGGGTGGCAGCGGGCTGCCGTCGGTCAACTGGACCGAAAGCGTGAGCTGACCGGGATAGACTGGATCGCCGAAGGTGGCGGCATTCACGATGTAGCTGAAGGCCGTGTCCTGAACCGCGAGTTGGTCGGGCACCGGGATGGCGAGGCGCGGTCCGAGGTCATACTGGAACTGGTAGACGCGGGCGGTGCCGGCGGTCAGGGCGTTCAGGGTGTTCGCACCGTCGTTGTTGGCACCGGCGACGCCGGAGAAGCCGTCGATGGCCACCGAGTTGCCGTAGCGGTCGGCGATGGTGGGGCCGCTCTGGGTCACGCGGTCGATGGTCAACCAGGCTGGGATTTCGCCGGGCGTGCGGCGGACGACTTCGACGAAGCCGCGGAGGTCGGTCGAGCCCTCGCTGCCGCCGGGGGAACCGACGAGCAGCAGGTTGTTAGAAAGGGCGACTGAGCGACCGAAATGGGTGGAGACCAGGCTGTCGGAAGGCGTGGCTTCGTGGACGAGGCCCCACTGGTTGGCACCGCCGGCATTCCGGTCGTAGATGCGGGCGCGGCCAGGCTTGACCACGCCGAAGGGCGCGGTGGTGGCGTGGACGCCGACCACCACGGTATCGACCGAGATGTCGACCGAGAATCCGAAGCCGCTGTAGGCTTTCACTTCGGTGTCGGCGAACTCGTCGAGGCGCTTGATTTCGGTCCAGGTGCCGGTGGCGTTTGGCCGGGTGTGGATGTAGGCGGCACCGAAGTTCCAGTTCGCGGTGTTGCCGGAGCGGTTCGCGCCGTGGGCACCGATGACCGCGGTGTTGCCGTCGAGTGCGATGGCCGAGCCGAAGAATTCGTTGTCGTTGGCGAGGCCGCTGGCTCGGTTGTCGAGGGCGACGAGGGTCTGGGTGAGCGTCCAAGTCGCGGGGGTAGCTCCCATGCGGAAGGCAAAGGCCCGGCCGGATCTTGGGGCGTTGGTGAGGTTCGCGCCCGGTGCGCCGATGAGCAGCGTGTCGCCTTGAAGGGCCACCGCCGCACCGAAGTTGTCGTTGCCATTGTTGTTGATGGCGGGCGGCTGGATCTTCGCGGCCTGAAGCCAGGCGTTCGAGTTGTTCGGATCCCGGCGGAAGATGTAAACCGAGCCGACGTTGGGCTGGGCGAGGTCGACGTTGGGAGCGCCGACGGCCATCACGTTGCCGTCGATCGACACCGACTGGCCGAACAGGTCACCAGCCAGCGTGTCGGAGCCGGAGAGCGCCGCGACCTGGCCCCAGGGAGCGCCGAAGCCGGAGCTGCGCTCGTGGACATAGACGCGTCCGGCATCAATCGCCGGGATGTCGCGCAGCGGCGAGCCGATCACCAAGGTGTCGCGGCTGATGGCGGAAGTGGTGCCGAAGCCCGCGGCGGTCTGGCTGGCATCCGCGCCGAGGGCATCGAGCGCGAGCAGGCGGTCGACTTCCGCGTGGAGGACTTCGACCGTGGTGACGGCGTCGACGACCGGAGCGGCAAAGCCATCGTTGATAGAAATGCTGAGCCCCACGATTTCCGGCGAGGTCGGGGTGACGCGGGTGCCGGGGGTCGGGACGAAGACCAAGCCGCGGAGCGCGGCGGAGACCGCGGCGGGAGTGCTGGTGAAGCGGTAGCTGCCGCTGCCTTCCGACTGGAGGACGAAGCCGCCGAGGTTGGAGAGGAAGCCCTTGATCGCGCCGTCAATTTGCACGGTGATCTGCAGCGGCTGGAGACCGAGGTCGTCGATGTCGGTGATATTCACGCTGACGAAGGGCCGGAGCGTGGAGCGCTGGTAGAGTTCCTGATCGCCGACGGTGCCGGTGATGACCGGGATGTCGTTCACGGGAGTGACGGTGGTCACGGCCGTGTTCACGATGACCGGCGTCGCAACCACTCCGTCATTGAGGCTGACGGTGAAGCGGGTGTCTTCCGTGGTGCCGACCGTGATGCGGTCGAGGAAGGGCGTGAACACCAAATTGCGGATGGCGATGGTGGCGTTCGCCGCGGTGCCGTAGAACTCGAGGAGTCCGGGACCGATGAGCGTGAAGCCCGGGCCGGCGAGAATTCCTTGGTTGGCCGGGAAGCTGATGCGCACCCGGACGAGCTGACCGGCGAGGTTGTCGAACTCGACCACGGTGGAAATCGCGAAGGGATTCAGCGCGGTCTTGTCATTGGTCGCGGTCGGCACGGCACCGAGCAACTGCGGCGCGTCATTAACCGGAGTCACGGTGAGGACGGTTTTGTTATCGGTGATCAGCGATGGGGTGAAGCCATCGTCGATGTCCACCGTGAAGGTCGTCGTCTCGGTGGTGCCGATGAAGATGCGGTCGATGAAGGGCGTGTAAACCAGCGAGCGGAGGGCGGTGGTGGCGCCAGCACCGGTGCCGTTGAAGACGACCACGCCCGGGGCGGTCACCGTGAAGCCGGGGCCGGCGAGGGTGCCATGGTTGCCTTCGAAGCTGACGGTCACTTCGAGCGGCTGGATGGTGAGGTCGTCGACTTCGGTGAGGGTCACGCCGGGGAAGGGCGCGACCGGGGTCTTGTCGTTCGTGGCACGGGGACCGGTGCCGGTCAGGACCGGTGCGTCATTAACCGGGGTCACGGTGAGGACGGCGGTGCTCACCACGACGGGCGAGGCGGTGAAGCTGTCGTCGATGCGGACGGTGAAGGTGGTGGCTTCCGTGGTGCCGACGGTGATGCGGTTCTCGACCGGAGTGTAAACCAATCCGCGGATCGCGGTGGTGGCCTGCGCCGCGGTGCCGGTGAAGCGGAGGAGACCGGGCGAGATCTGGGTGAAGGTACCGGCCAAGGTGCCGCGGTCGCCGGGATAGTCGATGGTCACGACGAGCTGCTGGAGGGTGAGATCGTCCACCTCGATGAAGGTCGATGCCGGGAAGGGCACGACGGTCGTCTTGTCGTTGGTCGCGGACGGCACGGCATTCAGCAGGGACGGCGCGTCATTGATCGGGGTGACCGTGGTGACGGTGCTGTCTTCGATCACGGGGGTCGGCGTGAAGCCGTCGTCCATGCTCACGGTGAAGCGGGTGTCTTCCGTGGTGCCGACGGTGATGCGGTCGATGAAGGGCGTGAAGACCAAGGCGCGGAGGGCGATGGTGGCCTGAGCCGCGGTGCCGTTGAACTCGATCAAGCCGGGCGAGACGAGGACGAAGCCGCCGCCGGCGAGGATGCCGCGGTCTGCGGAGAAGCCGACTTGGATCTTCACCGGCTGAAGGCGCTGGCTGTCGTATTCGATGACGGTGACGTTCGGGAAAGGAACGCGGGTCGTCTTGTCGGTGACGGCATTGGTCTGCGCGTTGACCATCCGCGGAGCGTCGTTCACGCCGGTGACGGTGATGGAGACGGTGGAGGTCGAGCGGTCCTCGCCTTCCGCACGCTGGTCGAGGCGGGCGATGCCGGGGTATTCGTTCCCGCTGTCATCCCGGACCCAGTAGGTCAGGACCGCGCGGCCGGTGAAGGAAGCGTTCGGCGTGTAGCGGACGACGGTGCCGGAGACCACGGCGCTGCCGGCATTGGCGGGAACAACGGTGACCGGGCGGGCGGTGGTGAGGGTGAAGTCCGCCTGCGACGGAAGCGGCGTGGCGGGGAACGAAGTACGAAGGATGCCGTCGTTCGCGGTGACATCGAGGTCCACCGGGCCGGCTTCCGCGACGAGGGTGAAGTGGTCGTCGCTGACGCTGATGTCGCCGACTTTCACCGCGACGTCGGCCTGGCCGGTGCCGCCGAAGCCGTCGGAGACCTTGTAGGTGAAGACATCCGTGCCGACGAAGCCGGGCTGCGGCGCGTAGATCAGGTTGGTGCCGACGATCTGCACGGCGCCGTTTGCCGGTGGGGTGATCTCGGTGATGACCCAGGCGCTGGCGCTGGCGGGCAACACGCTGTCGTTGGCAAGGACCGGCAGGAGGGTGCCGGTGGAGTCGCTGCGGACGGAGAAGCGGTCGTGGTTCGTTTCAAGCGAGCGGGCACCGGCGCGTTCCAAGACTTCGATCTGGATCCGGGCTTCGCGGCGTTCGGTGCCGCCGGCGGAGATTTCATACGTGAAGGTTTCCACGTAGTTGCCGGCGGGGCTGAGCGGGTTCGGCGTGTAGCGTAGAGCCGCGCCTTCCTCGATGATATCGAGCGTGCCGCGTTGCGGCGGGTTGGAGACGTTCGATGGATCATCTCCGACGGCGGTGATGAAGATCAACTGGCCACCGTCCGGGATGACGAGGTCGTTGAGGAGGACCGGCAGGCGGTTGTCGATGCTGCCGCGGAAGACGAGGAAGGCATCGTCGCCGGCGATCATCTCGCCATCGGTGGTGCGGACCGAGACGCGGGCGGTGTCGGTGGAGTCGCCGTCGGTGACGGTGTAGGTGAAGGACTCCACGCCGCGGAAGCCGTTGGCCGGAGTGTAGACGATCTTCTTGAAGTCGGCGCTGATTTCCACGGTGCCGCCCTGGTCGGGGGCATTGAGGCCGGTGCCGATGGCGGAAACGGAGAGCGCGCCGGGCAGGTCGGAGATGCGGAGGTCGTTCGGCAGCACGTCGAGTTCGGTGGAGGGGCTGTCGCCTTGCACGGTGAAGTAGTCGCTGCTGGCGCGGATGCCGCCGGCGATGACCACCACGGTCACGGTGCCGGTAGCGCTGCGGCCGGCGCCGTCGCTCACGGTGTAGGTGAAGTCGCGCTGGCCGGTGGTGCCGGCGGCGGGGTCGAAGGTCAGCGAGGTGCCGCCCGCGGTGACGGAGATCGTGCCGATGGTGCTGCTGTTAGGAGAGATGCCGGTAACGGTGAGCTGACCGTTGCCGCCCTGGAGCACGCTGTCGTTGGCGAGCACGTCGAGGGTGACCGTGCCGTCGTCGGTGGTCTTGCCGGGATCGTCGAAGGCGACACTGAAGATGTCGCTGTTCACCGTGAGGAAGCCGACTTTCACCGTGACCTGGGCCGTGCCGGTGCCGCCGAGGCCGTCGGTCACGGAGTAGGAGAAGGTGTCGGTGCCGACGAAGCCGGCGGCCGGCGAGTAGGACAACGCGGAGCCGCCCACCACGGTGACCGTGCCGTGGGTCGCGGCGGTGACGGTGAGGATCTCGAGGTCCTCGCCATTGCCGGGGAGGATGTTGTCGTTTTCGAGGACGTTGAGCGCGTTCGACACGCTGCCGGCCGGCACGCTGAAAGCATCGGCGCGGACGTTGAGGGTGTTGGCGCGATTGACGACGAGCATGGTGACGGTGGCCGTGGCACTGGTGCTGCCGCCGCCGTTCATGACGTAGGTGAAGGTCTCGGTGTAGGGGAAGGTGGTGGCGGCCGGGTTCGGGGTGAAGCGGACTTTGCCGGCTTCGATGACCGCGCTGCCGCCCTGGTTCGGTGCGGAGGAAATCGACGCCAGGGTGAGCGGATCGCCGGTGGCGGGGATGATGCTGTCGTTCGCCATCACGTCGACCAGCGGCGACTGGCCGGCGGCCACGGTGAAGAAGTCGGCGTTGGCGCGGAGGTTGCCGTTGAGGCGGTCGATCGTCACGCGGGCGGTGACCATCGCGGTGTCGCGGTTCCCGAGATTGTCTTCGATGGTGTAGGTGAAGACCTCGTCGCCCGCGAAGCCAATCTCCGGGGTGTAGATGATCGACTGGTCGCCATTCATAACGGCGGTGCCGCCGCCGCTGAGCGGGCCGAGCTCGACGATGCGGCGGCCGGTGGCCAGGCCTTCGAGGCTGACGTCGTTGAGCAGCACCTTGAGCTCGATGTCGGAGCGGTCGGCCTCGATGCGGTAGATGTCGTCGTTGGCGAAGAGGAAGCTGCCATCAAGGAGCGTGTAGTTGTAGGTATCGACGAAGGTTTCACCGACAGCGAGGCCTTGCAGGGTGAAGGTCGGTCCGCCGGGGAGGTCGGAGAAGACCGACGCGCGGGGATCGTACTGGAACTTGCTGGCGAGCACGGTCCAAGTGCCGCCGCCGAGGGAGGCGAAGGCGGGATCCCAAGCGACGGGGATCGAGACGGTGTTCGCGTCGATGCGGGTCACGACGAACTGGCCGGTGAGCGCGCCGCTGCCGAGCAGCACGACTTCTTCCCCGCTGACGAGGCCGTGGCCGGTGGAGACCACCACGGTGGTGCCGGGCGTGCCGGCGGTGAAGCTGTCGATGTTGCCGTCGCGGCGGTTCAGGAGCACGTTGACCTTGGCGGCGAAGACATTGGTCGGGAAGGCGTCAACGGGATCGAGCAAGCGGCGGTTGTCGGGCAGCAGGGTGTTCTGGTCGATGTCGAGGCCGCTCAGGAGTAGCTGCGGCGTCGGCAGTTCGAGCAGCGTTTCCTCGTTGATGGTGAGGGCGAGGTTGTTGGTGGACGGCGAGTCGTTGCGGCCTTCCACGAGGACGGCGACCAGGGTGTTCACGCGGGCGATGCCGTCGAACACGGTGACCACGAAGGTGTCGACGACGCGCTCTTTGAAAGCGAGGGCCTGCAGGGCGGCGGAGCCGGTGGGATCGTAGGTCAGGGTGGCACCGTCGAGGCTGAGGCGGATGGCAGCACCTTCACGGCTGAGTTGCTGGCCGGCGCGGATTTCGAGCGAAAGGATGTCGGTGCGGTCGATGTCAGAGTCGTTCGCGAGGAGGTCGGCGCTGGCGAGGTCGAGTTCCAGATCTTCGTGGGTCTGGTCGAGGCCTTCGATCACGAACAGGTCGCCGGCGGCACCGCCGGGCGGGCGGATGGCGACGTTCACGCGGCCGGAGTTGCCGGGAGCCGGGAGCAGGTGGAGGACGGCGGAGCCATCGAGCAACTGCGGCGCGGTGGTGCCGCCGGTGAGCAGCTGGCCGAGAACGGAGAGGCCGGCGGGATTGTCGCCGGGGATGGGGTCGTTGTTGACGCCGGCCACGGTGACCGAGAGCAGGGCGAGGCTGACGGCGCCGCGGTTGTCCTCGATGGCGTAGTAGAAGGTGTCGGTGCTGCTTTCACCATCGGCGAGGCCGTCGAGGAAGGCCGAGGGGCGCGGGTTGTAAACGACGTTGGTCTGGGTGCGGTTCGCGCGGATTTCGAGGGTCACTTCGGCGCCGTCTCTGCTGGTGGTGGCGAGGCGGTTCTGATTGGTGAGGACAGTCCACAGGCCCTTGGTCGCGGCGTTGTCGACGAAGGCGACCGGCAGCGAGAAGGTGTCGGTGCCGGTCACGGTCACGAGGTGGTAGCCATTGTAAGAAGGATGGCCGCCGTAGCCGGAGATCAGGACGGTGGTGCCTGCCGCGAGGCCGTGGGCGGGGGCGGTGACAGTCACCGGGCTGGCTCCGGGCGTGCCGCTGAAGTTACCGATCGCTTTCGCCTGGCAGACGCCGATGACTTTCAGCGCGGTGAAGGTGGAGGCGTCGGTGTCCGGGTCGGTGTCGTTGGCGAGGATGCCGGTGCCGTTGAAAGTGCGCGGCGCGGGGTAGAGCGGATCGGTATCGAGGGCGAGCGACGAGGCGCGCGGATCGCCGAAGACGCGGAGGACGGTGTCCTCGTTGGTGGCGACGAGATCGGCGGCGGGGGTCGGCGGGTCATTGCGGCCGAGCACCGAGACCTGGACGAGAGCCTGCGAGCGGGCGCTCGGGCTGCGGAGGTCGGCGGCCTGCCAGCGGCCGCGCTGGAGCGGCGGTGGATTTCCGGCAAAGGCGACCGGGATGCTGAAGCGGTCCTCGTCGAGCACGGTGACAACGTGAGAGGCATTGTAGCCGGAGATGCCGGCATCGCGGACGGTCACCGTGGCACCCGAAGCGAGGCGGTGGGCCGGGGCGCTCACGATGGTCGCGGAGCCGCCGCCATCGGCGAAGCTGCCGACCGCGCCGCCGCCGACGTCGACGATCGAGTAGGTGAAGGTGTCGGTGAAGCGCGCTCCTTCCGGCAAGTAGTTGAAGGCGACACGCGGGTCGAACTGGATCGCCGTGCCACGCAGCGGGGCGGTCGCAGGGGTGATGGTGACGGTAGCGCCGGAAGTGGTGGTAATCGTGCTCTTTCCGGTGGCGGGGACCGGGAGGGTGAGGGTCGGGTTGAGGTCGACGATGAAGAGTTCGTCGGAGCCGTCGGCATCGAGGTCGTTGGCGCGGACAGTGAGCGTCTGCGGCACGTCCTCCGTCAGCTCGAAATTGTCGAGGGTGGCGATCGGGTAGGCATTCGCCTCGCCGAAGGGCGTGCCGGCGGAATCGGCGCCGGGCGAGGTGGCGGAGCCGGTGGCACCAAGGATCACGCCACCGTTCGGCGGAGCTTGGAGGAGGCGGTGCGGGGCGAAGGCGGCCCCTTGATACTGCGGCGCGAGGGTGATCGAGCCGGTCGAATAGTTATCGGTCACCGCGGGCGTGTCCTTGTTGGCAAAGGCGGCGACGTAAGACACCGCTTCGACGACTTTATTGCCGGCGGCGGTGGGCGAGCGGAGTTCAATCCGTCCGCGTTCGAGCAGGGCGAGGCTACCATCCGAGACGATCACCGGTGTAGAACCGGCGGCGGTGATGGCGGTGGTCGCGAGGACCAAGCCGTGGCCGGGGTTTATGACGAGCGCGCCGAAGGTGTGGCGCTTGGAGCCGTCGATCCACACCTCGTAGCCGGTGAGGTCGAGGGTGGCCTGGTCGCGCGGCATGTAGAATTCGACGAACTGGTCGTTCGGATTCACTGCCGGGAAGATCTCGTGAATGATGAGCTTGCCGAGCGCGTTGGCATCGAGCGAGCCCATGTCGCAGGTGGCGTTGCGAATGACGCCGCGCTGGTCGACGGCGGCGATGCCGGCCACGCCCGAGTTGATGGCGGGGCTGTCCGGGAGCAAGCGGTGGCCGCGGGTGTTGCCTTCGACATTGGCGAGCGGCGCGAGTTTGGGATCGAGATTGCGCTTGTCGGTGAGCTGGTTCAGCAGCACCGCGAGCTGCGGCACGCCGCCCTGGATGAAGTCGGTGGTGGTGTTGTCGTTCGAGATGTTGCCGCCGCCGGAGAGAATCTCGGCACCGCCGGCGACCTTGAGGTTGCGGGCGGAGAAGTCGGCGAAGACGTTGTTCCGGAGCAGGACGCGGGAGTTGGAGACGTTGTTATGGAGCGAACTGCCGCTGTTCGAAGCGTCGATGTTTCCGGCGAAGGTGCAGTGGGTGACGTTGGTCTGGACGAAGCTCGTCGGCGTGTCGTTTTCAACGTAGATCGCGCCGCCGCCGAAGCCGGTGGGGGCGGCCTGCGAGTTGCCGGAGAAAGTGGAATTGGTGAAGGTGCAGGCGGCGTTCGTGTAGAGCGAGACCGCGCCGCCGCCGAGGCCGGAGGAGGCGTTGAGGGCGTTGTTTTCGAAGACGCAGCGGGCGACGCTGAGCTGGCCGTCGAAGACGTCGACGGCACCGCCCCACTGGCTGGCGAGGCAGTTTGAAATCACGCAGTCTTCGATCGTCAGCGAGCCGCGGGCCGATGCCGGGTCGAGGCGGCCGACGAAGGCGGCACCGCCGGTGTCGCCGAAGCCTCGGGCCAGCTTCAAGCCGCGGATCTCGGCGCTGGCGAAGATGCGGAAGATCTGCACGTCGCCGGGATCGGTGATGGCGTTGGCATTCGAGTCGCCGGAGATCGTCAGTTTGTCGGCACCGGGGCCGCGGAAGCTGAGGTGCTTGGTGAGCACCAGCGGGCCCTTCGCCTTGTTGAGGCGGATGGTCGCCGGGTAGCTCGGCAGGGCGAAGACGATGACGTCGTTGTTCGCGGCGTTGGTGACGGCGTGGCGCAGCGTGCCGGCCACCGTCTCGTCGTCGAGCAGGCTGGTGACGAGGAAGCCGCGGGCATCGCTCTTCAGCAGGATGGACAGCGTGCGGGTGGTGATGTTCAGCGCGGAATCGCTGGCGATGAGGGTGAAGTCCGAGCGGCCCGGCTGGTTCGGCGGGAAGAGGTAGTTCGGGTTGATGTCGTAGTTGATCGCGCGGATGGCGGTCTGGGCGGCGGCGGCGGTGCCGGTGAAGCGGTAGCTCCGGGAACCGGCCGGAGTTTCCACGAAGCCGCCGAGATTGCTCAGCGCGCCTTTTGCCACGGTGTCGAGTGAGACGGTGACTTCGACCTGGCCGATGTCCGAGATGCTAACAAGGGCGAAGGGCTTCGGCCCGGTGGACGGATCGATGAGGGCCGGGGCGGAGCCGAGCGGGAACACCGGGTTGGTGTTGTAGAGCAGGCTGGGCGCACCATCGACCGCGGTGACTTCGACCTGGGTCTGGTTGTTAGAGACGGTGACCGTGCCGTCGTTGATGCGGATCGTGATGGTGACCGTTTCGCTGGAGTTCACCGGGATGCGGCCGGGAGTCGGGACATAGCGGACCGCGCGCAGCTTGGTGGTGATTTCCGCCACGGTGCCGGAGATGACATTGGTGGAGGCGAAGGTGCCGTCCGGACCGGTGAAGCTGCCCTGGGACGGGTCGCCGAGCAAGAGCGTGACGGTGAGCGACTGGCTGGGATCGCCATCGAGAATGGAGACCGAAGAGAATGGGAAGACCGGTGGCGCGCCGGGATCGTCCGTCATGCGGATCAGCTCAGTGGTCACGCCGGTGAACTCCGGCGGGTCGTTCACGAAAAGGATGGGCAGCGACACGTTGCGCACGACCGGCGTGCTGACGGGCGTGCCGACGGGTGAGATGGAATGCACGTCGGTCACCGCGAAGTCGAAGGTCGCAGTGACGTTGGCGGACTGCTGGAAGGGCGTGTAAACGAGCGCCTGGACCCCGGCAGCGATTTGGGCGGCGTTGCCGGTCAGGGTGGTGGCCGAAAGCGCGCCGCGGACGGTGCCGGTCTCGGTGATGGTGACGGAGAAGGTGTCGCCAAGATCGACGTCGTTCACGAGGATTCGGAACGGCGAGACCGGGCCTGCATCCGAGATGGAAGCCACCGCGAGGGAGGCGTTCGCGGTCGGGCTGTCATTGACGGAGCGGACGTAAAGCGGCGTGGTCGGCAGCGAGGCGGTGCGTGAGGTGCTGTCGCGGATCGTCACGTCGATGTCGAAATCGTAGAGGCCGACGGGATGCGCGTTCGACAGGGGGGTGAAAGTCGCGGCGAGGAGATCGGCAGCCGCATTTGCAGGCGACTGCGCAGACAGGGTGTAGGTCTTGCCACCCGACACGTTGGCAACGGTCGCCCCAGCGAGCGTGAAGGTTCCGTAGGATTCCGCGGCGGTGGGAAGGGTGACGATGACGACCTGATTGTCGGCGTTCGGCTTGTTGTGATCGACGTCCGCGACGGTCACCGCGGAGAAGACCGCTTGGGCGGCGGCAGGTCCAACTTCTCCGCCGGGCGCCGTGGAAGCATCGGAAAAGGGAGTGGTGGAGGTGCCGTTGAAGGTCGCCGCAATGGTCGGAGCGTCCGGCTGCGCCGTGACGGTGATGGTGTAGTTCTGGATGACGGATTGGTTGACCCCGCCGTTCGCAGTGCCGCCGCTGTCGGTAACGCGGACGCCGAAGGTGGCGCTGCCGTTCTCGTTCGGTGCGGGGGTGAAGGTCAGGGTGCCGGTGGAGGAGATCGCGGGTTGGACCGAGAAGAGCGCGGTGTTGCTGTTGGTGAGGGAGAAGGTGAGGGTTTGACCATTCTCATCCGTCGGGCCGCTGTCACCGGTGGCCCAGTTGGTCGAGGTGAAGGCACCGGAATCTTCGGCGACCGTCACGTTCGAGGCGGTGACCGTGGGGCGGTCGTTCACCGCGGTGACGTCGATTTGAACGATCACGTCGGCGATCGACTCGTCCCCGCCGGCAAAGGCGCGAACGCGGAAGGCATTGATCACGCCGTTTGCATCCGCTGGCGGCTCCCAGACCCAGGTGTCTCCGGTGCCAAGCCGACCGTTGGCGGCGACCACGCCGCCGTTCTTTCTCAAGGTGCCGTTGATCGAGGACTCGAAGCGGAACTCGATCGGATCGCTTTCCGGATCCGCCTCGTTCGCGGCCGCGACCAACGTATCGTAGGAAATCGAGGTGTTCTGATCCTCGTTGGCGCCGTCGATCACATCGATGGTCGTCAGCGTCGGCGGAAGTGCGGACGCGACGCCGGTCAGTGCCAAGCAGGCGAGAAGGGAAAGAAAGCGCGATGGGAGCATGGGATTGGCAGGCGGATGGGAAAGGGTCACGGAGGAGAAAGTTCGGGGGTGGCGACGGGCGCCGGAGGGGCATCGGGAAGCGTCACCTGAGCTGCGGCGGCGGTGTCGACGGTGGCCTTGGAAAGTTTGAGCGCGTCGGCGAGGAAGCCTTCCTCCAAGGCGCGGCGCTTATCGCGGAGGAGCTGCTGGCGGAGGCCGTCGGCCACTTGTTCGAGCGGACGCTCACCACCGGGGCGGGCGTCGGTTTTCAGGATCACGTAGAAGCCGTCGGCGGCTTCGATCACGCCGCTGCGCTTGCCCTTTTCGAGGGCGCGGCCGGCTTCGATCACGTTCGCGGGGAGTCGAGTTTCCTTCGCGGCGGTCTCGATCCAGCCGATGTCGCCGCCCTTGTAGCGGCTGACCTGGTCTTCGGAATGACGGGCGGCGACTTGGCCGAATCCGCCGGCGGCCGGTCCCCTGCCGCCCGCGGCCGGCTGGGCATCGGACTGGGTCATGCCGTCCTCGAGCAGCTTGCGGGCTTCCAACTTGCGGGCGTCGGTCGCCTTGGCATCGGCGGCTTGGAATAGAATGGCGAAGCGGTCGAGACCCGGACTGGCGAACTCGCTCTTGCGGGCTTCGTAAGCCGCGGCGACTTCCTCGTCGGCGACCGTGACCTTGGCCAGCGCGGCATCGAATTCCTTCTCGCGAAGGCTGGCGATGATCACGCTCTGGATGCGGCGTTTCGTGGCGGCATCGTCGGCGATGCCGGCTTGCTTCGCTTTCTCGACCAGTGCGAGGCGGTTGACGATTTCCTGGAGCAGCTCCGGCGCGGGTGGCACGGCTTGGTTATTGGCGCGGCGCCAAGCGGCTTCATCGATCAGGTCCTGCTCCGTCACGGTCGTGCCCGCCACGGTGGCGAGCGGCTTGCCAGTCGTCGCGCCGGCCGGGGCCTGCTTCTCGCACTGGCTGACGAGGCAGACGGCGGAAGCGAGGAAAAGGGCGCGGGGCAGACGGTGGAGCATGGGGAGTGCGGACAAGGAAATCATTCTCCGGTTTCGAGCTGCAGATTCACGCGCATGGCGGCGACGCGTTGGGCGGAGATCGGGGTCTTGGAGCGGAAGACCGCGGCGGCCGGATCGTTCGGTGCGACCAGCGGGGTGATGTCTTCGATCACGTCCGGCCCGGTCTGCCACTGGTTGAGATTGGTCGAGTATTGGACCTGGTAGTTCATATCGGTGACACCGGGCTTCTTGCGGAAGCGCAGGGTGAGGTAGCCGTTCTCGATGGTCGCTTTCGGCTGGCGGCTGAAGATCGACGGGTGGTTCGACGGGAGGCCGGTACTAAATCCATAGTGGATGAGGGCTTCGTCGGAAGCCTCCACGCCGCGGCTGGCGAGCCAATCGTCGTAGTTCAGGCGCTGCGGGACGAGGACCAGGCTCGCGGCGGGGACCATGCTGGCGAAGGCGGCGTCGGGCTTGAGGGTCATGCGGATCGTCTTCGCCTCGGCGCTGCCGAAGTTGACGCTGGCCTTCGGCACGAACTCGACGATGCGGGTGGTCTGGCCGGGGGCGAGGGTCAGGTAGGGCGTCACCGTGTTGTAGTCGATCCCGCTCCTGGCGGTGCCGCTCAGCGTGAACTGCACGAAGACTTCCGGTGAAAGCAGTCCGCTGCGGCGGATCAGCACGGCTCCCGCGGTGGCGTCGGACACGCCGGCGATGCCTTCGATGACTTCCAGCGAAAGCTGCGGCTTGAGGTCCTCGATCACGATCTGCACGATCGTCGCGGTGCCTGTTAGATAGGCTGTGGACTCCGTGAGCTGGAAGGCGACGACTTCACTGAACTCCACGGTGGCATCGACGTAGGGCAGGATCGAAACCACCGCCGCGGTCTGGCCGGCGGGGATGGTGATCGCGGTGGGGACGCTTTGGTAGTCCACGCCGTTGGTCGCGTTGCCGGTGATCAGGAGGTTCACCGTGAGCGGCAGGTCGGAGTCGCCTTCGCGGCTGATGGTGAACTGGCCGGCCGTCGGGCCGTTCTCGCTGGCTTGCGGTCCGGTCGCCGCGAGGCTCACGCGCGGCGGCAGGCCGACGGCACCGGTTTCGAGGTTGCCGGCGTAGTAGAGATTCAGCAGGTCGCCGGATTGCAGCGGGGAGTTTTGAAGGCGGATGACCCGGTCGGTGAAGCCCGAGTTCAGGCCCGCGGCGGAGATTTCCATCAGGGCGTCCGCGCCGCTGCGGCGGATGCGAACGTAGTCGGTGAGGCGGGTGGAAAGTCCGTCAAGCACGCCGGACAGGTCGATGAGATCGCCTTGGGCCGGGGTGAAGTCGGTGATGGTCTCCACTTTCGACGAGGTGCCGGTGAAGAGGAACGAGTCCGCGCCCGGGCCGCCGGTGAAGGTGTTCGCCCCGGCACCGCCGTGGAAGTGGTCGGCCGCGGCGCCGCCAGAGAAGGTGTCGTCGGCCGGACCGCCGATGAAGACGTGTGGGACTTCCGCTCCGTAGCTCGCGACATGCGCGGTGTAGGCGGTGGTGGAAAGTCCGGCGCTCGGTGCGGAGAGCAGGTGCTTGCCGGCGGTGGGGCCGAGGTCGGCGACGAGGTGGTCGTGGTCCTTGGCGAGGCGGCGGGCTTCGAGTCGCAGGCTTTCTTCCGCAGTGGCGGCGACCAGGCCGGGGGCGGGATCGAACAGAAGGACTGCCACCGTGCCGCGCGATTCAGGATGATCCGGCGTTTGATCCCGCACGCCGATTTCCAGCGTGCCGGGGGTCTCGCCCGCAGTGTGCTCGAAGACGAGGCGGCCGGCCGAAACGTCGGCTTGGGTGAAGGTCGCGCCGGCGGCGAGTTCGCGCGATGTTTCGGCAGGAAGCGGGGTCGCATTTCGCAGCACCAGCTTGCCCCCGGCGGGGGCGGCGTGGAGCGTGTAGGTGAGCTGGGCCGGAGTGCTGTCGGTGTCGGCCGTTTCTAACAAGACGAGCGAGGTGGCTTCCGAGTAGGCGATCACTTCGCGGGTCAGCAGCAGCGGGTGGGTGCTGTCGTGGTTCGGATCGCTGCCGGCGAGATATTCGGCGAGGTTGTTGCGGCCGTTGCCGTTCGCATCGGCGAGCGCGTCGCTGGCGCTCTGCTTGTCGAGTCCGTGCTCGTCTTCCCACCAGTCCGGGATGCCGTCGCCGTCGCCGTCGGGCATGGCGGCGTTGATTTCAAGATCGACCCGCATCGCCGAGGCGCGGAGCAACTGGTCGAGTTCGAAGACCGAGGTGGCGGGCACCAGCATGTTGGCGGGCGCGCCGTTGAAGGAGATCGAGGCGTGCGACGCCGTGGTCGTGGTCGTGCCGAGCGGCAGCACCATCGGGGATGCCTGTTGGCCGAGCATCATCGCCTGGTGTGGGATGCGCACAAGGTAGGAGAAATCGCCGCCACCGAGCGCATCGACTTCGCCGGTCAGCACCACGCTGGAGCCGTCCGGCTTTTGCAAGGTCCAGTGCAGCGTGCCCTCGGTGACGAGTTGTTCGAGGTTCGGGTTGGCGCGGTTGAGGATGCGGCCATAGACGAGCGTTTCCGGCTCGCTGATGAAGGCCTGCGCGGCGGTCGTGCCGAGCAGCATCGCGGCAACGAGCGCCGGGCGGGTGAAGCGGTTCCTGAGAGTCATGGAAATCGGGGTAGGTGTGAGGTGCGTTCGATGTTCCGTTTTCTTCAGCCGCCGCTCTGGCCGTAGGTGTCGAAGATCAGCTTGATGTCGGAGACCTGGTCGACGAAGCGGTCGAGGCCGGTGTTCGGGTTCGCGTTGAGCGTCGCGCCCGGGATGATGAGCAGCCATTCGGTGTTCCAGATCGAGCGGCCGATCAGGCGGCGGTCGGTCATCGGTTCTTCCGCCGAGTCCGGATAGGCCCGGAAGTCGGAGAAGCGCCGCGTGTCACCGAGGCGGCCGTTCACGCCATCCAGCAGCGGGATGTAGCCGCTCTGGTTGATCCGCGAACTGGTGGCCGGGAACGGTAGCGGAATCGCTTGCTCGACGACGTTCCAGGAGCGCAGCTCGTCGGGGTTGTCGGTCCGCGAGACCCGCATGATGTCCATGCCGGCCGGGATGAAATAGACGCGCGGAGCCGCGGCGAGGTCGTTGAGGACGTCGTCGGTACTATATCCATCAAAGGTCACGCCGACGCTCCCGATCTTGGTGGCGTAGTTGCTGGTGCTGTAGGCCTGGTCACCACCGCTGAGGGGCCTGCCGAAGAAGTTCTTGCCCGTGCTGATGTCGGACGAGAAGCGGAGCACGATGCCCGGCTGCGGGACCGGCTTGCCGGCGGCATCCACGGCCGAGGCAAAGGGCCGGCAATGCTGGCGGAACTCGGCAAGCTGCCAGAGGTCGGGGACGCGGGCCTTCTGCAACTCCTCTTTCCACACCGTGTCGGAATCCTGGCCGGGGGCAGGCAAACCGCCCGGCTGACTTTCGCCCGCCGGAAGGATGCGCTTCAGCTCGCGGCGCATCGAGATGTCGCCGGTCTCACGCTGGATGTTGTTCAGGCCGAGCAGGCTCCGCTGCACGTCGTGGTTCGCCTTCAGCCGGTCGATCGCCTGCGATAAGCTGCCGAGGGTCCGCGCCTTGATGATATCGCCGTAGGCATCGACCGGCGACGCCGGATCGGTGAGCGAGTAGTTCGTTTCGTAATCGTAAGCCGAGGCCGCGAGGAAAGCGTAGCGCGAGGCGAGGTCGAACGAGCTGCGGTAAGTCTGGAGCGCGTGGTTGCGCGCCACGCGGAAAGTCATGTCCTGATAGCGGTTGCGCTGCGTCTGGGCGGCCACCCGCTTGTTGAAGGCGGCGCGTTCGTCCACGAGGCGGCCCCCTTCATCGAGCAGGCTGCGGTACTGGTCGGACAGCGCGCGCAGTGCCTGGATCTCCTTGAAGATGGCCACGCGGAGGATCGCTTCGTCACCGATCGCATCCTCGGCTTCCTTGAGCCATTCGCGGATTTCCTGGATGCGTTCTTCGTCGGCTTGGGTCAAGGCGAGCTCGTTCTCGGCGATATCCAGCGAGATCTCGGCGATCAGCTTGCCGATGGTCAGCGCGCTATCCGCGGTGAGCAGGCCGGCGCGGGTGCCGGTGGCGGTGAACTCGATGCCGGCCCGGGCGAGCGAAAGCGCGTCACCCGGCGAGATCGCCAGACCGCCGGTCGGCAGGTTTACGGGAATCCCTTCGACGATGGCTTCCTTAAGTTCCCAGGTGAGCTGCTCGGCGGCGTCGATGACCTGCTTGGCGGTCTCGATCACCTTGATCGTGTTGTTCACCGAGTACTTCACGCGGGTGAAGATCTCGTTGCGGCCCTGGTTGCGGCCGCTGGTGGTGAGGCGCGAGTTGATGAGGCGCAGCACTGCGACCGAATCACCGGCGACTCCGTCCCAAGCCGCGATGGCCTCGGCGACCGCGGCTTCCTGCTGGTTCATCTGGTGGATGAGATCCTGGAGCTGGCCGGTCGATGGACGGCTGCCCCAGGTCTGCGGGGCCTGGAAGGTGTAGCCTGCCGCGGTGACCGGCATCTGGTTGGTGAAGTTGGTCAGGTCGACCTTCGGATCGGTCAGGTCGGTGAAGTTCACCGAGAACAGGCCGCTGGTGGTGTCCGAAGTGTAAACGAGGCTGTTCGTCGAACTCGCGAAGGTCGGCGAGAATAGATCGCGGAGGCCCGAGCTCACATTCTTTAGTGCCGTTTCCTTGTTCAGCACGCTGGTGCCGCTGCCGTCGGGCTTGCTGGCCGCGAAGGCCTGATAGAGATCGCCGCCATTGAGCGCACCGCTGGAGTTGAAGGTTGCCCAGCTTGCCGCCGGACCGGGCACGGTGTCCTTGTTGATCTGGCGGATCGGCACATACATGTAGAGCGCCAAGTCGGGACCTTCGTAGCCGGCCGGATAAAGGCGACCGGGTCCGACGGTGCCTTCATAGGGCTTGCCGAAGATCGAGATCAGGCTGTTTCGGTAGGCGAGGTCTTCCTGGAAGGTCGAGTTGCGGAAATCCACCTCGCTGTTACCGACCTGGCGAAGCAGGTTGCCGGCGCTGTTCGCATTGTCCCAGACGGCGGTCGCGTTCTCGACCATGCCGGCGGCGCGCTCGTAGATCTGGTCGAAATGCGAGGCGCCCGATCCTTCGAGGAACGAAGGGTCGAGGTCGAAGACCTGCGCGCCGTTGGCCAGGCCGAGCGGATTGTAGCCACGGTCCGCATGATCCACCGTGCGTTGGATCGCGTTCAGGTTGGCGGAGATCACCGGGATGTCGGCGTTGCTCTGGCGGTCCACCTTGCGGATGCCTTCGAGCGTCGTGTTCGGGTGTTGCGAAGGCAGCAGCGCGTTGGCGGTGACCCAGTCGAAGTAGGCACCCTGGCCGGAGCGGCGGGCCCATTCGTCGACGCCCCAGGCGCGGTCGGCATTGCTGTCGGTGTAGCCCTGCCACTGCGCCTGCGGGTCGGCGACGTAGCGGTCGCGGTAGGTGAGATTGACGATCTCCGCAGCGGCCTTGGCCTTGGCGGCGGCGGTGGCGGCGAACTTCCGCTCGTCGAGGAAATCGACGCTGATGACGATGTCCTGCAAGTTATAGCTTTCCGAGCGCGAGACCCAGTTGAAGGCCGGATGGCGGAGCAGGTCGTACTGGCTGCGGACGGCGGTGAGGTAGTGGCCCCAGGCATCGCCGTGGCCTTGCGGGAACTGGATCATCGCGTCGTCCTCGTCGATGAAGCCGTCGGCATTGATGTCGCTGACGTTGTAGCTTGTCGCGTAGGCGGCCTCGCCCTCGCCCTTGGTGAAGTTCCAGAACAGGCGGTTGTAAACGGGCCGCGCGAAGAAGTCGTCCACGCCGCGGAGCAGCGCGAGTTCTTCATCGATCAGCGAGGACATCTGGTTCTGGAAGGTGAACACCGAAGTCGCGAGACTGCCGTAGTCGGCGCTGTCGCTGCCGTGGCCGATGGTCGGGTCCTGCGCGTCGACGTAGGCCTCGTTTCCGAGCAGCGTGTAGAAGTCGGCGATGCGGGTGGAGGCGAGCTGCAGCGCGTTGGAAATCGCGGGCGTGGAGACCGGCGTCGAAAGGTCGATGCTGAGGTTCCGGCCGCGGTTGAGGACGGTCTGGTAGAGTTCGATCAGGCCGACGTTTTCGATGACGTTCTTCGCCGGATTGAGCGCGACGGGTCCTTCGTAGCGGGCGCCGAATTGCGAGACCATCGAGACCAGCGTGGACGGGCTGTCGCCTTCGAAGTCGCGGATGCGGGCTTCGTACGGGTTCACGGCGTCGAGCACGCGCTTGATCCATCCCTGGGCGAGCTGGGCGCGGAAGTCCGGGTAGCCATCGAGGTCGGCATCGACGAAGGGCTGCGAGTTGCCGGCACCGGCCCAGGTGAAGTTCACGCCCTGGCGGCCGTCCGGTTGGGTGAGCTTCCAGTTGGTGCCGCTGGCCGTGTCGTTCTTGTGGCGGTAGCGGGCGAACCAGAAGGTGTCGGCGAGGAGGGCCTCGGGGGCGTTCGGGTTGCCCTTCAGCGTGATCTGATAGCGCGCCTTGCCGGCCTGGCCGCTCGGGTCGGGGAAGAGCTTCCAGGGATTCGGCTGGCCGGCCGGGATGAGGTCCGGCGGCGGGACGTTCAGGCTGCCGTCGTCGGGGCGATACCACCACTCGAAGTTGAGGTCGTCGGCATTCGCACCGAAGTCGCCGGTGGAGCGCAGGTTGATGTTCTCGTCGAAGACGTTGTCGGAAAGGATGGTCTGGACGGAGCCGCGGTAGCGCTGCTTGCGGTCGACCTTGATGATGTGCGGGGTGATCGGGGATCCGCCGAGGGTGGGGTCGTTGTTCTCGACCACGGTGACCCAGCTTTCGTCCGGATAGGGCGAGTTGTCGGCGAGGCGGCCGTTGGGATCGAGGAAGTTGCCGTTCGGGACCAGCGCGAGGCCGGGGCCGTAGGCGCGCATCGGCGCGGCGGTCGCGGGGCTGGCGAAGATCACGTTGCCGAGGGGGTCCTTGAGGATCTGGCCGTCGGGTCCGAGCTGCGGGGTCTTCATCAGGCCCGTCAAGTATTCGCCGGCGGTGCCGGGCACGCCTTCGGGATTGCGCGTCGTGTTGTAGAGCTCGGTCACGGCATTCACCCAGGCGGTGCGGGTGGGGGATCCGACGTCGACCAGCGCGAGGATCGCATCGCGCTCCACGGCGGTGAGGATGTTCGGCTCCAGCGAATAGACGGCCGGCGGCGAGGCGGTCAGGGTCGCGTCGCCGATGTCCTTGTCATTGAGCAGGCCGGAGAACTCGAGCACGCCGGGGACCTGAGTGGTCACGCCGCCGGTGGTCACCGGGCGGGTCGATAGAGGATCGTAGCGCAGGCGTTTCTGGAGCGAGGCCGGCAGTTCGTTGAAGACATACTTGCCCTGCTTGACCGTGGTGCGGCCGCTGGCGGGCTGGAGTTCCGACGGGAAGCTGCCGACCGAAAGCGGGGCCGTGCGCTTGTCGAGCGACTGCACCACGCGGGCGGTCCAGAAGGACTTCAGGCGGTCCTTGACGCCGTCGGGATTCAGCGAGTCGAAGACGACCTCGGCCGAGGCGAAGGCGGTCAACTGCGGCAGGCCCGGGGTCTGCACGGTGCTTGCGACGCCGTCCTTGACGAGGACCTGGGTCGGCTTGTCGGTGCGGAATTCGCCGCCGGAGAAGGTGAGCGTTTCGCCCGCCTTGAGGACGGCCGGATTGTCGGGCCACTCGGACTTGTAGATGACGCGGGTGGGCAGGTGGAAGGGGAGCGTGCTGGCGGTCGGCGCGATCTTGACCGAGGTGGGAAGGAAGGCCACCGAGTCGCCGACGCCCGGCACCTTGTTGCTACTACCGGTGGCGTAGGTGGCGGTGTACTGCGCGCCGTTCTTGGTCACCGTGACCGGCGGCACCTGGACGCCGGCGGGCCACCAGAAGTCGGGGGCGAGGGGGTAGTAGAAGGAGACATTGAACCACGCGCGGTCGCCGCCGGAGACCGACCAGTAAGAGCCGCGCCAGTCTTCCCAGTAGGCTTCCTGGGTGAAGAAGTTGTTGCCGAAGGTCTCCGGCGCCGGGCTGGCACCGATCGCCACGCCGAGCGGGTAGAAGGCGTTGACCGGCTCGCCCGCCCGCATCGAGACGAAGGGCTGGGTCTTCAGGTTGGTGGTGCTGGCGGTGAAGTTCGAGGCGAAGCGGTACGAGGGGCTGTCGCCATTGGAGCTCTCCTTCTTGATCGCGTAAGCCTTCATCCGCACCTCGTCGGCGGCCGCGTCGTAGAACTGGGCGAGGACGTAGGGATGCGAGGTGTAGCGGGCGTTGCCGGTGGTGATCGTGTTGTTGGCGTAATTCAGGTCGCCGTTGCGCAGGGCGTAGATGGCCGGCGGACGCGGCGAGACATCGAGGAAGCGCAGCGACGGCGCGGTCAGGGCGTGCTCTTCGTTCGGGTTGTAGCCCGGCGCATTGAAGTCCGGCTGGTTGTAAATCTGCACCGCCTGGATCCGCGACGGATCGTAGCTGGTGGCCGCGGGCGTGGTGCCGACCGCCGGAGCGACGAGCTGGTCGAGGCCGGTGGCGCCCTTGCCATCGGAGCCGAGCTGGCTGGCGATGACGATCTGCGGCAAGGTGCCCGCCGCGGGCCAGACCGGCTTGTAGATGCGGGAGAGATAGGGCCAGAGAAGGGTATCGTTTCTACGAGGATCATCGTACCAAACGACGATCGGCAGCTCGCGGTCCGGGACGCCGGGGTGTTCGTTCACCGCGATGACCGGGCCGGGCAGCGCGGCCTTGTTGAGGACCTTGAGGGAGGAAGAGTCGGCGCGCAGCAAGGCCATGTCATAGACGTCCTTGGCGGCGATGCCGTCCATCTTGGCACCGTTGTAGATGAAGGGATTGAAGCGGGCCCGGCCGACCAGATCGAGGACGTAGCCGGTGCCGAGGTTGGCGAGGTCCGCGGCGGGATCGAGGATCTTCTCGCCCACGGTCACCGGGGTCGGCACAGCGGGCAGGTTGGTGTCCCAGGGCCGGGTGTCGACCACGCGGACTTGCAGGAACTCGCGCGGCTGGCCGCGGCCGCCGCTCTGGATCTGGGAGAAGAGCAGGACCGACATGCCCGGCCGCTCGGTGGTGAACTTCTTGCTGCCATCGACCGCGGCACCGGCGGTGGAATACTTGATCGACTTGAAGCTGAAGCTGTCGGTCGCATCGGGATCGAGCGCGACGGCCGGAGCCCCCTGGATATGCGGGTAGTGGCCGCGGATCTGGCGCTGGGAATCGAAGGGCAGGGTGGCGATGACGCGGACCTCGACGGCGTTGCTCGCGGGATCGGTGCCCGGTTTCCACGGCACGGTGAAGCGGCCGGGGATGGTCGGGAAAAGGCGGGCGCTGACGGGGTCCCACTCGGCCATCAGTTCCGCGCCGGGCGAGGGACCGCCGGGGGCGACGGCGATGGGATCCGGCACCGCATTGATGATCGGCTCCGGCTGGCGGGTGAACATCGAGGCGAACTGCGGATAGTCTTCGAAGCAATGCTTGCCGATGGTCACGTTGACCACGATGGCGCCGGCACCGTAGCGCCAAAGCGTGCGGACGGGGCGCTGGAGGTTGACGATTTCATAGCCGAGCGCGCCGTTGGGGCCGTTGGAGAGCCAGGTGGCGACCGGGCTGCCGTTGACGATGGTCGGGCTGCCGGTGGTCGGCTGGCTGGTGGCGGGATCGACCTCGCCGAGGGCCGCGAAGTAATAGCCGTCGCCGTTGACCCAGCCGGTGAGCGAGAGGCCGTTGACAGCCGGCTCCTGTTTCGCGGAGACGACTTTCACGCGGGTGCCGGGATCGAACCACGACACGCCGTCCTGCACCGTGCGGTCGACGTCGCCGCCGCCGGTGACCTCGAAGACCTTGGTCAGGCCGACGCGGGTCGGATCATCGGCATTGAGCCGGACGCCGTACTGGATCTGCCAGACGTAGGTGATGCCGGCGGGGCCGGACATCAGGAAGTTCGGCTTCACCTGCTGCCGCGGCTCGACGGTCGGGAAGCCGAAGAACTTCACGTAGGTGACATTCCGCCATAGCCCCTTGGCGATTGGCACACTGCCGAAGGAAACCGGGATCGTGAAGGTGTTCGCGGTGACGGCGCTGACCTGGAAGGTGTCGTTGTACGGCCCGTAGCCGCTGCCGCTGATCTCGACGAGATCGCCGACTTTCACGGTGTGGTTCTGCGAGTTCGTCACCACCGTGTTGCCGCCACTGGCGGCGTAGTTGGTGATGGTGCCAACGGTCGAGTCGCGGATGTCCACCCGGTTCGGGGCGAGGCGGGCGTTGTTGTTCGAGGTGCTGCTGACCAGGGCATTCGGCGGACCGTAGGCGCGGTAGCCTTTCACCACGTGGCGGATGTCGAGGCCGGGGTGGCTGAAATTGTCGAGCACGAAGCCGTCGATCTGCACCACCGGCTGGCTGCCCTTGAGCACCCACTGCCGGCTGGCCGGCGGGCTGGGATTTCCCGAGGCGTCCGATGCAAGCGGTCCGGCCCACGGGGTGCCGGCGATGACTTCCTGGCTCTGGGTCTTGCTGAAGTCGTGACGAACGGTCAGCGCGTAGTAGTGCTGCCACTTCACCTGCACGTCGGTGTCGCGGGTGATCTCGAAGTCGTAGTTCGTCGGGTCCGCGGTCTGCGCGATGTTGTTCACCGACATGCCGATCGCGACGAAGCGTTCCTCGGCCTGGTTTTTCACGGTCTCCGGGTCATTGATGTACTCGGCGTGGATGTTCTTGTAGACCTCGGGCTCGGCGATGATCTGGATGCGGTCGCCGTGGGCCACCTGGATGTTATTGTACTGGGTCTCGTCGGTGGCGACCACGAAGCCGTCGCGCTTCACGGTCACGCCACGCACCGGCGGGCCGCCGCCTTCTTCCTCGGTGCTGATGACGCGGAGGAAGCGGGTCGGGCCGCGGAAGACCAGGTTGGCCGGGTTGTCGTCGAGCGTTCGGTTCGCGCTGGCCGCGCCAGCGTAGACGGTGGCGACGGAGTTCGGGGCGCTGCCGTTATTGAAGAAGACGTTGTTGAAGTTCTGGACGTCGTTGAACCCGTCGGTGTCGATGTCGATTTTGAACGAGAAAGTTTCGCCGGGGCCGAAGCTGGTGAGGTTGAACGAAACGACGTCGGTGCGCGTGGCACCGAGGGGAAGGGTCCGGCTGGCAGCGCCGCCGGCGCCGGGTGGTGCGGTCACGGTCTGCTCGCTGCCATCGAAGTTCTTCGCGGTGTTGCCGATGGTGAAGTCGAAGCGGGTGATCTCGAGGTTCGGCGAGTTGTTGGTCACCACGATGGTCGGCACGTTCGTGTCGCCCTCGATCTTGACGGTGAACAGCAGGTCGGAAACGTCGGCCAGCGCGGAAGAGGCGGAGGCAAGGCCGAGTAGCAGGCCGGCAAACAGCGTGCGGAATTTCGGAAGAGGCATCATGGGAAAGGTGAAGGGCGGGTGGGGAAAAAACTCAGCGGCCGTTGAGGGTGTCGATCAGGCTGACGCGGTGAAGCTGGAAGGTGCCGGCGACTTTCAGGCCGACGTTTTTCGCGGGGCCGAGCGGCTTGTGAAGGCCGTGGATTTCCTCGGCGTAGATGCCGGAAATCCGATCGACGCCGTAGCCGGTGCGGGTCAGCGTTTGGCCGTCGATGGGCTGGAAGCTGAGGTTGACCAGGCGGCGGATGTCGATGCCGGTGGTGTGGTCCGGGTGGCGGCGGTGGCGGAAGGGATTGGTCGGGTGGTTGGCGGGGAGCACGACCTCGGTGGCGAGGCTGGCGGCGAAGTCGCCGCTCATCGGCAGCTCGGTGAGCAAGGAGCGCGAGGCCGCGGCGAGGACCGGCGCGAGGGCGTTGATCGCGGCTTCCTGGGCTTTGTCCTTGATCGAGGCGGTGGTGGCGAGCAGGTCCTGCTTTTCCTTCCGCGCTGCGGTCGCGGCGGCTTCGGCGGCGGTGGCCACGCTGGCGGCGAAGGTCGAGGAGCGGACGAAAGCGGTGTAGTCGGTGGACGGGACGGTGGTGGGGCGCGGGTAGCGGCCGACCGATCCCGCCAGTGCCTCGCGCGCCGCCGTTTCGGCCAGCGCGGCGATCTCGGTGGACAGCGGCGAGTCGGACAAGGCGGACTCGGCGATGATGGTGGAAAGCAGCAGTTCCAGGGCGTCCGGCGCGCGGGTGTCGGAGTAGGACGTGAGCTTGACGTTGAGCGCCGCGGTGCGGGCTTCGGCGACCTTGGCGACCTGGTCGAGCGCCGCGCGGATCGCGGCGGTCTTGCGCCATTGGCCGCCGGTCGCGGGGGCCCAGGTGCCTTTCACGGCGGGATCGCCGCTGCCGGCATCCCAAGGAATCGGGATCGAGAAGGAATTCGCGCTGACGACGGTGACTTCGTGCGTCGCGTTGTAGTCGCCGTTGCCGGAAGCGGCGATGACGATGCGGTCGCTGCTGGCCAAGCCGTGGGCGGTCGCGGAGACGAGCGTTGGAACGACGGCGGGCGGGGCGAAGTCGGTGATCTCGCGGGGAATGTCCCAGCTTCCCTTGACCGCGGGATTTCCGCCGAATGCGACCGGGATGGAGAACGAGTCGGCGTCGATGCGGGTGATGGTCTTGAGGCCGTTGTAGGAGGCCTGGCCGGAGCCTTGGATCTCGATGACGGTGCCGTTGTCGAGGCCGTGGCCGGGGCTGGTGATCTTGACGCCGGAGCTGCCGCTGCCGGTGCTTTCGAGGTTCACGATGTCGCCGTTTTTCACCGACCACAGGCCGCGGTCGGTCGGGTCGCTGGCGAAGGCGATGGGCAGGCTGAAGGTATCGCCGTCGATCACCGTGATCAGGTGGCTGCCATTGTAGTCGGCAAGCGAGCCGCGGACGGTGATGCGTGCGCCATCGGACAGGCCGTGGCCGGGCGAGGTGACGAGCAGCGGGGAAATGTTGTTGGCCGCGGCGTAACCGCCGACCGCGCCGCCGCTGACGAAGGGCGTGGCGAGGCGGAAGCTGTTGTTGTCGATGCGGACAACCGCATGCAGGCCGTTGTAGGCGGCGAGCGCGGCGCCTTGGAGGGCGATCTGGTCGCCGGTGACCAGACCGTGTGCCGCGGAGACGGCGGCGACCGCGGTGCCGGAGTTGGCGCTCTGGAACGCGGTGATCGGTGTGAAGGCGATGCCCTCCGCGGTGCTCCCGGCCTTTTCGGCGGCGGCCTCGATCGCATCGCCGATCAGTTCGCCGGCCAGGAAGCGGTCGTAGCCGCGGTCGGTCTCGGCAAAGGCGGCCGCGGTGTTGAGCGCGGCCTGCTCGCGCTGGGCGGCGGTTGCGGTGCCGGGCATGCCGGCGAGGGCGGCCTCGATGGCGTCGAGCATTTCGACGCCGCGGTTGTCCTGATAGAAGGAGCTGCTTTTCAGTGCGTTGGCAGCGGTGCGGGCGGCAGAAGTGGATCCGCCGTTGGCGATGGCGCGGACCTTGGTGGCGTCAAGGTGGGACTGGAGGAAAGTCGCGAACGCCGCGGCGGCATCGGCTTGGGCGATCACCGGCGCGGCGGCATTCTGGGCGGCAGTCCGGACTGTGACCTGGGAGCCGCCGGCTTGAGCGGCGGTGGCGGCGGCGGTGGCGGCGCGGGCGATGACCTCGTTCACCGCGGCAGTGGCCTTGGCGTCGCCGAAGTCGAAGACCACGCTGGAGATGCGGCTCGCGGCTTGCGGGGGAAAGGATCCGTAGAGCCGCTCATCGGTCACCAACGCCATGTCGCTCTCCGTTTTCTGGAGGTCGGACTTGCGGGCGAGGATGGCGACTTGCTTGAGCAGGCTGGCGCGGCCCATCGCGTCGACGTGGACGATCAGGCGGAAATTCGCGGCGTCGAAGGTCGGCGTCGGTGTGTTGGGATTGGGCGCGCGCGGGATGTTTTGGGCATCGAGCGGGACGGTCACCTCGTTGACCTGGCCGAGCGCCACCTCGCCGACCCAGAGGCCGCGATAGGGGCTGGCTTCGGCGGCGGAGTTCGGGGCCGCGGCGGTCCAAAGGGCGCACGCCAGCAACGAGGAAAGGGAAAAGGACGGCTTCATGGTCGAAGGAAGAGGGGAAAGATCAGTCGTCGCGGCGGCCGGTCACCGGGACCCAGGTCTCGGTCCCGAGGTCGGTGGTGATTTTCAGCAGGGAGCCCTGCACCGGGCGGAGAAGTTCGCCGCTGCGGCACTCGAAGGGGATGGCGAGCGCGCCGGCGATTTCGAGCGGCGGCATGGGCTGCTGCCAGGCGGCGGCGGGCATATTCACCGGCACTGATTTCACCGGTGCGTCCGGGTCGCCGTAGGTCTTGATCAGCACCGAAAGCGGCAGCGGCGAGGCATCGCCGGGGACGTGCTGGAGGGTCGGAGTCAACGGGTGCGGCGCCTCGTTGCGGATCGTCAGCTCGGCCGGTCCCCGACCCAGCGCGAGGGCTTGGCCGGTCGCTTCCACGCGCAACGGACCCTGGTAGTCGGACGAGCCCTTGCAGAAGATCCAGAACGCCTCGCCCGAGCGCATCGACTCGGCGGAAGGCTGGATCACCTGCTTCCAGCGACCGTTGACCATGCGGTAGATGGTCTGATTCTTCAGGGCGGTGGAGCCGGCGAAATACTGGGCAAAGGTCGGACCACCGACGACCGCGACCGAAGCGCCGGTGAAATTGAACGCGTCCGGCTGCCAGACGACCGGAACTCCGGTGACCCGCCCGGTGGCGCGCCATTGGAAGTCCGACTTGGCGTGGACCAGGTAGGCGCGGTTGCCATTGATGGCGTCCAGCGATTTCAGGAACGCCTCCGGCAGCTCCGTCGAATACCACACGCCCCAGCCCTGGCCCTTCGAAAGGTTGACGTCGGGATCAGTGACGAATTGCTGGTTGCCCGGGTTTTTGAAGAGCGCGGCGGCCTTGTCCACCGGCACTCCGGCGAAGACCGCGGCCGGTGTCGCATCGAGCGGTTCGACTTCGAGATACACCGCGTTCCAGCCCTTCTTCAGGGGGATTTCCTGAGTGCGGAGGTGGCCCGGGGATTCGTCCTGCGCCCGGCTCAAAACCGGGGCCGCCATGAGGAGCGGAATCAAGAGGATGCTGGAGAATTGCCGGATCTTACTGAGGATCATGGGGAAATGCGGGTGCTGAAGCGGTCGGACCTGCGCTTCCGTCACCGGCAACCCGGGGAGAAAAGCGCTTAGCAAAGCTATGTAGTAAGGAATTCCGAAATAATCTCTTGCTGTAAAGGTGGAACTCTCCGGGCCTGCAAATAGCTGCGTGTTTTTGCTTGGAACCTGCCATCGCCTCACGGATTCGGTCCAATCGCCACTCGGGACGACGCAGCGATTTCATCGCCTGCCCACTTGGCACTTCTCACCAGGACCCCGGGCCTTCTAGGCTGCGCCATGCGAAACCCCATCGGAGCCCTAGGGCTCGCGTTCGTCCTCGCCGGTTGTGGCGGCACCGGCATCCCGGCCGACGGCAACATCCAGACCGGTGACGAGCCCGCGGAAGGCGGGATTTCTGAAGTCCCGAACCCCACGCCGGCGATGGCCAAAAAGAGCGGCACGCCGCTCGAAAAGCTCCAGCACGGCCACGTCACCTACATGCTGAAATGCGGGGAGTGCCACAATTACATGCTGCCCGCGCAGGTCGACGTCGACGAGTGGGAAGACGCCATGCCGAAGATGATCCGTCACGCCGGGCTCGCACCCGAAGATGAGAAAGCGGTGCTCGCCTACGTCCTGGCGGTGAAGGGGAGTGATTGATTGCCGGGACGCGGACCCGGGTGTTAGCCTGCCGATCATGAAAAAAGCCCTCGTTCTCCTCCCCTGCCTGCTGCTCGCCGCCTGCGCCACCACAACCGCGCCGATTCCCGACGCGTCGATGGCCACCCGCAGCGGCGTGAAATACGAGACGCTCCAACGCGGCCACGCGATTTACCTCGCGCATTGCGGCCGCTGCCATGCGCCCATCCTGCCGGCCGATGTCAGCAAGGCCGACTGGCACGTGGTCGTCCCCGGGATGTCGTGGAATGCGGGGATTCCCGCCGCCGATGAAGCCGCGCTGACCGCCTACATCCTGGCAGCGAAAAAGTGAACCCGGCGCTCGAACTCGCGCTGTTCGCCGGCGTGATGGCATTGGGGCAGTTCAGTCCCGGTCCCGACATGATCCTGCTGACCCGCACCGCGCTGGCCGAAGGAGCGAAGGCCGGCGCGTGGATGGCGCTGGGCATCGCCACCGGACTCACCGTCCACACCTCCATCGCGGTCGCCGGGCTGGCGGTCGCGTTCCAGCAGAGCGCCGGATTACGCCAAGCGGTCACATGGCTCGCCGCTGCCTATTTGCTCTGGCTCGCTTGGTGCCTCATGCGCTCCGCATTGACACCGCCTCAGCCTGCTGGTTCCGCCGATGAAAGGCCCGCGGCGACCCGCAGCCCTTACCTCCGCGGATTCATCTGCAACCTCCTGAATCCGAAAGCCGTCGTGTTCCTCGCCGCCACTTGCGCGCCATTCCTCAGCGGCGACCATCCTCCATGGTGGCCCTTCGCCATCGTCGCGCTGGTCATCGTGCAAGGCGGCACACTCTGGGCACTGTGGGCTTGGCTGCTCCAATGGCGCCCGCTGAGGACGCGCTACGAGAACTCCGCCCGCTGGATTGACGGCGCTTTCGGCATCGCGCTTGCCGTGCTCGCCCTCACGCTGCTGGTCTCGCCGTGAAGTTCCCGATTGCATCTCATGTTGGATTGCCTTTCATGCGCAAGGTCATCTTCGAAAACCGAATTACCCCTTTTCACTCATGAAAACCGTCTACTTCCGATCCCTGTCCGCCCTGATCCTCGCCGGCGCTGCCCTGGCCTTCAGCTCATGCGCCACCACCAACAGGGGCGGCGGGAACAGCTCGTTCAAGTTCGACCCCCCGGTCAAACAGCCGACCAATCCGTCCGCCGTCCGCGTGAAGTTGAGCACCAGCGCCCAGCGCCTCTACGTGGTGGAGGGCAATGAAGTCCTCCTCGCGACGCCGATCTGCGTCGGCACGGCTTCCACCCCGACTCCTGCCGGAACCTTCCCGATCCGGTCGAAGAAAGCCCAACGCCGCCGCGCCAGCAGCCCCGGTGCCGGCTACCCGATGACCTACTGGATGGAATTCTACAGCCCCGCCTACGGCATGCACTGGGGCTTCGTGAAGCCCTATCCCGCGACCCACGGCTGCGTCCGGCTCCCGCTGAATTCGGCCCGCAAGATCTTCAATCTGGTCCGCGTCGGCACCCCGGTCGATGTCGCCCGCAGCCAGCCTTGGGACGCCACGGTCGGGAAGTCGCTGCCAGTGCTCGATGACAGTCCGCTGCCGAACCCGCCCAACTCCTACTTGATGAGCCCGCAGGTGTTCCAGGATGCCGAAAAGGGCAAGATGTGGAACTTCTGAGCGCAGGTTTTCGAGCCTCTCAAGCCCCCGCTCCCGGATGCCGTTCCGGGCCGGGGGGGGGTCAATCTCCGCGCGAACGTTCCCACGAGGCCACCCGTCCGTTGCGGAAAAGCACCGAGGCCCGGCGGTAGGGCACGTAGGCGATCTCATGCCCGATGCCGTAGCCATAGGGGTAGCCGCCATAGCCATAAAACTGGTTGGTGTAAACCGGCGTGCTCCCCGCGTAATCCCAGCGCAGGGTGGCCGCACCGTCCTCGCTGCCTTCATACTCGCGCGCCGGCCTACCCCAGGCCAAATAGACCGCGTCGGTGTCCATGCCCTTGTCGATCCGTCCCTGGCGCACCAGCTCCTGCTGACGGTCCGGCAGCTTGTCGAAAAGCGCCGGCTGGGCCGCGATCCGCGCTTCCGGGGTGGACGGCGCGCAGGAGGCCAAAACCAGCGCGAACGCCGCGACCGGGAAAAAGCTTGTTTTCATGATCCACGTCCTACACCGGCAGCCCCGCCGCCGCAAACTTCACGCGTGACGAAAAATTCAGTGGCAAACTCTCTTGCCAAGCGAGAATGCGTGAACGCAATCTCGCCGCGCAACCGCCTTTAATCCCATGTCCGACCTCCTCGAAGACGACGAACTCACCACCGCCCTGAAAAAGTGCCCCGAGTGGGAGTACGAAAACAACTCGATCAACCGCACCGTCGAGTTCGAGGAATTCATGGAAGCGATCGACTTTGTCAACGATCTCGCCGAGATCGCCGACGAAGCCCAGCACCACCCGGACATCCGCATCCGCTACACCAAGGTGACGCTCAAGCTCACCACCCACGATGCCGGCGGAGTGACCGATGCCGACGTGGAGCTCGCCCAGCGGATCGACAACCTGGTCGACTGAGGCAAGGAACACCTTCCCATCTCGAAAGGCCCGCCAAACGCGGGCCTTTTTTCGTTGCCCCCCGCAGCGGATCCGCAGCGCCGTTCCGCCAGGACGTCCCCCGGCACCATGACTTCCTCCCCATCAAGCACGTTCATCCCCACCAAAAGGCCCGCCTCACGCGGGCTTTTTCGTACCCAATCCCCCAATCTCCTCCCCCCCCCAATCCCCCTACCTCGGGTGCATCAGATCCTTGTCCTCCAGCCCCGTGAGCTCACGCAGGCCTTTCAGCAGCCGCATCAGGATATAGACCATAAGTCCCGCCAGTGGCGCGCCGATCACCACAAGACCGGCCCATGTCATCTTGCTGATAATGCTGTTATAAGTCTCCGTGGCGTCAGCCGCGTTCGCGTCGAAACTCCGGAACAGCCAGAGGGCGAGCACGATGTTCAGCGGCGCGCTGATGAAAAAGGAGGCCGCGAAGAGCTTGGTGGCACCGGCAATGAGCTTTTGGTATGCGCTCTCCGCGGACCGCTCCGCAATCCGGTTCTCGATTCGCGCGATGTCGAAGAGGTTATCGTTGTAAATGAAGACCCGCACCATCGGGGTCCCGAAGCGCAGCGAACCCAGCACCGCGACTCCGAGCATGAAAGGAACCAGCGCCTCCTTCAGTCCGACCAGCATCCCCGCGTTGGGCTTCACCGTTCCGTTGGCGTTCCACAAGTAAAGCGTGAGGCCGCCGGTGAACAGGATCGAAACCAAGCCGATGCCCGAGAAGAAGTTCAGCTTCCGGGTTTGGGTGAAGTGCCAGATTCCGTAGCCCAGCGGCAGCGCCAGCGCGATGGCCATCGCCCACCCGGGCCCGACATGCCACAGCTTCGCCCCGAGCTTCTCGGGATTCTTGCTGAGATGATCCAATGCCATCACCGGGATCAGCACGTTGATCAGGATGTTGGCGAGCGGATGTTCTTCCTTCTGCTTCGGCTTCGGCGTGGGGTCGGGCATGATAGGCTTCGCCGAAGACAAGCGACTTATCTCCCCGATGGGAACGAAAAAGGGGCGGCCTCCGCCGCCTCGGGGGCCATTGACGATTGAGGAATATCGATTGCCGATTTTTGATTGGGGACGCGGCAGCAGCGGTCAACGGCCACTCCCGCGCTGTCATTTTCCCTTAAATTATCCCAACTTGGCTCATCAGCCCCGGCGTAACTCCGCGTCGCCGGGTCCACTGATGTCTGTTGGGCGGGGAAAAGCGAGTGCCTCCGAAATCGGACGGCCTCCCCGAAAAAACGAGCCTGGGCCACCTATGACCGCGAGCTTTCCTGCTGGATGGAATGGGGAACGGGGGCGGGGAAACTCAACGGCAGCACAACGCCGGTTTCCCGCAAGTCCATGTCACTCGCGCGACGGGAAACGTTTGTCGGCGAGTGACGCATTCTGGTCGTTCAGAGGAATCAAGGAGCTGACCGCTACGAATTCCCCGCCTCCGGTAAACCCGATCCCGAAGTGGCGCGTTTCCCCCTTCGCGATGGTGAACGGCCTGGCACGCTGGGGAAACATCATGAAGCCGCTCGGAAACTTCGCCGAAATGCGGTAACTGCCGGGCCTCACATGAAAGGTATTCTGGGATCGCGACGAGACATATCCCAGAAAAGCATCATCAAGATAAATCCGGGCCGCCGTCCCCGCAGGCGAGCTGAAGGAGCGGTAAACCTTGATGGTCGCACCTTCCCCGGCCGATACCGTGACCGCCGAACCCGCCGCGACGGATTCGGGGGACGGGCCGCAATGGCTCAAGCCCAGAACGAGTAAGGCGGCGCAGAAACATCGAAGGACGGACGATGACGTGACCATGGCCGGGTACAGGTTGGGGAACTCACACCGTCCCGAAGATCGTCTTCCCGGTGGAGAGAAGGTCGTCGCAGGCTTCCTTCATGCGGTTGCAGAGGCCCTGCTCGGCCTTCTTCAGGTAGGAACGCGGATCGTAGCTCTTCTTGTCGCCGACCTCGCCGTCGATCTTCAGCACGCCTTCGATGTTCTGACACATGTGGGTGACAATCGGGCGGGTGAAGGCGTATTGGGTATCGGTGTCGATGTTCATCTTCACCACGCCGTAGTCGAGGGTCTCGCGCAGGTCGCTTTCGGACGTGCCGGAGCCTCCGTGGAAAACGAGGTCCATCTCGGCGGCCGCACCGTGCTTGTCGGTGACGGCTTTCTGGCCATCGCGCAGGATGGTCGGCTTGAGCTTCACGGCGCCGGGCTTGTAGGAGCCGTGGACGTTGCCGAAAGTGGCGGCGAAGAGGAAGCGGCCGATCGGGCTAAGTGCTTCGTAGACTTCCACCATGTCTTCGGGGGTCGTGTAGAGCTTCTCGGCGGGCAGGCCGGAAGTGTCGTGGCCGTCTTCTTCACCACCCACGCAGCCGGCTTCGACCTCGAGGATGATGTCGAGTTCGGCGCACTCCTTGAGCAGCTCCTTGGAGATGGCGAGGTTTTCGGCCAGCGGAACCACCGAGCCGTCGAACATGTGGCTCTGGAACAGCGGGCCCTGGCCGGCGGCGATGCGTTCGCGCGAAGCCTGGAGCAGCGGCTTGAGGAAGCCGTCGACCTTGGCCGGGTGGCAGTGGTCGGTGTGCAGGGCGATCAGGACATCGTACTTTTCGGCAAGGCGGTGGCAGGCTTCGGCCAGCACGATGGCCCCGAAGGCCGCGTCCTTGACGGCAGTGCCGGCCGCGAACTCGCCGCCGCCGGTGGAAACCTGGATGATGCCGTCGGACTTGGATTCGGCAAAGGCGCGCAAGGCGCCGTTGATCGTGGTGATCGAGGTGACGTTGATGGCCGGGTAGGCGTATCCGCCCTTCTGGGCGGCATCGAGCATGGCGCGGTACTGCGCGGGAGTGGCGACTGGCATGACGGCGGAGGGGTTAGCGGACACGATGACCCGGTGCAAGGCCGGAACGGGTCAGCCCGGGGCGACGCAGGAGTCGTGCCAGCGCGCTGACCGAACCGGGATGCCCCAGCTTGCAGGCGTGCCGGCCTTTTTGCGTGATTCGGCAGAAATTCCCGTTAAACGTGGTAGCGTTCATCCGCAGAGCCCCCGGATTTCCGGAGCTGCACCCGTAACCCAATAAGCCATCCCATGAGAACCGTCATCATCGCCCTCTCCCTCGCCGCATTGGTCCTGCCCGCCGAAGCTAGGAAAAAGCGTGGCGACAACGCCAAGCGCGACAAGCAGGAGGAACAGCAGGAAAAGAAGGAGAAGGCGGAGCGCGAACGGAAGCGCGAGGCCGTCAGCGAGTATCTCGAAAAGAAGGACAAAAATGGCGACGGCATGGTGACCCGCGACGAACATTTGGAAGGCGAGTCCGACAAGGAAGCCGCCGGCAAGAAATTTGACGAGGCAAACAAGAACCGCGACCGCTCTCTCACCAAGTCCGAGATCGCGGACCTGCTGGGGCTTTAGCCGCCGGTGACCGGGGTTTCCAGAGGAGACCCCGGGACCGGAGGCGTCTGCGTTTTGTCGCTCATTCCGGAACCGGCGTCATGATCCGCAAGTTCACCAGCGCCTGTTGCTTGATCGAATCCATCAGCGCGTGGAACAGGCAAAAGGCTTCGTTCTTGTATTCGACCAGCGGATCCTTCTGGCCCTGCGCGCGGAGATAGACGCCCTCCCGTAACTCGTCCATGTCGGCGAGGTGCTCCTGCCACCGTCGATCAATGGCGAAAAGCACAGCACGGCGGATCTCGCCTTCGACGAGCCCCGCGGGGAGTCCGGCGACTCGTTGGTCGTGGGCTTCGCGGACCCGCTCCACGATCCGCGCGCTGATGGCCTCGACTCCCGCGGTCCGGAGTTCACCCACATTCATGGAAATCCCGAATGCAGCACGGACCCACTCCGCGATTTCCTCGGGCTCGAAGGCTTCAGCTTCCGCAAGCTGCTGCCGCACCCCGGCTGGGACCATTTCCCCGATGATCTCGTTGACCAGTTCGCCGGTGTCCTCGGTGGTCAGCACCTCGTTGCGGTAGCCGTAAACGATCTCGCGCTGGAGATTCATCACATCGTCGAAATCCAGCACCCGCTTGCGGATCTGGGCGTCGTGCTGCTCGGCCTGGCGTTGGGCGGCTTCGACCAGCTTGCCGAGCGAGGGGACCTTTGCCCCCGCCGCTTCGGATTGCTCGATCACCGCCGCCATCTGGACCGGCGCGGCGCGGTTGCGCATCAGGTCGTCTTCGAGCGATAGGAAGAATTGCGAGCGGCCGGGATCGCCCTGGCGGGAACAACGGCCGCGGAGCTGGCGGTCGACGCGGCGCGATGGATTCCGCTCCGTCCCGATGACAAACAAGCCGCCGAGCGCCGCCACGCCGTCGCCGAGTTTGATGTCGGTGCCGCGGCCGGCCATGTTGGTGGAAACGGTGACCGCCCCGCGCCGGCCGGCCGCCGCGACGATTACCGCCTCCTGCTCGTGGAGCTTCGCATTGAGCACGGCATGCGGGATGCCGGCCCGCTTTAGCATCCGCGACAGCGTTTCGGAGGACTCCACCGAGGCCGTGCCGACCAGCACCGGCTGGCCCGCGGCGTGGGCTTTTTCGATGGTGGAAATCACCGCCTGATACTTCTCGCGGCGGGTCTTGAAGATCTGGTCGTTGGCGTCGATGCGAAGGTTCGGCGCATTGGTCGGGATCGGCAGCACGTCAAGTTGATAGATATTGTGGAACTCCGCAGCCTCGGTTTCCGCGGTCCCGGTCATGCCCGCCAGCTTCTCGTAAAGGCGGAAGTAATTTTGCAGGGTAATGGTGGCGAAGGTCCGGTTCTCGTCTTCGACCTTCACGCCCTCCTTGGTCTCGACCGCCTGATGCAAGCCGTCGGACCAGCGTCTCCCCGCCATTTCGCGGCCGGTGCTTTCGTCGATGATCGTCACCTTGCCGTCGCGGACGACGTAGTGGACGTCGCGCTCATGCAGGCAGTACGCCTTGAGCAACTGGGAAATCCCGTGGACCGCAGCGGCACGAGCCTCGCGCATCGCGTGCAGGTCGCGCTTCGCCGCGGCTTTCTCGTCGCGGGACAGGCCGGGATCGGCATCGATCGCTGCCAGCCGCGGGCCGACATCGGGCAGCGTGAAGGACTCCGGATCGTCCGGCGAAAGGAACTTGCGGCCCTTTTCCATCAGATCGGCATCGCGGCCTTTTTCGTCGATCGCGAAGAACAGCTCTTCCTTCAGCTTGTAGATGTCCTTGCGGAAGGCCTGCTGCTGGTAGCGGAGTTCCGTCTTGTCCAACAGCCGGCGCAGCTCGGGATTTTCCATGAAGCGCAGGAACTGGCGGTGACGCGGCTGACCGAGTTTCAGCTTGAACAACAACGTGCCCGCGGCCGCCGTGTCCCCGGCCTCTAACAGCCGCTTGGCCTCCGCCGCGAGCTGGTTGCAGAGTTCCGTCTGGAGCTTGACGAGCTGCACGACCCGCGGCTTCAGAATTTCGAGCGGATTGTCCGATTTCGCCGCCGCGCCGGTGATGATCAGCGGCGTGCGGGCGTCGTCGATGAGGATGGAATCCACCTCGTCAAGGATGGCGAGATAGTGCCCGCGCTGGACCTGTTCGTCCTTGGTATCCGCCATGCCGTTGTCCCGCAGGTAATCAAAGCCGAACTCCGAATTCGTGCCGTAAGTGATATCGCAGGCGTAGTGCTGGCGTCGCTCCCCGGATTGCATTTGATTTTGCAAGCAGCCGACCGCCAGGCCGAGGGATTGGAACAGCGCGCCCATCCACTCCGAGTCGCGTTTTGCCAAGTAGTCATTGACCGTGACCACGTGGACGCCGAGGCCGGTCAGTGCGTTGAGATAAACCGGCAAGGTGGCGACGAGGGTCTTGCCCTCGCCGGTCTGCATCTCCGCAATCAACCCTCGGTGCAAAGCGATGCCGCCGATGAGCTGGACGTCGAAGTGGACCATGTCCCACACCAGCGGCTGGCCATTGACGAGAACCTCGCGGCCGCACAGCCGGCGCGCGGCGTTCTTCACCACGGCATAGGCCTCGGGCAGAATCTTCTGCAAATACTTCGCCCGAGCCGCCGCGAAGCCTTCCTCGATCCGCAGGAACGCGGCCTTCGCCGCTTCGATCGATTCCATCGAAGCCGTAATTCTAACAGGCAGCGACCTGAATTCGTTTCGCAACAACCCCAGCCGGGCTTCGAGTGCATCGGCGGTCTCGCGGAGGGAGGCTTCGTCCATGCCTTCGAGCCGCGACTTCGGCGGCGCGTCGAGCGGGTGGTAGCGCGACAGGTGATCCTGCCAGCCGCGGGTGAGATCGAGCAGTTTCTCGAAAGGCTCGCGTTGCAGCGCGCCTTCGATTTCACGGATGCGGGAAACGATCGGACGGAGTCGGCCGAGCTCGCGCTCGTTTTTGTTGCCGAGGAGTTTGGGAAAGGGCCAGGAAATCATTGAAATCAATTGGAGTGGGTTCGGCCGGGACACGGCGGAACCGAATGGGAAAGGCGAGGGAATGGTGAGGCAAATCCCGGCCGGCCACGCATGGGCCACCCGGGCGATCACCCGTCTTCACGACAGGCGGCAGTCCCGCACCATGGCGGGATCATCGAAGGCGGCATCACGACCATGCGGTGACTGATCCGACACGCCGGCCGGATCGTTGCCGCAGGAAGGAAGCCGCGTTCAGGAATTCCAAACCAGCGGTGGCGCGCGGCCCTGAACCGCTCCCCTTCCGCCCCGGATCACGCGGGAGATCTCGCGGACATCCCTCTCTAACAAGCTCGAAGGCGGGGCCGTCAGTTTGAAGCGGCCTTGACCCGGAGGTGCGAGAACCACCCCGGGTTGCGATTGGGCACCCGGGGCCGGGCAATCGCCCGTCACCTGGGTCAGGCTGCAGGAATCCAAGTCCCGCCCCTTTCGCGCCTGCGCCAAATTCGGCAGCAGCGCGTTGCAACCGATCAATGCCACCAGCGCAAAGACCCAGGGGATCAATGCGGAAGGATGGAACCGTTCTTCGGAAGCATGCATCGGAACAGGATCGCCACGAATTTTCCACGGCGAACTCAGCGGAGAATCCGGGAGCACGGTGAATTGTCAAATGATGGTTTCCGCAGGTGGGGAGGAGTGGTTTCCGCCCATGACCCGCAACCTTTCGAGGATCCCGGAAGTTGACGGGCGCGAATGGGAGCACCAACAGCCGGCCCGACCTTGCTTACGGGCTTGTCCGACTTCCTCCTTTCCACACCGGCCCGATGCTGCCGCCTGGTATGAACTCTGCCGTGACATCGTTGATTTTGCGGCCGGGGTTGCCTTTGCGCACGAAGTTCACCCAGTGCACCACGTTCCGCGCGATGGGCGTGCTGTCCCACTGCATCCGGGAGATGGGCGGATGGCACCAATCCAGCACGGCATCGTTATCGGCGTAAATCAGCGAGACCTGTTCCTGCACCCCGACGCTGGCCAGCGGCTGGTTGGTGGCACGGCCATACAACGCGAGGCAGGGAGTCTGTTGGCCGACGCACCATTCCAACAGCGGTCGGGATCCGGACTCGACCACCCAAACATCCGCCCGGGCGGTCTCCAGTTGACGGGAAATGCGCGCAACATCGTGCTTGAGCTCGATCTGGGATTTTTTGCAGAAGAACGCGGTATGCCCCACCGCCTCCAGCGCGTGCATGATTTGCATCAGGGAAATGGATGACTGCGGGGCGTCGATCAAGCGGGCGTCGTGACGAAGAATGGCCACCCGGAGCGGTCGCTGGAATGCCGTGATTGCGCCAGCGGCCGTGATGCTGCGGCTGCGGCCCAATCCTCGCCCTGCCAAAACGCCCTCGTCTTCAGAGAGCTGCAGCGCACGCCGGACCGTGTGACGCGCGACATCCAGCTCCGCCGCCAACTGCTACACGCCCGGAAATTGACCACTCCATCGCCCCAGCTGGATACCCTCGCGCAAGTGCGAGGCGACCCGCTCAGGCAAGGATGTTCGCGGGATGGGACGCATGCTCCAACCTGTTCGCCAAATGGACTAGTTGTCGAGAGATTTAATCTTCCGTTCTCGCCGTTTGCAGACTTTATGGCGCTCACGATGCTGGAATGTGCTTTAGTTCTAGTATCACACGTTCCATCTCAACCTATCCCAATCGTTGCGATCAGCCGCACCGCCCCCCAACTCAGAAAGCCATCGCGAACCCAGGACCCTGATGCCAGGCCAACGAAAGCCCACCTCAGAATCCACGGATTTTCAACCGCTCACCGATCCTGCCATCATCTGCTCCCCGTCCCCCTGAACAGACGATTCCATGGCTTCAATCCACTCCTCGCCGGAACATGAAATTTCACCCGCCGCTCCACAAGCCTGTCTTCCGTAAGACGAAAGATGGGTTTGCCTTGGTCATCACACTCTCGCTGATGGTCCTGCTGACCATCGTTGCGGTGGGCCTGCTCAGCCTTTCAGCCATCTCGCTGCGCAGTTCTTCGCAGGTCATGGCCCAGGCCGAGGCCCGGGCGAACGCCAGGCTGGCGCTCATGCTGGCGATCGGGGATTTGCAAAAGCACGCCGGACCCGACCGGGCGATCACCGCCACCTCGGAAATCCTCGCGACATCATCGACCCCGGTCGCCAAACCCAACACCACCGGGGTTTGGGAATCGTGGTGGGACTTCGACCCAAGCGGCGCACCGGATTACACCGCCGAAAAGACCAGCCGCTTCCGACGCTGGCTCGTTTCCAGTGCCGACCTTGCCCCCCCCCGCTCCCGGGACTTCGCCACCACCGCTTGGACTGGCAAAACCATCGCACTTGTGGACACCGGATCACTTGGCGCCAATGCCAACGACACCGCAAAAGCGACCGCTGGTCTGGTGCCAGTCGTGACCAGCGACAAGACCCAAGGCTCATACGCCTGGCATGTTTCGGACGAATCGGTGAAGGCGCGTGTCAATATCTACCGCGACCCAAGCCAGAAAGCCACCCTGGCTCAAAAGCGCGCCTTGCTTGCGGGCCACCGCCCGGAGCCCTCGGTCATGAAAGGATCCGATGGTAGTCCGCTGGACTTCCTTCCCACCGACTTCTCAGCGGAAGAGTTTGCCGAGGCCACGGCCACAGCCGGAAAAATCATCGATTTGAACCAAGTCGAACTTCTCGATGACGCGCAAGAACGGGTCAAGGCCTTCCGGAATGACATCACACCCTATTCTCTGGGCGTTCTGGCCGACGTTCGTGGCGGCGGTCTCAAGCAGGATTTATCCTCGATGTTCGAAATGGGATCAGCCACCGCCAACACGCTGCCCCCCGAATTCACCGGCAAGATGCTGTATGAGTCAACGCATGGACTTACCGGCGTTTCCGATCCCAACTGGAGTGCGCTGGCCAGCTACTACAATTCCTTCAGGAGCCTTACGAACCTCGAAACCAGCCCCAGGTTCATCGTCAACCAAGCCGCCATCTCCAACGTCCAAGTTCCTATCACCTACAATCCGGCACCGGTTATTGCCAAGGTAGATACCATCTTCAGTTTCGTTGCCAGACCGACAACCGACGTTTTTTGGATCAACGGTAACCAAGCCCTCAAAGACTATTTCGATCATCATTTAAATCTAATTTTCACACCGGTGGTCACCCTTCACAACCCATACAATGTCAATATCTCTTTCCATAAAATGGAGGTCACTTTCGAAAACATTCCCGTCGCCTTCAACTTCATGTTCCAGGCGGGCGGCAGCGGGGGATTCGCTTCCATGAGCGTGGAGTCGGGAAAATTCGAGGCGATCAACACCATGAGCTATGACGCGGGTAGCGATCACAATGGCAGATCCGACAAGAAATTCGTCATGAACATCGCCAATTGGAGCGACACCGACCCTCTCGATACCAGTTCCGCCATATCAGCCCCAATTGTCATGAAGCCGGGACAAACGCTGATTTGCGGACCCAGCTTTGCCCCGAGTGCTTCGTTCAAGTCGGATGCTTCAGCCGGCCATAGCACCGTGGGCTTCGATTGGGACAACAGGCTCACCAAGGCCATCAAGGCAAAGCCCTCCTTCACCCCGGGTCTCGGATATGAAATGTATGCGGTGACGATCTCCAATATGCGCAAACCGGGGGGCGTCTTTCCAGGGGGGTGGTCCGGGCATCCCTTCATGATGCTGCGTGATGCGGCGACATCGCCGAAAATTTCGAAATCGACTGTCACCGATAGATTCTACGTGGAATTCAAAGCGCAAAGACCCGATCCATACAAAGACAATTCTTCCTTGAACAAGAATGAACTGGCCCCGACTTTCGCGGTCAATGCGAAGCTCCAGGCAACTAGCTCCGGCACCCTTGCCCCCTACGCCAAGCTCCAGTTCGATTACATGAATGACTCCACGCTCAAGAATATCTTCGACGACCGGGTCTACCGCTACCCGCCCACGGGTTCACTGGCCGCTTCGGATTGCGCCGCACCTGGCGGCGTTGCTTACGCCCAACAGGATACTTTCGTGCGTCAGTTCGCCATTTTCTCCGCCTATGCCCGTACCACCAACGGCGGCGTCTTTGAAACCAACAATCGCACCAAGAGTCCGGCTGAGAGTCCTCAGCTCAACTTGCTCAAAGACGGTCGCCTGGCCGGCAAACCTTTTCTTTTCCATAACCCGTCCCGCTCGAATTTCACCACGAATCTGGCAAGTGAAAAGCCGTCGGCGCAGGCCTATGAACTCAATTTCCAGCCGTTCCTCAGCAAAGGTGACTATCAGGACTACATGGACGTCGACGCCACCAACCGGGTTCCGTCACTGACGGGAAACAGAACCACTTCCGGCATCAAGTCCGGCAGTTATCTCGAAGTACCCTCGGGTCCACTGCAGACGATCGCCGACTTCCGACGCTCCAACGCCCTCACCACCTCATTCTTGCCGCATTTCGTCCAACCCGTGGGCAATTCCCTCCTTCATCCACTGATGTCAGCCAACAAGGTGGTGGAAACAAATCCGGCCATCACCAGCACCCAGTTGCTGGATCATTCGGTGTTGGCGAACCACGCTTTATACGACCGGTTCTATTTCTCAACTTTTGCCACCCGCGGCAGCACCAAGCCTGACGCGGTATTCGAACAATTCATGAACGGCAGCACGCCCCTGGCGTCGCAGTCCTTCCTGCCCTACCTGCCCGGCGGCAAGAGCGCAGTCGACGCCAAGGATGAGCTGTTCGCCAGCGGGAAACCCAAGGCAACCGCCTACAAAGCCGCCGCCGAATACCAGTTGACCCGCGGCTCCTTCAACGTCAACTCGACGAACGTCCAGGCTTGGAAGGCAATGCTGGCCTCAATGATCAAGAGCGATGTTTTCACTCTCTGGGCGCGCTCCGCCGGGATCGACTTCAGGACGGCTAGCGGCGTGCCGGTCACTGCCATGTCGCTAGTCAACGGGGGGGCCAATCCCGGCCCCGGGGTGGACGCAACTAAAATCGACAACCAAAGATCCAACGTCTGGAACGGTTACCGCGAGCTCACCGACGCCGAAGTCGAGAATCTGGCAGTGAAGATCGTGGACGAGGTGCGGGCGCGCGGTCCCTTCCTCTCCATGTCGGAGTTCGTGAATCGCCGCGTCGGCCCGGCCAGCCCCTTCACTTTGAGTGGCGCCCTGGAAGCCGCCATCGCCAAGGCTGAAATCAACGAGAAAGAGAACGCCGGACCTGTCGACTCGTTCTTAAATCAGGTTCCAATCACCACCTCGGACATTGGCGATCCGAAGCAGTACAACTACAAGACGCCGGAAGCCACCACTGGCAACCCGGCAGCGGGCGCTCCCGGTTGGGTCAACCAGGGAGATCTGCTCCGCATCCTGGAGCCGTCCGCCACGGTCCGTGGCGATACTTTTGTCATCCGCGTCTATGGAGATGCGCAGGACGCCACCGGTAAAATCACCGCCCGGGCCTATGCCGAGGCCGTGGTGCAACGCGTCCCGGAATACGTCGATCCAGCGGACCGCCCGTCGCTCAATGCCTCGCTAGACCCCACGGCCAAGCCCGCGAACAAAACTTTTGGGCGTCGTATCAACGTGGTTTCCTTCCGCTGGCTTTCAGGTAGCGAAGTCTGATTCACATGATTCATCGATCACTCCTCCAAATTCTGGCCGCCCTAGGGCTGTCACTCGCGGCTCATGCCCAGCAAGCAGGACCGCCGGCTCCCGTGCGGGTCCGCGCCGTGTTGCACGATCCGGCGCAACCCAACGCCGACCTCTTTTTCACCGACAAAACCGGGGCCGTGACCCCATTGACTTTTAGGCCCCAGGATCTGTCCGAACCCTTGTTCATCCTACCGGTTAACGGATCGCTGGTGCTTTACAACAAGGCCGCCATCGACCCCGCGAACCCGACTGCGAGTCTGGCGGCAAGCGTCACCCTTCCGCCAGACGTCAAACGCGCGATCGTAGTGGTTCTGCCGGGTGCGGCCGGAGGGAGAACCGCCTACCGGATGGTCCTCATCGACGATTCCGAAAAGGCGTTCCCCAAGGGAGAATCGCGCGCGCTTTCCTTGATCAAGGTGGAAACCGCCATCCAAGCCGGTGAGCACAAGTTACCCATGCATCCGGGGAAGATCACCGCTGTGCCGCTCGTCAAGAAGGTCGATGATTTCAACATGGCCCAGACGAATTTCTACTACAAGCAGGGCGAGGCATGGGTCGCCTTCGCCGAGCGCCAGTTGCAGTACCAGTTGGCTGTCCGGCGGATCTTCATCATCCACGCAACGCCGGGTGCCGTCCAGCCGACCGTCACAACCATTGTGGATACCGTTACGGCAGCACAGCCGCAATGAGCCGGAAGTTTAAAGGGATGACGCCCGAGGTGTGCCGCAGGACCCACTTGCAGCACCCCGACCTTACGCGGACCACGCTGCCCAAGACACTTCATCCACTGCCAGGGCCTCGGCTCCCGCTTTCGGCCCGGGCCTGATCGGTTGACAGGATCGACCACCTCCATGACCAAAGAGGCAACTTTCATCTTCACCGCGCACCCAACCTATTCGTTTTTTGAACCAGTTGTTTGGAGAATACTTCTTCCCTCCCGCCACTTCTGGGTTCAATGACTAGACGGTTGTAAAAGTCCGCACAAAGTTTTCATGCTTTCTCCTGCTCACCTCTGCATTCCGCCTGCATTCCCTGACATCAATCGCCCACTTCCGAGCGTTGCCGCAACCGAACTCCCCCCCAAAAAAACCGAACGAAAACCAACCAAAATCAATATGAAACAATTAGAGATTATCAATCGCATGAGAAGGCCCCTCATGCCGTTGGCATACGCGCTCGCGGTCGCGGCAGGACTGTCGGCCGGCAGCGCGCAAGCGCTGACCCTAACCAATACCTACAATCTCGGCCCGGTGAATTCCGGCACGACCATTCTGCCGGGTACCGCAAATTTCGTGCCATGGATCGCCAAAGGAACGTTGCCCGCCGGTTCGATTGTCAGGTCGATTACCGCTAACATAAGGATCGACTCCACCGTTTCGGACAGTTGGGCTTCGGACTTGGTCATTTACCTGGATCCTGAGCCCGCAACCCCTGCCACCGCCGCCCTCTTACAAATCGGCGGAGACTACAGCGGCGCGGTCGGAACCGTTGCCCAATACGTGGGCTGGAACGGGGGCGACAATGTGCCGCCCACCACGCATACCCAGACGTTAACTGCCGGGGTTGACTGGACAGGGAACATCGACCTTAACGCAGTTCAATTGTCCATTGGAAACAACTACGACGTGGCCAGTTGGTCGGGAACCCTTGTCGTGGAATACGACGTCACCACCCTGACCACGCGGCTCACCAGTCCCGCCAACGCCGAGGCACTCGAAGCCGGCACGCCAGTCACCGCCACCGCCGACGTTCTTGACCCAGGCTCCTTTAACAACACTGTCACCTTTCACGTGACTCGGACCAGTCCACCAGGTTCAACCGTCCAGTTCATTTCACCCAGCACAAGCTCGCCATATAGTGCAAATTTAGGGGTCCTCTCCGCCGGCACTTACAATATCTATGCGACGACGGTCAACACCGACGCTCCTCCCGGGACCGCGACTTCCGCGACCCGCACATTCACGGTGGCTGCCGCCACACCGACCACCACGGTGTTGGCTGCGGCAGGTGCTCCGACGACCTATGGGGAAAGTGTGACCTTCACCGCCACCGTTTCGCCGGTCCCCACGGGCGGCACGGTTCAGTTCCTTGACGGTGAGAACTATGTTGGCAGTCCGGTGGCAGTCAATACCACCACGGGTGTGGCGACTTATAGCACCACCGCCCTTGGCGTGGGAACCCGTGTGATCACTGCGGAATACAGCGGTTACCAGATCTACCTGACGAGCACCACCGCAGCTTCGGTCTCGCAAGTGGTCGGCCAGGCGCAACTGACGGTGAAAGCCTCGAACACGCTTCGCGCCCCGAATACCGCCAACCCGAGTCCGTTTCTCTATCAGATCAGCGGCTATCAGAATGGGCAGAACCTCGCGACATCAGGAGTGACCGGCACACCGGACCTGACCACCACGGCCGTCCCCTTGTCGCCTCCCGGAGACTACCCCATCACTTGTGCCTTGGGCGGCTTGTCTTCGTCGAATTACAGCTTCATATTGCAAAACGGCATCCTGACCGTTAAGGAACTGACCAATACCTTCAGCCTCAATTTCTATTCATTCGGTAACCTCCCGCTCGCATCTCAGGCCAATGTGCTGATGAGTCCGACGCTACCAGCAGGTCTTGGCGACTGGTTTACAATCGGATGGAGCAACTTTGAGGTGCCATGGAACCCGGGCTCGCCGCTGGCACCCGTCACACTGACCAGCAACAAGTCGAGCACGGCGACATTCACGTTAAAGGATTGCCGCAATGGCTGGCAGTCCTTTGGCGAGCCACGTAATACGAACCTGGGAGATGGCACCTACAACATGATGGGTTCCGGCGTGAACTCCACTCTTAACTTCTCGGAAAGCCCCGGGGACCACTTGTTCGACATGGAAATGACCAACATTCCCTTCGCTGTTTACGATGTGATCTTCTACATCCGTGCCAATGATGGCCAATTCGGTGACGGCACGGGGGTCATCAAGTTCAAAGGCGGCGCGGATCGTGCCTTCAAACTGAAGTCGGGACCCTTTGACGGCAATTTCATCGAGATGGTCGATGCGACGACCGAGGGCAACTACATCGTCTTCAAGAACGTGACGGGATCTTCCTTCACTGCCCAGACATGGGGTACGGGTCCCAACGGTTTCAACCACCTCGGCCCGGCCGGTTTCCAGGTCAGGGAAGTCGCCGCGACCACCGGCTTCACCGCCTGGGCCGACGCCAACGCTCCCGGCCAAACCGCCGATCAGGACCACGACAACGACGGCGTGAAGAACGGCATCGAATACTTCATGGGCCAGAGCGGGTCCTCGTTCACGGCCATGCCCGGCTTGGACGGGACCAACACGGTCACTTGGGCGATGGACCCTGCCTACGTCGGCACCTACGAGGTCCAAACCTCGTCGAACCTCGGCACTTGGAGCAATGTCACACCACGGCCCGTGCCGGCAGGTGGCAGCTTGAGCTACCTCCTGCCCCCCGGCTTGGGCATCCAGTTCGTCCGCCTGCTCGTGACGCCGACGCCGTAGTGCCATGACATCCGGATGCGGCGATCTTGCCGCTCTCTGATCGTCGGTGGAAAGTTGTCCGCAACAGACGGATCACCGCCGACGCCCGCCCCCATTCCCGTCAGAGAATGAGGGCGGGCTGCTTTTGGCGAGAGACCTGACCCGCTCACCGGAACGCCTCGATGCCGAAGGAGGCAACTTCCTTCTCCAAAGGGCACCAAATCTGATCGCTGTTAGGACTAGTAATTTGCAAAATACTTCTTCCCTTCCCCCCCGCATCGAAGTTCCCTGCATCAGTCTCATGAGGCGTCCATGCATCCCCCTCCCTTTTTCCCTGTCCGCTAGCCCCCCGGCAACCCGCCTACATTTCTGGCGTCAAGAGCCGAATTTGAAGTCGGCGCGTAGACACAGGATTTCCAAGCCTAACAAAATAACTGAAATCAATATGAAACAACTGGAACTGACCAAACCCGCAAGAGGCTTTCTCAAGCACCTGGCGTTCGCATTCGCGATGGCTAGCGGGTTGATCGCCGGAACCGCCTTGGCAGCGCCTGCCAACGACAACTTTGCCAATGCGATCAACCTGCCGGGCAACACCGGCACTCAGACGGGCACTGACAATATCGACGCGACCGTGGAAGGGGGCGAGCCCTCTATGGCGGGAGCCGGCGCATTCAACACGGTGTGGTTTCAATGGACCAGCCCGGCCGACGGCAATTTCACCGTCAGCACCTTGGGCTCGACGAATGCGACCCCTGCTGAATTCGATGCGGTGCTCGGCATTTATAGCGGGGTGGCGTTGAACTCTCTGACGCCGCTTCCCGGAACACCGCAAGATATTGTGCTGGAGGAATCAATGACCGTGGCGGTGACCGCAGGCACTAGCTATTACATTCAGGTGGGTGGATATAACAACGAAGCGGCAGCCAACATTCTTCTCAACTGGAGTTTTGCTGCGACGATTTATCAGGCTGACATCCTGACTTTCGGCCCCGGCGCTCTCGTTGGCCCGGCGCTCTCGTTGGCCCGGTGCTGAGCAACGCTGCCGGCATCACGTGGAATTTGACTCCGGGAACGAATTTGGCGACTCTCGCACCGACCTTTACCCTATCCGCCGGAGCGACTTGCACGATTGGCGGCACCCCGGTAGCTTCCGGCGATCCCGTGAGCTTCAGTGGCGGCCCGGTGGTTTTCACCGTCACGGCGCAGGGTGCCTCGCCCATCATCAATGCCTACACCGTGACGACCGTAGTTGGGAAAGTGGTCCTTTGGAACCTCGCCGATGGCGGAGATTGGGACTTCTCTACCTCCAACTGGCTCGGACAGGTTTCCGGTCTTCCCGCGACTTTTGCCGATGGCGATGCAGTCATCTTTAACAAGCCTGAGGGCGGAACGATTAACATTCCTTCAACCGTGACTCCCTTTTCCACCACGGTCGGCGCCGCATCCGGCGACTATACCTTCAGCGGAGGATCGATTGCAGGCGCGAGCTCGCTCACCAAGGAGGGTTCCAGCACCCTCACCCTCGCTTTCGCGAACACCTACTCAGGTGCTACCGTTGTCAACGGCGGCACGTTGATTGCGAACGGAAACGCCACAATTGGCGGTAGCGCCAGCGTCACGGTGGCGAACGGGGCGCTTCTCCGCCTGGCGGGAGCTACGGGCGGCGGCTACAAATGGCCAGCAGCCCCAGCCACCTTGGCAGGCGCTGGCACGGTGACCGTTCCGGCCGCAGGCTTGGCGAATGCGGGATTCCGATTCGACATGAGCGCGTTTACCGGTGTCCTAAATCTTACCGGTGGCCAGTTCGCGGTGAATCCCTTTTATTCCCCGGGATTTGTCAACCCGACGGGTGGCACGATCAACGTGGCAAATGGCACAGTGCTGTATCTAGGCTGGCAGGGCACCACCTTCAACACCACCGTCAGACTCAGCGGCGGGACCGATAATGGCGAAAATTTGGGAGTCCTGCGCGGGGATACTGCCACGCTCAACGGCTCGGTGATTCTCGGGACGAACTCAACGATTGGCTCCGCGGGCGGCACATTTACCCTCAACGCGGTGATCGGCGATGAGGGAAATGGCTTTGGCTTTACCAAAGTCGGCGGCGGCATGGTGATCCTTACCGCCGCGACGAATACCTACACCGGCCCCACGGTGGTCCACGAGGGGATCATGCAATGCGACACCCAAGGCGCGCTCGGTGGCGGCAGCCTGCGGATCAACGCCAAGCTGAATCTGAACTACGTCGGCACGAGGACGGTCGCTGGGTTGAACCTCGCAGGAACGGCCAAGGTATCGGGCATCTATGGCTCATCCGCCTCGACCGCACCTCCGGCGAATCAGGACGATGCCCGCTTCGCCGGAACGGGCACGGTAACGGTGGATAATTCAGGATTCACCGACTGGACCATCATCAACGCTCCCGGCCAAACCGCGGATCAGGACCACGACAATGACGGCGTGAAGAACGGCATCGAATACTTCATGGGCCAGAGCGGTTCCTCGTTCACGGCAATGCCCGGCCTCGACGGGACCAACACGGTCACTTGGGCGATGATTCCGAGCTACGAGGGCACCTACGAAGTCCAAACTTCGTCCAACCTCGGCACTTGGACGAACGTCGATCCGCGGCCCCTCCCTTCAGGTGGCAACCTGAGCTACCTCCTGCCACCCGGCTTGGGCATCCAGTTCGTCCGCCTACTTGTGACCCCGACACCGTAATGCGACTCCACCAGGGCACGGCGACCTTGCCGCCGCGTGAATGCAGGTGAAGCGTCCCTCACGGCAGCCGATTCACCACTGCCGCCCGCCCCCATTCTCTCACGGGAATGGGGGCGGGATGCTTTTGAGGAACAGACTACTAATATCTTCCCGCCCATCATGTTTCCCAGCAAACGCCTCCGCTCCCTTCGTTCGACTCTCGCCACTGCGTCGCTCGCAGCTCTTGCTTTTGTCCACCCGTCGGCTCTCGCCGGACCGGTCTGGAACGTCAACATCGGCACCGAACTCACCGCCGGTGACAATTTCACCGGAGCTGCTCCCGAGAACACCGCGAACAGCTTCTGGAACTCGGTCACGATTGCGAATCCCACCGCAATGCCGCTCGCGATGTCAACCGGGACCGCTAGCACGGCTACGCTGACTTTGACCGGATCGATCGGCTTCACCAATGGCGGGTGGGCCGCCGTAACAGGACCCGAGATCTTTACCCAATGGTGCAAGTCATCAGACAATTCGACTCCGTTTGGCATGGTGATCGGGGGTCTTGATCCCGGTAAGACCTATGACCTCGTCATCTACTCCGACTGGTTTTGGAAAGGCAATGCCACCCTTCCTTTGACGCAAACCGTCGGAAGCGGCCTCACCGGCACGGTTGTTCTGGATCAGATCTCTACCGGCACGAACGGAGCCGTCCCGGGTTTGGTCGAAGACACGAACCCCGGTCCCAATACGAACGTCGAAGGCAACTGGCTTCGCATCTCCGGTCTCACCCCAGACGTCAGCGGCAACCTCGCCTTCAGCATGGGGGGAACGAACGCGGCCTTCAGCGGCTTCCAACTGATCGAGATCAGCGGCGGCGCGCCCGACACCGCTCCGCCGACACCGAGTCCCATGACGTGGGCCAGCGTGCCCGCCGCTGTCGGTAGTTCCAGCATCACCATGACGGCCACCACCGCCAGCGATGCCAGCGGCGTGGAATACCTCTTCACCGCGACCAGCGGCAATCCCGGCGCGACCAGCAGTAATTGGCAGGATAGCCCTTCTTACACCGATCCCGGACTGACCGCCAACACTCTTTACACCTACACCGTCACCGCCCGGGACAAGAGTGCCGCGAGGAATTCAACGACGGCATCCGCCCCCGCTTCCGCGACCACCGGCATGGTCTCCCAGAACATGACCGTCTGGAATGTGAACATGAGCGGCCAGATCACCACGGTGGACAATTTCGTCGGTGCGGCCCCTGAAAATACCGCCAACAGTACGTGGAACCGCATCGCGTCTGTGCCCCAGACCGCCATGGCACTGAAAGACTCCGCGGGTGCCACCACCGCGGGTGTCACCTTTGACATCACCGGATCCAATGTCGCTGCTCAGAATCTCAACAGTGGTCCCAAGATTTTCAACGGCTACATCGGCGGGCTGGGTGCGACGGCCAACCTGACTCTCAAGGGACTCTCCATCACCCATTCCTATGACCTGATCATCTACTCGGATTGGTGGTGGAAGAATGGCGACAGCTACCCGGTCAGGCAAACCATCGGAAGCGGACTCACCGGCACGATTTACGTGAACCGCCTGCTTTCAGGAACGAATGGCACCGTCGTGGCATTGGCTGAAGATACCAACCCTGCAAACGTGGCGACGGGCGCGGGCAATGTGGGCAACTGGTATCGCATCAGGGGCCTTGTTCCCGAGTTCAATGGCCAGCTCGGATTCCTGGTCGGAGATGGCGCGAACTCGCCGATCAACGGGTTCCAACTCATACAGACCGGGGTGATCCCGCCCCGAGCCGACATGGTGACCTTTGGCCTACCCGGCAATCCTGCCGTCATCAGCGGGACCAATATCACCCTGACGGTGCCCTACGCCACGAGCGTAACCAGTCTCTCGCCCACCTTCACGCTCGCGCCTGGAGCCACTTGTGTTCCGGTGTCCGGCACGGCGCGTAATTTCACATCCCCACAGACCTACACGGTGACTTCCTCGGATTCGCTGGTTACCAAAGTCTACACCGTGACCGGGGTGATCGCGCCACCGCTGCCCGAATACACCCTGACAGCGCCCACCACCTGGGATGGCCGCCAAACCATCACGGTCCAACCCAACATCGCCAACCTTGCCCTGCTGCAAGCGACCGGCGGCACCAACTTCAACTACCAATGGAGCGTCCGTGGAGTGCCTGTGATTCAACAGATCACCCCGGGCGTGCTGACTTTGAGCCGTTCCCAAGGCAGCGGCCCGATGGTGGTCACGCTCCGTTTAGACAACGGCGGATTCGAAGTCACCGAGTCGGTAACCATCAATGTTCAGGAACCGGCGACCGATCCCTGGCTGGAACGCACCCCGGGCTCTACCGAGAAGCCGGTCACTGGCCAGTTCTTCGCCCGCAACCCGGACACCAGCTTCGGCACGCTTTTCTACAACGGCACCCAAAGCGGTTCTCCTGCCGGGGTGTTCCTGAAAGTTTACACCACCGACACCGGAACCGATGTCCTTTACGCCACCCACAGGCAGGCTCTGGTGGGAACCTCGTATGCATTCTCGGCACCGATCTTGGCGGGAATGACCACCTACAAGGTCGTCTACGGCACCACCAATGTCAGCAATGCGGACACGATTGTCGCCACGGTGAGCGACCTGGTTTGCGGCGACGCTTACATCATCGAGGGCCAATCCAATGCCTATGCCACTGATAACAGTGCCTTGCGCGATGATACCACCAGCCCATGGATCCGCACTTATGCGACCTCCGGAGGAACTTGGAGCCGCGCCCGCAGCAAGGCCACCGATCCTTTCTGGCCGACGAACATCGGATTCTGGGGCATGGACCTGGCCCTCCAAATCGTCGCGACCCACCAAATGCCGGTTTGCATCATCAACGGGGCGGTCGGCGGCACGCGGATCGACCAGCACCAGGCCAATCCGGTGAACCACACCGTCGCAGGAACCTCGTATTCGATTTACGCCAACTTGCTCAACCGCGTGATCGCAGCCAAGCTTACCCACGGGATCCGTGGCATCTTCTGGCATCAGGGTGAGAGTGATTGTAGCAATTTCGGCCCGATCAGCGACTTCGACTACACGACCTATCAGCAGATGTTTTTGGACATGTCCGCAGCCTGGAAACAGGATTATCCGAACTTCCAGAAATACATCCTCTTTCAAGTAATGCCGAAGCCCTGCGGAATCGGCCCCAAGGGTGATCAACTCCGCGAGGTTCAGCGCAAGTTGCCGTTTCTCTTTTCCAAGATGAGCGTCCTCAACACCTTGGGTATTGCGGGCTACGAGGGTTGTCATTTCAGCAAAACGGGGTACGAAAACATGGCGGCCCGCATCTTGCCTGTGGTCAGCCGGGATTTCTACGGCGTTGTACCCGGAGCCTCCGTCACCGCGCCAAACCTGAAGCGGGCCTACTTCACTTCAGCGGCCCGGACGGCAATCGCCCTGGAATTCGACCAAGCCATGAGCTGGAGCAGCTTCTCGCTTCCCAACTACTACGTGGACAAAGTCGCCAACCGGGTCGCTTCCGGGAGCGCGTCTGGAAATGTCGTGACGCTTCAACTCGCCAGTGCCGCGGCTGCAACCGCGACTCTTGATTATCTTCAAGATAGCGTTTGGAACCCAAGTGAAAGCATTCCGACACTGCTCTACGGTGCCAACGCCATCCCCGCGCTCACCTTCGCGGACGTACCGGTCGGAGCGCTCACTCCCTACGAGTCATGGACCAGCTCGAAAAACCTCATTGGACTCGCTGCCGGCGGTGATGCCGACCCCGATTTTGACGGGGTAAAGAACGCCCTCGAGTTTGTCCTCGGGGGCGAGCCCAACTCTTCCGCACCCGGGTCCAACTCATCCGCCTTGCTGCCTGCTTCAACCCGCAACGTTGCGGGTGATCTGGTGCTTACCTTCAAACGTAAGGTGGCCTCGGTGGGTGGCGCAAATCTTGCCTTCCAATGGTCCAGCGACCTGACATTCCCGATTCTCAACAGCGTGCCGATTGGCGACGTGAGTTCTTCGATGGATGGCATCAATGTCACGATCACCAACTTCGATGCCGCTACCGACACCATCGTCGTCACGGTTCCGGCTGCCAAGGCGGCGGGCGGCAAGCTGTTCGGGCGGCTCCAGGCGGCCGTGCAGTGAGATTGCCGATCAAGATTGCTTACCGCCCGCCGCCGATGAATTCCTCGCGGCTCAGCTCGCCGTCGCGGTTCGTATCGAAGCGCGGGAATCGCTTGGGAGCCTCTTCGGGGTCTGGTTGGCCGGCAAGGAATTCCTGGCGGGTGAGCTTGCCGTCCTTGTCCGCGTCGCGTTTGTCGAACATCGCGCCGCGATCTTTCGCCCCGGGTCCGGCTTTCGAGGGCTCGAATCCCAAAGGTTTGCTCTTGAACTGCGGCTTCGCTTCCGGCTGGCGGGCGAGGACTGCACGCAGGCGGGCTACGGTTTCGGGCTGTCGTTCGGCGAGGTTCTCCGTCTCGGCCGGGTCGGCTTTGTAGTCGTAAAGCTCGATCACCGCGTCCTCCGCAGGCGCGCCGGGCTTTTTCCACTCCACGAGCCGGTGGTCGGCGGTCCGCACCGCGCGGCCCATCATTGCTTGGCGCGGATAGAAATGGAAGATCGCCCCCTTCGTGTCCGCCGCAGGATCCTTGAGCGTCGGGAGCAGGCTGCGTCCATCGAGCCCCGATGGAATGGGCAGCCCCGCGAGTTCGCACAGCGTGGGATAGAGGTCCACGGTCTCCGCGAGAGCGACGGTCCGCGAGGCTTCGCGGGTGACCCCTAGCATGCTGACGATTAGCGGAATGCGGGCGGCTTGTTCGTAGTTCGTGTGTTTGCACCACAGCCCGTGATCGCCCAGATGCCAGCCGTGATCACCCCACAAGATGACGACGGTGTTCTTCGCCAACCCGGTTTCATCAAGCGCGTTGAGCACCCGGCCAAGTTGGGCGTCCATGTAGCTGGTCGCGGCGTGGTAGCCGTGAATCAAATGCCGCGTCTGCGTGTCGGTAAGCGGACCCCTTTTCGGCATGTCGGAATAGTTCCGGAGCTCACCCCAGGTACTCGGCGCAAACTCGGGCGCGCCCTTCGGCGGCGTCTTCAGCAAAGGCAGCGCGAAGGCAGACGGCTCATACAAGTCCCAGTATTTCTTCGGCGCGACGAAAGGAAGGTGCGGCTTCATGAAACCGACACCGAAGAAGAAGGGCTGCTTCGGATCCTGCGCAGCCGCACGCAACCGGACAATGGCCTCGTCCGCGATCATGCCATCGCCGTAAGCGTTATCCTCGACGTCGGCATTTTCCGTTGCTGTGCCTCTCGCATCAGCGCCCCTCCCTGCGTTGTTCGGGCGCCGGTATTGGCCGCCCCCCGGCTTCCAGTGGGGGCTGCTCCAAGACGCCGCATCCTCTCCGTTGCCGTGGCCCACGTGCATGATCTTGCCCATCGCTTCCGCGCGATAGCCGTGTTTCATAAAGTGCTGCGTCACCGTGACCGCATCCGGCACGGCCTTGCGGAAATTGGTCTCCAAATCATAGATGCCAATCGTTGCCGGACGCAGACCCGTCATGAGCGCGTTGCGCGAGGGAGCGCACACGGCCTGATTGCAATACGCGCGCTCGAACACGATTCCACGCGCGGCGAGCCTGTCGATGTTCGGGCTCTTCACCACCTTGTCACCATAGCAGCCGAGCAAGGGCTTCAAGTCATCGACGCAGATCAAAAGCACGTTCGGTTTCGCATCCGCTGCGTGCCCGCAATCGGCAGAGACGATGAGCATGCTGAGAAGGACCGGGGATATTTTCATGTGCCGAGTCATAGCAGCCACGGTGGAAACTGTGCCAGACAAAGGTGCAGACGTGCCCGATCTCACTCACCACCTGCTGCACCAAGACCGTGGGCAAACACGCGGGCGAGTCCGATTGGGGAATCCTACGCATGAATGATCATTCTCCAAACTCCGTGAATCTCGCGCGCAACAAGTCGCAGCCGATCCTGCGGGTGTATTCGAACACCTACTTTTCGTGTTTTTTTGAATCCAGACGACCATCCCAGACGAACCAACTCGCGACTCCCAGCGACAGATGGGGAAGTCAGACTCAATTGCCCCAACCATGAACTTCATTAGTGTTCTGCCAAACCTCCGCTGCTCCGCTTTCGCCATCGCGATCGCCGCGCTTGTCACCCAGCAGCCGCTCCAAGGCGCGATGAAAGCGATCGCTTCTTTCGAAAACGACGAATCATTGAAGTCCTGGACCTCTGTGAACGACGGGGTGATGGGCGGGGTATCAAAAGGCGGATTCAAGCGATCCGACCAAGGAACGCTGTTCTTCACCGGGGAGCTTTCGTTGGAGAACAACGGAGGCTTTGCTTCCATCCGAATGAAGCCGACTGATCTTGGATTGGCCGGGACATCCGGGATCGTTGTGAAGGCAAGGGGTGACGGTCGGACCTATTGGGTGGATCTGCGGGTTTCCGACCAAATGTCCGCGAGTTCGTATCGGGCGTTTCTTCCCACGACTGCCGGCAAATGGATGGAGACGACGATTCCTTTCGCGGATTTCAAACTGCAGGCCTTCGGGCGCGAGCTGCCCGTCAAACCGATCGATCCGGCATCGGTCGCCTCCGCCGGCTTCACGATCGCCGACAAGAAGGAGGGACCGTTTTCCTTGGAGATCGAATTTGTAAAAGCCACCGGCGACGCTGAAGTCGCCGGCAAGAAGGGTGCGAATACCTTGGTGGATGTCGCCAAAGGTGCAGGCCAATTCAAGACCCTACTCGCTGCCGCCGCCGCCGCAGACCTGGTGGGGGTGCTCGCGGGAGACGGGCCGCTGACGGTTCTCGCACCTACGGACGAAGCCTTTGCAAAGCTCCCCGCCGGGACGGTGGATGCTCTGTTGCAGCCGGAGAACCGGGACCAACTGGTGACGATTCTCAAGAATCACGTGATTGCCGGAAGTGTTACTCTTGCCAAGGCGCTTGAGGCCCAGGACGCCCCGTCATTGCAGGGCTCGAAGATCTCGTTCCGCTTCGAGGACGGCCGCGTTCTTGTAGGCAATGCGTCTCTGTTGAAGGCGGACATCGCGGCATCCAACGGGGTGATCCACGTGATCGATCAGGTTCTGCTCCCCGCGACGAAGGCTTCCCGCCCATTGAACGCGTCCGAGCTGATCGAGCTGGCGATTGAACGGGGAGTGCCGGTTTTCAATGAAGGCAATGTCGCGGAGTGCGCTGCCATCTACGAGGTCACGGTGGAAGCACTGCGGGGCATGGACAGCTTGCCCGAAACCTCCCGGGAAATCCTCGCCAAGGCGATCCGTCAGGGGCACGCGGAAAGCTCCCCCAGCAAGCAGGCTTGGATTCTGCGCGATGCGATTGACAGGACTTGGGCCGTTCTCCAGGAAGCCAAGTGAGCCTGGAAGGCAGGCCCTGAGGGTTTCGCGACGTTGATGGTTCAAGCCTGCAGGAAGCGGTGCTGCTCGGCGTGCTGCACGGCCAGCTTGAGCAAGGGCCCGGCATCGTCGCCAAGTTCATTGCCGACGATCTCATGTTCCTTCCGCAGGTTGGTGTGTACCAGGTAGGGGTTGTCGGTGTTGATGCAGAACGGGACGTCGTGGTCGGCGAGGTTCCGCACGAAAGGGCCGAGCCACGCGAAATCCGGCACCACGCGGGTGACCCGGTTCACGGTGGGGCAAAGTTCCAGGCAGATGCCTTCGTCCTGCAAGCGCGAGATCAAAGACGCGCGCAGCCGGCCTTCGGCGCGGCGGAGTTCGATGCCGTGGCCGATGCGGTCGGGGTGGATGGCATCGATCACCCGCAGCATGCCTTCCGCGCCGGTGCCTTCGCTTTCGCCGACGTGATAGGTGATCTTCAAGCCGGCCTCGCGTGCCTTGCCCATCATCGTGGCGATCTCGCTGAGCCACGGTTTGCTCATCTCCAGCGAGCGCGACTCCGGTCCCGCCATATCGATGCCCACCACGCCGTTCGCGCCGTTGAGCGAGCCGCGGCTGCGCCACTTGATCGCGGCTTCGATGACCTGCCAATTCGCCTCCAGCGGCAGGTCGCGGCCGAGCGACAGGATGATGCCGGTGGCCACGCCGTAGTGCAGCGACGCCCGCTCCAGCCCCTGCATTACCGCGAGGATGATCGCGTCCATCGTGTGCAGCCCGTGGCGGACGCGTTTGAAGGGATTGAAACGAAGCTCGATCGCCGTGATCTGCGCGCGGCGGTAGGCCTTGGCGACGACCTGATAGGCGGAGACGCTGGCGGCGGAAGGTGAGGACTGGATTTCCTCGGTGACCTTGAAATAGCGGCCGAGGAAATCGTCGAGCGACTTCACCTCGTCCGGCCGCGCGGTGAGCGAGTCGTGGAATCTGGTGAAGTTGTCGAACTCGGTCTGCAGCCCGTTGTCGCGGAGGGTTTCCCAGAGCACCGACGAAGGCACCGCGCCGCCGAGGTGGATGTGGAGGTCGTGCATGAGGGATGAAAGCCGCGGGAAGGCGGGATGGCAATGCGCGGGGTGCTTTGAGGCTCGGAAACCACGGGCTGAGTGGCCACGATCGCCGTCGATGGGCGTGAGCATTCACTATCAAGGCGGCCTCGGTGCTGGGGCGTCGCTGCCGGAGCTGGTCGCGGAGTTGGAAGACATCGCGCTTTCCATGGGCTGGCAGGCGCAAAGGATCGAGCTCGATGCGGAGAACCCGGTTTTCGAAGGCGTGATCCTCAACCCCGACGACAAGACCGAAAGCCTGCCCTTCCTCTTCGACCGCGAGGGCCGCTTGCGCTGCCTGGTGGATCTGGTCTGCGGCCAGTTCGAGCCCGATCCACGCTGCTCCTTTTTCGTTAGCGTGAAGACCCAGTACGGCGACCTGCGGACGCACCTGTGGATCGTCGGGCTGCTGCGTTACCTGAAGTCGAAGTATCTGCCGGACCTCGAAGTGAACGACGAAGGCGGCTACTGGGAAACCGGGGATGTGCCGGAGCTGGACCGCCGCCGGGATTTCCTCAACGAAAAGATCGCGGAGTTGGCGGGCGAGCTGTCGAAGATGGACCTGCGGGGAACGACGCCGGAGAAGTTGGCGGATGAGATCGAGGCGTTTTTCGAGGGGAGGGGGATAGGTGGGGAGTGATCCTGTGATCAACGAGACTCAAACCCGTTCGATTTGAGGAGTCGCGCTTGCGCGGTTTCGCCGGATGACAAAGCCCTGAGGGGAAGGTATCGTGGCCAACGGAGCGAAAATCCGCCTTTCAAAACGAGTAGCCTCGGGTAATAAACCTCATCGCGCCATGGTATCTCTTCTCACCGCCGCAGAACAGTCCGCGGGAGCTTACGGGCTCCCGGAGGCGGCGCGTTACCTGCGGATGCCGGTTCAAACCCTCCGTCGTTGGTTCATCGGTGATGCCAAGAACGCGCCTTTGCATCGGGCAGGCATCCAAGAAGGGGACGCCTGCCTGCTCACCTTCGAGGACTTCATCGAAGCAGCCGCGGTCCGTTGCCTCCGCCATGAACACGGTCTCTCCCTTCAGAAGATTCGCAGCGGCTATGAGAAGGCTCGCGATCTCTACGGGATCGACCGGCTCTTTAACCGTCAGTCCCACAGGGTGTTCGCCAGTTCCGCGAAGGAGCTTTTGATCTGCATCGAAGAGGAGGATTCGGTCAATCCGACCCAACTCACCGGGAAGATTGTCGGGCAGAAAGAATTCCACGTGCTCGCCCAAGCCTATCTCCGGCAGATCGAATGGGACGAGGATGGACTGGCCCGTCTGTGGGTGGCCTCCAAATGGGGCGAAGCGCGGGTCGTGCTACGTCCAGAGTGGGCGTTCGGGGAGCCGGTGCTCGAGAAATCCGGGTATCGGGCCGAGACGCTTTACCACGCCTTCATGGCGGAGGGAGACATCGCGCAGGTCGCCCGGCTCTATGATGTCACCGAAGAGGAGGTGGATGCCGCCTGCAATTTCATGACCGCCTTGGTCCCTGACGCTGCTTGAAGGTGGAAGAGCTGGAGATTCGCTCTGGAAAGAAGAGTTCGCCGCTTCGTTGAAAAGATTCTGCTATCGTGGAAGCACTGGGCCGCGGCAATCGAGGAAAGCGTGAAATAGTCGCAAGGGCAATCCGTTCGGCCGGTCGTGGACGCTTTCAAGCTCATCACCGAGATCCGCCAAAACCAATACAGCATGGGGCCCAGTCGTTGTTCTGAGCTTAGAAGGCGTAGCTTCCAGGTCATCGGCGAAAGCCCGGCAAAGTTCGGTGTGCCAGTAGCCAATATCCTTGTTTTGATAGAGGCCGATCATTGCCGCTTCTGGGCAGTCGGAGGCGTACCGTCCTGAAATGAAATCGTCCATGCCGCCTTCGCCTACATACTTACCGATGGGAAATCCACCTGTCCGCAGACGCTTGGCTTCAAAGACGAAGGACAAGCGGGGACGAATACCGCTGCGAATGACAGAGACGTCGAAACGGAGGCGGTCGTTGCCGAGTTCGCCGTCGGGGCTGTGCGGTTCTTGATCTCCGATGCAGTAATGCAAGTAGGCGTCGGGTGTGTCGGGATGAAAGTTAAGGCGGGATTTCATCGCCTCGGCGAGCAGGCCGGTGATCGACGGTTCATCCAGCTCGGGATGGAGGTGGGAATGGATGTCGGAGTGTGCCCAAGCGAGGAGCTGATGGGAGTGGAAGCGAAACGCCTCACCGTAAAAGTCCCAAAGGTCGCTCAGGCATCCGCAGGTCATGCATCCCTCCGTTGTCGTTCCTCCAAAACCTCGGCAATGACATCATCGGCATCCAGCATGGCGTTGGTCTCGGTCCACTCGAGTCGGCGCGGCGGCTTGATTAGGTGGATCGTGTCGCCTTCGAAAATCCGAACGCTCCGCTTCACATACGTCCACTGGCTGAACTGCGACTCGGCGGAGCGCAGCAACGCGTCGAGCGTTGCCGCTTCGCTTCCTTTCGCGTCCCTGACCTGAACCGGGATCGGGCGTTTCTCCCGGGTGAGGGTGATAGAAGCGCAGATCCCGCGTGAAGAGTGCAGCACCACGATCCGATGATGGACTTTGCCGGCGAGGTAATCGTCGAGCTCGGTACGCAGGCGGTTCGAGTAGGCAGCCAGTTCGTCGGGATCGGGGTGGACCCGCAGATGTGCGGGTGCCTTGCCTTTGTTGAGCTGGTAGCGAACGCGGAAGAACTCGCCGACGACCAGGGCGACCGACTCGGGCAGGCCCAGCGCGGAGGCGACCCGCTTGTCGAGCAGGGCCTTCACTTCCGCAAACGCAGCGCCCGAAGCTTCAAGTTCGGCTGCTTCTTCCCATGCGGCACAAAGCCAATCCTGCCTTTCGGCGGTGAGTTCGGGAAAGGGGAGCTTCTCGGCGTCGCCCTTGTCGATGAGGTTCCGGTCGATACCCCATGCCGCAGTGGTCACGAAGAAAAGGAGGTAACTGGAAAAGCTGGAAGACCAGACGGCTGCCACCGCCTTCAGTTCTTCGGGCGTCCCGCCAGCCACGCAGACTTTGTCGTGCCTGATGATGAATGAGTCTTGAGCGTAAGCTGCGAAGTCGTTCCAAAGAAACAGGCGCGGACCACTTACGAGGGCCAATCCAGCGGTTCCTCCCCGCTTTCGGATGAAGCTTCCGAGTTTGTTGGGAATCAAAAAGCGGTCTGCGATTGTTAGCGCGGGTTGTTTGACCAAGACCCTGTGATTCAGAACTTTCAGGTCGGCGATTACGTTCCGGCCTTCCTCGTCAAATACCTCCTCGTTAGGATCCCGTTCATTGCCGCAATCAGGCCGCAACTGAAGCCCCAGCGCCAAAGTCCATTTCCGTGAATCACAGAGATTCCCAAGAGTGGTTGAGAATTCCCGGCGAAGTCGTTGGAGCGTCCGATCATCGCGAACATTTCCCCACAGTGCTTTCTTCCATGTCGTTGCCTCACTGAGTTCGGAACTCGAAGCACTCAAGTCCTTGATCTCTGACTCGGAAAAGCCAATGGCCCAAGCCCGGCGCTTGGCCGTGGTGACGCACTGGTTCGCGACAAACGGCCCGTAGTGGAGGATCGGAAGCCCAGCGCTGCCGGAAGTGCGATGAGCGTAGATCAGCGTCACGCACGGCGCTTGTGCCGATGAGAAGACGATATACGCGAGGTTGGAGAAGTTCGTCACCCGACGGACCTGAACTCCGCCGAAGAACTTTTCACGCCATGCCTTCAGCTGGTCATTGGTCAGGGTCTTCGCGTGAAGGATGAGACCCACCGTGCCGCCATCGGCCAGGCAGTCCATCACCCGCCATGCAAATGCCTCCCCCGTGCGGGCACGAGCCAACGCATAGTCGCTCACGCGGGCTTTCGACCAATTTAGCAAGTGACGGGCTTGGGGATCATTGCCGTTTAGTTCCACCCAAGGTGGATTGCCCAAGATGCAATCGAACTTGATGCCTTTCCCCTCGGAGGAAACCACGTCCCGCCAAAACCTCCCGCGCTCGTTGAAAAAGTCGTCGTGGAAGAGGTTGTTGCCCACCAGGGTGGGAAACCTGAAGTTCTTCCGGCGGTGAAGCTCGGGCGGATCGACGTAGCTCAGCATCGCGAGGATTAGTCCGAAGCCGGCGATCTGGCAGGCGATGGGGTTGCGCTCGACCGCATAGATGCTGGTGACGAGAAGCCCCTTGAGTTCGCTGGCGTGAAGCGAGTCGCGCTGCTGCCGCTGGCATTCGAGTTCCACCAGACGGCGGAAGGCGACGACGAGAAAGACGCCGGATCCGCAGCAGGGGTCGAGGATCCGCATTCCGAGTCGCAGCGGCATCACGGCGTTGACCTCGGAGACGAGGTAATCGGCCAGAGGCTCGGGCGTGTAATGGGCACCCCGCTTCTCAGGATCAGCAGCCTCATTCTCGACCGCAGCCGCATCTCCGCTCTCCGCGTCATCTGGACTGTTCCCCGTGTGCAGGAACTGCTCGTAAATCGATGAGATGAATTCGACCGGAATCGCGGCGAAGTCATACGCCCGGAACGACAGATGCATTTGCCCGCTGCCATCCTCTCCGGCAAAGACGCGGGCTACCGCCCGGATCGCATCGGCTTTAGGAGCGCGCGAACTACCCCAAGCAATGGGAAAGAGTTTGCCATTGAACCTCGTCTCCACGGCTTTCGCGAGCTTGCGAAAGCTCTCCAAAATCACCACGGGAGAGAAGGTGTCCCCTCGGAAAAGAATGGCCGGATCGACCTTCGCTTCGTCGCGAAGCCATGGGTCGGAAATGATGTCGCGGGCGCGAAGGTAGGCAAGGTAGACGAATTTTCCGATGAGGGCGTGGCACGTTTTCGCTGCCAGCGAATGTTCGGCCTCAAGCTTCGCCGCCAGGTCTTTGAGATGTCGAAGCAGCGTGGTGTCCACTCGGAGGTCGGCTCCGAGGAATCGGGCATTCCGTTGCCAGATTTCGCCGCGATTGATTGCATCCGCAGTGAAGGCGGAAAGGGCCTCTACGATGAGTTTGACGCTTTGATCGGTCGAAATGGCCGGTGTCACCGCGCCGACTTCAATCTCGTCGGGATTGAAGGCGAATCCGCTGAAGACCCGCACTTGCCCCGGCATCAGGACGATGAGAAAGGGATTCACGCCTTGGTTCCAAAGCGTCCGGTGAAGAGCGCGGGCCTCTTCGACGGAATCAACCTGCGCCACATGGACGGCAGGACGGATTGCCTGCGGTTCCGGGCTGGTTTTAAAGAAATAGCTTCCGGCGACACCGGCTTGTCGCGCCGAACGGATCCAATGCCGGTCCGACAAGGCCACGAGTCCGTCTCCCTCGTCCTCGCAGTACAAGGGAGACTGGCGATACCCGAGCGCAGTCGTTAGCTCCGCTAAATTCACGTCGAAGGCAGCATTTTCGGAGACCCTGACCGATAGTGTTCAAAAAGACAATAGAGAAGTGGGCCAGCGACGGCTCAGATCGCGGCGAGAATGGCGTTCAGGGTGCCGCTCGGGCGGAGGGCGGCGTTGGCTTTGGCGTCGTCGGGGAGGTAGTAGCCGCCGATATCGACGGGCTTGCCTTGGACGGCGAGGAGTTCTTCGACGATCTGTGCTTCGTTCGTGGCGAGTTGGTCGGCGACGGGGGTGAAGAGGGCCTTAAGGTCGGCGTCCTTGTCCTGGGCGGCGAGGGCCTCGGCCCAGTAGAGGGCGAGGTAGAAGTGGCTGCCGCGGTTGTCGATGGTACCGAGCTTGCGGCCGGGCGAGCGGTCGTTTTCGAGGAACTTGCCAGTAGCGGCGTCGAGGGTGTCGGCGAGGACCTTGGCCTTGGGCAGGCTGAAGGTTTCGCTGATGTGCTCGAAGGACGGCGCGAGGGCGAAGAACTCGCCGAGGCTGTCCCAGCGCAGGTAGTTTTCCTGGGTGAACTGCTCGACGTGCTTCGGCGCGGAGCCGCCGGCGCCGGTTTCGAAGAGGCCGCCGCCGTTCATGAGGGGAACGATCGAGAGCATCTTCGCACTGGTGCCGACTTCGAGGATCGGGAAGAGGTCGGTGTTGTAGTCGCGCAGGACGTTGCCAGTGACGGAGATGGTGTCCTTGCCCTGAACGATGCGCTCCAGGGAGAAGGTGCAGGCTTCGGCCGGCGGCAGGATGCGGAGGTCGAGGCCGCTGGTGTCGTGGTCCTTGAGATAGGTTTCGACCTTGGCGATGATCTGCGCGTCGTGGGCGCGGTTCTTGTCGAGCCAGAACACGGCGGGGTCGCCGGAAGCGCGGGCGCGTTTGACGGCAAGCTTCACCCAGTCCTGGACGGGGGCGTCCTTGGTCTGGCAGGCGCGCCAGATGTCGCCGGCCTCGACCTGATGTTCCATCAGGATCTCGGGTTGAGAGTTGAGAGTTGATGGTTGAGAGTTGGAATTCACAACGATCCGGACGACGCCATTGGCGGGGATTTCGAAGGTCTTGTTGTGCGAGCCGTATTCCTCGGCGGCCTGGGCCATGAGGCCGACGTTGGGGACGGAGCCCATGGTCTTGGGATCGAGCGCGCCGTTGGCTTTGCAGAAGTCGATGGTCGCCTGATAGATGCCGGCGTAGCTGGAATCCGGGATGACGGCGAGGGTGTCGCCGGTCTTGCCTTGGGCGTCCCAGACCTTGCCGCCGGCGCGGATCATCGCGGGCATGGAGGCGTCGACGATGACGTCGCTCGGGACGTGGAGGTTGGTGATGCCCTTGTCGGAATTGACCATCGAAAGCCCCGGGCCGGCGGCGTAGGCGGCCTGGATGTCGGCTTCGATTTCGGCTTTCTTGTCGGCGGGCAGCTTGTCGAGCTTGGCAACGAGGTCGCCGAAGCCATTGCGGAAATCGACGCCGAGTTCCTTGAGGGTCGCGGCGTGCTTGGCGATCAGGTCCTTGAAGAAGACCTCCACCGCGTGGCCGAAGATGATCGGGTCGCTGACCTTCATCATGGTGGCCTTCATGTGGAGCGAAAGAAGGACATTGTCGGCCTTGGCCTTCGCGATCTGGGTCGCGAGAAAGTCGACGAGAGCGGCCTTGCTCATGAAGGTGGCGTCGAGGATTTCACCGGCCTTTAGCGGGGTGGATTCCTTGAGGACCTTCACGCTGCCGTCGGCTCCGACGAACTCGATTTTCACGTCGGTGGCTTCAGGGACGCAGACGGATTTCTCGTTGGCGAAGAAGTCGCCCTTGCCATCCATCGAGGCGACGGAGGTCTTCGAAGCGGCGGACCAGGAGCCCATCGAGTGCGGGTGCTTCTTGGCGTAGTCCTTCACCGCTTTCGGCGCGCGGCGGTCGGAGTTGCCTTCGCGCAGGACCGGGTTCACGGCGGAGCCCATGACCTTGGCGTAGCGGGCCTTGATGTCTTTGTCGGCGTCGGTCTGCGGGTTCTCCGGCAGGTCCGGCAGCGCGTAGCCCTTCGACTGGAGTTCGGCGATGGCTTCCTTGAGCTGCGGGACGGAGGCGGAAATGTTGGGCAGCTTGATGATGTTCGCCTCGGGCAGGAGGGTCAGCGCGCCGAGTTCGGCGAGGTGGTCGCCGATCTTCTGGTCATCGGTCAGGAAGTCGCCGAAGTTGGCGATGATGCGGCCGGCGAGGGAGATGTCGCGGGTTTCCACCGTGATGCCCGAGTGCTTGGTGAAGGCCTGGACGATCGGCAGGAAGGAGTAGGTCGCGAGCGCGGGGGCTTCGTCGGTCTTGGTGTAGATGATGGTGGGGACCTGTGGCATGAGCGTGCGGGAAGACGGGCGAGCCTTTACGGCAAGGGACCGCGGGGGTCAAAGGAATTGGCCCCGGGGTAGGGTCGACCGCGGCGCAGCCGCTTTTGGACTGCTACGATGATTCGTAGCTCTCGGAATGAAGGGTGCGGCAGGCCGTTCGGGTGGGATGAGGCGATCGGGCGGGGTCGCCTCAATCCACCGGAGGAGCGAGCCTCACCCCGCACTCGAAAGCTGCGAATCATCGCAGCAGTCCAAGAGCCTCCGGCGGAAGGCGGGGACGACGCGTCCCCTACCTTCCCGGGCGTCTGACGCTACCCTTACTTGTCCGGGTGCTCTTTGAGCAGCTCTTCGGGCGAGTAGAAGGAGCGGGTGCCGACGGCCTTGCGGACCTTGGCGACGCTTTCCGCGGTGACCGGGGCGGCTTTGTTGCCGAAGTTGTTGCGGACGTAGGTCAGGACGTCGGCGATTTCCTGATCCTTGAGCAGGCCGCCGAAGGGAGTCATCGGGACCTGGCCGGGGTATTTCACGCCCTTGAGCTCGAAGGGACCCATCAGGCCGTGGAGGGTCAGCTTGATCAGCCGTTCCTCGCTGCCGGAGACCCAATAGCTTTCGGTAATCGGCGGGAAGCCGGCGGAGGGCAGGCCGTTGCCATCGACCTGGTGGCAGGTGCCGCAGTGGCCGTCGCGGTTATAGATCTCATGGCCGGCGAGAAAGCGCTGCTGGTCGGCGGCGGCGAGATGGGCCGGCGGCTTTGGAGCGGGGTGTTCGTCGACGGCGGTTTCGGCGCGGCCGGCGAGGCGGTCGGCGGCGGTCTTCGCGGCGGCCTTGCTCCAGGTGTCGAGCGGCTGCTTGGCGGCTTCCTCGACCACCTTTTTCGCGGCGGCGTTGTCGAGCCAGGAGGCGGCGGCGATCGCTTCCAGGCGGACGCGGCCGTGAGGATCGTTGGCGGCCTTGGTCAGCAGGGCGACGTGCTCGGGGAAACTGCGGAAATTGTAGCGCAGCACGCGGACGGCGGCGGAGCGGACGCGGTGGTCGGGCGAGTCGAGGAGCTGGAGCAGCAAGCCGGTGTCGACCTGGTTGAGGCCCCACGAGGTCCAGAGGGCTTCGAGGCGGTGGTGATCGTAGCGGGGAGCCTTCGGATCGAGCTTTGTGACCCATTTGCGCAGCTCCGGCATGACCTTATCGGCGGGATGATTGCGGATTTCGCGGCGGGTGCGGTAGCGGGTCCGGAACTCGGGCTCTTTGAGGTTTTCCAAGAGCGTGGCGAGCGGCGCACCGGCGACCTTGGCCGGAGTTACCAGGGGGCGGGACGGATAGGTGATGCGGTAAATGCGGCCGTGAACGTGGTCGCGGAGCGGGTCGCGGGCATTGTGCTGCATGTGGCCGATCAACACGTTGTGCCAATCGACGACGTAGAGCGAGCCGTCCGGCGCGAACTCGAGGTCGACCGGGCGGAAGTTGCCGTCGGACGATTGCAGCAGGTTCTGGCGGAAGGCGGTCTTGTAGCCGGTGCCGTCGTCGCCGATCTGGTGCTGCTTGATGCCGAGGAAGCCGATTGCGTTGCCGAGCAGCATGTCGCCCTGGACTTCATCGGGGAAATGGCGTGACGAGACGAACTCCAGCCCGGAGGTCGGGCGGACTTCATGGCCCTTCGGCGCGAGGTTCGGGGTCGACGGGGTTTTCGCGCCGTAGGTCGGCTTGATCGAGACCGGTAGCATCCAGTTGATGCTGGTGCCGGAGGTGTGGAGGAAAAAGTCCTGGCCCCAGTCGTCGAAGGCGATGCCCCAGGGGTTCGGGATGCTGAGCTGGGCGGTGCGCTCGAGTTGGGTGCGCTGAGGGCTGAAGCGGTAAAAGCCGCCATCGACGCCGCGGACCGGACCGTAGGGGGTTTCGACGTTCGAGTGGAGGAACACGCCCTCGCCCATCAGGAAGGCACCGGAGGGATCGGCGGCGTAGGCACTGATGGCGTGGTGGGTGTCATGCGAATCGAAGCCGGTGATCACCACCTCGCGGCTGTCGGCCTTGTCGTCGCCGTCGGTGTCGCGCAGCAACTCGATGTGCGGTTCCTGCGAAACGTAAACGCCTTCCGGCGCGAACTCGAAGCCGATCGGCAGGTGGAGCTTGTCGGCGAAGACGATCTCCTTGTCGGCCTTGCCGTCGTTGTTGGTGTCTTCGTAAATCAGCAGCTTGTCGTCGGGACGGGAGTCACCGGGGCGGTAGTGCGGGTAGCTCGGCATCACGGCGACCCACAGGCGGCCCTTGTTGTCGAAGGAAAGCTGGACCGGATTGGCGAGGTTCGGGAACTCCTTCTCGGAGGCGAACAGCTCGACCTTGTAGCCTTCGGGCACCGTCAGGGTCTTCTCGGCGTCCTTGCCGTATTTGTATTCCGGAGTGCCGTTCTTGTTGCTCGGCTTGTAGTTGGTTTTGACCTCGGGAAGCTTCGGTGTCGCATCGTCGGCGGTCTTCAGGTCGAAGCTGCGGCCGGTCGCGACCGCCCACACGGCGCGGTCGCGGTTTTCGGTCATCGCACGCATCTTGACGGTTTCGGCCGGATAGTTTTCGGGGCCGAAGGGATTGTAGCGGCGGCCGTCGACATGGACGCCGTTGAGCATCCGGTAATCGTTGAACCAGAACCAGTTCTTGTCGCGGATCGCCTCGACCACCGCGACAGCGTTGCCGCTGGCCTTGCGCGGGGACTTGCCGAAAGCCTGATCGACGAGCACCGGGCCGAGCTTCTTGTAGCCTTCGTCGCTGGGCAGGAACCCGTTGCGGGTAAAGGGCTTTTCAAGGCCGGCGTAGAGCTTGCCGGTGGCGTCGAAGAGATCGATGAACTCGACTTTCCGTGCGGCGGCGACTTCACCCATCGCCTTGGAGTAAAGGGCGAGGTTTTCGTTCTCCTTCTTGCCGTCGGGGAGGTCACGCTTGGCGGAGAGATTCTCGAAGGCAATCGGCGAGACGAGGACCAGCCGCGGGGCGGCCGAGCCGTTGTATTTCTGGCCCTGGGAGTGGGTGATGAAGGCGTCGAGCTCGCCTTTGAAGCGGTCGAGGCCGGCCGGGCCGTCGAAGGACTCGTTGTAGCCGAAGAAGGCGAGGATGGTGTCGGCTTTGACCGTCGTCAGCCATTGGTCGGGCGTCGGGTGCTGGCCCTGGCCCGCGTGGATCTGGTGCTGCGGGTGGAATTTTTCCGCACCGGGGAAAGCCCACTGCGATTTGCGCGACGGATGCGGGCGGAAGCCCGGGGTATCGCCGGCGCGGCAGAGATTCCGCACGACGAGTTCCTGACCCGGGTAGCGGAGCTGCAGTTCGGCTTCGAAGTAGGGGTGGTCCAGGAAGCGCTCGCCGAGACCGTTGCCAAGCAGGATGATATGCTCTCCTTTCTTCGGGGCGGTGGCCGCGCTCAGCGGCAGGGCGACCATGGCCGCCAGGATTGAAAACAGGGTTTTCTTCATGGGATGATGATTCTTGTGATCTTCTTACCCGAGAACAGCGCGGACTTTGTCAGCCTGATTCACAAACGGATTTTATCCGGAAGTGATTTGCAGGAGTTTGACGAGAAACTCGGTCAGGGGTCTCGATGAATGGATGAAGATTCTTGTTCTCCAGCACCGGAAGCCTTGCCAAAATGAGCAAGGGCAATCAGGCATCCCGACTTTTCTTGGGCCGCTGTATTTGCTTTATCACTCCCAACACTGCGCTTTGAACCGTCGAAACGGCCGCGCGGGAAACACTCGGGAACCTACACATGAAACATTTGCCCAATATCGCCGGTGCCCTGCTTGGACTGCTCTTCGTCATGGCCGGGGTCGTGGTCTTGTTCCATCTCGCCGAGGGTCCGCCGCCGGAGAAAGGATCCGCCGCCGAGCACTTCATGTTGGCGCTCGGACCGTCGGGCTACATGACCTTCATCAAGGTGCTCGAAGTGATCGGAGGCATCCTGGTTGCCATCCCGCGGTCCCGGAATTTCGGCCTGCTGGTGTTAGGCCCCATCATCATCAACATTTTGGCCTACCATGCCTTCGTGACGGACCCGAAAGAGCTGCTCAGCCCGATGCTGATCTTGATCTGCCTGCTCGCCGCTTACCTGCTGTGGTGCGGTCGCAGGCAGTTCGCCGGGCTGCTGGGGAACCGTTGAGCCGGGCTACTTCCGCTTCACCACCAAGCTCCCGTCTTTCACCGTGTCGGGCGGGTGGAGGAGCACTTCGTCGCCGGCTTCGAGGCCGGAGATTACTTCGGTGAAGCGGCCGTCCGTCTTGCCGGCTTCGACCGAGACCGACTTCGCTTTGCCATCGCGGAAGATGAAGGTTTTCCAGGTGCTGCCCTCGCGGAACAGTGCACCGGCCGGGATGACGAGGACGTCGTCGCGATGCCAGACGGCGACCCGGACTTCGACGCGGAAGCGATCGCCGAGGGTCCGCGCTTCGGCCGGCGGGTCGACCAGATCGCAGAGGACATAGACGCGCTGCTCTTCCACCCCGAGCGCGGAGATTTTGGTAAAGGCGGCGGGCTCGATCCTGCGGACGCGGGCGCTCAGCGGCTGCGGGCCGCCCCATTGCTCGACGCTCACGGCATCGCCCGGCTTCATCGTCACGGCATCGCGGGAAAGGATCTCCGCCTCGATTTCGAGGTCCGCGGGATCGCCGATCTCCACGATCGGGGTGCCGGCTGCGACCACGGTCTCGCTTTCCTGCATCACGTGCAGCAGGTGGCCGGAAACCGGGGCCACGATTTCGATCGCGTTGCCTTCCGCGGAAAGGGCGGGCCGCTCGAGCGCCGCGCGGGCCTGGGCGACTTCGTGCTCGGCGACCTTCAGCGCGAACTCCGCGCCGCGGACATCGGCGGCCTTGATCGAGGCCTCCATTTCGGCGCGGTCGCGGTCGGCATCGGACACCGCGCCGCCGCCGATCGAGTGGACGCGCTTGAGATCGGCGTCGGCCATGGTCTGCACACTCTTCGCGGCGGCGAGGGCTTCGGTGGCGCGGCTGACATTGGCCTGGCGGGAGGAGACGATCGCTTCCGCCAGCAATTTCGCGCGGGGATCGAGCAGCGGCGAGGCGACCGGCTCGATCGCCGTGAGCAGGGTCTCGCCCGCCTTCACCGCGTCGCCGGCCTTGAGCGGCACGCGGCGCATCCGGCCGTTGACCGGCGCGGCGACGACGTAGCGGTTGCGGATGCGGGTCTTGCCTTCCTCCGAAACGCGGACGGTCAGGGGAGCGCGGGCCACCAGGCCGGTTTCGACTTCCACCGGCTTCGGCTTCAAGCCCATCCCGACCGCGGCGACCAGCCCGAGTCCGATCAACCACGGCACGGCGCGCCGCAGCAGGCTTTTCGCAGTGACGCGTTGCTTGCCGTCCCAGGGAGGAGTGTCGGCGTCGGAGTCGGGTCGGGCCATGATGGGGAAGCAAGAGGGAACTGCAACCCGTGCTGGGAGAGCGATCGTTCCGGTGCGAATGACTCTAGCAGACGGGCCGCGCCATGCCAACGCAGGCTTGGGGATTTCCGCCTCTGCTGCTTGGCGAACGGTGCGGAGAGATCGACAAGCGGCGTGCCATCGGGCATCTCATGGCCCATGACGTTCCGCACCCACGCTTGCCCTCTGCAACGGATCCTCCTCGCGATGTCCGCCTGCATGGCCCTCGCGGCAGTCCAGCCGGTCCCCGCGCCGGCCGCGGAAGCGGAGATCATCGATTGCCACGTGCACCTGTGGACGCTTGCGCGGCCCGAAGGAGTCGACTGGATCAAGAAGGGCGATCCGGTGCTCTACCGCGACTATCTTACCGCGGATTTCGAGGCGGAGGCCAAGGCCAACGGAGTCGAAGGCGTGGTCCTCGTCCAAGCGGGCCAGAGCTTGCCGGATAACCAGTGGAATCTCGACGTCACCGCCCACAACCGGAAGTTGTATCGCGGACTGGTCGGCAATTTATCCCGGGTGATCGGGAGCGATGGATTCGCGCCGCTCTTCGCCACCCTTTGCAAGGATCCCCGCTATCTCGGCTACCGGCTTTCGGGGCGCTATCAAGAAGGCTTGAGCGATGCCTTTTATCGCGACCTGGAACTCACTGCGGAAGCGGGCAAAAGCGTCGATTTCCTGATCGGCCAGTATTCGCTGAAGGACGTCGATGCCATCGCCCGCCGGGTGCCGAAGCTGAGAATCATCCTCGACCATTTCGGCAACATCCGCCTCGACGGCAAGGCGATCGATCCCGGCTGGGTGGCTGATTTCCGCGCCGCCGCGAAGCACCCGAACGTGCATTGCAAGGTCTCCGCACTCTACGGCCGGGTCGAGAAGCAGCCCGCGCCCAAGGACATCGAGTTTTATCGGCCGGTGCTCGACCTGGCCTTCGGGTGCTTCGGCGAGGACCGGCTGATTTTCGGCAGCGATTGGCCGGTGACCCGGAACAGCGGGGACTACGCGTCGGTGCTCGCGTTGACCCGCGCCTACTTCGAAGCAAAGGGTCCCGGGGTTTGCGACAAGCTGTTCCACCGCAACGCGACCGCCTTTTACGCCATCCCCGCATCCGACTGATGGACTTTCCCGCGATGGCATTCAGCCGCCGCTCTTGCCGATGAATTCGAGCACCACCGTCGTGTAAAACGCATAGCCGCCCGCGACAAAAAGACCGACGCAACTCAGCCAAAGTCCGCCATCCCACAGGCGGCCCGGAGCCAGCCTCACATCGCAGCGCCGGTAGCGGAAAAACAACGCCGCCACCCCGAGCAGCGGCAGCATCAGCGAGCCCATGAATCCACCCGCGAGCACGAGTTGTTTCGGGGCCTTGAAATAGGCGAAGCTCGCCAGGAACAACAGCGGCAGCGTGATGCAAAAGACGCGGATCCACCACCCCTGCGAACGCTCGTCACCCGCCGAGACGCCGAAGACCCGGAGCGCGTCGGCACAAACTCGCGCATGACTCGCCGTCGCCACGAAGAAGGTCGAATACAACACCGCGAAAGCCCCGAACAGGAACACGCCCTCAGCCGCCGCGCCGAAGACCGGCACATACATCTGGCCCAGGGTGCGGATCATTTGATCGCCGTCGGGATCGAGGCCGGTGCGCCCGAGAATGGCCGCGCCGAGCAGGTAGAAGGCCACGGTGGCGAAGGTGTAAACAATCATCGAGCACCAGGCGTCCCAACGCAGCACCTTTACCCAGCCGCGCGCCCGCCGCTCCCACTCCGGAGAATCATCACGAGGGCCGGTCCATTTCGCGTATCCCTTCTCGATGCACCAATAGGGATACTGGACCAGCTCCGTGGCCCCTACGCCGATGATCCCGAACGCGGCGAGCGCGACCACCAGCCCTTTTCCCTCGGGAACGCGGAAGCTCAGCCCGTCGGCCAGCTCCGCCCAGGAGACCCGCCATTCGGGAAGCAGTTGCAGGGAGAAGAGATTGAAGACGGTCACCAGCGTGAAGCTGGCGACGAGAAAGGTGGAGACGTTCTGGATCATCCGGTAGCGGCCGACTACTAACAGGATGATCGAGACCAGCGTGACGATGCTTGCCCAGATCATGGGGTCATTGGAAGTGGCGACCTCGCGGCCGGTCCACTTGGCCAGTTCGTCTTTCGCCGCCGCGCGCTCGGTGGCCAAGGCTTCAAGCTGCGGAGTCATCGCCGGATCATTCGCGAACCGCGCGGCAATGCTGTCCGCCACCTGCAGCCGGATGGCCGCGTTCTGCTGGGCGTCCACCGCTTGCCCGGCCTCGGTGAGCGGCTGCTGGATCGCCAGCGCCTGCCCCACCCCGCCGATGATGCCGCCCAATTGGACCAGGGCGACGACGGTAAAGATCAGCCAGAACCAGCAGATCCAGTTCACCCTCGCCCGCGGACCCGGCACCTCGTTGAGACCGTCCAGGGTCGTTCGTCCGCTGGTGATGCAGTAGCGGCCGAATTCTCTGCACAAAGACCTTGATCACGCAGCCGATAATGATCAGCCACAAGAGAACGAAGCCCGCTTCCGCGCCGACTGACGTGGTCGCGATCAACTCGCCGGAACCAACGATCGATCCCGCGATGATCAGGCCGGGACCGAGTTGTCGGAGAATGCCCCGCGTGGTGGTGGGCGGTTCCATGGTCCCGGGATTATCAATCTTGTCGCTCACGGTCGAGACGCTGCGATAGGGCAGGGGCGCGAGTCGATACCGCTGACGTTCATCTTGCGGAAATCGCAGCGGACCGTGATCGGCATAAGCGGCATCTGCGCCTTGTTCTGGCGCGAAGAATCTAGATTGCCATCTTGGCTAACTTGGCTAGGTTGCAATCGTCATGCAGGTCACCATTCATGAGGCAAAAACGCAGCTTTCGAAGCTGATCGCGGCGGTCGAGCGGGGCGAAGAAGTCATCATTTCCCGGCGCGACAAGCCCGTGGCCCGGCTAAGCATAGTGGAGGGATACTCCGGCAAGTCGCGGATTGGCGGGCTCAAAGGAAAGAAGCTCAAGATGGGCGCGAAGTTCGACGACCCGGCGCTCAACGCGGAAATCGCCACCAACTTCGACACCCCATGACCGGCACCACCGTGACCGGGTGGCTCTTGGACACCCACGCGCTGCTGTGGATGCTGCACGGTGACAAGCGCCTGTCGAAGAAAGCCGCCGCCGCCATTGATGGCAAACTGCCTGTCTACCATTCATCGGCAAGCTTCTGGGAAATCGCGATCAAGCTTGCTGGCAAAGGCTTCGATTTCGAAGTGGACGACGACTGGAACCAGATCTATCCCGACGAATTAATGCGCGTCGGTGTTCCGCTTCTTTCGCCCATGATCGACGACTGCCGCCTCCTGCAGGATTTGCCCAAGCACCACGGCGATCCCTTCGACCGGATGCTTGTCTGCCAGGCAAAACGTCGCGGATTGGGAATCATCTCCGCCGACAAGGTCATCGACTCCTATCAAGTCAAACGGGTGTGGTGATGCGGACGATGGTCACGCCGGGCAATCGGAACCGTGGCACGGCTTTAGCCTCCGCTCGACATCACGATAACGCGGTGCGATGCATGCCGCATGAGCGGTGGGCAAACTCCTCATCCTACCGGACATGGCGACGCCGGGATCCACGCCTTCAGCCCGTCCGCCGACAAGATCGCGCTCTTCCGCTCGCTGTTCCAAGGCCGCGAGGATTTCTATCCCCGGCGCTTCGAAAGTAAGAAGACCGGCCGCGCCGGCTACGCCCCGGCCTGCGGCAACGAGTGGGTCCGCGGCATCTGTGAGAAGCCGCGGATCAAGTGCGGCGACTGCCCGCACCGCGCCTTCCTGCCGGTGACTGACGAGGTGATCCGCTGGCACCTCTCGGGCAAGAACAAGGCGGGCCAGGAATTCGTCGCCGGGGTCTATCCGATGCTCGCCGACGAACGCTGCCATTTCCTCGCCATGGACTTCGACAAGGACGGCTGGCAGGACGACGTGCGGGCGGTGATGGAAACCTGCCGCCGCCTTGAAATCCCCGCCGCGCTTGAACGCTCGCGCTCCGGCCAAGGCGGGCATGTCTGGTTGTTCTTCGCCGAAGCGGTCCCCGCGACACTCGCCCGGAAACTCGGCTCTTTCGTTCTAACAGAAACGATGGAGCGACGGCCGGAACTCGGCCTCGCCTCGTATGACCGGCTCTTTCCGAACCAGGACACCCTGCCGAAAGGCGGCTTCGGCAACCTGATCGCCCTGCCGATGCAGAAAGGCCCGCGGGAGAAGGGCCACAGCGTGTTTGTCGATGATTCCCTCACGCCCCATCCCGATCCATGGGCATTCCTCTCCTCCATCCAGCGACTTTCACGGACTCGCATCGAAAGCCTCGTCGACGATGCCGAAGGCCGCGGCCGGGTGGTCGGCGTGCGCTTCGCCCTCGCGCCCGACGACGAAGCCGAGCCCTGGAACAGCCCGCCGTCCCGCCGCCATCGCGAGCCGGCGATTGTCGGTCCCCTGCCGAAGGAAATCGAAGTGGTGCTCGGCGATCAGATCTACCTCGCGAAAGACTCCCTGCCGCCCGCTTTGCGCAACCGCCTGCTGCGCCTCGCCGCCTTCCAGAATCCCGAGTTCTACCGTGCCCAGGCCATGCGGCTGTCGACCTACGAGAAACCTCGTATCATTGCCTGCGCGGAAGACCTGCCGGCGCACCTCGGACTGCCGCGGGGTTGTCTCGACGAGGTGCTCGCCCTTCTCAAGGAACTGAAGATCGAGCCGCGGATCAACGACCAGCGCGTGGCCGGCCGGCCGCTCGATCTGCAGTTCACCGGCACCCTCCGCCCGGAGCAAGAGACCGCCGCCGCCGCGATGCTCGCCCACGACACCGGCGTGCTGTCGGCCACCACCGCCTTTGGCAAGACCGTGCTCGCCGCCCACCTGATCGCCGCCCGCGGGGTGAACACGCTCATTTTGGTTCACCGCCAGCAGTTGTTAGAACAATGGATCGAACGGCTCACCTCGTTCCTCGGCCTGCCGGCCAAGTCGATCGGCCGGCTCGGCGGCGGGCACAAGAAGCTCACCGGCGGGATCGATGTCGCGCTGATCCAAAGCCTCGTCCGCAAGGGAGTCGTCGATGACCGCGTGGCCGACTACGGGCACCTGATCGTCGATGAATGCCATCATCTCTCGGCACACAGCTTCGAGCTGGTCGCCCGCCGCGCCAAGGCCCGCTTCGTGCTCGGGCTGTCCGCCACCGTCGCGCGGAAAGACGGCCATCACCCGATCATCTTCATGCAGTGCGGTCCGGTCCGCCACCGCGTGGATGCCCGCCAACAGGCGGACGCCCGGCCTTTCTCCCATCACGTGATCGTCCGTCCTACCGGACTCCGCTCCATCTCAGAACCGGACCCCGACCGTCGCCAGGAATATCAGAACCTCTGCGCGGAGATCGTCCGTTCGGAGCCGCGCAACGCGATGATCCGCGACGATGTGGCCGCCGCGCTGCGCGAAGGCCGCTCGCCGCTTGTTCTAACAGAACGAACTGACCATATCGAAATCCTCGCGGAGTTGATCCGGCCGCATACACAGCACCTGATCATCCTGCAGGGCGGCATGGGCCGGAAGGCTCTGCGCGAGGCGATGGCCCGGCTCGCCGCCGTTCCGGAGAATGAGACGCGAGTCGTGATCGCCACCGGCAAGTTCGTCGGCGAAGGTTTCGACGACCCGCGGCTCGACACGCTGTTCCTCACCATGCCGGTCTCCTGGCGCGGCATCATCGCGCAGTATGCCGGGCGCCTCCACCGTCTCTACGATGGCAAGCGAGAGGTTCGGGTCCACGACTACGCCGATCTCGACGTGCCGATGCTTTCCCGCATGTTCGACAAGCGCTGCGCCGGCTACGAGGCGGTCGGCTACACCATCCTACTGCCCGCCAGCGCCCTGCCCGGCTGGCCGACCGAGGTCCCGCTGCCGGTCGATCCCGTTTGGAAAAAAGACTACGCCGCCAGTGTCCGCCGCCTGATCCGCGACGGCGTGGATGTCCCGCTCGGCCAGCTCTTCGTCAGTGCCGCCCGCCCCGCGGATGATCTCCAACGTGCCCGATCCGCCTCCGAAGCCTTCCTTCACCAGCGTCTCGCTTCCCTAACAGAAACAAGCGGTCTGTTCCGGCTGAATCCCAAGCTGCCGATCCCCTTCGATGGCTGGAGCGAGATGGAGATCGATCTGTTCAGCGCGGAGTTGAAAATCGCCATCGAGATTGACGGCCCGCAGCACCTGTCCGATCCGGCCGCCTACCGCCGCGACCGGCGCAAGGACGCGCTGCTCCAGGAGAACGGCTGCCTGGTCCTGCGCTTCCTCGCCGAGGACCTCGGCAAGCACCTGGACGCCACACTCGATGCCATCCTCCGCGCCGTCGTGCACCGGCGGCGGAGTCCGAGGTAAGCGCGGGCACCGGATCGGCGCACAGTGGATCTGGTGCCGAAAAAGTTACAAAACTTCTTAGCACGAAATCAGCGGCATGTGGATTTCGTGCCAGACAATTAGATCCAGAATGAAGCCCAAAATTGACATTGTGTCGATTTGGTGCCAGAAGACTCACGGAAGTAACGGGCACGAAATCGACATGGACGGATTTATCGGCAGGCAGGCGGAGCGCCGCGAGTTCGCGGAACTCCTCAAGAAGAAGACCGCTTCCCTGGTCACCTGCCAGGGGCGGCGACGGATCGGCAAGAGCCGCCTCATCGAGGAATGCGCCACCTCCGCCGATCATTTCCTTTCCTTCATCGGCCTGCCGCCGCGCGAAGGCATCACCCGGCAGGAGCAGCTCGATGCCTTTGCCTCCCACCTCGCCAAACAGACCCCGTCGCCGCGCGTTGCTCTCGCGGACTGGCCGACCGCCTTCCAGCTTCTCGCCAGCCAGTTGCCCGCGAAGGGATCGGTCGTCGTGCTGCTCGACGAGATTTCCTGGTTGGCCATCGGCGACAAGGACTTCGCCGGCCATCTGAAGACCGCCTGGGACCAGCTCTTCTCGAAGCGCCCCGGATTGATCCTCGTGCTCTGCGGCTCGGTCTCTTCGTGGATCGAGGAAAATATCCTCAACAACACCGGCTTCGTCGGCCGCTGCTCTTGGCAATTCCACCTCAAGCCGCTTCCTCTAACAGAATGCGCGGCGTTCTGGGGCAAGCGCTCGGCGCGGATCGCGGCGGCGGAGAAATGGCGGATGCTCGCGGTGACCGGCGGCGTGCCCGGCTATCTCGAGCAGCTCATGACCACCCGCGGCGCGGAAGAGAACATCGAGCGGCTGTGCTTCCATCAAGGCGGGATGCTGTTCCATGAGTTCGAGCGGATCTTCCACGACATCTTCACCCGCCGCGCCGCGACTTGCCGCGAGATCGTGCGGACGCTGGTCACCGGACCGAAGAGCCTCCAACAGATCGGCCAGGCGCTGCAACGCGAGCGCGGCGGCAGCCTCGGCGACTCGCTGACCGACCTCGAACTCGCCGGTTTCATCCGCAAGGAGCGCTTCTTTGATCCCGCCACCGGCAAGACCCGCCCGCGCGACCACCGCTACCGGATCGCCGACAACTACCTCTGCTTCTATTTGAAATACATCGAGCCCGCGCGGGAACGGGTGCTCAAGGGACTCTATCAGCGCGTCCCGCTCGAAACGCTGGAGGCCTGGGACACGATCATGGGCTTCCAGTTCGAGACTCTCGTGCTCGACAGCCTCGACCCGGTGTTCGAGCGGCTCGGCTTGAAGAACCGCGCCGTCCTCAACGCCGGCCCCTACGCCCAGGGCCAGACCTTGCGGCAACAGGCTTGCCAGATCGACCTGATGATCCGCACCCGCCAGGCGATTTACGTGGCCGAGATGAAATTCCGCCGCCACACCGGTTCGGAAGTCATCGACGAAGTCCGCGAAAAAGTCGCGCGCCTCAAGTTGCCGAAATCTCAGTCCGTCCGCACGGTCCTGATCCACACCGGCGAACTCGATCCCGCCATCGAGGCCTCGGATTACTTCGACCACCTGATCAACGCCGACGAGTGGATCGCGGGCTGACCGGCGGGATGCAAGGCCTTCGCGGGTCCCTTTCCCGTGCCCGAAGCCAGCCCTGGAAAATAGGTGTTCTTGAGAACAACTTCTTTCTTGCGCTCCGCCGATTCACTGTTCAAATGTTTAGTCGTAACTTCATCAAGCCATGAACGACACCGCCACTCCCACCAGCCCCTCCGCACCCCGTGAAAACGCCGCCGAGCGCAACCCGGACTACGCCATCTATAAGCCGAACTCGCGCGGCAGCGGCGGGGTGATCCGCTTCGGGCTCAACCGCGCCAAGGCCGCCGTCTTTCTTGACGCTGCGGCGCAGTCGGGCGAGAAGCAGTTCGATTGGGACCAGAAAATCATCATGAAGTGGGGCCTCTCCGACATCGGCGCGGCGCTCGCCGTGCTGCAAGGGCGGACCACCGAGGCCAAACTCTTCCACCAGTCGGAAAAGGCGAACAGCGCGTTCGAACTGAGCCTCCGCGACGACCCCGACCGCGCGCCCTTTCTCATGTCGATCTCGCGCCAGGACGCCGCCGATAAATCGCTGCGCAAGGTGACCATCCCCGTCTCCCACGCCGAAGCCGCCGTGCTGGAAACCGCCCTGCGCACCGCTGTGACGAGGATTCTCCGGTGGTGACCACTGCCGGAGAATAGGCAGTGTCCAGAGCCACTAACGACTGTGCTTTCCGTGTCCCAAAGGTACGACTCATAGCTGCCCGGCACGCGGTGCCGGGTGGTCTCTGTTATTCGAAATCACTTCAGCTCTTCCGTGAGATTCTCTCTCGCGAAGTTGATGCTCTTGAAGGTTGTGTTGTCCATCGGTTGCCCTTCGGTCATTTGCTCCACCAGCCTGCGATTCGAAGCGGCCGGCAGGTACTCAGGATCAATATCGAGCGCGCGGTCGAGTTGGGCGAGCGCTTCGGCTCTGCGGCCCAGATACGCGAAACAGAGACCCGTGTTCCCGTGAGTTGGAGCGCTTCTCTCGTTGAGAGCCGCCGAAGCCCGGAATCCCTTGAGAGCGCCAAGCCAGTTGCCGCGGTTCATCAACTCGAAAGCATCGTTGAACAGGTCTCCGGCACGGAGATAGTCGGAAAGGCCGATGCCTTCCGATCTCCTGATCATCGCTGCGATGTCCTCGACGATGGAACGGGCCCTGGCGACCGCCGGATCGCTGCCGGGGCCGATGGCCACCACCTTTTGATAGCTGCGGATGCAGTTGGGCAGGTCGAAGAGTTTCTGGAATGCCACGGCCTTGTTGAAATGGGATTCGACGCTGTTGGGATCGATCCCGATGGCGCGGTCGAACCAGGCGATGGATTCCTCGTGTTCCCTTTTCAGGGCATGGACCAGCCCGATCCCGTAAGGCACATCGGCATGTCGCGGGTGCACCTCCAGCAGGCCGGTTAAGGTTCCCATGGCACTTTCAAATTCACCCCGTTGCGCGGCTTCAAGGGCACCGGTGACGATGTCCTGAACTTCCGGGTTGATCTCCATCAGAAAGTGCCCGCCGGAAAGGCCGGCAGCGGTATTGCGCCGGTTCTCTTCATATTGGAGCGTCGAGGCATAGTGGACGCAGTCACCGCATTCCGCGCCGCGGAGCGAGGCGCAGCATTCACTACAGATTTCCGCATCGCCCGCCCGCCGGCACGATCGCCTGACCTTGCCGGTTCCACATTCGGGGCATTTGGCTTTCATGGGTGCTGAGATAGGCGAGGCCGCTCCTGATCGTCAATCTCCGGGAAGGCGACAAGGGAGACCCGCCTTGTCCAAACGGGCGATCAAACTCGGCTTCTTGGCCCGGAGGTCTCGGAACTGGGTGAGTCGTGCGATGAACTCGTCTTTGCCGCCTGTGAGAACGCAGAGGTCGCGCAGGTCGATGAGCTGACGCACGGCGGAATCGTAGTTCGCCGGCGTGGAAGTCGCGGTCAGCGCGATCACGGACTTCCACAAGTTCTCTTCCTGCCCCACGAGCGTCCGCAGATGAATCAAGCGCTCTTCGGCATCCTTCCGCGCCTTCGCGGCCCGCTCTTCGGCCGCCCTGAGCTTGGCGGCTTGTTCGCGGGCTTCCGCCAGTTCCTCCGCCTCCTTCAGCAGTTCCCCGGCCCGCCGCGGTGACAGGCCGGAGGTGGTGGTCACTTCGCCGGACGCCCGCAGATCACGTTGCACCGCGTGGCGGAAGTCCCGCTGGAACTCGAGGGTGGCGGAGCCCTCGTCGTCTTCAAGAAAGCGCTTCAGCCAGTCGTCCTTCTCCTCCGGCGAAAGCGTCGCCAACCAAGCCGCGGGAGTCACCTTCGACTCGAGCGGAGGACGGGCGGGCAGACTCCGTCGCGCCGCCACCTCGACGAGTTCCGGATCCAGCCAAAGGAAGCTCGTCAGGCTCTTCAAGGCATCGCTCGGCTCATTCAAGCCGGCAGGCACCGGAGGCTCTTCCATCTCTTCGTCGACGATCCCGTTCCTCACCGCCAGCAGCCACGCCACGTAGAGCGCCCTCAGGTCGCCTCGGGCGAGTTCGTCGCGCAGTGGCAGCAGAGTGTCGAGCACCTCGGACGGTTCCTCGTCATGCTCGTCGTAGTCGTGTCCCGACTCGTCGTTCGAATAGATCGACAGCACGAGATGGCTCGCCGTCTCCTGCATATCGAGCACGCGCTTCACCTCATAGGGACGGACTTCCTCCCGGCCTAGCAGCCCACGAGGAATCCGCAGATGGAGCGCCCGCGAGCCGAAGTTGCTCAGGTAAACATGGGCGTCGAAATACTTCTTCATCCACCCGACCGTGTCGCCCTTGAAGTCCCCCCAGTGGTATTCGTTGGTGAAGCTCCGGCTGCCGATGGTCGCACGGGTGGAGAACGAGCGCAGCGTCGCCTGCTCTTCCTTGGTAAGCGCCCGCTCGATGGCTTTAAATTCGAAGTACTGGAACTCGCTCATGGCTTCCGGCAGCGAGTGAAAGGAAGATCCGGGAGGAGGGCAACATTACCTGCCGTTGAAAATTGGGATGTCGCACATCAGGACCATTGAAGGATTGCGATCCCGCTTCACCCCGCAAACAATCCGCCGTGGCCAAGCCGAAGAAAAAGCTCACCGCCGCCCAACGCGCCGCCCGGAAGAAGCGCAAGGCGGAGTTCATGACGGTCTTCATGAATGGCAAGCAAGTCCGTGTCCGCCGCCCGCCCACCGTCGACGGCATCCCGGTGGAAGAATTCATCCGTCAGAACGCCGACCCGATCTGGCTCCACCAGCATGGATATGGGGAGATCCTTCACGAGCGGGAGATGGCGGAACAGGAAAGCATGGGTGAACTCCACACTCCGGGTATCCAAGAAGCCAAGGCAACGGATGAGTCCGACGAGATCCCATTCTAAAGCCTGCACGGGCGGATCGAACCTATGGCCACCTGGCGACGGACTACGGCTGCGGTATGACATCCACCCCCTTCAACCCGAACAGCGGCGCGGCGGCGAGGAAGAGGCGGTCGTTGGAGTGGACATCGGTGAAACCGTGCTCGGCGGCGCAGGCGAGGTGGAGGGCATCGGCGGCGCAGAGGTTGGTGGTGGCGGGTGCGGCGGCGAGGACGCTTTCGAGGCGGGCCATGACAGCCTCGGTGAGCGGGAGGAAGTGAACAAGGAACTGCTGGCAGTCATCGTGGAACTGCTTGGCGAAGCTCGTGAGGTGTTCCGGGGTCTCGGTTCCCTCGCGGCGTTTGCGCAGGACAACCGAGGCGATTTCCGCGCGTCCGTGCCAGGCGATGGCCACTGGCTGGTTGGTTCTCTCCAGCAGCTTTTTGACGGCTTCGTGTCCCGGTTCCACAGAATAGATCCGGAAGAGGTAGTTACTGTCAAAGTAGAGCATCTTCGCGGGAGGACCGGTCTTCGGAAATCATGACGGCGGAGTCGGTGCCTCCGGAAAACGCTCCGGCTTTCAGCGCGGCTTCGAAATCAGGTCGCAATTTCCGGTTTGCCCATGTGGGCTTCTGAGGTTGAGCCGGGGAAGCCGGATCGAGTTCTTTCTCCAACGAGGTGAGCATGAGGTCTTTCAAGGTCCGCCCGGTTTCCACCGCGCGGATCTTCGCCTTTTTGTAGAGGGCGTCCGGGATATCGATCGTCGTCTTCACGATCAAAACAATACGGGAATATGGTTTCCCGTCAAGCTATCGGTCCTTCGATGGCCGCCGCTTCCCGCAGGGCTTTCTCCACCGCCTTTTGATGGGGTTCGGCCTCGTCGGCCAGGTCTTAGGCGATGAGGAATCCCGCGACTTTCTCCTTCTTCGCGGCGAAGGCCCGGAGCTCGGCGATGCGTTGGAGTTGTTTCACGGGATCTTCATCTTTACTGCATCGCAACTCCGCCGGGGCAAGCGCAGCATCCGGCGATGAACGACTTGAAGCAGATCCGCATCGCGGTCGGGATCGTGATCTTCGGACTGGTGATCAGCGGGGTGACGGCGTTTCCGCTGCTCGGCGAGCTGAACCTGCTCGCATTCCTTCTCGTCGGCGAAGGCCAGTATCAACCGGAACTGCATACCGGACTGGTGCACTGGATCCTGACGGTGCGCGAAGGGCTGGAGGTGACTTATGAAAAGTATCCCTTCATCGCTTACGGCACGGACTGGCTGGCTTTCGCTCACCTGATGATCGCGCTGTTCTTCATCCTGCCGTGGCAGGATCCCGTCCGCTATGAAGGGGTGCTGAAGGTCGGAGTCGCGGCGTCGCTGCTGGTGATCCCGCTGGCTTTCATCTGTGGCCCGCTGCGCGGGATCCCGTTCTGGTGGCGGATCATCGACTGCTCCTTCGGCCTGCTGTGCCTGCCGCCGCTGCTTTTCGCGCTGCGGAAGGTCCGGACACTGGCGGGCTAATTCCGGACCTTGCCAGAGGTGGGTGAAGCATGGATCTTCCCGCCCGCCCATGCTTGCCGAAATCTTCACTCCCGAACTCTGGAACATCGTCCGCGAGGCGCTGCCGGTCATCATCTCGCTGATCATCATTGAAGGCCTGCTGTCGGTGGACAACGCGCTGGCGATCGCGGCGATGGCGTCCCACTTGCCGGGCAAGCAGAAGTACTGGGCGCTGAAGGTCGGGATCATCGGGGCCTACGTGTTCCGCGGCCTGGCGTTATTGCTGGCGACTTACATCATCGAGAATCCCTGGCTGAAAATGCTGGGTGCCGCCTATCTGATCCACCTGATGGCCCACCATTTCGCCGCGCGCCATAAGGCGGGCGAGGTCGAACTGGACGAAGCGGGCGAGGTGATCGCGAAGTCGGCCGGACGCGGGTTCTGGGCGACCGTGGCGTCGATCGAGCTGATGGACCTTAGCCTCGGTGTGGACAACGTGGTGGCGGCGGTGGCCTTGAGCGACGAAATGTGGGTGGTCTGCACCGGCGTGTTCATCGGGATCCTGGCGCTGCGTTTCGTCGCCGGGCACTGCATCAGGCTCATCGAGAAGTTCCCGGTGCTGGAGCACACTGCTTTCCTTCTCATCGGCTTTGTCGGGCTCCTGTTGGTGACCGAGCTGACTTTCCACACCGACATCACCACGCTCCAGAAATTCATCGGGATCGTGACCATCATCGCGTTCACCATCTGGTATTCCAAGAGCGCGCCGGTGCGGGCGGTGATGAAGCCGGTGAACGCGGGGCTGATGCTGCCGGTGCGCGCCTACGACTTCGTGCTCGGCGGGGTGTTTTCGATCCTCTGGTTTCCGTTCAAGTTGCTGTTCAATAAGGCGCATGTCCCCGAACCGATCGAGGAGTTGGAACACGCCGCCGAGATCATGCACGACTCCGCGGCGCACGAGGCGGCGACGAAGAAGGGGGAGTGATCACCCCGGGACCGCCGGTCCTCAGACCGGCGGAACGGTCCCCGAACGCGCGCTTCACCTTCCAAGTCCGAAGGGTTAGCCCCAGCAATTCCCGTGCTTCGGCGAGCCAGTGGCACGCGGTCCCGGGGAGAGCTTCACCTCGCGCGCAGCCAATCGAGCACCGTCGCGCGGTAGCGGAGGGGCAGCGAGTAGTGGCCTTCGTCGGGTTCCCAGTGGCCCTCGGCGCCGGGAATACGGGCGGCGAGCTGGCGGGCCACTTCGCAGGGCAGGTTTTTGTCGGCGAGGCCGTGCCAGAAGGCAACCGGGACGCGAATCTCTTCCGGCGAAAAGTCCCAGGGATCGAGGTAGCGCTCGCCTTGATCGATGACGCGGTCCGCCCCGTGGCGGACGGCTTCGAGGTAGCTGCGGGTGACGCTTTCCCAGCAGCCGGCGTCGGCAATGGCCGCGCGGTCGGCGGGGGCGATACTGCGCAGCATCCAGGTCATCGGGGCGTGGTCGATGCCGCGGGCGATCATCCAACGGCTGGCGGCAATCGCGGCCGGGGTGGCGGCGCGGCGGAGTTGCTGGAGCGCAATCAGGCTGCGGTAGGTCCAGTGGAGGTTCGCGCGGTCGGCCGGATTGCCGAGCGGCGGGGCACCGCAGACCACGGCCGTGGCAAGCACCCGGTCCGGCAGGGCGGCGGCGGTGGCGAGGGCGTAGGGGCCGCCGCCGGAGACGCCGTAAAGCCGGAAGCGGCCGATGCCGAGGGTGTCGGCCAGCCCGGCGACATCCGGCGGCAGACCGGCGAAGCCGCGGCCGGGCATGGGATCGGAAAGGCCGACGCCGGGTCGGTCCGGCGCGACGATCCGCAGGCCGCGTTCCGCCGCGAGCTCGTGGACCAGCTTCGCCTGGTAGCGGCTGCTCGGCCAGCCGTGGAAATAGATCACGGGTGCGCCGACGGGATCGCCATATTCGGCGAACCCGATCCGCCGGCCGTCGGGCAGCCGCGCCTGTTCGTCCTCCTTCATCGGCGCGGCTTAGCGCTCCAGAATCTCGACTTCGTAGCCGTCGGGATCGGTGACGAAGGCCATCTTGCGGCCGCCGGAGAAGAATTTCTCGCGCCAGCCGTCCGGCCAGATCTCGATGCCGGCTTTCTCGACGCCTTCGCAGTAGGTGATGATGTCCGGCACGCCGAGGCAGGTGTGCATCAGGTCTTCCGGGCAGGTCGCGGTGTAGTCGGGCGAGTGGCAGAGCTCGAGGAAAACGTCGTTGCCGGGCAGCTCGAGGAAGGCGAGGCGGTTGCCCTGCGGCGAGTCCTGGCGGCGGGCGTCGAGGTAGCCGAGTTTCTGATAGAAGGCGACCGAGCGTTCGATGTCGGCGACGCGGATCCGGGTGTGGAGGAACTTGATCATGGCGCGCGGAGCATCGCCCCGGAGCGGTGGCCTGTCAGCCTGAATACCGGGATAGGAACAACGAAAGGGGCGAAAAGGACGAAATTTCAGAGAGTCGGGTAAATGGCCCGATTCACCTTGCGGTTCTTCGAGTCCATTTTTTCCCATGCTTGATTTTCGCGGAGTTTCGCGGAGTTTCGCCGGTTTCGTTGTCATTTCCTTTCCAGGGTCAGGTGCGGATCTCGCGTGGATTTGCAAATCCGGCGCATGGGTGATCCGGTTCTTGTGATCAGGGCGCGGGCGGGCCTAGGGTGTAGCTGTCATGAAAACCATCGTTGCTGCCGTCGATTTCTCGAATGCCACCACCGGCGTGCTCGAAGCCGCCGTGAAAATCACCCGGGCCTTTGGCTCGTCTCTTCACTTGCTCCACGTGCTGGAGCCGGAGCCAAGCTACACGGCCTACGGTTTTACACCGGACGAGTTTCCTGCGATCCACCTGTTCCAAGAAGAGGCGCGGAAGCGTGCCACAGCGCGCTTGCAGGAAGTGCTGGCGAAAGTAGCGGACGATGTCCCGGAAGCCACGGTGCATCTGGCGGAAGGCAGTCCGCTGCATGCCTTGCTCGACTACACGCAGAAAGTCGGTGCCGATCTGGTGATACTGGGCTCCCACGGTCACGGGGCAGTCGCGGCCCTGCTGCTCGGCAGCGTGGCGGAAGGCATGGTCCGCAAGGCCGTGGTGCCGACGCTGGTGATTCCCGGTCCGGAGAAGTGACAAGGAGCCTTGTGGAGCAGCGTGGTGCCTCGGAATGAAGGCTAGTAAAGCTGCGGCACTGCCAACGCGGCATCGGGGGGGCATTCCCACCGCTTGACCCCGCAGCTTCTTATCCCGAATCTCCACCCATGACACGACCACTTCCCCCGTGGCCGAAGTGTGTCGCGGCATTGGTGCCCGCTTTGCTTCTCGGCATCGCCTTCCTCGGCACCGCCGCTTCACCGCTGGGCATCTGGTCCAGCCATCTGGAGCGAATGAGCCACTTCCGCTTCGGCTGGATCGTCCTGCTGCTCCTTCTCGTCGCCTACTTCATCAAGCGGGGCCAGCGCCTGCCCGCCGTCGTTTCCGGCGTCCTCCTCGCCGGATCCGTGCTGACGATCCTTCCCTACTGGATCCCTTCCGCCAAAACCGTGCCGCAGGACGGTGGGCTCAAGTTCATCGCGTGGAACCTGCTTTGGGAGAACCCGCGGAAACATCAAGCGCTGCCGTGGCTGTTAGAGCAACGCGCCGATGTCCTGGTGCTGACCGAGTGTACCGACGACTGGCGCGCGCGACTGGAGACGCTGTCCGCCGAATACCCGTACCGGATCACCAGCGGCCGCGACGGCGCGGAAGGCATGTGGGTGCTCAGCCGCCACCCGCTCGAGGCCCCCGACCCAGCCGGTCTGGCCGCGAACAAGCCGTGGATTTCCACTGTCATGCGCACGCCGCAGGGTCCGGTCCGGATCCTCGGCATGCACCCGCGCACCCCGCGCTCGGGCCATCGCTTCGACGAAAGGAACGACCAGTATCGGATGGCCGCCGCCCTCTCCGCGGCCTCCGACATTCCGGTCATCCTCCTCGGCGACTTGAACTGCACGCCGTTTTCCCCGTGGTTCGGCCGCTTGCTTCGCGATGGCGGTTTGCAAGACACCGGCAAGGGCTTCGGCCTGCCGTCGACATGGCGCAGCAACGGCATCGGTCTGCCAATCGATCACATCCTTGTCCGCGGCCCCTGGCAGGTGCTCGACCGGAAGGTCCACCCCGACCGCATGGGCTCCGACCATCATCCGGTGATCACGGTGCTCGCCCCGCCGGGCGACGGCTAACACTGGATCGGCGGGAAATGCGAGCCACCCGGTGCCGCGTAGTCGCCGGCGACATCTACGACAGCAGCTTCAAGGTCCGGTGGCCCGAAGCGAGGGCCTGGCGGTAAAAGGCCGGACCTGCCAGAGGGCAAATGAAGCGGGCGAGCGGCAGCGGGAGATGAAGGGCGGAGAAGGCTTCGTGACAAATGACGGAGAGCCGGGGGATCTCCTCCTCGGTGGCGGGGACCAGTTCAAGAGCCATGGCTCGATCGAACGTCACATCGCCCCGCTATCGACGGATTCTTCGCTCACCCGGAGTCTCGGCCCGGTCGGCAGACTCCGCTCCCGCCATACAGGTTTCCGGGTCCCCCGCGGGGTGGCAGGCAGCGGCCGTGAATGAATCGTGCCGACGCGGCGGTAATAGCGGAGGACATCCCGTGCTACCCCATGCGGGTGCCCGCTATCGTCTTGTCAGTCCATCCGCTCCACCTACCATCCCCGCCACCATGAAACCCCGTTCGCTTGTCGTTTTCGCCTCCCTGTTCACCGCCGCCGCGTTCGCCCAGGACGCCAAGCCGCTCAAAGTGATGCTCATCACCGGCGGCTGCTGCCACGACTACAAAGCCCAGACCGAGATCCTGAAGACCGGCCTTGAAGAACGGATCAACGTGACCGTCACCCAGGTCCACGTCGACGACAAGAGCACCAAGCCCGCCCTGCCGATCTACGGGAATCCCGACTACGCCGCCGGCTACGACTTGGTCATCCACGACGAATGCGCCGCCGACATCAAGGACGTCGAAGTCGTGAAAGGCGTGCTCAAGCCGCACGACGAAGGCACGCCGGCCGTCGCCCTCCACTGCGCGATGCACAGCTACCGCACCGGCGATTTCCGCAAGAAGGTCGATACCTTGGGCGGCGACGGTTCGCTCTGGTTCGAGTTCCTCGGCCTCCAATCCAGCGGCCACGGCGCCCAGAAGCCGATCGACATCTCGTTCACCGACAAGGAGCACCCGGCGACCAAGGGCTTGGCGAATTGGACGACCATCAACGAGGAACTCTACAACAACCACCGCCTCTTCGACGCCGCCAAGCCGCTGGCCAATGGCAAGCAGGGCGACCAGGAAGCCATCGTCGTCTGGACCAATCTTCACGGCCCCAAGAAGACCCGCGTCTTCGCCACCACTATCGGCCACAACAATGCCACGGTCGAAGACGACCGCTACCTCGACATGGTCGCCCAGGGTCTGCTCTGGGCCGCCGGCAAGCTCGGCGACGACGGCAAGCCGGTCGCCGGCTACGGTCCGAAGAAGTGACATGAGGCCTTGAACCCCGGCGGGTGACCGACACGACCCGCTGCCTCCATCCAACCTTCCAAACGCCGCCCCGGGAAACCGCGGCGGCCTTTTTGTGGAGCCATGACACTCCTGTCCTGAGCCATCCGCACACCCCGATTGACCCCGTCCCCCCCATTCCCTAACTTCCGGCCATCCTTCCCCTCATGGCCGATCCCGACGCATCCCTCGAATCCTTCGTCACCTATGTCACCACCCATCTGACGGGTGACGAGAAAGGCGAGGCGGCGGACTATCTCGACCACCTCTTCCGCGCCCTCGGTCACGACGGCATCAAGGAAGCAGGGGCCAGCCGCGAGACCCGCGTCGCGAAAAAGGGCGGCGGCAAGGGCAAGAACTACATCGACCTCCTCTGGCCGGAGCGCGTGCTCTTCGAGATGAAGTCCCGCGGCCAGAAGCTGGAGCGGCACTACGACCAGCTCTTCGACTACTGGACCCACATCGTCCCTCACCGCCCGCCCTACGCCATCCTCTGCAATTTCGACGAGTTCTGGATCTTCGACTTCAACCAGCAGCTCTTCGATCCCGTCGAAAAGATCGCCCTCACCGACCTCCCGCATCGCTCCGAAGCGCTCGCCTTCCTGCTGCCGAAGCCCCGCAAGCCGCTCTTCAACAACAACCGCGTCGAAGTCACCCGCGAGGCCGCCGCCGAACTCGCCGCGCTCTTCCGCTCCATCGTGGCCCGCGGCGAAGACCGGACGCGCGCGCAGCACTTCATCCTCCAGCTCCTCGTCACCCTCGTCTCGGAGGACATGGCGCTGCTCCCGCGCCAGATCCTCACCCGCTTGGTCGCCGATTGCCGCGACAAGGGCGAGAGCGCCTACGACCTCATCGGCGGGCTGTTCCGCCAGATGAACAACAAGGTGCCCGCCCGCGGCGGACGCTTCACCGATGTCCCCTACTTCAACGGCGGCTTGTTCGCGGAGATCGATCCCGTCGAGCTCCTGCCGGCCGAACTCGAACTCCTGGCCAGCGTCGCCGGGCGGAAGTGGAACCTCGTGAAGCCGGAGATTTTCGGCACGCTCTTCCAATCCAGCATGGAAACGAGCGAGCGCCATGCCTTCGGCGCCCACTTCACCAGCGAGTTCGACATCCAGAAAGTCGTCGGCCCGACCATCGTCCGCCCCTGGCGCGCCCGGATGGCGGAGGCTTGGAACAGCATGGACGACCTCATGGCCGTCCTCACCGCACTGCGCGCCTTCCGGGTTCTCGATCCCGCCTGCGGCTCCGGCAACTTCCTCGCCGTCGCCTACCGTGAGATGAAGCGCATGGAGCAGGACATCCTCAACCGCCTCCGCGAGCTCAGCCGTTTCATCAAGGTCAAGGGCAGCAAGGCCGGCAAATCCGTCCCACCGGAAGCACTGATGAATGCCGTGTCCATCCAGCAATTTTACGGTATGGACGTGCTGCCCTTCGCCGCCGAACTCGCCAAGGTCACGTTGATGGTCGCCAAGGAAATGTGGGTGATGGAGAACAGCCACGCCGACGATTCCGAAAGCCTCTTCGCCCGCGAATCGCCGCTGCCACTCGACAACCTCGACGCCAACATCCGCTGCGCCGACGCCCTCTTCACCGACTGGCCGGAGGCCGATGCCATCGTCGGGAATCCGCCTTACCTAGATGCGAGGAAGATGACCATGGAATATGGGGCCGAATACACGACCAAGCTCCGGAAGGTCTTCCCGGACGTTCCGGGCCGCGCCGACCTTTGCGTGTTCTGGTTCCGGAAAGCCCACGACCACCTTGCTCCAGACGGGCGGGCAGGGCTCGTTGGCACCAATTCGGTCCGCCAAAACTATTCTCGTGAAGGTGGATTGGACTACATCGTTGGTAACGGTGGGACGATCACGGACGCCATCTCGACGCAGGTTTGGTCGGGCGATGCCGCCGTCCACGTCTCCATCGTCAACTGGCTCAAGGGTGAAACCACAGCACCAAAGAACCTCACCTTTCAATGTGGCGACTCAGTCGACAGCCCTTGGGAGGTGCATCAGCTTCCCGTGATCAATTCGGCACTCAGTCTCCGGATCGACGTTTCGGGAGCGATTCGACTCAAGGCGAACACGTCTCCCAAAACTTGCTTGGAAGGACAGCAACCTGGGCACACCGGTTTTTGCATCAACGCTGCCGAACGTGCCGCAATTCTGGCAAAGGATCCGGGGTCTGTAGCAGTGCTGCATCCGATTTTGAATGGAACCGATTTGCTGACCTCAGCCTACACCAACGAACCTTGCTGGCTGATCGATTTGGGAGACGCGGACTTGTTCGAAGCAATGAAGTTTCCGGGTGCGCTAGAACACCTGAAAGCGAACGTCCTTGAGCTGTGGACCAAGAATGCGGAAGCGGAGAAGTTGAAGTCGGGCAAGGATGCGGGAGAACATCAGAACCGCTTGAAGACTTGGTGGCTATTGAAGCGCCGGAGGGGTGATCTGATCGAAATCATCTCAAAGCTGCCGCGCTACTTCGTCTGCTCTGCTGTCACGAAGCGTCCAATTTTCGAGTTCCTCTCACACAAAGTTAGACCCAGCAACGCCCTGAAGGCCTTTCTTTTTGCTGATGACTACTCCTTTGGAATTATCCAAAGCTCAATTCATAGCGAATGGTTCGCGGCTCGTTGCTCTACTCTTGAAAGCCGCTTTCGCTACACGCCCGACACCGTATTCGACACTTTCCCGTGGCCGCAGTCCCCGACGCGACTGCAGCTCGAAGCCGTCGCCCGGGAAGCCGTCGCCCTGCGCCAGCTCCGCCGCGAGGTCATGGCGAAGATGGATTGGTCCCTGCGCGACCTCTACCGCACCCTCGAAGAGCCCGGCAGCAACCCCCTCCGCGACGCCCAAGCCAAGCTCGACCTCGCCGTCCGCGCCGTCTACGGCATGCCCAAGGACGCCGACATCCTCGCCTTCCTCCTCGCCCTCAACCAAACCTGCGCCACCAAGGAAGCCGCCGGCGAAGCGATCACCCGACCCGGCTTGCCGCTGCCGGTGAACGAACGCGCGGCTTTCATTACCGAGGACTGCATCTCGGCCTGAGCGAGGGATTGTTTTCTACCGTATTGATCAAATGGCAATTTGTCCCAGATGCCGGTGCGAAATTCAGTTCCGTGTGATTGACGGCCGAACGGTGCCGCTTGGTTGCCAGTGCGTCGCCTCGCCGGTTGTGAGGGAAAGACCCGAAGAGAGCGAAACTTGGCAAACGACCTGCCCGAAGTGTTCGGCGTCGGTGTATTTCGTGAAGCACAATGGTGGGGCTGTATGGTTCGACTCTCTCGGTCCGCCCTGGGAAAAGCACCCGTGCTTTGCAGATGACCGGCAGGTGATTGATGTTGGCCGCTGGTTTTCGTCCGACCGCTTCCAGCAGCTTGGGAGGCTTGAAGAAGTAGACTTATTGATCGATTTCTCCGACCGTGCGGTCCTGCTCACATTTTTTGGAGCACGTCGATACGTGATACCTGATGCGGAGTTCTGGGAGCACACGCCGGTTCCAGCGAAAGGTGATTTGATAGGCTTGGACTCCAACACGGCCACGTTGATCCTGCGTGGAGGAAGACGGATCCGTTTCCGCTCAATGGTGGTTCCAAGCCGTTGCCATCATTGCGGCCACCTCTTCACTGACTGGAGACAGCATCAGGGAAAATGCGGTACGGATCAGAACCGGAGCTGCGGCATTTGCGGAAAGGTGATGCACTGGACACTTCTCTCGGCCCACGTGAAGAATGAACACCTGCGTGGGTAATAATTGCAGACGCTGGGAACCCATAAACTTCTAGTCATGCGATGCGGTCAGGTGCCTGTCCCTCTGAAATCATTTTGCGATGAAGATTGTCTGTGCGTTTGAGTCGCCAGTCCCCCTGCAAATCCACGTAGTCTTCTTGGAGGTTGAGGCGGTGATCTTGACTCCGTGGGCGAAATATCGAGGTTCGTTATATGAGAATCGGCCTGATCCTTCTGGTGTTTTCCGTCGCAGCGATGGCCGAATTTGAACTTTGGAAGAACAAAGACGGGAAGGAGGCGGAGTTGGAACTGCTTGATGTTATCGAAACGAACGGAGTGAGGTCGGCACAGTTTGAGACGCGAGCGGGTAAGATCGTGACGCTGCGAGAATCTGAGTTGGGGGACGACGAGAAAGCACGGCTGAAGGATTGGAAGCCCTATGCAATCCGGTTTGAGGATCTCAATGACGGTCGAGACGATCCCTTCGGTAGCAACGACCTTTTCAGCTTCAGATTCGTGGCGACCGGGAAACACCTGGTTGCCGTTAAGCCAGGGTCCGTGCGTGTTCAGTCGCTCAAGTTGGCCGGAGGGAAGGACGTCGCAAGCCAAGCTGGTTGTCTGCTGAACGGGGTGGTCGGTGGAGGCGCGGAAGGGGTGCGCGAACGGGGGCTTTCGATTGAGCTAAGGTCCGGACTTGCGCCCGAGGAGTTCCAACGAGCTGCCATCGGCGGTAGCGCGACGTTGATTACGAGTTCGCGGCAGGTGACGAGAAGCGCCAAGATCGCTGTTCCAGCGCTGAAAGCTGACAGAGCTTCCGAATCCGAAAAGGTGGAGATCGGGCCTTTCGAGGTTTGGCTGACCCGGAGTGATCCGTTTGGGGAGGGTAAGGTCCTGACAACGGTAAACGTGACGGACCCACAGGTTGAAGCACCGCCGACAGGCGGATCTTCTCCCTTTGACGCGGCCGATGACACGGGTTTTCCTACCGCCAAGGAACTCGCCGGCGTCTCGGTGGTCTATCCGGTTCAGATAATTTCAGTGGAGGTGACCGACGCGGATGGTAAGCAAGTTTCGACAACTGCTCCTGAGGTGGCTGCTGCTGCCCAAGCCGATGGTGCGGAGGTGGTCGTCAGTGTACGATACTGGACCGCCTTGAGGGAGCGGGTCGTAGCCTTCAAGAAAGAGGCGGATGACTCATGATGCGATCGCTTTTCATTTGGCCCTCTGGTGGTCACGGAGGGAGCGTATTGATCTCCAATGCTTCCCGGATCTCCTGAACCCGGAGGAGCTGTTTATCGGGAGCAAGCATCGCGGCTTCCTGAGCGCCGAGTGATCGTTGCGCGTCGGGTGCTGGCGCGGTGATCGGCACCGGGCCGGTTACCAATTGCCTGTCCCGTTGTCGAGTTGACGGAGGGGGGTAAAGCCAACTTGCTACTTACCCCTCATCGACATCATTGCTCCGCCCATTTGATTTTCCACAATCTTCACAGCAGCACTGTTTGCAAACGTGTGCATAAAAGAATGATGCACGGTGAGGACCAAGTCTTGCAGCTCGTCATCTTCTTCAAGCCTGACGATTTTGAGAAGTTTTTCGGCCTCCTCAATCGGAATGTGGCGAGCATGGCTTTTTGTGTGATCGTGGTCACCTAAGTAATCCACGGCCGCTGAAGCCAACTTTTTTGAATTCCTCTTACCTTTGAACATCGAACGTTCGAGCCAGGCTTGAACCATCTCCGATGACCATTTCAAAGCGTGCCTACACTCGCCAATGAATGTAGGGTGATACTTGCCAACTACGACTTGCCAAATGGGAATGCTTGCCGGATCGGCCTTCACCGCAGCAATTGCCTCTTCAAATTCTTTCAGCACCCCATGGGCTGGAATTCCTCCGAACTGCGGGTCAATTGGTCCTAAATTCGACTGCTTGCCCATTATGATCTCTTTGCAAGAGCAGGCAATCATAGTTCCGGCAGACATTGCCAGCTGCGGAATAATTGCTCGGATGTCGTCACCGAACATTTTGTGAAGATAGTCGACAATTGATTCCGTCGCGGCCAAATCGCCGCCTGGGGTATGTAAAATCAAATCTAAACCCTTATTTCTTTCTAAGCCATGAACTGCGGCCATTAAGGCATTCTTGTCATCATCTCCAACCGCGGTATTGGCTATATCGGGATGCTGAAGCCAGCCGGAATAATAAGCTATGACATTCCGCCCGGTCTTTTCTGCTAACAGACCTAGATACTTTCTGCGAATCCTGTCGAGAGGATCTCTATATTCGCAAATTTGAATCTCCTTTAGAACCTCGCCCCAGTTAGGCATATTTTGTCAAATTGAAGTGGCTGAGTAGGTGACTTGTGTAAACTTAGTTCTGGAGCACCTGACAAACTTTTGCGCAAAGTCTTGAGGCCCATTGTATGCAGGGAATCTGGATGAGAAGACACCCAACAGAGCGAAGCCAGCCAATACATCAGCTGGAGCATCAAGCTTTGGGGCGCGATTATTCCCACGCGTAGCTGTTTTTGACTTCAAGGCCTGTTTCACGCCCAGATCCATCAGTCATATCCCAAAATTCTGCAACCAAATTTTCTGGGGAATCTTGCGGCTTTGATCGTCAAAGGATCCTTAGAATGGCTATTACCCGGTCGATTTGCCCGTCCCTCTGAGATCGCGTCCCACTGAGATCGGAAGCAGGGATCCGCGCCTTGACCTGACTCGAATGGCAGTGGGCAAGAAATCTGGAAACAATGCGGCGGCCTGTATCATTACTTGGGATGACCGACGCGGATTCCGACAACGCCCTGCCCGATGACACTGAAGAGGCGCAGTTGCTCTTCGTGCGCCACGAGGGGGCGATTCGCGCCTATTCTTGGGGTCGTATTCTTGGGGTCGGTTCCCGCAAAATCACATTTCATCCCTGAAACGATGAGCGTGGGCCGCCCATCCACCCGCCACGACCGCTTCGTAGCGGCCATCCGGGCCTTGCCTTCCCGCAAAATCACATTCTCCGCCGGGTGGTTCAAATGCGGGAGTCGACCCTGCTTCTGTGGAGATTCGATTTGCGGCCCTCTTTGGATCCGCCAGTGGATCGGCGGCATCGACGAAGTCGTCCTCCACGCTCGCGCCCTCTCCGATTCGGAGATCCGCGGCCACGCGGAAGCGCTGAAGCCTTGAAGCTGAAACAGGGGCACTGCTTGGGGTCGGTTCCCGCAAAATCACATTTCATCCCTGGTACGATGGGCGTGGGCCGCCCATCCACCGGCCCACGACCGCTTCTTAGGGCCATTCGGGCCTTGCCTTCCCGCAAAATCACATTCTCCGCCGGGTGGTTCAAATGCGGGAGCCGATCCTGCTTCTGCGGAAATTCCATTTGCGGCCCTCTTTGGATCCGCCAGTGGATCGGCGGGATCGACGAAATCGCCCTCCACGCTCGCGCCCTCCCCTAATCGGAGATCCGCGGCCACGCGGAAGCGCTGAAGCCTTGAAGCTGAAACAGGGGCACTTCCCGCCGGACCCGCGGGATCCGAATGCCCCCATTCCGATTTGGAACCCGCGTCCCGTTGAGACGGTCGGGGGGTGCCGTTAGCATCTGGGCGTGATTCCGTCACGCGGCGGGATTTCTCGAAACCACCAACCCGAACCTCGTCCCCTCGTACCATGAAAACGAACTCCCTCCGCCAAGTGCTCGCCGCCACCGCCTTTGCCGCCACGTCGCTGGCTCCCGCCACCGCGGCCGAACTGCTTGCCGGCATCGGCACCAGCGGCGGCAACAACATTCTCGTCACTTTCCCCAGCGATGACCCGATGGCGGTCTCCAAGGTGAAGATCAAGGGCCTCCAGAAAAAGGAGACCATTCTCGGCCTCGATGTCCGCCCTTTCAACGGCCAGCTCTATGCACTGGGCAGCACCAACCGGCTCTACGTGATCAACCGCGACACCGGGATGGCCACCGCGGTTTCCGACACCCCGCTCAGTCCGCCGGTCGCCGGCGATGCCGTTGCGTTCGACTTCAATCCGACCGTCGACCGCATCCGCATCATGACCGACGCCGGCCAAAACCTCCGCGCCCATCCGGATACCGGCGCCATCGTCTCGGTCGATGCCAGCCTGGCCTACGCCGGCGGCGACCCGAACTTCGCCGATGTCCCCGAGGTCAGCGCCTGCGCCTACACCAACAACGACAACGACCCGCTGACTGGCACCGTGCTGTTCGACATCGATACGGCGAACGACATCGTGGTCCGCCAGGATCCGCCGAACAATGGCACCTTGAACACCGTCGGGCCACTCGGCGTGGACGCGGTCAGCGTCGCCGGCTTCGACATCGCCGGCAGCAACGGCGTGGCCTACGCCAGCCTGGTGGTAAAGGACGGCAACAAGAAGAACCTTCGCGCCACCTTGTTCACCATCGACATCACCACCGGAGCCGCCACCGAGGTGGGCAAGATCGGCGGCCCTTGGCCACTGACCTCACTCACCGCGATCGGCCAGCTTGCCGAGTGAGCGGCAAACATCGCCGCGATTTCATAGCAGGTCGGGGGCCGGAAGGCTCCGGCCTCTTCGCGTCACGGGGCCTTCGCCGGTACTTCTAACAACGGAGTCAGCAACTCCTTCCAGATCGCATAACCGGCATCACTCATGTGGAGGCCGTCCTTGATGAAAAGCTTCGGCTCCGGCTTGCCGGCATCTTCGAGGAAACGCTCCCACGAGCCCGCGACATAGATGATCCGCTTGTCCGCCTCCGCCGCCTTCTTGAAGCGCAGGTTCATTGCCGCCTCCACCTCGCGGATCGACACGCGGGCCGGGCTCGGGCGGATCGCCATCACGATCAACCTCGCCTCCGGCACCTTGGCGAACAGCCGCGTCCGCAACTCCGTGAAATCCTCCTCCACCTGCTCCGGCGTCTTCTTGTCCCACAGGTCGTTGCCGCCGCAGTAGAAGACGACCGTCGCCGGTTCGTAGCGCAGCACACAGCGGTCGAGATAATGGTTCACCTCCGAGATATGGCTGCCGCCGAAACCGCGGTTGAGCGCCTTCAAGCCCGGGAACACCTTCGCCAGCTTCAGCATGCGGATGCTCGAGCTGCCGGTGAAAACAATAACGCCCTTCTCCGGCGGGGACTTCGCATCGGCGTCATCGAAGGCCTTGATCTCGTTCGCGAAGCGCGCGGGATTCGGATCGGGTGCTGCCATAGCGATCGAAAGCAACGCGGGCAAAAGCAGGGTGAGGAAGATTCGCATCTTCATCCCTACGGTGGCCGGTGGCAGAATTGATCCAAATGCCGGGCTGACCGTAGTTCGACTCGCTGGTCCGCACCCTTGTTTCTCTTCGTCCCGCCCTGAATTCCGCATTTCTTGATTTCAGATTTACGGCCTCGGCAGCACCAGCCGGATTTACACCATCAACCGCACGACCGGCGAGGCCACCGCCGTCGCGGGACCCTTCGATCCGTTGCTCGCCGGTGAATCGTTCTCGTTTGACTTCAACCCCGTGGTGGACCGCATCCGCTGAACACCATCGGCGACCTCGGCGTGGACATCACCGACGTCGCGGGCTTCGACATCTCCGGCAACACCGGCATCGCCTATGCCGGTCTGGTGGTGAAGGACGGCAACAAGAAGCGCCTGCGCGCGACCTTGTTCACTGTCAACCTGGCCACCGGTGCCACCACCTCGCTCGGCCGCATCGGCGGTCCTTGGCCGCTCACCTCGCTGACCGTGCTGCCTCCAGTCCTCGTCAACTGAGACCCCGGGCGATTGACTTTCCCCGGCCGCCCGCCGTTGATCGCCGCGCGTGTTTTTCCGGATCCTGCTCGATGTCTGCGTGCCGATCTTCGGCATCGTTGGCGCGGGCTGGCTGATGGACCGGAAGTTCAAGCTGCACCTGGAGACCCTGGTGAAGCTGAACATCTATCTGATGGTCCCGGCCTTCATCTTCACGCGGATGGTCAGCGCGGAACTCGGCGGCGGGGAGGCGCTGCGGATCGCCGGATTCACGCTCGGCACCATCGCGCTGATGTTTATCGGCAGCTTGCTCGCCGGCTGGATCTTCCGGATGCCGCGGCGGGAAAGGCAGGCGCTTTCGCTGGCCGCCATGTTCTACAACTGCGGCAACTACGGCCTGCCGCTCGTCACCCTTGCCTTCGGCAGCCAAGCCGCGGCGGTGCAGATCTTCGTCCTCGCGACGATGAACATCTCGACCTACACCGTCGGACTTTTCCTCGCCCAATCGCACGGCGAGACCGCCGGCATGCACCGCCGGGCGCTGATGAAAATGCTGCGCCAGCCGACGCTATACGCGATGTTCGCCGGCCTCGCCTGCCGCGGCCTCGGGGTGCCGGTCCAGGAAGCGATCTGGCTGTGGATGCCCTTCGACCTCATCCAGTCCGGCCTGATCGGCTTCGCGCTGATCACCCTGGGCGTCCAGATGTCGCAAACCACGCCTGCCCCGTTCCGCGCGCCGTTGTGGTCGGCGATCCTCCTGCGGCTCGTTGTTTCTCCCGCGCTGGCGCTGCTGCTGGTCATGGCCTTCGGCTTCTCGCGCGAGGTTTCCGCCGCCCTCATCCTCGCCGCCGCCGCGCCCACCGCGGTCAACACCGCCCTGCTCGCCCACGAGTTCGGCGGCGATGTCTCCTTCTCCACCTCGGCCGTCTATTACAGCACGCTGTTCAGCCTGATCACCACGCCGGCGGTGGTTTACGCGCTGAAGCTCTGGCTCTGAACGGTCACCGGCGGGCCGAAACATCCAGTCCCTGCATCTTGAAGACCGGCCGGTCTGAGGACCGGCGGTCCCGGGGGGCCAACTTTCGAGGCGACGGCGGGGTGACAGTCCGCTTAGGCTTGCAAGCGTATCAGTCCCGTCGGCCCGCCAAGCCGGAAGGCAGGTGGGACCCACGAAAGGGACGAAATGGACGAAATTTCAGAGATCCGATGTGTGACTCATCCTGCCGCCGACCGAACCCCGGCCTTCATTTTCGCGTCGTTTCGCTCGTTCCGTTGTTCCCCATTTCTTCTCTAACATGAAACCCGCCCACCTCCTCCCGCCCTTCCTCGCGCTGGTCGCCGCGGGCATTTGGATCGGCTCGCAGCGGCGGGCGATCTCGGCGCTGGAACTCGAAAGCGAGGCACTGCGCGGGCGGCTGGAAGTCGCACGGCAGGATCATGTAACCGCTGCCGTGGATCCTTTCTTCGCCGGCCAGCGAAATTCAAAATCGAAGGCGCTCCGCCCGGGATCGAAGGTCGATTGGAAAAAGATGGCCGCCACCCAGGCCGCGATGAAATCCGGCGGCGACGGGGACATGCGGGCAATGATCGCCTTGCAGAAAACGCTGCTCGCGATGTCGGCCGAAGAACTCCTCGCAGGCCTCGATGAAATCGCGACGCTCGATCTTTCCGACGACGCGAAACGGCAGCTCGAAGGCACCCTGATCGGCGTGCTGGCGAACAAGGATCCGGAAGCCGCGCTCGAGCGCTTCGCGGACCGCATCGGCGGGACCGATGGCGGACTCACCTGGCAGCTTTCGAACGCTTTCCAAAGCTGGAGCGCCAAGGACACCACCGCCGCCGCCGCTTGGATGGACCGGCAGGTCGAAGCCGGGACTTTCGACAACAAGCGGCTGGACGGCCAGCACGACCCGCGCATCCGCTTCGAGGCCGGGCTGATCCAGAGCCTCACCGCCAGCGATCCCGCCGAAGCCGCACGCCGGCTCGCCTCGTTGCCGGAAGACCAGCGCGACGAGGTCTTCACGAACTCCTTTCACTTCCGCATCCGGCCGGGCACGGAGAAAGCCGTGGCGGACCTGATCCGCACGCAGGTCGCCGCTGATGATCGCTTGTCGACCCTCGGCCGCAGCTCCGCACCGCTGGTCAAGGAAGGCTACGGCAAGGTCGGCGAGTTTCTCGGAGCGATCGATGCCAGCCCGGAAGAACGCGCGGCGGTGGTCGGCGAGGCGCTGCGGGAACGCTTCAAGGGTCAGGACGAGATGACCACCAGCGCCGACGAAACCCGCGCCTGGATCCTCGCCCAAGCCCCGGCCGATGCCGAACGCCTGAGCGGCGAGGCGCTGGCCCACATGAGCGAATGGCTGGAGTTTCCGGAGATGGCGAAGGAGGCGCTGAAATACCAGCAGGCCAGCGGCAACGACGACGCGCTGGTTGCCTTCCTCAAGAACGCGCCGGCCGAGTCGCGCATCGAAATCGAAGAGCTCGCCGAAAAGATCAGCGACCCCGTGAAGCGCGAGGAAGTGACCCGCCGCTTCATCAACAACCCGAACCGCACGGCGACTCCCGCCGCGACCGAGCCATGAAATTCTCCCTCCTAGCCGCCGCCCTGATCCTCGCCGTCGCCTCGTTCTTCGGCTGGCAGGATCACCGCAAGCTCGCCGCCGTCCGCGAAAGCCACGGCCGCTTGTTCGAAGAAGCCCGCGCGCTCGGGCTGCCGACCGACGGGTTGGTGAAAGACGGCAAGGCCGTGCTTCCTGCCAAGACCGGCCGCGAAGACCACTCAAACCGCGGGGTCGATCCGAAGGAATTCGCCGTCCGGCTCGCGGCATTCGCCTTGAAGATGGAAGCCGCGGAAAAGAGCGGCACGCCCCAGGGTGAAGATTTTCAGCAGGAGATCTTCGGCCTGCTCGACGAGATGCACCGGCTCGATCCCGCCGAGCTCAAGGTGCTGATCGGCGAGCTCCGCGCCAACGGCGAACTCACCGGCGAGATGCGGCGCAACATCGTCGGCTTCGCGATCTCCATGCTCGCCAACGACCACCCCGCCTCCGCGCTGGCGATTTTCACGGAGTCCGCCGATCTCTTCGGCGACAAGGGTGGCGGCAAGCACGTGCTGGGCGGGGCGCTTTCAAAATGGGCCAGCCAGGACCCCGACGCGGCCCTCGAATGGGTGCGCGCGAACTCGGCGGCCCATCCGGACCTCGTGACCGAGGAAACCAAGCGCGACCTGATCGGTGGCGCAGCGAAACAAGACCCGCGGCTGGCCTTCAAGCTCATCGGCGAGCTCGGGCTGGAGGAGGTCGGCGACGCCGGCCAGGAGATCGCGAGGTCCGCCAGCACTCCGGGCGAGCGCGATGCGATTGTCAGCGCCTTGCGCGATCACCTTGCGACGGGCGACGAGGATGACGCGGCTGAACTCCGCTTCCCGACTCTTCAGGCGCTCGCCGAAGGCGCGATGAAGGACGGCTTCGAAGACGCGACGGCATGGATCGACGGCGCGGGCCTAGACGTCAACGGGCTTGCCACGATAACCAACGGCATTGCGTACTGGCGGACCGGCGACGACACCGGTAAATGGATCGAGTGGATGGCCGGCAATCCGCTGAACGGCGCTTGGGAGTCCAAGGCCGGCGAGCTGATGGACCAGTGGACCCGCAACGACTACAAGGCCGCCGGCCTTTGGCTGAGCGAAGCGGCGGACGGGCCCGCCAAAGAGGCCGCGGTGAAATCCTACGCGAAGACCGTCGCCCCCTACGACCCTGCCGCCGCCGTCCAGTGGGCAAACACTTTGCCGGCGGGAAAGGATCGCGACGACCTGCTGGAAGCGATCGGCAAAGCCGGCAAAAAGGAGGGCGAATGATTCCCGGATCGCGCAGTCTGCTGGCGAACCCAGGTGGGATTTCAGGGCCGAGGGCCCGCTCCATCCGCTTTTTTGTGTTCGTCGACCCGGCAGAAATTTCCCCTGCCATCACGCGCCCGGCCTGATATCTGTCGCCACCGGCGGGACCGCCCCGCTTTCCCTCACTTTGCAGAAGACGGATGCCTCCCGTCCGGCTTATTGATAACTCCCGCTTCCCCCCGCCATGAAACCCTCCCTTGTCCTCCCTCCCCTCGCCGCGCTGGCCATCGCCGGCCTCTGGCTCGGCTCCCGGCACCGGTCGATCTCCGCCGTCGAGTCCGAGACCGCCTTGCTGCGTCAGCATGTCGATGCCGCGAAAGCCCCGTCGTCGGGCGAAGACGACCGTTCCTTGTCCGCTGCCCGCATCCGGGCCAAGCAAGCAAAGGGTTCCGCGGCCATCGATTGGAAGGACATCGCCTCGAAGATGTCCACGAGCCAGGGCATGATGCCCGACATGCGGGCGATGATGGAGATGCAGCGGAAGCTCATGGCCATGAGCGCGACCGAGATGAGTGCGGCGCTGGAAGAGATTGCCGCCTTGGACCTCGACCCGCAGCAGCGGGCCTTGCTCGAAAGCATGCTGTTCGGCGTGCTCGCGGAAAAGGATCCGCAACTCGTGCTGGAGAGATATCTCGACAAGGTCGGCGACAGTCAGGACGCCATGAGCTGGCAACTGGCAGGCGCCTTCCAGCAGTGGCTTGGCAAGGACTCCGCCGCCGCCATCGCGTGGTTCGACGCGCGGATCGCCGAGGGCAAGTTTGAGAGCAAATCACTCGACGGCAAAAGCCAGGGTCGGCTCCAGTTCGAGGCGGCCTTGGTTTCCTCATTGCTCGCCAGCGACCCCGCTGCCGCCGCCAGGCGGATCGCGTCGCTGCCGGAAGACCAGCGGCGCGACCTCTTCCAGCAGAGCATGTTCATGAACCTCAAGCCGGGCTCCGAAAAAGCCTTCGCCACCTTGATCCGCGAGCATGTCCCGGAAGGTGAACGCGGCTCCGTCTTCTCCAACGCGACCAGCGTGATGATCCACCAGGGCGGCTACGAGAAGGTCGGCGCATTCCTCGACCGCATCGAGGCCACGCCGGACGAGCGCAAGTCGGTGGCGACCCATACGGCGAGCTCGAAGCTCCAGATGCTCGCCCATGAGGGAACCATCGACCGCGCTGCGATCGATGAAATGCGCGGCTGGCTTTCGAAACAATCTCCCGACGACGTGGACCGCATCACCGGCGAGGCGCTCGCCAACCACAGAAATCCGGCAGTGAAGTGGGAAGACAACGCGAAGTTGATTGGCGAGCTCCACGGCGAGGGGGCGAGCGACGAGCTGCTGGTCTCTTTCCTAAGTGGTCGTCAGCCCAAGGAACACCGAGATGCGGCGATTCAGATGGCTTTGAAAATTGAAGATGAAGAGAAGCGCGAGGAGGTCCTTCAGAAGCTCGGTGGACAGCCGGTGAAAATGATCGATACCACTCCGGCCCGCTAAGCCCGATTTCATACTTCCTGACTTCATGAAATTCTCGATCGCCCTCTCGATTCTCATCCTCGCCGCCGCCGCCCTCTTCGGCTGGCAGCAGCAAGGCCAACTCGTCACCGCGCGGGAAACCCGGCTCCAGGTCATGGCCGAAGCCCGCGCACTCGGCCTTGCTCCAGACGCTCTGCTGGCCGATCGCACCGCGCCGCTGCCCTCGAAGCTCGGCCGCATGGACAGCACGGACAAGGCCGCTGCCGCCGCCGCCTACGCCCAGGAGCTCATCGCCTTCGCCGTGGAAATGAAAGCCGCGGAGAAGACCAACGGCGCGGTTCCGGACGAGGCGATGCAGACGCGCGGGATGGAAACCATGGTCAGACTCCTCGACTTCGATGCCGACCAGATCAAACAGGTCATCGCGGACCTCAAGGCGAGCACCGAAATCGACGACGGGACGCGCGGCGAGATCATCGCCTTCTCCGTTCTGATGCTTGCAAGCGAGCACCCGGAAGCCGCGCTTGCAATCTTCATCGAGTCCTCCGGCATCCCTCAAATGGACGGCATGGGCGACCAAGTCGTTTCCGCGGCGCTCGGCAAATGGGCCGAGAGGGATCCAGTGGCCGCGCTCGACTGGATCCGCGGGCATTCCGAAAAGCACGCTGACTTGGTGACCGACACCACCAAGTCGGCCGTCATCGCCGGCGCGGCAAAGCAGGATCCCAAGCTCGCGCTCCGCTTGCTCGACGAACTGAAGCTTGAGGACGATTTCCAGGTCGCAAGGAGCCTCGCGATGGCGGCCAAATCACCGGAAGACAGCGCCGTCCTGCTCGCCGCGCTGCGCGAAGGCGGCGACGAGCACCGGGACCTGCTCCATTCGGTGCTCGGTTCGATGGCACGCCAGATGACTTCCGAAAGCTTCGACGAGGCCCAGCAATGGCTCGCCACCGCCAAGCTTTCGGATACGGAAATAGCGAGATTCGCGGAAAGCATCTCGCCGTGGCCGACGAATGTAGACACCGGCAAATGGATCGACTGGATGGCCGTCAAGCTGCCCGCCGACCAGCGGGATAACCGGATCAGCCCGATGGTGGCCCATTGGACCCGCCAAGATCACAAGGCGGCCGGCGAATGGATCAATAGCTCGCCGGAAGGCCCCGCCAAAATGGTGGCGGTGAAGTCGTTCGCCAGAACCGTCGCCCCCTTCGAACCGGAGACCGCCCTGCAGTGGGCGAACACCTTGCCGGCCGGCAAGGAACGCGAGGATTTGCTCCGGGAACTTCAAGCCAGGTCCAACGCGCCGGATCCGGACGACGAGTAACAGGGATTCCCGACCCGCAATCGGGATCGAACGTGGATGTGGTATCCAAGACTGGGGCGAACCCTTCGGACCCATGGGAGATTTCCCTATAGAGCATCGGAGATCCACCTGCTAGAGATCAGGCAATTCCACTACGTGGTTTCCCTGATGCTTCCGCCTCCTCAAAATTGTGACCTGCTGCTGGTGGATGATCATCCGATCATCCTTCTGGCAGTTAAGTCGCTGATCGAGGCGAAGTTACCGAAATACCGACTGCACAGTGCGGCAACCATGGCTGATGCCGTGAAGTTGGCAAAAACCGTCCAACCGGGGCTGGCGCTGGTCGATCTGGCGCTGCCGGACGGCGACGGGCTGGAGCTGATCCGCGAGCTGAAAGAGGTGTCGCCCGAGTGTGCGGTGCTGGTTTTCAGCATGCAGTGCGAGCTGCGTTTCGGACCGCGGGCCTTGAAGGCGGGTGCCCGCGGCTACCTGATGAAGGGCGACCGGGTGACCGCCTTGTTCGATGCGATCCAGCAGGTCGAGTCGGGCCGCCTCTACTGCTCGCCGGCCCTGCACGAGCGGATGGTCAACGTGTGGAGCCAGGTCGAGGTCAAGGGTGTCGAGTCGCTGACCGAGCGGGAGTTCCAGGTTTTCTGCCTGATGGGCGAGGGCCTTTCGACCAAGGACATCGCCCGCAAGCTCGCGATCAGCTCCAAGACGGTGGACAGCCACCGCGAGCACATGAAGGTCAAGCTCGCCTGCCATTCGAGCACGGACATCGTGCTCCAGGCGCGCGACTGGCTCGGCGGCTCGACGGGACGACGGCTGGAGACCTGACCCGCGGACCACAGCTAATTTCCCCCTCCCGATCCATGATTCCCTACACCGAGCGCGATACCGATTTGAACTTCTGTCCACCGTACCGGATCACCGGGGTGGAGGCACTTTCTGCGGTGCGCGGCATCAATCGGGAAATGGCCCAGCAATGGGTCGATGAGACGCTCAACTGGCGGGCGCCGGGCGAGGAACCGCGGCCGGAATTCACCGCCCTGCCGGTGGCCTTCGTGGTCTTCATGAAAATGGCGGCGATGCGCCCGATCGATCCGCCGCATCATGATTGGGGTAGTGTTTCCGAGTCGGAGATGGTGGTGACGTTGCCACTGATGCAATGGGACAACCGCGGGCTGCCCACGCTGCCGAAGCTCTGCTTTTATCCGATCGTGCTCTGCCTCGATTCCGGGCCGGCGCTGATCAGCGGGCGGGAAGCGTTCGGCTTCCCGAAGATCATGGGACAGGTGGAAATCGGTGCGGCCGGTGCCGAGGCACGGTGCGAGGTGGCGACCCTTCCTGGCGAACCGTTCACGCAAAGGGACCAGTTGCTGCTCTCCCTGTCGCGGATCCCGGAATCGGCGGCCATGCACCCGGAGACTGAACCGGATTCCTTTGGCAAGGGGATCGCGGAGATGGTGAGGGATGAGTTGTTAGGGAATCTGGATCGCTCGAGGATCGACGAAATCCTGCATGCCCGATGGACCCCGGGGGTCCTGGACTTGGGGCTGGAAGGGCTGGTCGCGGTGCTGGAGAAGCTGGAAATTTCGCAGGATTTCGTGTTCCTCAAACAGTTCCGCGACGTCGCGCGGCCGGACCGGGCCTGCCACCGCTCGGTCGCCTCCTGCGGGCTGGAATTTTCAAAGCTGACGCATCTGCGCCGGGAGGCCGGCGACTGGACGCTGGAGGTGCCAGAGCACCGGAGCAGCGGGCTGCTGACACGGCTCGGCTTGAGCTCCGGCAGCATCGGAGCTCCGCTGCAGGCGCATTTCCAGTTCGATCTCTCGCTTGGCAAAACCCTGTGGTCCGCCTGACGCCGGCATGAACGAAGAACTCGAATCCGCGCCTGCCGATGCTCCGTCCTGCGGCTGGGGACTATGGCAGCGCGCGGCCGACGGCACGATCCGGCGGCTCGAAGAAGAGTCCGGCGGCCCGGATCTGCTCAAAGTGCTGCTCGCCCGGGCCACGCGGCTGTTAGAGAGCGAGCCCGCTGCTTTGTTAGTGCTCCGGCAGGACGGGCGGGCGGCGGAGCTGTTAGAGGGCTTGGCGGCCATCGGTCTGGACGGCCTGATCCTCGACGAGCGGACCGCAGGCATGGTACCGCCGCCTTTCCGCTCCACGCGGATCGGCTTCCTGCCGGGCATCCTGGCGGAGCCGTTTTGTGCTTACCGGCTGGAGCTGCGGCGGGCGGCCGCGGAACCGGTGGCGACTCCCGCGCGCGCCGGAATCTGGGAAGAAATCCGCCAGCAGATCAGTGGTCACGAGGCAAGCGGCGGATTCTTACGGCTAAGCATCGCGGGACCGGCCGGGGCGGGGAAATCGCATCTGATTGGTGCCGTCGCCGCGTTGCTGGCTGCGGATGGACGGCCGCTGGCACGGGTGTCCTGCCTGCCGACGGATGTGCCGGGAACCTTCGCGGCGTGGCGCTCACTGCTCGGTCAAATCGGCGGCGAAAGACTGCCCGCGGCGGTCGCCGGCCTGGGGGCGGATCGCGCGCTCGACCCGTCGCTGGTGGAAAATCTGGTGCGCTTCCTTGCCGGGAGCGCCGATGCACCGGACAGCGGTCTCTCGCCGCTTCAGCACAAGGACATCCTGCCGGAGTTCATCGCGGGAACGCTGGCACGGCTGGTGGCCGCGGAGCCGGCGGCGGCGATCCTCGACGACATCCAGTGGCTCGATGAAGGCAGCCAGGCGGTGCTCGGTGCTCTGGAACAGGGCGGCGCGCCGTTCTTGCTGGTGCTTGGCCGCCGCGGGCAGCCGGCGGAGGAGGACATCGCGCTGGGGCCGATGTCGCTGGAGGAGCATCGCCAGTTGCTGTCGGAGCTTTCCGGCTACGCCCGGATCACCGACGAGCTGAACGGAGAAATCCACCGCATTTCCCACGGACTGCCGCTGGTGTCGCGGGAGATGTACGCGGTGCTTTCGAAACGTCGCCGCCTGCTGGCGATGGGCGGAACGCTCGACCTGGCTGCCGAGGACAAGGCCGCCGGCAGCACCGCGGTGGACGGCATGATTCTCACCGAGCGCTTCCGCGACCTTTCGCCGCGGCTGCGGACCCTGCTTGGGTCTTGTGCGATCTGGCGCGAGCCCTTTTCGAAAAGCCAGGCCAAGGCAACCGCGCTGGCCTGCGGTCCGGGGCTCGACTTCGAGGCCTGCTGGGCCTCGCCGCTGCTCGGCGAATTCATCGTCGCGGCACCGGGCCTACCGGGGCGCTTCTCGTTCTATCACGACCTGCTGCGCGAGGCCGCACTATCGCTGATGAGCGGCCCCGAAAAGGTGGCCGGCCACGGGGCGGCGCTGGAGTGGCTGACCGCGGGACCGGCCGCGGCGGGCTCCCCGGCGGCGGCGGCTTTCCACGCCCGCGAATCGGGGCGGGTGGCGGAAGCGATCGCGCTCTTCGACCAGGCCGCGCGGGCCGCGCTCGGCCGCTTCGCCCTGCGGGAAGCCCGGGAAGCGGCGCGCGCGGCGCTTGAGCTGGAGCGCTCCGACGACCCTGCGGCCGCCCCGAGGAAAGCGCGGCTCTATCAGATCGACGGCGAGGCGGCCTTCCACTGGGGCATGGTGGAGGAGGCGGTCGCTTCCTTGGAAAAAGCGCTGGTGCTCTATCAGGTCAGCCCGGCCGAAGGGAAATTCCGGATCGGCCCCGCGGTGCTGCTCCGCCACGGCTGGCTCTTCGCCAGCGGCCGGCCATGGACCGCGGCGAATCCTTCGGCCGACCTCGAAGGAGCCGCGCGGGCCGCCCTGATGCTCGCGGAAATCGCTTACTTCCAGAACGACCAGCAGCGCTCCGCCGAGTGCTGCATCACCGCGCTCGACCTCGCGGCGAAAAATGGCGAAAGCGCCGTGCTGGCCTCCCTCTGCGCGGCGATTGCCTGCCCGATGTCCGGCAAGCGCCCGCGCTGGCTGGCGGAGCGCTACCGCGGGATCGCGCGGGCGATGATTTCGCGGGTCGGCGACCGCACCGAGCAGACCTATATCGAGCACGTCGGCTGCCTGGTGGACCTCGACAAAACCCGCTGGCCGCAAGCCGCCGAGCGGGCCGCCGGGAATGTCACCTACTGGCAATCCCACGGCCACGGCCGGCGCGTCGAGGAGGCGGCGACCCACGCGTTCTACGTCGATTATTTCCAGGGAAACCTGGGCTGCGCGGCGAAATGGGCGGCCGTCTTGCAGGACTCCGCGGTCAAGCGGACCGACCGCCAATCGCGCACCTGGGCGGCGATGATGGGCAGCCTGCACGCCGTCGCCTGCCTCGGCCCGCGCGAGGCGGAGGCGTGGTGCCGGCAGGTCCCGGCCGATGGCGGCGACGCGATCACGCAGTCGTCGATCCACGTCATGCGGGCGATCTGCGCCTGGCGCTCCGGCAATCCTTGGCAAGTGATGCAGCACTTGCGGGATGCGGAAGACCTCGCCGGTGCGCACCCGGCGGTGTCGTCCACCCAGTTCCTGCTGGCCGATGCCGCGGTGTTGCTCGGCGAAATGCGCACCTGGGGGCCGCCGGAACTTGCAGCGGATGCAACCTTCAACGGCCTCTGCCAGCGCTTCCTCCGGCGCGCCGCGAAGTTCGCCGGGAGCTTCGAGATCGGCATCGGCATCCTTCACTGCGCGCGGGGTCTGCATGGCAAGGGTGGCGCGGATTTCCTGAAGGCGGAACGCGCCGCCGACCGCCTGGGCGCCAAGCTCATCAAGGCCCGCGCCCGCTGTTACCACGGCTTGAAGTTTTCCGCTGGCGCGTCCTTCGACGGCGGTCTCGCCCTGCTCGAAAAATGCGGGGCGGACGGTGAAATGACCGCCTTCCGCCAACTCGAATCCCAACATGAAAGATCCTCGTGAACATGTTGTGATCCTCGGCGGCGGAGTCGGCGGCTGCGTCGCCGCCTACTGGCTGACCGCCACCCCGGAGCTGCGGGCGAAATACCGCGTCACCCTTTATCAGAACGGCTGGCGGCTCGGCGGCAAGGGTGCCAGCAGCCGCGGCGACAGCGACCAGCACCGCAGCGAGGAACACGGGCCGCACGTCTGGTTCGGCTTCTACGAGAACGCCTTCAAGACCCTCCGCGAGTGCATGGCGGAGCACGCCCGACTCGGCGAAACGCTCGGCCCTTTCACCACGATCCAGGACCTGTTCATGGAAGCGCGCGAGGGCGTCTTCTACCACCAGGACGACGCCACGAAAAAGTGGGAGCCGTGGCTCATGCGGCTGCCGCGCTACGAGGGCGAGCCGGGCGACGGCACGCCCGCCCCGGACGTCCGGCACACGCTGTGGCGGATGGCCGACCACCTTTCGCTGAACCTCAGCAAGACCGGCGCCTTCGGCCCGATCGCCAGCCGATTGCTGAAGGCCGCGGAGAAGGTCCTGCGCCGCCGCGTCGACTGGCAGCCGGCTTTCTCCTGCCCGGCCGGCATCCATCCGGGCGATCCCGGCGGCTGGGCGAGTTATCTTTCCAAAAGGATCGTCGACCTCGCCGGCAGCGAACGCCACTGGTACGGCGAGCCGCTGATCGGCCGGCTGCTGAAGTTGCTGCTCGATTACCTCGGCTGGCGGATCCGCCGGATGGCGAAAAAGAATCCCGTCGGCGAGGCGAAACGCGAGCTCTGTCTGGCCGACCTCTACCGCACCTGCCTGCGCGGCGCGCTGGTCGATCTGCTGCTGCGCGACGAAACCTTCCGCCAGCTCGACCGCCACGAATTCCTCGCCTGGCTGACCCTCCACGGCGCGGCCTATCCCTCCATCACCGAGTCGCCCTTCCTCCGCGGCTACTACGACACGCCCTTCGCCTTTTCCGGCGGCAAGGCGCACGATCCCGCCAGCGCGAACTTCGCCGCCGGGGCCGCGCTCCGCGGGTTCTTCCGGATCTTCTTCGGCTACAAGGGCGCCTACGTCCACCGCATGAATCTCGGCATGGGCGAGTGCGTTTTCGTGCCGCTTTACCGCGTGCTGAAATCGCGCGGCGTGCGCTTCGAATTCTTCCACCGCGTGGAATCGCTGGAGCCGAATGAAAACGGCAACCGCGTCGCCCGCATCCGCTTCAACCGACAGGTCCACCTGGCTCCCGGCAAAGAGGAATACCATCCGATCAAGCAGGTCGCCGTGCCGCAGGACCACGCCCCGCCGGTCTTCTGGCCGGTCTGGCCGGAGTATCCCATGGCCGACCAGCTCGACCCCGCCACCTTGCCGCCGCCGGGCGACCCGGGCTTGGAATCGCACTGGAGCCAGCACCGCACCGACAGCGTGGTCCTGGCCGACCGCCATGACCCCGACGCCGGCGAGCTGGAGCGCTTCGACCACGTCATCCTCGCCATTCCGCCCAGCGCCCACGCCCGGATCGCCGGCCCGCTGTTAGAAAAGGACACCCGCTTCCGGGTCATGGTCGAAACCAGCGAGTCGATCCGCACCATCGCCTGCCAGTTCTGGTTTTCCGGCGGCAGCGGCGGCGGCGATGGCCTCGGCTGGGACGGCAATGGCCGCTTCTGCGAACTCGCGATGGCAGGCTCCGGACCGGATCCCTTCAACATCATCATCGAAGCGTCTAACATCCTGCCAACCGAGGTGACACCCGGGGCCGCGCATTTGCTCTATCTCTGCGGACCCGCACCGGACGATCCGGACGAGCCCGCCCCCGACAGCGACCTCGGCTATCCCGCCCGCCAGAAGGCCAAAGCCAAGGAGATCAGCCTGCGCTGGCTGCTGGAAAAAGCCGAGCTGTGGCCGGGCGTGTGTTACCCCGGCACCACCACGCTCGACCCGATGGCGCTCTACCATCCCGACCACGGCGCGACCGCGCAGCAACGGCTGGACTGGCAGTACTTCCGCATGAACATCGACCCCGGCGAGCGCTATGTCCTCTCCACCAACACCGCCGCACCGAACCGCCTCTACCCCTGGGAAAGCGGCTTCAACAACCTGCTCTTCGCCGGCGACTGGTGCCGCAACTCGATCGACATCGGCTGCGTCGAATCCGCCACCACCTCGGCGATGCTCGCCGTCCATCACCTGACCGGCTACCCGACCCAGGACATGATCGCAGGCCAGGAGTACGAGTGACCCGCGGAAGCTTCCACCGGGTGCGCGGAGGCTCTGCCCCGCAGAACGGTCTCTTCGGCTCTTCCGGTGGTTGAAATCCGCACAATCAAGACGGCGGTCCCGTGGCTTCTGCGGGCCGGAGGCTCCGCGCACCCGGTGGTGACTTCACGACCCGTCCAGCTCGTGGGACAGGCTCCTGGCTTTCATCGCTAGCTCCCGCAGCTCGTGCTGGAGCTGGTCGAAGCGCGAGCGCAAGGCCGACGGCGGGCAAGCCTCGCGGGCGATCTCCCAACGCATCGACTCCGCCACGATTTCCTGCGCCAGAACATCGTGCAGGTAGGACGAAAGATCGCCCCGCAGGTCCGAGATCCCGCCCGACCAGGCGACATGAACCCGGTGGGCAAAGCACTCCCCGGGCACCGGCTCGGGCAGCGATCCGCCGCTCCCACCGATCACGATCTCGAACGCATCCGGTCCGGCGGCGAGCAGCATCACCGGCATCACCCGGGACAGCTCAAGGCCGAGGTCGAGCGCGTGCAGCGGATCGATCTCCGCGTCCCAAGCGACCCGGCAATGGACCCGTCCGTCCGTCCGCCGCGTCTCGATCTCCGGCCGCAGGCCGCCCATCGCCGCGATCCGCTGGTCGAGCCACCCCGGCACCTCGCCGGGATCCGCAGGGAGCGGCATGTCTTCTGAAATGCGGCCGATCTCCCCGGCGGCGTTTCCCGGCCAACCCGTAAAGAATTTCTCGAAGCCGCCGCTTTCATCCACCCGCTCCTGCCAGCGCCGGACCAGCGCGGCGGCATGGGCCTCCCCGACCCCCCGGGCCAGCCGGCCGCTGTTGCGCAGCCACGTCCAGCAGTCGAAATCCGCAGTGGGCAGCCGGAACTCGACCACCGTGCCTTCCGCCGGGTGGACCAGCAGCTCGCCGCCGCAGCGGGCCATGCGCCGACGCATCGTCGTCAGGCCGATCCCGCCCGATTTTGACGCCGTCATGCCGCGGCCGTTGTCGGCCACGGTGACCGCACAGCCGTCCTTCCACGGCACCAGCAGGACCTCGATCCGCCGGGCAGCGGCGTGCCGTATCGCATTGCCGATCGCCTCGCGGACCGCGAGGAACAACTGCCGGGCCGGCTCGCCGCCGATCAACGGCGGCTTGCCCAGCCGCTGCATCCCGATCTCGCCGCCGTCCCGCGCAAAGGCCTGCAGCTTCAACTCCCAGCCCTGCCACGCATGTTCCAGCGTTTGCACGCTGCCGGCGCTGTCGGTTGCCGCGAAGGTCTCGCTCACCGTGGCGAACACCGCTTCCAGCGACTCTTTGAGCTCCACGGGAATCTCCGATCCGGGCTCCGTCACCCGCGCCAGCAGGACTTCCAACGGCTGGATGACCTCGCGCCGGATGCGGCCGGTCACCGGGTCGCCCGCCGGTCCCGTGACCTGCCGCCGGAAAGGCAGCCAGTGATCGAAGACATCGGTCATGAATGCGGCGGCAGTTTTCAGAAGAACCAGCGGGCACCCATCGACAAGCCGTGGGCACGATACGTCATCTTGCCATCCGCCACGGTGCCGGAAAGCGTCGGCAGTCCGCCGGTAATCTCGCGCGAGTTGCCGTAGCCGAACTGGTAGGTCAGCTCCGCCGCCCAGCATTCCGTGCGATAGCCGGCACCCAGGCTTACGACGTGCAGGTTAAGGTCCGGTAGGCGCGGATTGAACGCGATGTCCGGTGTGGTCGTCTCCGTGAACCAGTAACCGCCGCCGACCCACCAGCCGGAATCGAAGGTGCGGGTCAGCCCCGCCATGAAGGTCAGCGTGTCTTCCCAGCGCAATGGCTCGACGAGATTGCCGCCCGGGCTGGTGACCCGGAACTCATCGAACGACGACCATCCGGTGTAGGTGACATCGATCTCGAACAGCCATTTCTCATCCGGCATCCACGCGTAGCCGAGCGTCGCCTCGACCGGGAAATCCAGCTCCGTTTCCGCCGGGGCCACGCTGTTGCCGGGCGCGGGAAAAAGCAGCCGGGTCGTGGTGTGCCCTTTGTATTTCACCGGTGACCAGTAGCGCACCGTGCCGCCGATGCGATGATGCTCGGACGGCTCCCACGTGAAGCCCGCGCCCAGGCCCCAGCCGTGGCCGTCGCCTTCCAGCGAGAATTGGTCGCCCGGCACCACGATCCCGCGGTTCAGGTCGGCGCTGCTGCTCACCGCGCTGGCGGAGATGCCCAGCCGGAGACCCGGCGTCACCTCGACGCCCAACGCCGCCGTCCCCGCCACGAAAAGCAGTTCCGTCTCGGTCGCCAGCGCCCGCAGCGGCGAGTTGTCGCTCCACTCGTTCTTCTGGCCGAACGGCGAATACAGCCCGAAGCCCAGCGAGGCTTTTTCTCCCAACGGCGTCATCGCGAACGCGCTGGCCGCTACCGCCGGACCTTCCTCCATCTCCGAATGCCCGCCGGGGCCGTCGTGCTCGATCTGATAATCCAACACGTAACCGGCTAGCAGCAACTCCGAGCCGTCGCCAGTGCCCAGCATCGCCGGATTGTAATACACCGCCGATGCCCCGTCGGCCGAAGCCACGCCGGCATTGCCGCGCGCCACCACTTCCGGATCGTGATAAGTGAACTCGATGCCCAGACCCTGAGACCGGTCTGCCGCCAGTGCCACGAAGGCCATCCCGATTCTTGCCGCCGATGATATTTTCAACACGCTCAATGGCCTAACATGCCATCGCATGATCGGGCTAGTGTGGTTTCGAGTCATTTTCGCGGCCCCATCGGAAACGCCACGAAGTTACCGGGAGGTCATCGGCTAAGAATTTCTCCCATGATGGATGGGAGAAATTCCCATCTTAAAATGGGAGGGGCTCCGATTGCGGCCTTCTACCCCGCCTGCCAGTCTCATCCAGTCCGCCAAGTTTACCGGCGTTTCTACCCCTCTGGCCCTCCACTCCCGTCCGCCTCATCCCATGAAATTTTCCAGCGTCTCCAGATTTTCCCCTCCCCGGGAGATTCGCCTGCGGAAATGGAATGAATGGCTCCGGGCGGGAGACCAGACCGGATGGGTCGGCTGCCAATGCCGGTGCCCTCTTGGCTGACAATCCCCGGTGAGTTCCATGGCCGCGTCACTGCTCATGACCGGCGGCCATGGAACCTCACCACCGGGCCGCCTCCGTCATCCGATTCCCTCAATTTGGCTCTTGCAGGGTAAGCTTTGTTTTGCAAAGTGATGTCGTCGTTCGTTTTTCGCCTTTCTTCGCGCTTTTCCACTTTGTGCCACAAAGCTTATGACCCCCGCCACCCTTCCTACCCTCCGGCCGCAGTTCCGCCGGGCCGCGTCTCTCGGCCACGGTGCCGAGACCCGCGCGGCGCTGGCCCGTCTCGACGTGCTGCTGAAACGCGGGTCGGTCACGGTGCTCGGCCCGCTCGCGCCCGATGCCGCCCTGTGCGAGCTCTACCGCCAGCGCGGGGCCTTGGAAGGGTCGCCCGACGACTCCCGCGCCCCCACCCGGTCCGTGGTGGTGCCGCTCTACGGACTGCCGAAAGCCGTGCTGCGGCGCTGGAAAAGCAGCGGTCACGAGGTGCTCGACCTTACCTTACCCGCCGTCCGCCGCGCCCAGACCTCGCTGAACCTGCTCGCGTTGGAGCACGCCAAGCCGCTGGTTTGCGGCTTCCACGACGACGCCGAAAGCGCGGTCATCGCCGGTGAGGTCGCCGCGGCGGCGGTGGTGGAGGACGCCGACGAGGCCGCGCTGCTGCCCTTCGCGCCGAAGTTCGGGATGGTCTGCCAGACGCTCGTCTCCCGGCGCCGCGCGGTCGGGGTGGCCGAGTCGCTGCGGCAGCGGCACCCGGACAGCCGCATGGTTTTCCTCGATACGACCTCGCCCGCGATGTTGCAGCGCGAGCGGTCCGTGGAAGCGCTCAGCCGCTGGGCAGAGGTGATCCTGGTCGCGGGCGAGGCTGGAGAGGCCTCCGTCCGCGCCCTGGTGGAAGCCTCCCGGCGGCTGGGCCTCCCCGCTTTTCCCGTCGCCGATGCCGGCGCGCTGGATCGCAGCGTCCTCGCTGCAGCCGGTCGCATCGGCCTGACCGCCGGGGAATTCTCGCCGGATGGGGTCGTGGAAGCGATCGCGGTGAGATTGGAGACGGAGCGGTAGGTCGGTAGGTCGGTAGGTAGGTAGGTCGGTAGGTCGGTGGGTCGGTGGGTCGGTGGGTCGGTAGCCAAGGCTCGAGTGTCAGGCGGTTTTCGATCCCGATAGGGATCACAGCTTCGGTAGCCGGGGGTCGAGCGAAGCGACCACCCCCGGACCTCTGCATTCCAAAATACCGGCTCCCCGGAGGGGTGCCAGCCGATCCCGATAGGGATCACAGCTTCGGTAGCCGGGGGTCGAGCGAAGCGAATACCCCCGGACCTCTGCATTCCAAAATACCGGCTCCCCGAAGGGGTGCCAGCCGCGGTCGCCATCTCCTAGAGTGCGGCCGCGCTGCGATCCCTCCCGGGATCGATGAATCATTTAAGATGCTACCGTACCGGGGGTGGTCGCTTCGCTCGACCCCCGGCTACTTCCGCTTTGATCCCTCCCGGGATCATAATACCGACTTCACCGACTTCACCGACTCCACCGACTTCACCGACTCCACCGCCTTCACCGCCTTCACCGCCTTCACCGAATCACCGAATCACCGACTTCACCGACTCCCCCCGAGCTTTCCGTCTTGCGGAAAGCACCTCCCATGCTTTCACCTCCCCGCAGAATGTCCGACAAGCTTGCCGAAATCATCGCCACCAAGCGCCTCGAAGTGGAAGCACTGATGCCCCGCGCCGGCCACCTGCGCGCCGCCGCCTTGCAACGCAACGATTTCCGTGGCTTCCGCGCCGCGCTCGACCTCGGGCCGGACCGGCTCGGGGTGATCGCGGAGGTGAAAAAGGCATCGCCTTCCGTCGGCCTCATCGATCCGAACTTCGACCCGATCCGCCAGGCGAAGCGCTACCTCGATGGCGGCGCGTCCTGCCTCTCGATCCTGACCGACGAGAAATACTTCCAGGGCTCGCTCAGCTACCTCACCAAGATCTCCGAGTTCTCCGACGCGCCGCTGCTGCGCAAGGACTTCACCATCCACCCGGTCCAGATCCACGAGGCGATCGTCGCCGGTGCCGATGCCATCCTGCTGATCGTCGCCGCGCTCGATGACGACCTGCTCAAGCGCCTCTATTTCGAAGCCAAGGAGCTCCAGCTCGATGTGCTGGTGGAAGTCCACAACCTGCCGGAGATGGACCGCGCGATCGAACTCGGCGCGGATTTGATCGGCATCAACAACCGCAACCTCAAGACCTTCGAGATCGATCTCGCCACCACCGAAGACCTTGCCGACGAAGTGTCCGACGACGTCATCCTGGTCTCCGAATCCGGCCTGCGCACGGTGGAAGACGTCCAGCGCGCCCTCGATGCCGGCGCGAACGCCGTGCTCATCGGCGAGTCCCTGATGCGCGCCCACAACCCCGCCGAAGAAATCGAAGCCTACCTCGAACTGCGGGCGATCTAGCTCCGGATCGGAGTGTCGCTTTCAAAGCGACATGACAATGGACCGGGGGCTTCCAGCCCTCCGGACCCCACGCATCAGCGGCACGCTTTCCTCTGCCCCTGAAAGGCAACAGGCAACAGGCAACAGGCGACAACGAAAACAGCGAAACTTCGCGAAAAGCAAGTCATCGCACCGACCGGAACGACCGTTCCGCGAGGTGATTCGGCTGCTCTGAAATTTCGTCAGTTTCGTCCCTTTCGTTGTTCCATTTCCGCCATCGAAAATCACTCCAGCGCCGCCGTGATCTGCGCGATCGCCGCCGTTTCTTTTTCGCTCACCTTCACCCCCCCGAAGCCGAGGAAACCGCCTTCCTTGCCCGCCGCCGCGACCCGTTGCGCCACTTCCAGCACCAGCGCGCGGAAATCTTCCAGTTCGTCCGCCGCCTTTGCCTTCAGGATCGCCGTCGCACCGCGGATGGTCCCGATCAGTTGCCCTTCGCCGGCGATCTCCTGCTGCAGCTCCGCCGCCTCGCTCGAGGTCAGCCCGGCACCGAACACCGTGCCGAGCAAGGAGGTCGGCTCGACTTCCTTCAGCAATTCCAGTCCCACCTCGTGCGCCGCCTTGATCTCCGCCACCGAGCTGCGGATTCCGGAGATCGAAGCCTTGGCAATGATCGCGTAGGCCGCCATCGGCGCGGTGTGGATCTGCTCCAGCTCCTCCCGGGTGAACCGCGCCCGCAGCGCCTCCGCTTGATCGCCAATCGCCAACGTTTGCCGGATCATCGCCGCGGCTTCCGCATTCTCCGGCGCGGCCATGAACTCTTCGCTGCCGTACTGCAACAGGTTGGCGAAGCCGCTGGCGTCCAGTTCCTCAGCCTTCGCGGTCTTCGCCAGTTGCTGGCCGATCATCGGCGTCAGCATCGCGGCCAGCGGCCCGAGGTCGAAGCCGAGTTCGCGGCTTAGCGCGGAGACCATCGAATTGAACCCGCCGTCGAACAACGCCTGCATCCGGTCGGCCGGGGTCTCGCTCGGGATCTTCCCTTTGAGCGCGCCCATCAGGCTCGCCAGCAAGCCCGGCTCCTCTTTCTGGGGCAGCGACTGCAAGGCCGCCGCCGCACCCTCCGCCGTCGCCGCCCGCCGCGCCAGTCCGGCGACCGCGAGCCCGCTCAGGATCTTCACCGCCTTGCCGACCGCCGCCGCGTCGGTGTCGAAGTGGCGACCCAGCTTTTCGTGAAGTTCGGCGGGAACCAGGGCTGCAAGCGAGTTGACGATGTTATCCATGGGATAAATTGGTCGAGGAGTGGCTAAAGAAGCAAGGCAGATAACGATTTATAAAAGCTCATGATAGGTGGTTGAAAACTTCAGCCATCATGGCTTGGCCGGGTGCCCGTGGTAAAGATAGAGGGCGCCGTAGGTCCAGTTCTGTTTCGGCATTCCCGGAAAGTTCACCCGGTCCATCATCAGCGCGATGTAGGGCGCGGGGTATCCTTCCGGCAGGGGGATGACGTTCGGCCAGATCCGGGTGCCGTTCTTGTCGTTCCAGGGCGGCAGATCGACCTTCAGTTCGCCGGCAGGTCCGAGATCCGGATAGCTGCGGATGTAAATCTTCCGATCCGCGCTGCCGAACAGCGCGAAGCGTGTGTTGCCGAACTTCTGGATCAGCGTGCCGGTGCTGTCCATTTCCACCGGACCGGCGAGCCGGGTGAACCCGCGATCCCAATGATCGCTCTCCCACATCCCGGCGCGATACTTCTTGCCGTGTTCGCACACGAGCATGCGCCACTTGCCTGCTTCCTTGTCATAAATGCCGTGCGGATCCTCGTGGGCACCCACGAGCCCGATCGGGCGGGCCTTCATGATCGAAAAGCCCTTGCGCGGATCTCTAACCGAACTGATCGCCAGGATCCCCTTCTCCTCCGCCCTGCCCGCTCCGCCAAGGGCGCTGAAGCCGGTCGTCCAACCGCGCCATGCGCCGGTCTTGGAGTCGCGGAACAGGTGGGAGGCCAGATCGTTGCGGAGCAAACCGTCGTCCATGTCGAAAACGATGATGCCTTCGAAGCGGAGGTCGAACACCGAGGGGTTCATCGAGAAGACTCCCTGCAGCGGATGGGGCAATGCGCGGCCCCGCACCGTCATCGTGAACCAGAGGCGGCCGTCATCCAGCAGCGGTGCCCCCTCCTCGTCGGTGATCGCCCGGATGTCGGCCTGGCCGGAACCGGGCGAGAGGCAGGATGAGGCACCCGCCAGCAGGACCTGCGCGCCGGCCTTCAGATCCGCCCGGACCGCGAAATCCATTGCTTGGATCCGCTGGCGCTCCCTGAGATCGAAATGCTGCGAGAAGTCGGAGAAGCCGACGAGTTCCGATCGGCCATTGGACTCGAGGAACAGATTCACCCCCACCGCCGACATCTGGGCGCGGAGGGTCAGGTCTTTCATCACCGTTCCCGCCGGGACCGGCCACATCTCTTCCATCACGGGCTGGCCACCCGCTTGAACGTTCCAGGTGATCGACTCGGGCTTCCCGTCCTTGAACTGCAAAGCGGCCGCCAACGAGTCGCCCTTGGCGGAATGGAGAAAGGTCATTCCAGCCGATCCGTCGCCCGTCGCGTTCCGGATCACCAGATCATAAGTGGCGAACGGGTTGAATCCACCGGCCCAGCGCATCGATGCGCCCGCGGCCTCCGACGTTCCGCTCGAAAGCCCGCCATTTTCGAAGTCCCATTTGACCCCGGGGCTTGGCAGCATTTCGGGGTGCATCAGGTCGAGGTCGATGATCTTCGCCGGCCGCAGGGAGGACAGTGGGATGTTCTGATGGGAATCGAAGACCAGGCGTATCACGGCCTGGCGGCGAAACTGGATTTCATCCGGGCGGATCCCGTCTTCGGCGGCGGAGAGCCATGCATGGGCAGCGAGGTAGAAGAAGGTCCCCGCGACGACCGCGGTGCGATGAAAGGGTTGCCTGACGCTTGTCATAGGATGCAGCCCATCAGTCGTTAATCGGCGTATCCACACAATCGGAAACTTCGATCCCTCGCGCCGTATTTGTGGCGCATCTTCATTTCATCACATGCTCGATGCCGGGCCTGCGGCGCTTACTGCGGCTGCTGGAGGCGGTGGATGCCGATGAGGATGGCATGGGTGCGGGTGACCCGGCTGACGCGGGGCGCGGCACCTTGGAAAACGGGCCAGGCATCGTCATCCGCGTCGCTTTCCTTCCAGGATTCGAGACAAGCCTTGGCGGCGGCCGGGTCGTTGAGGGAGTGGAGCAGATCCATCGCCCGCCGCGGGTCGTCGCGGAGCAAGCCGGTGGCGACGGCGAGCAGAGCCTCCCGGGTGCCGAGGGAGGTGGCATAGGCGAGCGCCGCATCGGGATCGTCGTGGGTCCAGTGGGCGATGAAGTAGTGGGTGTGCTCTGCGTTGGAGTCTAACTCTTGCGCGGCCGCGACATCGTGAACGGCCAAGGCGGCGGCGATCTTGGCGCGTTGCAAAGCGACGTTGGAACCATAGCCCTCAAACAGGCCATTCAGACCGGGCACTACGTGGGGACCAGCTATCCGGATGATGGCTGAAAGGGCGGGGGTGGTATAATCGTCCCAGTCAGGAGGCCACTCAAGAAGATCCCCGGCATACTCCTTGAGAGCGTCCACGGCGGCTTCCGGATCCCGGCGCACCCAGAGCCGGAAGATGTGGTCGGCGATCTCCGGGCGGCAGTAGGACTGTGATCCGCCTGGCAGTTGTTCCGGCGATGGCCCCACTTCCCGCAACTGCCGCCAGGCATCGGCGGGATCGGCCTCGGCGTGGCCGGCGAGGGCGGGGTAAACGAGGTTGCAGTCAAATCCACCCGTCTCCAGCGAGTTGAAAAATTCAATGAACGAATCGATATCCCGTCGACCGCCTTCCATTGCCAGCGCGCAGAGCAGCGGGCGAAGGTGGAATATTTCCTCCTTGGGACGGGTGGTATCCGCCGCAATCCGGGCGATGGCGGTCTCGACGTGCTCGCGGATTTCCGCGTCGTCCAACCCGGTGACCCATTGGCGCAACGAGTCGCGGTTGCCGCGGGCGGCGGCATCCGCGAGACCGGCGAGCGGGCGCGGCGGGTCAACTCGCGGACGTTTCGAGGAGGCCAGGGGGGCCGGTGCCGGTTCGGCCTCTTTCGCCCCGCGGGTGGCGGACCGGTGCCAGATCAGCAACGGAACCAGCAGGCAGAGAACGATGGCCGGACGATACGACACGGAGGGCGGAAAGGGTTGGGGATCCGGGGCTCGACGTTGTGAAGCAAAACAGGCCGGTACCCCCGAGCGGAACGGAATGCCCGGCGAGATTTAACCGTGCGGATGACAAGCCGAAGGGGCGGGGATGTCGATGGGATTCGATTTGCTTGGCCCTGCTCGACTCCGCTTGCTTGCCTGTTTCACGGTGGCCGGGCAGGCTCCTGCCCGTGACAATCCGGGACAAAGCCATCCTTTGCGGTCTTTACCTTTCGAAGTTCGATCAAGAGGGCTTGGCAGCGTTGGGGTTTGGATCCTTCAAGGAAGCCTTCAACGCGCTGGGCGCGGCGAGCGGTGCGAAGCCGGCAACGATCAAAAACTATCGAGACGAGTTTGATCCCTTATATCCGGGCAATTCCCGCCAAGGCTGGAAGAGACCCTTGCGAGCGCATTGCGAGACAATCCGGGAGCGCTTTGAGGGCGCTGACATGGGCTCTCTTGCGGAAACCCTCAAGGCCGCTCTTTACCAAGGAGGTGATCTCGATCTGATCGTCGAAAAGAGCGGCTTCGAGGAGGAAACCTTCGCCAAGCGCCTGATCACCGGACAAGCGGCCGAGCGGTACTTTTCAGATCACTTCCAGGAACATCCGATGTTCCATGGCTTCGAGTTGTTTGATGTGACGCAACGCGGCTGCGGTTTCGATTTCAAGCTCACCCGCGACGCTCCGGACGAGTTTCTTGCCGTCGAAGTAAAGGGACTGAGCGCAAGAACCGGTTCCATATCCATGACCGACAAGGAGATGAAGGTCGCACGCATGCTGCGGGACCGTTACTTACTTTTCGTGGTCAGCAATTTCGCCGATGTGCCGGAGTCCAGGTTTTACCGCGATCCGTCCGCCCTTGGGGCGTTTTTCTCACCTCTCGAACGAACGGTCCGGCAAATGACCTGGGTTGCCCGGGTCTAACAAAAAAAAGCAGGTCCCCTGACGGGAACCTGCTTTGGGAAAAGTCAGCACGGCGGGGCCGGCGTCACTTCACCTTCACCGTGACCGAGTCCTTGGTCTCGATCTTCATGCCTTCGACGCCCTTGAAGGCGGCGGCGACTTCGGCGGGGCTGGACTCTTTTAGCGCGTCGAGCTTCTTCATGTGGGCCGGGTTGGCGAGCAGCTTGCCGAAGGCCATGTCCATCAGGGTGACGGTGTTGCCTTCGACATGGGTGGCGTTGGTCTCGGCGATGCCGTCGACGATCTCGACCTTGAGCGACATCTTCATGTCCTTGAAGACCCCCTGCATCATGGCAAGCGCCTGCGGGTCGGGTTCCGCGGCATCCGGGGCATCGCCGCCTTCGGCCGGCTTCTTGGCGGCGGCTTCGGGCTCGGGATTGACCAGGGTCAGCACGCCGCCTTCGTATTTGAAGGTCATCGGCTTGTTCTTGGGCTTGTCGCCTTCGGCGTCCGGGGCATCGCCCGGGGCACCGGGAGGGCCCATGTCCTTGCCGGCGTCGGACATCGCTTCGCCGTAGGTGAACTTGACCTTGTTGATGTCCTTGAACTTGTAAACGACGCGACCGCCGATCCGGCCGTCCTTGTCGATCTTCTCGACCTTATCGACGGCAACGCCTTCGCCCATCTTGGTGGCGGCGGCGGCGGCTTTCTTGGGGTCGTCGAATTTGGGACCGCTGCCGCCCGGCGGCATCTGGGCCATCATCGCACTGGCTTCCGCGCTGAAGACGGTTTCTTCAGTAATGGTGCCGCTGCCGTCCTTGTTGAGGCGGATGGTGGCGGAGTGCTCCAAGCAGGAGCTGGTGAGAAGCGCGAGCAATCCCGCGCAGACGAGGTGGAGGGTCGTTTTCATGGTTCCCGGGTAGCGTGCATGACGGCGGGGTATTGACAAGAAATCCCGTGTGGCGAATCCCGTTGCCCCCGTGTCGCCGATGTCGCTATCCTCAACCCGCCGCGATGGAGCCCGCCGTTGAAATCCGAAATCTGGTGAAGGAGTTCCGCCCGGCGGGCCGCAAGGAACCGCTGCGCGCGGTGGACGACGTGTCGCTGAGCATCGGCGCGGGCGAGGTTTACGGGCTGATCGGGCCGAACGGTTCGGGGAAGTCGACCACCATGAAAGCGCTGCTCGGCCTGGTGCAGCCGGATTCGGGAAGCTGCCGGATTTTCGGTAACGATTCGCTGCAAGTGGACTCCCGCCAGCAGGTCGGCTTTTTGCCGGAGAATCCTTACTTCTACAAACACCTCAGCGGCGCGGAGACCCTGCGCTTCTATGGCAAGCTCTGCGGACTGCGCGGCGCGTCGCTGGAGCGGCGGGTGAAGGAGCTGCTGGAACTGGTCGACCTTACGGAAGCAGGCAACCGGCGGCTCGGCGGGTATTCGAAAGGCATGCTGCAGCGGATCGGGCTGGCCCAGGCGCTGGTCCAAGAACCGCGGCTGGTGATCCTCGACGAACCGACGGCCGGCGTCGACCCGATCGGCTCCCGCCAGATCCGCGACCTGATTTTCGACCTGAAGAAGCGCGGGATCACGGTGTTCCTCTGCTCCCACTTGTTAGAGCAGGTGCAGGAAGTCTGCGACCGGGTGGGCATCATCCACCGCGGCCGGATGGTGAAGGAAGGCCCGCTCGACGAGTTGCTGGCGGTCGGCGACCAGACCGAGATCATCCTGCGCGACGCCTCGCCGGAGCTGTTGGAAAAGATCCGCGCGCTGGTGAGCTCCGACAGCGGCGCGGAGCTGCTGCGCGCCGGCCGGCCGCGGACCACGCTGGAGCGGCTGTTCCTCCGGGAGACGGCCGACCGCCGCAAACCCTGAACTTTTCCTGCCGATGAGCCGCCCCGCGAAAAACCGCCCTCTCAACCCCCGCCGCATCGGGGTGATCACGATGCATACCTTCACGCAACTGGTGCGGATGAAGGTCTTCTACTTCCTCGGCGTGTTCGCGGTGATCCTGCTGGGCAGCAATCTTTTCGAGATCCAGGACCTCGGCCGGCCGGACCTGGAGGGCACCGACGTGCTGCGCTCGATCCGGAGCTGGTCCCTGGGGACGATGACCCTTTTCTCGGTGGTGATCGGGGTGGTGGCGACCGCGCTGCTGCTGCCGAAAGACGTCGAAGACCGCACGCTCTACACCATCCTCGCCAAGCCGGTTCCGCGTTTTGAGTATCTCCTCGGCAAGTTTTTCGGTGTGCTCCTTCTTCTCTTCATCGCGCTGGCGCTTATGAGCGCGGTCTTCGT
>JAYTLR010000126.1:0-7555 GCA_043729195.1 Akkermansia sp.
GTGCGAACAAGCTCGCCAAGAGCCTCTGCGCCGCCGGCTTCGAAGCCGATGCGATCCACGGCAACAAGTCGCAGGCCCAGCGCGAAAAGGCGCTCGACCGCTTCCGCAAGGGCCTCACCCCGGTCCTCGTTGCCACCGATGTCGCCGCCCGCGGCGTCGATGTGAAAGACGTCGGCCTGGTGGTGAACTATGATCTGCCGAACGAGCCCGAAGCCTACGTCCACCGCATCGGCCGCACCGGCCGCGCGGGAGCCGACGGACTCTCGGTATCATTCTGCTCGGATGAGGAACTCGACTACCTGCGCGAGATCGAAAAGATCATCCGCATGCCGATCCCGGTCTGCACCGATCACGACCATCACGACGCCGGCCTCGCCGAGCGCTACGCCCGCGGCGGCCGCGGTGCCCCGCCGAAAAAAGTCCAACAGGGCCGCGGCGGATTCCGCAGCAGTGGCGGCGGTGGTGCTCCCGGCGGCGGCGGCGGTGGCGGTGCAAGCCGTGGACGCGGCGGACGCCGCCCCTCGCATTCGGGCCGCTGAAGCGATCCTGTCTTTAAGACCCCCAGGCCGCCTCACCACGTGGGGCGGCCTTTTTGTTCCCTGGGACCGCCGGTCCTCAGACCGGCTCGACCTTGCACCCCGCCCCCCCACGTTTCACTCCTGCGAAACATCGCCCCTTCACCTTACCTAAAGGTTCCCGCTGCCACTGTCCGCGCCATGAAGTTCTCCGTCCGCATCGGCGCCATCGCCGTGATCGCCCTGATCCCCGGGTGCGCCGTCACGCGCGGCGGGAAAGACCCGACGCTCACCCTGCCGGTCGCTTGGCGGAATGCCGCGGACTTCCCCACCGCCTCGCCCGACCGCGACCTCGCCACCTGGTGGTCGGATTTCGGAGACTCGCAGATGAGTTCGCTGATCCGCCGCGCCCTCACCGGCAACCGCGACCTCGCCTCGGCGATGGCCCGCGTCCGCGAAGCCCAAGCACGCCGCGACGCGCAGAAAGCATCGCTCTTCCCCGCCCTCGACTACTCGGGCTCGCGCAACGCTGGCAAGTCGTGGACCGATGGCGCCACCGACCGCTCGTCCACCTCCTACTCCGCCGGCCTCAGCGCCTCGTGGGAATCCGACTTCTTCGGTCGCAATCGCCAGTCGGTCCTCGCATCCTCCGCCGATGCCGAAGCGGCGAGGGAAAACCTCTATTCCGCCCAAGCGTCCCTCGCCTCCGAAGTCGCGCTCGCCTACCTCGACCTCCGCGCTGCCGAAGAACGGCTCGAAATCGTGAAGCGCAGCCTCACCTCGCGCGAGGAAACCACCCGGCTTGCCTCATGGCGCGCCCAGGCCGGCGAGATCGATCAACTCGAACTCCGCCAGTCCGAATCCGGCCTCGAAAGCGCCCGCTCCCAGCTCGCCTTGCTCGAGCAAAACATCAGCCAAACCCGCAACCGCCTCGCCCTCCTTTGCGGCCAGGCACCCGGCACGCTTTCCTTGAAATCCGGTCCGGTCCCCTCGCCCGCCCGCCGCCTCGCGGTCGGCATTCCCGCCGATACCCTCCGCCAGCGCCCCGATGTTCGCGCCGCCGGCTACGGCTGGATTTCCGCGATCGCCCGCACCCGCTCCGCTGAAGCCGAGCGCCTGCCCAACCTGCGCCTTTCCGGATCACTCGGCATCGACACCTTGAAAAGCTCCAAGCTCTTCAATCCCGAGGCGCTCGCCACCGGGATCATCGCCGGCATCTCCGGTCCGATCTTCGACGCGGGCCGCATCCGCTCGAACATCGAGGCGCAGTCCGCCGCCGAGGAACAAGCGCTCCTCGCCTATCAGTCCGCCGTTCTAACAGCCCTGTCCGAAGTCGAGGACGCGCTCATCGCTTGCCGCCTCAGCGCGCAGCGGCTCGCCTCGCTCGAGAAGGCCTCCGCCGCCGCCAAGGAAGCATCCAAGCTCGCGGGCCTGAAGTATCGCGCCGGCATCATCGACATCACCACCGTGCTCGACACCCAGCGCAGCGACCTCGCCCTCGAGGAAAGCGTCGCCGCCGTCCAGGCCGACCGCGCCGCCGCCCACGTCCAACTCTACAAGGCACTCGGCGGCGGTTGGTCCGCCGGCTCCTAACACCTTTTCATGAAGTCACCCGATTCCGCCCAAAATCTCGCCGCCATCCTTGATCGCGGCAAATCCCGACCTATCCGCAAGTGGGTCACCATCGCCCTGGTCGTCGCCGCCCTCGGTGGCGGTTTGTACTACTATTTCAATCGTAGTTCCAACGAGGCCGCGGGCCCCGAATACGTGACCCGGCCCTTGGAGAAGGGCGAAATCTCCATTGAAATCACTGCCACCGGCAACCTCGCGCCGACCAACCAGGTCATCGTCGGCAGCGAACTGTCCGGCACCATCTCCGAGGTCTATGTCGATACCAACGACACCGTGACCAAAGGCCAGGAACTCGCCAAGCTGGACACGATCAAGCTGACCCAGCAAACCGAGCGCACCCGCGCCACCTTGATGTCGGCCAAGGCCCGCGTCGCCCAAGCGGAAGCGACTTTGCGCGAAAGTGTCGCGTCCCACGAGCGGGCCTTGGACCTCCACAAGCTGAGCGGCGGCCAGACGCCGTCGAAGGCGGACATGGACTCGTCGCAAGCCACCATGGAACGCTCGCAAGCCGACCTGGAAAGCGCGAAAGCCTCCGTCGCGGAGGCCGAGGCAACCGTGAAATCGAACGAGCGCGATCTTGAGAAGGCCGTCATCCGCTCGCCCGTCAATGGCACTATCCTCCTCCGCAAGCTTGAGGTCGGTCAGACCGTCGCGGCTTCCTTCACCGCCCCGGAACTTTTCACCATCGCCGAAGACCTGCGGAAGATGGAGCTCGTCGTCGCCGTTGCGGAAGCCGATATCGGCCGCGTCGCGAAAGGACAAAGGGTCGAGTTCACGGTCGATGCCTGGCCGAAGCGCGTTTACGACGCGACGGTGAAGAAGGTCTTCTTCGGATCCCTCCTTACCAACAACGTGGTCACCTACAGCACCGAGCTCGAAGTCAGCAACGACGACCTCAGCCTGCGCCCCGGCATGACCGCCACCGCCGACATTTTCATCGAGCGCAGACAGGACGTCTTCACCGTGCCGAACTCGGCACTGCGCTTCGACCCGGTGGCCGCAGCGATGCTCGGCAAGGAGGACGACGGAGGGAAAACCATCGTCCAGCAGCTCTCGCCCGGCGGCGGTCGCCGCTGGGGCCGCGGTGCGGGATCCGACCTCCCCATCGGCCCGGAAAAGAAGGACTCCAGCGTCTGGACCTTGAAGAATGGCGAACCCGTCGAGATCAAGGTCTCCACCGGCCTCACCGACGGCAGCCAGACCGAGATCACCGGCGATGGACTTTCCGCTGGCACCGAAATCATCATCAGCGCCAAGCCCCCGGCGAAGCCATGAAACCGCTGATCGAACTACGCGGCCTGACCAAGACCTACGGCCGCGGCGATGCCTCGTTCCAAGCCCTGTGCGGCGTGGACATGGATATCGCACGGGGCGAATTCCTCGCCGTCATGGGCCCCAGCGGCTCGGGGAAATCAACCTTGATGAACCTGTTAGGCTGCTTGGATACCGCGACCACCGGCAGCTACCGCTTTGATGGAGTGGCCGTGGAAACCCTCAACAAGGACCAGCGCTCGCTGCTCCGCCGCCACGCGCTCGGCTTCATTTTCCAAGGCTTCAACCTGCTTGCCCGGACCTCCGCCTTGGAGAACGTCGAGCTTCCCCTGCTCTACCGCGGCTACTCGCGAAAGCAGCGCCATGAGATGGCTCGCAAAGCGCTGGCCAGCGTCGGGCTGCCCGACAAGGAGCGCAACACGCCGTCGGAACTTTCCGGCGGCCAGCAGCAGCGCGTCGCGATCGCCCGCGCCATCGTCACCAATCCCGGCACGCTGTTCGCCGACGAACCGACCGGAAACCTCGACACCAAAACCACCCGCGAAGTGATGGAGCTGCTCTGCCGGCTCAACGAAGACTTCGGCATCACGGTCCTCATGGTGACGCATGAAGACGAAGTGGCCCGCTACGCCAAACGCGTCATCCTGGTCCGCGACGGCCTGATCGAGTCCGACGTGACCAACACCCAGCGCCCGCACTGACATGTTCTGGAACGCCTTCGTCATCGCCCTGCGAGAGATCCGCCGCAACCTCACTCGTGCCTTCCTCACCGTGATCGGCGTGGTCATCGGCGTCGCCGCCGTGGTCACCCTCGTCACCCTCGGTCGCGGGGCCACGGAAACCGTGAAATCCCAGATTGAAAAGGTCGGCAGCAACCTCCTCACCCTCCGCCCCGGCCAAGGCTGGGGACCGCAATCCGCGCCGCTCTTCAGCGCGGACGACGTGGAGATAATCCGGAGGCAGATCCCGGGCATCCGCGCGGTGGCTCCGATGGCGAACACCAACGTCCAGGCGATAGCCGGAGAGGAAGCCCGGCAGTCCGACGTCCAGGGCACCACGCCGGAATACTTCCCGATCGGCAACTGGGAGATCGCCGATGGCCGCTTTTTCACGGACGCGGAAGTCGTCGACGGCGCGACGGTCGCGGTCATCGGTGAGACCATCCGCAAGGAACTCTTCCCGAAGGGCGATGCGATCGGCGGGAAGATCCGACTCCTCAGCACCGCCGTCACGGTGATCGGCGTGACCACCGCCAAGGGCCAGGCGGGCTGGGGCGACGACCTCGACGACAACATCATCATCCCCATCACCACCCTGCAGCGGCGACTGAACGGCCAACTCTCAAAACAGAATCTCGGCCAGATCATGATCTCCACCGAAGACGGCTACCCCAGCGAAGCCGTCGTCGCAGACCTCAACTCCCTGATGCGCGAGCGCCGCAACCTCTCCCGCAGCGAGCAGAATAATTTCTCCGCCTTCGACAGCCGCCAGATCGCCGATGCGGTCAGCTCCAGCACCAAGGTGATGACTTCCCTGTTAGCCGCGGTCGCCGGAGTCAGCCTGCTGGTCGGTGGCATCGGAATCATGAACATCATGCTGGTATCGGTTACCGAGCGAACTCGCGAGATCGGCATCCGGATGGCCATCGGCGCGCGGGCCCGCGAAGTGATGCTCCAGTTCCTTGTCGAAGCCGTCACCCTCTCCTGCGTCGGTGGCCTCTGCGGCATCGCGCTTGCCTACGGCCTCTGCCTCTGGCTGGCCAAGCTCGTGGGAGCCCCCTTCATCTTCGACCCCCGGATCAACGGCATCGCCTTCCTCTTTTCCGCCGCCATCGGCATCCTCTTCGGCTTCATGCCCGCCCGCCGCGCCGCCAGCCTCGACCCGATCGAAGCCTTGCGGCATGAGTGAGTGGATGGTCCAGGGTTGATAGTTGATAGTGAACAGCCAAAGACTCCGCGACTCCGCCTTCTAACCATCAACTATCAACTTCAGACTCTCAACTTTTCCATGCGCCTCCTCGTCATCGAAGACGACCCCCTGCTCCGCCACAGCCTGACCGAAGGGCTGCGGGAGGAACTCTACGCGGTCGACACGGCGGCGGATGGCGATGAAGGGTTGGTGAAGGCCCTCGCCACCGACTACGATGGCATCGTGCTCGATGGCATGCTGCCGGGCATCGATGGCTGGGAACTGCTTCGCCGCCTTCGCCCGGAAAAGTCGACGCCGGTCCTGATGCTCACCGCCCGCGACGCCGTTCCCGACCGGATCCGCGGGCTCGATGCCGGGGCCGATGACTATCTGACCAAGCCTTTCGATTTCGAAGAACTGCTCGCCCGCCTGCGCGCCCTGATCCGCCGCAGTTCCGGCCTGGGATCGAGCTTGTTAGAAATCGACGGCGTGGAGATCGACACCGCCGCCCGCAGCGTCCGCCGCGAGGGTGAGATCATCCCGCTGACCCCGCGCGAATACGGCCTCGTCGAATACCTCGCACTCCACCGCGGCAGCGTCGTCAGCCGCACCGAACTCTACGAGCACCTCTTCGACGAGACCGACGACACGCTCTCCAACCTGCTCGACGTTCACGTCTCCAACGTCCGCAAGAAGCTCGGTCCCACCTTCATCTCCACCCGCCGCGGCCACGGCTACTCGATCGAATGAACCGCCTCTTCCGCTCGGTCCGCTGGCGCCTGGTGCTCTGGTATGCGCTCATCTTGTTAGGGCTGATCACCGGTCTCTGCCTGCTGGCCTTCCGCCTCACCGCGAACGACCGCACCAGCCAGATCGACCGCGAGATCCGGAACTTCCAAGGCACTTTCTTCCGCAGCCTCTTCGCCTCCCAGCCGCTGCCGAACAAGGACGACCCGCCGAGCCTCGACGAGATCCGCCAGCGGCTTCGCAATCCCGGCGATGCCTCGTCCTTTCCGCCCGAACTCCACGCCCTCTTCGAAGGCGGCAGTGGCGGCACCTACCTCGCGTGTTGGGATAGCGACGGGTCGGAGCTATTCATCTCGGCAAACGCTCCGGCCGATCTGACTCCGCCCCGGCAGGCCGGCGACGGCTCGACCCAGTATGTCGAAAAGGGCCCGCGCCGCGAACAGCACCGCATCAATCCTTCCGGCATGAGTTCAATCATCGGCCGCGACATCGCCGCCGAACAAGCCGAGCTCCGGAACTTCGGCCTGCTGCTCGCCCTCGGCGGCGCGGCCGTCTGGTTCGCCGGCCTCGGCGGCGGCTGGTGGCTCGCCGGGCGTGCCTTGAAACCGATCGATACCATCGGCCGCACCGCCTCGCGCATCGCCGCGGGAAACCTCGATGAACGGATCGAGCTCGCGCGCACCGACAACGAACTCGACCAGCTCGGCGGCGTGCTCAACGACACCTTCGACCGACTCGCCGCGGCGATCGAGCGCCAGAAGCGCTTCACCGCCGACGCCTCCCACGAGCTGCGCACCCCCGTCACCATCATCCTCTCCGAAACCCAACGCGCCCTGAAGCGCGAACGCGAACCGGAACAGTATCGCGAGATCCTCGCCAACTGCCGCACTGCTGCCGAGCGCATGCGGGCGTTGGTCGAATCATTGCTCGTCCTCGCCCGCCAGGACCTGCCTTCATCCGGCTCCGAACCGGTCGTCTGCGACCTCGCGGAGATCGCGGGAGGCGTCGCCGAACTGCTCCAGCCGCTGGCCGATGAACATTCCATCACCATCCACCGCGAATTGTCACCCGCCCCGCTCCAAGGCGACCCGCACTCGCTGGCGATGATCGTCCAGAACCTGCTTTCCAACGCCATCGTCCACCCGCCCTCCGGCAGCAAGGTGTTCTTGAAAACGACGACCACCGCCGACTCCGTGTTGCTCGAAGTCCGCGACACCGGCCCCGGCATTGCTGCCGAGCACCTGCCCCGCCTCTTCGACCGCTTCTACCGCGCCGACTCCGCCCGCGGCCAGGCCAACGGCCACACCGGTCTCGGCCTCGCCATCGCGAAAACCATCGTCGAGAACCACGGCGGGAAGATCGAGGTCCATGGTGACGACGGCACGACGTTCCGCGTAACCCTGCCCCGTGGTTGAACCGAGTGCGGTGCTTCCAGGAAAGCGGATCTTTAGCCCGCTTGAAGGATAGTCATCCCACCAACC
>JAYTLR010000127.1:0-52039 GCA_043729195.1 Akkermansia sp.
TCCCAGCCTGCGTTGGGGTTGGTGGGCGTGGCGTAGATGCGGGCGATGTCCATCCACTTGGCGTGGCCCTTGTGCTGGTAGTCCTTTTCCCCGTCCTGCATCGGTATTTCATTGGGCGAGAAGCTGAAGACGCACATCCAGGCGATGGCGGTGTTATCAACGGTGATGAAAGAACTGCCGCTGCCGAAGGAGCCGTTCTGGGCTTCATCGAAGGTTCTGCCGAACGCTCGGGAGAGCATGGCGGGCTGGAGGAGGTTGACGTTGGATTCGCTCTCGCCGCCGAATTTCGGGAATCCGTAGCCGTGGCCTTGTTCATGGAACTCGATGTTGGCGGCGGTGAGCGTGGTATTGGGGCCGCGGACGAGGTAGTTTCCTGCGTAGCCGAGCGGACTGACCTCGGAATTCACATTGGAGGTGACGTTGACCGCCGGATAGCCGGGGGCGTGGACGGACGAGCGAAGAATGACATCTGTCTGGCAATACATGGTTTCCTTGCCGCGATTGCGATCAAAGCCCATGAGGTCGTTGATGGCATCCATGCCCTTGTCCCAATCGACCATCAGTTGGACCGCTTGCGCGCCGGTCATGTTGTAGATCCACTTGCGCGGCACCTGGCACATGAACTTGTCCGACTGGAAATCCGCCCACGGCGCGGGGTTGGTTTTCTCGGTGTCCCACTCGGCGGGGGTCGTCTGGTGGAAGGTTTTCGCTGAGAAATACGGTGCGCGGACGCCGCCGGTGACGGTGACGTTGGCGACTCCGGCGTTGGCACCGAAGGGCACCTCGATGTAGATGCCGCCGCCGTAGGGGCTGGCGATCTTGGTGGTGGTGGAGTTGATCGCGTAGAGGCGGGTGGCGCGTTCGAGGCGGTTGACCGGGCGGCGGGCGGAGAGATCCCACGCATGTGCGCCGACGCGGATTTTGTAGCCTGCGTTCACAAGAGCAGGCGGCACGGTGACGGTGGCGATGGTGCCGGGCGCGAGGTAGGTGCCGGTGGGCTTGCGGGCAGGGGTGGTCCACATCTGGGTGCTGCGGCCGAAGGTGACGGGGAAGCTGCCGTTGATGGGGACGGAGTGGGTGTTAGCCGGGTTTGAAGGCGGCGAGCAGGGGCCGGGGAAACTGGTGTGGCTGCCGAACTTGTAGTTGGTGAGCGTGGCTTCGTATTTCGCGAGGTTTTCCGAGGTGTAGATCAGGTCCATCGCATGCTGCATGACGGTGTAGATGACCCAATGGTAGTTTTCCGGGTTGATGGCGTTTTTGGCGGTACCAGTGGTGACGTTGCGGTCGAAGCTGGTGGAGTTGTTGGCGAAGCCGCTGACGAACAAGGGGCCTTTGGCGGTGTCGTAGGTGGTGATGAGGTCAAACACCGCGTTGATGATGGCGGTGTTTTCCGCGAAACGCTGGCGCTGGTCATCGATGGTGGTCTTGTGCGCGGATATCTGAGGTCCGGTGAGAGGGGCGGTGTTGAGGACGTGGGCCTTGAGCGCGGCGATGGCTGCTAGAAGCGGGTCGGCTGCGATGGTGCTGAAATTCCAAGTGGTGTCGTCGGTGATCGCGGGGATGGGGGCGCTGGCAGTGCCGAGGAAAAAGCCGGCGTCGATGCGGATAGCGTAGTTTTTGTTCCAAGTGATCAGTCCGGTGGGGTTGAGGCGGACGACGTTCTGATCGTAGGTGATGCGACTGTCGGTTGCGAGGATCGTGGCGCTGGTGTTGTCGGTTAGATTGCGGATTGTGAGGTTACCGGTGCCGGGTGTGACGTCCTGGCTGAAGGTCATCACCAACTCGCGGGAGGCGTAAACGCCGGTGGCGTTGTCCGCGGGGCTGGGTGCGACTAGCGAGAAGACAGGGCCGAGTGGACGCTCGATATCGAGGTGGAAGGTACGGTCGGAGCTGACCGAGGAGGATATGGAATTGGTGCCGACTCCGCTGGCGCCGCTGGAGTAGCTGGTGCCGCCCGCGTAATCGTCGGCGGTGACGTTGATGTAGGGGATGCCGGTGGTCCAACCGCTGGTGGAGGCGGTCATTCCCACGTCGATGCCATAAGTCGTGTAGGGTTCGAGCAGGACCGGTGTGGTGAAGGTCCAGGTCATGTATTGGCCACCGGTCCAAGAGAAATTCTGGGTCGCCGTTTCCGAGTGGATTTGGGCGAAATTGGTGCCCGTCACCTTGCCGACGCGCAGTGTGTAGGTTTTGGTGGGTGCCGCGCCGTTTCCTGCGCTGACTTGATAGGTGATGGACTTGAGTCGCACGGCCGCTCCACCGGTGGTGATGGACTGGCCGCGTGCTGCATCGAGGAACCATTTGTCGGTGCCGGCCACGTCGCCGTAGTTGGCGATGTCAGCATCGTTGACGACGGGAGCGGTGGAGGTGGCGGACATGGTCGCGGCCCCGGCGGAAGACGCAAGGGCAATGGCGGCGGCCAGGATCCGGAAGGCAAATTCGAGGTGGGTTTTCATCAATTGGCGCGGTTTTGGAAAATGTCCCTGTTCGGGGCTTCGGCAAGGTTGGATCATCGGGTGTGCGGGCGGGTCTTCCTTCCCACGACGGCCGCCCCGATTCCGGGGGGCTGCCTTGGAGATGGGATATCCGGGTGGGAGTGGATCAGTTCTGGGTCACATTGACATCCACAAACAACCGGGTGGCTGCCGTGCCCGCAATGGTGGCGGTGACGGTGGTGATGCCCGCGTTGGTGACCGCGTTGAAGTTCACCGTCGTCCCGTCGCCATCGGTCTGGCCACCGTTGCGGAAGGTGACGAGATCCTTCGACCAGCGGTAGGTTCCTGTGACGCCGGTGGCCGGGGTGGCGTTCTGCGGATGGGTGAAGGTGAATGTATTGCCGCTTGATGCTCCAGCGACCATTCCGGACGAACCAACGCTGGGATTGGTGCCAAAGAAGTTCTCCGCGCCGTTGTCGACGCCGTCGCCGTCGGCGTCTTGGTCGAAGCCGGGCATGGAGGCGGCACCGGGGAAGGTGGCGATCCATGAAGCGTAAGTGTTTCCACCTGTGGCGGCCTGGAGGTCGATCATCGCACGGCCCATGGCGTCGCCGACGAGCATGTAGGTCCCGGCGCGGTTGTTGTAGTGCGAATTGCCTGAACCTCCCTCGCTGAGGGGATAGGAATAGACGGTTTTCACGCGAGCCACCTGCGGGTGATTGCCGGAACCAACGGCCATCATCGCGTCAAACACCGTCTTACTGTTAGAAGCCCCTGCTGTATCTGACGTTTCCCCAAGTGTCGCCATAACAAAAGGAGCATTGGGCACGACTTTGCCGGGGTAGCGGTTGCTGTAGTAGCTGCGCAGGGAGTTGATGAGTTGTACCAGGTTTTGCTCGTAGCGGCTCGAGTGTCCAGCATCGCCAGAGTCTCTTTCACCTTGCCACCAGACGAAGCCTGCAATTTGGAAATCGCGGCCTGCGAAGTGCTTGCCGGTAGCCCCATAATGTTGGGTATTCCAGTTGTCGAGGATGTCGACCACATTGACTTCAGCGGCGTGAGGATGGATCCATTCGCTTTCATCCCTGAAAAAGCGATCCCACTCATAACCCGCATACCAACTTCCGGTAGTCCAAGTTGGAGCGGGGCTGCCCACCGCCCATTTTTCCGCGGCGTCGCCAGAGCCGCAGTACGTGAAACCGCCAAACTCATAGCGGGCGCTGCCTGCTGGCAGAATGTCCCACCCGAGGGCCCGGTTGCCGATGGAAGACTTGAGGAGCAGGACACCTTCATCGTGGAACCAACCCATGACGTGGCCAAAGCCGAGTTCCGGGCCGATGGTGTTGGAACCCGATCCACAGCCGGGACCAAGCTTTTTGTCGGCGGTAGCGGAAATGACCCCTCGATAGTAGACGTCTTCGCGAGCCGTCCAAGCGCCGCTTTGGGTGACCAGATTGGGGAACTTGTTTTGGCGCAGTGTCATCGTTTCCAGCGTGCCATCTCCCGTGCCGCTGACGGTCCCCGCTCCGACCATGTTGGACTGGCCGGACATGATATAAACTTTGACCGGCTTGTCGGTGGCACCGGTGGAACTGTCCGGATCAGGGAGCGGATAGGGGACGTTCGGCTTGCTGGCGGCACTGAAGGGGTTAGTGAGCGAAGCGGTGATCTCATACCAATCGCCCGCGCCATCGGCGTCGGTGTCCGGATTGTTCGGGTTGGTGCCGGTATTGGTTTTGCTGACGTTGGTGCCGGTGTTCGTTTCGACATTATCCGTCAATGCATCGGCGTCGCTGTCGGGATTGAGCGGACTTGTGCCGGTGTTGGAACTGCTGACCCAGAGGTTGGTGTTTGTTTCGTAGCCGTCGCGGATGGTGTCGCCATCGCTGTCGAGGACGAGCGGATTGGTGCCGGTGTTTGACGCGCTGACCCAGATGCCGGTGTTGGTTTCATAACCGTCCCGGATTCCATCGGCGTCGGTATCGAAAAGGTTGGGGTTGGTGCCGGCGATGTATTCCTGGAGGTTGGTGAGGCCATCGCCCGTGCCGCCGTTTTCAAGGTCCGCATTGGGATCAAGCCCGGTGGCGGAAGGAGGAACGGTGTTTGCCAATTCGTAGCTGTCCGGCAATCCATCGAGGTCCGAATCGACGGTGAATTCGAGGTTGTTGCCGTTGATTTGAAGTGCCCCGGAAATCGGGCCGATCGCGCCGAGGCGGTTGGCCGGGTCCAGCGTGCCGGTAATGCCACCGGTGGTGGAGATCAGGACGTAGGTGCTGGCGGACATGCCGCCGAGGTCGGTGAAGACGAAGTCGTTGAGTCCGAGCAGGCCGGTGCCGATCTGGGCTGTGCCGGTGACGGCGATCCTGTCGCTGGCAGCCGGAGCCGACATCTCAAAGTTGAGTTTGCCGGAGCCGCCGACCATGGCGGAGATGTTGAGGATGCCGGTAACCGTCATGGTGCCAGCACCGGAGATTCCGGGTGACAGGCTTCCCGCCGCCCCGACCGTCAGGCTTTTCGTGGACTGGAGCGTGAACGGTCCCACACCGGCAAGCGTGCCGCCGGAAACGGTGACATTCTGATCGCCAGTGGTGATTCCTCCGGTGACGAGCAAGGTGCCCGCAGTGACGGACCATGCGTTCTTCTGAGATGAGAAGCCGTTGATCCTCCAGGTGCCCGCGCCGCTTTTCTGGATGGTCAGAACCTCGGCAAGTCCTGGCAAGGCTGTTGACGGCAGGGAATTCGCTCCGGTGTTGGTACCACCCAGGGTGAGGGTTTTGGCTCCTGCGGCGGCGGTGAGCGGCGAGGTCAAGGTCAAGGGGCCGGTTCCTGAAGATTCGATGGTCGCGCCTCCGGTTGAACCAGAGAGGTTGATCACACGGTCGCTGGCATGACCGCTACCCGTGTAGGTGATGACTCCCGCGGTGCCGCCTGTGCCGACGTTGACGGTTCCGTTGGCGGCAGAGGCGGGGGCACCCAAAGCGCTGTTCCCACCACCGACGTTGCCGATGGAGTTGAACGAGAGGGTTCCGGCGTGAACCCTGGTTTTGCCGCTGTAGCTGTTGTTTCCCGTGAGGGTGAGACTGCTACCGCCGGTCTTGGTGATTCCGACGTTGATGCCGAGATTGGGGATGTCGCCCGCGTAGGTGAGGTTCCCGGTCATTTCGAGTCCCAGCGTCGAGTCGGTGGCAAAGCTCACGGTGCTGGTGCCCGCGCTGCCGATCCCGGAGAAGAGACCGCCAAGGGTGCCCACGCCGCTGGTGCCGGAGGTCCAATCACCTGCTGCCCCGGCCTCGGCGGTCAGGGTGGCACCGGCATTGACGGTCACGTCTCCGGATGAGGGCATCGCGGTGAGTGACCCGAAACGGAGGTTGCCTTGATTGACGGTGGTGCCGCCATTGTAGGTGTTGGCCGCCGTGAGGATCAGCAAGCCGGGGCCGGTTTTGATCAGGCCTGCGGCGGTGCCGCGGGTGTTGCGAATCACCCCGCTGACGGTCGCTGTGGCCCCCCCCGAAGTGCCGGCGCCCGCCTGGATGGTGCGCGTGGTGCCATTGAGGTCGATCTTGTTCTGAAACGTGATGCCTGTGTTTTGGGTGTATTGCGTGTTGAGAACGAACGTGGACGGGTTGAAAAAGCCGGTTGCGGCCGTATTGCCCGCTTCATCCGCGGCACCCCAAACCGCCTCGTAGCCGGCGTTGTTGCCGAGAATGACGCTATTGCCGCCATTGTTGTTTCCGAAACCGCTGGCACCGCCAATGATCCGAAACTCCGGCGTGTTGTTCGCAAGGTCATTGCCGAGGGGACGGGTGAAATTCGTGGTCCAGTAGGCCTCGATGACACCCCCGTCCAGGACGAGGTCTCCGGTGCCGAGGTTGTTGTTGGAAACCATTGTTACACCGCCGTTGAGTGTGGTGGTGCCCGAATAGGTATGGGCGGGAACCTGGCCCGCGCCAAGGAAGAGGCGACCCGTGCCGTTGTAGGTGATGCCGCCTGCGCCCGAGATTACGGACGTGGTGGCGGTTCCAAAGTTGGTGGTGCCATTGCCATCGATCGTCAGAAGGTTGCCTCCGTTGTTTACCGGCACGGTGATGGTGAACGCTCCGGAGGAATTGTTGGTCCAGGTTTGGGCCGCGCCGAGGACGATGGGGCTGGCGCTCAGGGAGACCGCGGCGGCTGCGGCGGTTTTGTTGATGCCGCCGTTGATCGTCAGCGGCACGCCGCCGTTGCCGAGCGTGTAGGTGCCGGAGAATGTGTTGAAGGTGATCGCGCCGACGGCGGTCGGGCTGGAGAGAGTGACCGCGGCACCAGCGGTATTGGCTCCGCCGAAAACCGCATCCAAGCCAGAGACCCAATTCTGGTTGGCGCTTCCATTCCACCAGAGATTGGCGCTCAGCCAATCGCCGATGCCGTTGGTCTGGCCGGCTCCAGTGCCGTTGGCATCCCAGGTCAACGCGGACGCTTGGGCAAGGGTCGCGCAGAGGACGAACATGAAGCGGTTTTGATATCGAGGTTTCACGAGGTGCACAAGATCGGGCAATTGCGCGGTTACGCTAGTTTTTTCATTTTTGAAGCCTGGCCGCTAAGTGGCCAGGTTTTCGCATGGGAAAGTTCCGGACCTTGCTCTCGCCCAACAGGTTGGGGAGCCATCATTGCTGGTAGGACAGGCTCAAGGTGTCACGGTCGCATGAAGACGGGTGAACAGCTTGCCGCCCGCCGCGAGGGTGCGGCGGATCTTCACCTCCACCTTGTCGACGCCGGTCGCGTGGAAGTCGTTGGAAGGCGTGATGACGACGTCGGGTCCGGCAGTTGCGTCGTTCCACCCTGCGAGCGTGCTGCCATACTGCACCTTGATGACCGTATTGGCGTCAGCAGCGGCGAGGTCGTTCCGGCGGTAGTTGAAGATGAAAAAATCCGGGTCGCTGGCGTTGTCCAGCGTCGGTAGGAACCCGGTTGCGCCGGCATTCGGACCCGCCGCGCCGAGGATCCACGCCACGCCGTTGTCCACGCCGTCGTTGTTGGAGTCGGCGTCGAAGGCCGCACCACCGGACCAGACGGCATAATCGGTGATGATGGCAATCTCCGTGTCATCGGCAATGGCCGAGAGGGTGTCCAGGGCGTTGCCCGCGACATCCTTGAGGTCGGCACCGGCATTGACCTTGAGTTGCAGGCTTCCGGCGGTGTTTGGCGTGGCTTGCACGCTGAATTCGCCCGGAGCGGTCTCGGTGACCGTCCCGATGGTGACGGACGCGGCACCCGCATTGCCGAAGTCGGCGGCGGTGACGGTGCTGGCTTGCATATCCTCGCTGAAAGTCACCGTATAGGTCACCCGGGTGTTCACGGTGACCGGCGCGCCGCCCTTGTTATCGACAATGGCGGTGTTCGCGAGAGTTGGCGGGGTGCCGTCGGCGAGGATGGTGAAGTTCCATGTCGTGTCATTCGTGATCCCGGCAAAGCTATTGCCTGCCAAGTCGTCCATGGCGGTTGCGTCGATGCGGATGGCATAGGCTTTGCCCACCCCGAGATCCGCCGCAGGGTTGATCGTCAGGACCGAGCCTGCGACCGTCACCCGGGTGGTGTCGGCGAGAGCGATGAGAGACTGGGTCGCGTCGGTTAGATTCTTGAGCGTGATATAGCCAGTGCCGATGACGATCGGCTCGGTGAAGGTTGCCACGAGGTTGGCAGCGGGCGACACGCCGGTGGCGTTGTCAGCAGGAGAACGGGTGACGATCGTGGGAAGGGTGATGTCGGGATTGACGGCGCTGAAGTTCCATGTCGTGTCATCGGCAATGTCGGCGAAGGTGTTCCCGGAAGCATCCCTGACCACGGTCCCTGCAAGCTGGATGGCGTAGGCGATGCCCGACATGAGGTCGGACGCGGGGTTGATCGTCAGGACCGTGCCGGCGACCGTCACCTGGGAGTTGGGCAGCGTGACGACGGTTTGGGTGCCGTTGGTTAGATTCTTGATCGTGATGTTGCCGGTCCCGAGGGTGATCGACTCACTGAAGGTCGCGACGAGGTTGGCAGCGGTGGAAACGGCAGAGGAGCTGTCGGCCGGACTGAGGTGGGTGATGACGGGGGGAGTGGTGTCGGTTGGCGGGATGGTGAAGTTCCACGCCGTGTCGTTGGCGATTCCCGAGAAGCTGTTCCCTGCGATGTCGTCGATTGCTGTCGGGTTGATGCGGATGGCATAGGTCTTGCCCGCCACGAGATTCGCCGTCGGATTGATCGTCAGGATCGCACCCGCTACCGTCACCTGGCTGGCATCGGTGATCGAGAGGGTTGTCTGCGTGGCGTCGCTCAGATTGACAAGCGTGAGGCTGCCGCTGCCGGGTGCGATCGGTTTGGTAAAGGTTGCCACGAGATTGGCGCTGGCAGACGCACCGGAGGCATCATCGGCAGGGCTGAGGGTGGCGATGGCCGGCGGAGTGGTGTCGGCTGGCCGGCCGCCCGGAAAATAAAGGTCGAGCAGTTCCTGGCAGCGGCCTTGGATGTCGGCAGCCGTGGCCTCCACGTAGATATCGCCGTTGGGCCGCACCGAGGAGCCACCCGGATCAAAGTCCACCGTTGCATCCCATTGCATGGCGTGATCGGTTTCCTCCCAGTTGCCGGTGATGAGCGGTTTTCTGCCCCACCAGGCCATGGCGAAAGCCTGGAAGGCGGCGTTGTTGGCGGGCACCAATGACTTGTAGTGGAGCAAGGTGTCGTAGATCTCGGCAGGGGCGGTCAAACCTGCGGCTGTCATGGAGTTGGCCAGCGTGGTCGGATTCTCCGGGTAAATTCCCCAGAAGTGGAACAGGGGTCGGATGTCCCGGCCCACCTCTTTGGACAGGCGCAGGAGCAGGCTGTCGTTGGTTTCGGACACCGTGATTCCGTTCTCCTCATCATTCACCATCGAAGCCGAGTAAGCATTCAACTTCTCCCAGCCGAAGAGCCGCGCGATATCGACGAACTTGGCGTGGCCCTTGAGTTGGTATTGTTTTTCCAACTGCGCCATCGGCTGTCTCTTGGGCGCGAAGTTGAAGGTGGTCATCCAGGCGATGGCGGTGGTGTCCAGCGTTTGATAGGTGCCGGTGTAGCCCAGCGACATTCGGAATGCTTCATCGAGGGTTTTGTTGAACTTCTGATGCAAGGCCGGCACATGAAGAAGGTTGACATTGGACTCGGATTCGCCGCCGAATTTCGGGAAGAAATACCCGTGTCCCTGTTCATGGAATTCAATGTCGGCACCGCCGCCAACCTGCGGTCCGCGGACCAGGTAGTTACCCGCGTAGCCGCCATAATTCCCGTTCGCATCGAAGCCGCCGACATTCACGGAGGGATAGCCCGGCGCGAAGACCGATGCCCGAAGCTGTAGATCCACCTGGGTGTAGAAGGACTCCTTGCCACGAATGCGCGGGAAGCCCATGAGATCGTTGACCGCGTCCATCGCGGCATCCCAATCGGCCATCAGCCGGGTGGGATCGGGCATCGTGCTGATCCAGTTGGTCGGCACCTGCATCATGAACTTCTCCGATTGAAAATCCGCCCACGGTGCCGGGCTCGTGCGTTCCGTCAGCCATTGGGCGGGCGTCGTGGTGTGGAAGCTTTTCGCGGAGAAGAACGGCGAGCGCACGGCGTTCCTGATCTGGACATTGACCACTCCGGCGTTGGCGAGGAAAGGCACCTCGATGTAGATTCCACCGCCCAAAGGGCTGGCAATCCGGGTCTCGAGGGCATTGATGGAGTAAACCAGCGTGGACCGGTCCAGCCGCCTGATGTTGGGCCTGTTGGAATGATCCCACGAGTGGGCTCCGACCCGGATTTGGTACCCGGTTCCCACCAGCGCACCGGGCACGGTGACGGTGGCGATCGAACCCGGGGCCAGGTAGCAGCCGGTCGGCTTGCGGGCGAAGGTGCCCGGGCCATCCCCTTGGGTGGCGCGGCCCACGGTGTTCAGGTAGCTGGCACTGATCGTCGCGGTGTGAGTTAGCTCGGGATCGACAGGCGGGGCGCAACGGCCCGGAAAGTTCGCGGTGCTGCCGAATTTGAAGCCGTTGAGCAGGCTTTCCCGGTTGTAAATGTTGGCAGCATTGTAGGTCAGGTCCATCAGGTTCTGCATGACGGTGAAGATCGCCCAGTGGAGGTCGTTGGTCACGGAAGCCCTGGAAGGCAGATTGCGGGCGACAAAGAGCGCGCCCAAAACCTTGTCATAGGTGGTGACCAGGTCGAAGGCGGCGGCGATGGCCGCACCACTGGTGGCAAAGCGGCTCTTTTCCGCATCCATGGTCAGCTTGTGCGCCTCGATCTGCGGGGCGCTCAGCGGGATCGTGCCGAGGATGTGGCTCTTGAGCGCCGCGATCGCATCCAGCAGCGGGTCGCCGGCGGCAGTGGTGAAATTCCATGTCGTATCATCGGTGATTCCCGCGAAGGGGATGGCGGTGTCGCTCACGAGCGCACCAGGCTCGATGCGCACCGCGTAGTTCTTGTTGTAAACCAGGGCGCTGCCCGGATCGATGGTGAGGAGGTTTTCGGAAATGGAGATCCGGGGATCGCCGATGGGGATGATGGTATCGACCGAGTCGGTGAGATTCCTGAAGATGACATTGCCGGCACCCTGCGTGAAATAGCGACTGAAGGTGGCTGACAGCGGATTGGAGGCCAGCACGTTGGCCGCCCCGTCCGCCGGGGAGGTGGCGACGAGGGTGAATGCAGGAGTGATGGGTTTTTCCAAGTCGAGATGGAAGAACCGGTCGCTTGTTGACAGGCTCATGGCTGCGGTGCCCGCGCCGTTTGTTCCCGAATTGTAGAGCGCGCCGCCTGCGTAAACGTTGCCGGTGACGTTGAGGTAGGGAATGCCGGTCTGCCATGCCGAGGTGCTGCCGATCATGCCCACATCAATGCCGTAGGTCGTGTTGGACTGCAGCAGGATAGGCGTGCCAAACGTCCATGTGACGTAGTTGCCGGCGGCCCAGGCGGCGCTCTGGGTGGCCGTTTCGCGGACGAGCTGGGCGAAGGTCGGGGTGGCTCCTGCAACCGTGCCGACGCGAATGGCGTAGGTCTTGGCGGGCATGGCGGCGGAGGATGTCTGGTAGGTGATCGCCTTGAGCAGGACCGCCGCATTGCCGGTCGTGAATGTCTGGCCCTTCGCCGCCCCGGCCGCGCTGTTTTCATAGAACCACTTGTCGGTGCCGGCCACGGATCCGTAGTTCGCGATGTCATCCGCACCGATGGCGGGGGCGGTCGGGCCGTTTGTGACGGTGGCCGCGCGCGCCGCGGTGGCGAGGGCGAACAAGGCGCATGCGGCAGCAAGCGCCTGCACGGCAGATTCGAGGTGGGCTTTCATGGGTTGGAGATGCGGGAGAGCGCGGATCAGTTCTGGCTCACCTTCACGTCCACGAACAACTTTGGGGGGGCCGTGCCGCTGACGGTGGCGGTGACGGTGGTGACGCCTGCGGTGGTGACCGCGTTGAAGCTCACCGTGGTGTTGTCGCCGTCGGTCTGTCCCCCGTTGCGGAAAGTCGTGAGATCTTTCGACCAGCGGTAGGCCGCAGTGACTCCGGTGGCCGTGGTGGCATTCTGCGGGTGGGTGAAGGTGAAAGTGTTGCCGCTCGATGCACCGGCGATCAGTCCGGAATTACCGACCCCGGGATTGGTGCCGAAGAAATTCTCCACGCCGTTCTCGACGCCGTCGCCATCCGCATCCTGGTCGAAGCCAGCGAGGCTTGGGGATACCGATGGATAGCCGGCGATCCAGTTGGCGTAGGTGTTGACACCCGCAGAGGCTTGCAAGTCGACCATCGCGCGGCCGAGAGCGTCCCCGACGAGCAGGTAGGTCTCGGCATTCCAGTTGTAGTGGTAGCCTTGGCCTGAAGGCGAAATTGCGGAGTCCCGCCAGAAGCCGCGGGCTTCCATGGTTTTCACGTTGCCGACGAACTCAGGATAAATGCCGGCGGTGCCATCGACATTGAGTTGGGCTTGGGCGACCTTGGCATACCCTGCGGCAGTGTTACCCCAGCCGCCGTCAGCGGCGAGGGTGGCGATCACAAACGGCGCGTTCGGGACGGTCTTGGTCGGGTAGCGGTTTTCGTAGTATGCGCGGATCCGTTTGATGAACTGCGCCATATTCGGCTCGTAACGGGTCGCTCTGGGCTCGCCCGTGTCATCGTAGCCCTGCCACCAGACAAAGCCGGCGATTTCGAAACCCTGTGCGGCCCAACTCGGATACTCGGTCGCAAAGTTGTCGAGAATGTCGGCGGTGTTGAAGACGGAATACACGTTCCAAAAGGTGGTCCAAGTGGCACCTGCGCCAGGCTCCGAAGTCGTGGCCGAAGTGTGTGCCGATTTGCTGATGTAGGTCACCCCGTTGTGGCGGACCTGGCAGGAAGCAGGATAGGCGATGGCGGCGGCCCATGAGGAAGGGCCCATGTCGCTTTCTTTCAGGAAGAAATCGTCGTATTGCTTGCCGGCATACCAAACGAAGGGTGACGGACCACCACCCGTAGTTGCCCAGGTTTCGGGTGATTCGCCGTAGGCAGGGTAGGTGGTGGCGCCGTAGACGGTGCGCGGGCTTCCGGGAGGCAGCAGGTCCCACATCAGGCCGCGGTTGCCCTGCGACGCCTTGATCAGCAGCACGGGCTCGTCGTGATACCAGCCCATGACGTAACCGAAACCCAGTTCGGGACCGAACTTGTCTCCGGCCACGTCCGGCTTGAGATTGCCTTTGGCGACATCGGAGATGACTCCATGATATTTCACATCGTTGCGGGTGGTCCAGCCGCCGCCTGGGGCGACGAGGTTGGGAAACTTTTTCTCCGCGCCGGTCATGGTTTGAAGGGTTCCAAGGCCGGTGCCGGCGATTTGGCCGAAGCCCACCATGTTCGACTGGCCGGACATGATGTAGACTTTCACCGGCTTGTTGGTGGCACCGGTGGAAACATCCGGACTCGGCAGCGGATAGGCGATATTCGGCTTGAGATTGGCGTCATTCGGCGAGTTGGGCGGAGTGACTCCGGGCGTCGGCTTCTTGTCGATGATCGCGACTTCATACCAGTCGCCCGCGTTGTCGCCGTCGGTGTTGGGATTGAGCGGGCTGGTGCCGGTGTTGGGGGCACCGACGTAGGCGCCGGTGTTGGTTTCCACGCCGTCTTTCAATCCGTCGGAGTCCGTATCGGATTTGGTGGGGTTGGTGCCGGTGTCGGCAGTGCTGGCCCATGTCCCAGAATTGGATTCGATGAGATCCGAAAGTCCGTCGCCATCGGTATCGATTTTTTTCGGGTCGGTCGCAGGGCGTGACCCGACTCCGGTGAGTTCGGGGCCGTCATTGAGCGTGTCGCCATCGGTATCGGCGAGGCTGGGGCTGGTGCCGAGTTGGAATTCCTGCCAAGCGGTGAGACCGTCGCCGATTCCACCGTTCTCAAGATCGTCGGTCAGATTGAGCGCGGTGGCAGAGGACGGGGTGGTGTGCAGCAATTCGTATGCATCGGGGAAGCCGTCGCCGTCGCTGTCAGTAACGATGAAATTGAACACCGTGCTCGCCACCGGGGTGCCGGTGGGTGTGCCATCGAGGAAGGAGTCGACGCGCCAGTAATAGGTGGCGGCACCGGGTAGGTTGACGAGGAAAGCAGTGAGGTTTTGTTGAGCGGAAGCCACCTTGGTCATGGTGCCCGGACTGGTGCCGAACCACACGTCCACCCAGACGTCAGTGCCGGTGGTTGGAATCAGGTTGGTCCAAGAGAGAGTCAGGTTGCCCGCGGAAACCAGTGTGCCGAAATCTGGATTCGGATTGAGCGGGTGCTGGATATCGAGGTGGAACGTGCGGTCGCTGCCGGAAGAGAAAGCAATGGTGCTGGTGCCCAAGCCATTCGTGCCGGAATTGTACAATTGTCCTCCCGCATAAGCGTTGCCCGATAAATAGATGTAGGGAATGCCCGTCTGCCAGGATGAGGAACTGGAAGTCATGCCGACATCCACGCCATAGAGGGTGTTGGGCAGGAGTTGGATGGGGGTGGCGAAGGTGTAATTCATGTACTCTCCCGCGTTCCACTGGAATGCCTGGGTCGCGGTCTCCGAGCGAACCTCGGTAAACGTGGTGCTTGATACGGTGCCGACGCGAATCTTGTATCCCTTGGTGGCAGCGGCGCCGCTGCTGGTCCGGATCGTGACGGACCTGAGCAGTGAGGGAATGGCACCGGTGGTAAAAGTCTGGCCCTTGGCAGCCCCGGCACCAGTGGTGTTTTCGAAGAACCATTTGTCCGTCGTGGTGGGCGTGGCAAGGTTGGCGATGTCCAGGCCGTTGGCCGTTGGCGCGTTGGCGCTGGCGGCCATGGTGGCGGCGCGAGCCGTGGTGGCCAGGCCGGAGATGGCGAGGCAACCGGCGACGACAAGCGAGACCGCGGGGCTGCTGAAGGGTTTTATGGGCTTCATGTGGTGGTGAGAAACCTACTCCCGTCCGCCGGTTAGCCAGTTTTTTCTTTCTGGACAGCTGGCCGTTGACCGGCCAGGTTGCCGGGCGTGGCCAAGGTCCGGTTTCTCACTGTCACCGAGCAGGTGGCGGAGCATTTGCGCGGCGAACTGGCGCGCGGTCGCTGGGCGGGACTGATGCCGGGCAAACACGAGTTGGCGGCGGAGTTGGAAGTGAACAACAAGACGGTGGAGATCGCGCTCCGGCAACTGGAGGCCGAGCAGGTGCTGGTCGCCCGTGGAGCCGGGCGGAGGCGATCGATTTCCATGGGGGATCAGCCGCAGCGGAGGTTGCTGCGGATCGCGCTGCTGGCGGGAGATTCCGCCGACCTGGGATTGGACTACATTGTCGAACTGCGTCACCGGCTCCAGCAGGCGGGGGATATCGTCCAGATCGCAGGGCAAACGATGGCGGACCTCCGCGATGATGCAGCGCGGATGGGAAGGTTGGTGAAATCGACGGCGGCCGACGCATGGGTGGTCCTGGGTGGTTCGCGCCGGGTATTGGAGTGGTTCGCCGGGAGACCCGAGCCGGTGTTTGCCCTGTTCGGCCGGCGGGGTGGATTGCCGATCGCGGCGGTGGGGCCGGACAAGCCGGCGGCGGTCGCCGAGGCCACTCGTGAATTGATCCGGCTCGGTCATCGGAAGATCGTGCTCATGGCCCGTCCGCGGCGGCGCTTGCCGGAGCCGGGAGCGCCCGAGAAGGCGTTCCTGAGGGAACTTGCGTCCCATGGGCTGGCGGTTGGAGAATACAACCTGCCGGCTTGGGAGGAGACCCCGGAGGACTTTCATCGATGCCTGGAGGAATTGTTCCGGGTGACTCCGCCTACGGCCATGGTCATTGATGAAACGGCGTTTTTTTTCGCGGCGCAGCAATTCCTGGCACGGCGGGGCCTGCGGGTGCCGGAAGATGTCTCGCTGATCGCGACAGATCCCGATCCGGACTTCCACTGGTGCCGGCCGAGCATTGCTCATATTTCCTGGGACAGCGATCCGCTGGTGCGGCGGATTGCACGATGGGCCGCCAACGTGAGCCGGGGCCGGGAAGACCGGAGGCAGACCCTGACGCCGGCAGCCTTCGTGGCGGGCGGGACGGTCGGTCCGGCGAAGAGCGAGAAGTGAGCGGTCGGTGGAACCAACGCCCGGTTCAGCCAGGCGCTGAATCAGGCGCAGAAGAAGTTAATCCCGGGAGCGCCGGTCTTCAGACCGGCAGCCTGTAGTCATTCGAGCCGGTCTGAAGACCGGCGCTCTCGGGGTGTGGCGTCATCTCACGAAGTCGTCCTCGGTGTAGAGCTGCTTGTCCTTCCCTGCGGAGCGGATCTCCATCTTGAGACGGCTGAGTTGGTGGAAGAACCATGGGCTTCCCCAAGGATCGCACAATTCGCCCGCAGCGTTCACGGTGGAATCCAGCGGGAGGTCGAGCTTGAGCTGCTTGAGATTGTCGCCGCGGAGTGCGGCGGTGATTTCGGCGTTGGTGCCGACCGGGTTGCCTCCGACCGCCGTGGCGAAGTCGCGGAAGACGAACTCGAGGTTGTCGATCGCGTCGCGGACGGTCTGAATCTCCTGGGGCGTGAGGCCTTTCGGCTCGGCCGGCGGTGCGACGGGCGGCGCTACTTCGGGTTCTTGGATGGGTAGCCCGGCCTGGGGCGGGGATGGTGGCACGGGCACGGCCCTGACGGACGATGCGGGTTGGCTTTCGTCAGGCGGAGCGGCCTCCCATGGACGCCAGAGGAGCAGCGCCACCAGCAGGATGGCGAGGAGGGCGGTGGCGAGGACTCTCATCGGTCGGCGGCCGTCATGATCTCATGAACCCGATGTCGGGCTGTGCGAAGCGATCAATGTTCGGGAAAACGACCGGCATGTAGGCGGGCTGGACACCGAACCACTTCGCGAGAGTCGCGCTGTATTCGTCGACGCTGGTCGACGGGATCCAGCGGCCGGTGCTGGTGTCGTCCGGTCCGTTGATCTGGTGGACCGGAAAGCGGCCGTAGGTCTTTTTGCCAATGACGGCACCGGTGGTGGGATTGCCATTGCCGCCGAATACGACGTGGTGGCCGCCCCAGCCGTGGTCGCTGCCCTGGCTGTTGGTCGGGAAGGTGCGGCCGAAGTCGGAGATGGTGAAACCCACCACGTTGTTGGCCACCTTGGTGTTGGTGACCGGGGCGTCACCGAGGACCGGATGAGCGGCGATCTGTTCGATGGCGGCCTGGAAGGCGCCGATCGCCTTGCTTAGGGTGCCGAGCAGGTTGGCGTGGGAGCCGGTCAAGGCATCGTTGTTCAAACCCATTTGCGACGTGTGGGTATCGTATCCCCCGACGGTGACGAAGAAGATCTGGCGCTTGATCTTGAGTTCCTTTCGTCCGGCGATGATGCGGGCTACCATCTTCAATTGGTCGCCAAGCGAGCCGCTGGGGAAGGGCGTGTTCCAGACCCAGTTGACCGGGGTGCTGGGCGATGTCTCGCCGATCGAGTCGTTCAAAAAGGCACCGGCGGCGATGGCGTTGTCGATCACATCGCCGAAGGCCTTGGCCTGGAGGTTGTTGTTCTGCAGGTTGGCGATGCTGCGGACCACATTCTCGCGGGCTGAGCCGGTGGCGGCACCTGCGAGGACGATGGCACCGCTGGTGGAAACGTGGAACTGCTGCACGCTGTTTCCGACCTCGAAGGTATTGGCTCCGGCAATGCTGGTGCAGAGGGCGATCTTCGCCCGGTCTGCCTCCGCGAGGAGTTCGTCCTGAAAGGGATGCAGGTGGTCGGCGATGCGGCCGCCCCAACCGGAGCGCGGCAGTTGGTCGGGCAGGGAGGTCTGCCAATGGGTGACCTGGTCGGAGTGGGAGAAGAGCTGGGGCGGCAGGGCGATGGTCTTTTTCTGATACTGGATCCGGGTGGTGGGGAAGAGCAGCGGCCCGACATTGAAGGCCGTGGCCAGCTTCCCGGCCTGGAAGAGGTTGGCCATCTCCGTACAGAGCGGATGGAATCCATATTCGTTGCCGTCGTTGTTGATCGGCGTGATGGGCACCAAGGCGGCTTCCGGGATGGTCAGGTTCCCGCGGATCGCGGCGTAGTTCGCATGGGCGGCGGCACCGCGCGGTACGATCAGATTGTTGCTGTCATTGCCGCCGTTGAGGAAGATGCAGACAAGCGCCTTGTAGTCGTTGAAGCCGCCGGCACCCGGGCCTTGGGCGAGGGCGGAATTGATCAGCCGGAAATCCCGAAGTGTGCTGGAGATGGCGGCGGATCCCAGTGCGGCTCCGCCGACGGTGCGGAAGAAGCTGCGGCGGGTGCGGAGGAGGCGGGCGCGGTCCTGGTCGATGTTGGACATGGCTTTGGTAGGGTTCAGCGTTGGATCGCGTGCTCGGGGGAAACGGCGATGAAGTAAACGATGCCGCGGATGCGGTTCCGTCTTTCGGAGTCGGTCGGAGTCGTGGCGTTGTAAGCCACATTCGCGGTGTTGGAGACGTGATTGTAGATTTGATCCTCCATGGCCTGGCTCATCTGGCCTGCCATGAGCAGTTTCGACAATTCCCGGATCAAGTCGCGGAGATTGACGGTGTTCGTCCAGTAGTCGGTGCCGGTGGTCCGGGGTCCCATCCAGGACGAGAGGTCCATCATGATGTCGTGTGCGCCATCACGGAAACTGCCGAAGCCGTTGGAGTATCCTCCCGAGGTCAAGCTGGACGAGCTGCTGTAAATCCCTCCAAACATGAAGTTTGCCTGGCGAATGACATTCGTGTCAGAGCTGATCTGGAATTCGGGCGTGGTCAGGCCGGCATCCGCGAGCTCCCCGGGGAACTTGTAGGTTGGCTCGAAGAAGTTGAAGACCGTGGGGGCGCCCAGCGGGGTCTGGCCGAGGACGGTGTCGGTGTTTCCGACATTCCAGTCCGAATAGCCCGAGGTGACGTTGCCGCTGCGGTTGAGCAGTGGAGTGTGCGGTGCGGCGTTGAAGGTACCGGCCCTGCCGTTGAGCAAGGATTGGACTCCGCTATCCGGGGTGAGGGTAAAGCGCCGGGGTTCCGTGGCGCTGATCGTCGCGATCGTGTAGACACCATTCGGAGGTGTTGACAGGGTGTTGGACGAAATGAAGCTCATGGTCAGCTTGTTGCCCACCACTTGGCCGGGCAGGGTGCCGCAGGTCACGGTAAGGGTCGTGATGCCACCGCTATAGCTCTGGCTGTAGCTTCCGCGCAGCCAGGCGGCGTCGATCTCCCCGCTGCGGGCGAGGGGATCGGACGTTACGGGCACGGTGAATACGGTCGATGAAGTGACGGTGACCGGATAGACGCCGTCGATCAAGGCAGCTCCACCGCCGGTGCGGAAGCGGAGATAGGCCGACTGGCCGGTGGTGAAGCCGTGGGAAGAGCCACAGGTAACTGTAAGAACGGTGGAATCCACCGGAACCGCCCAGGTGCCGCGCACGCTATCGCGGGTGCGAACGGTGAAGGTGGTGGCGGTTGGCGGCACGCTGCTGCTTACCGAGTATTCGCCGCTATCGTGGGCCTGGACTCCGGACCCCGAAAAGCCGAGCAGCACTTTCTGGCCGCCGCTCAAGCGGTGGTTAACGGTTCCGGTGTTGACCGTGATGAGTCCGCCGTCCTGCTCATAGGTGCCGGCGAAGCTGTTGGCCGGCCGGAAGGCGCGGGCGAGTTGGGTCACGCGGAGGACCGGTTCGCGTTGCTTGCCGAAGCTTTCTTCGGTGTTTGCGACGGCGATGGAGCGTGCCTCGTAGTCCAGGAGGATGGCCTTGATGACGGCCTTCAAGTCGCCGCGGACGCCGGAGCCGTTGTTGTTGAACTTGCTGACGACACGGTAGATGTAGCCCGGGCTCGGATGCGAGGTTACCAGGCGCTGGATCAACTGGTGGCAAAGGAAAGGGCCGAGGTTGGGGTGCTGGAAGATCTGGTCGTGGACGGCATCCAGTTCGAGCGAGGGCAGCGCCTGAAACTCGAGATTGTTGGCGATGGTCGATCCGCTGTGATCGCCGTAAGGATTGAGCGGCACGCCATTGAGCACCGGGATGCCAGGGAGGACGACGTTGTTGAGCAGGCGCTTCCTGCCGGTGTAGTGGCGGACGGGGACTTCGCGCATCGGTTCGATCCAGTTGGATCCGGCGCCCAGGGTGGTGCGATAGCTTCCGGTGTAGAAGTAGTCCCAGCCGGTGAAGACATGGGCGTGGCCGATGATGGCCTCCTGGTCATACACGGGGATCAGCTCGCCTTTGGAGTTGAGCATCTGGGAACCGTCCGGGTTCATGCGGTAAAGTCCGAGCGAGAACAACTGGAGGATTTCGCGGGCATAGTTCTCGTTCGGGATGCGCCCGGCGGTCAGGCTGGGCTTGTCGTTGCGCAGCATGTCGAGGTAGCGGCCCATCGCCGGGTGCAGCGTGACGTTCTCGAGGAGGTCGCGGACATTGCCGAAAGCATTCGCCAGCAGCATGTCGTAGTAGTCCGAGACCGCGTCCGCACGGTCGTCGAGCGGAACGTTTCCGGAGACCACCATGATCTCGCTGAGCGCGAAGGCGATCCGCTGGCGGAGCTGGTCGTTGGATTGGATCGAGTGTTTCCACCAGGAGTTGTAGGAGAGGGTCTCGGGGTAGGTCGGGCTGTTCGGATTGGTGACTTCGCGGAACTGCTCGACGTAGGGCAGGTGGTTCGTTGCGGGCTTCAGCAACTCCGCATCGATCCAGGCCTCGAAAGAAGGCAATGCCTGAAGGGCCGAGATGTCCGCCGGGCTGGCGCCGAAGGTTGCCTGCTGGAGGAAGCGTGCGGCGGCGTTGGCGTTGGTATTCGAGGCGGAGGGTTCCGAGGTCCAGTCGGGCGCGGGGGCCGGGGGAGTGAACACCGCCCAGGTGCCGAGGGTGACGTCTTCGTAGCGGGTCAGGACGTAGCCCGGCACGGTGGTGATGACCGGGGTGGTCTTGGTCGATTCGGAAGGCGTCATCCAACCGATGGCGAGGTGATCGCCGCCGCTGCTCTCCTTGTGGAGGACTTCCAGATAGTAGCGCTTGCCTGCTTCCAGCCGGAGAAGGGCGGTGGGGGCGGCGGCGGACCAATCGGCGGAGGCGACGGGAGCGGTGAGTTCGGCGCGTTTCCAACTGTTGAGGGGTTCCTCATCATTGGACAAATAGAAGGCCGCGGCTTCATCGGCACGGAGGTAGAAGCGGTAGTCACCGGACTCCGGAGCGGTCAGGAAACCGCGGATGCGGACTCCGTAATCGTCGCCGACATTGGCGGGGGGCTCGAGCGAGGTGAGAAGCGAAGTGGAAGAAGGGGCCTGGGCCACCGGGATCTGGGTGACACTCGAACCTGGAACGGCATCCCACTGTTCCCGGGTGATGTTCCCTCCCGTTTGGAGAACCTTGAGGTCATAGAAGGCGGATCCGGACCCGTGGGCGTTGGTCGCGGTGAGCATGACCTTCCACTCGCCGGGCACGGTCGGGGTGCCGGAAATCACGCCGGTGGTGGGGTGGATGGTAAATCCAGCGGGAAGATTGACAGCCGAGAACGAGGTTGGCGAGCCGCTGACAGTGAACTGCTGGCTGAAAGCGGGGCCACCGACAAAAGCGAGGCCTTCGAGAGGCGAGATGAATCTCGGAGGGGTGTTCGGGAAGAGGCGGGCCTGGGGGATGACCTGCTCGGTTGACTGGCTCGTGGATATCCAGGAAAGGATCGCCTTGTGACCGCCGGCGTTGTTATAGAATTCCAAAACGACGGGGTAGCGCTTGCCGGCCTCGAAGGTGAAGGTTCCCGAGCCCTTGCCTACCAGCGGGTTCATGCGGTTCGGCCAGTTCTCATCTTCGGGGGTTTGCGGGAGTTCGGTAACCGTAGGCCAGTTGTTGACAACAACCTGTCCGTTGATCTTGAGGCGGAGGCTCTCGTCGCCGTTGGTATAGATCGTGTAGGTTTGCGAGTATTCTGCAAGAATCTCCCCTGTCCAACGGGCGGAGAAGTATTCCGATTTGCCGGCGGAAGTCATGGGCGCGACGCCCGGCCAGAGGGCGACCGCGCTGTCGAAGTTCACCTGCGGGTCGATCCGGGTCAGGTTCGGCGGCAGAAGGCTGGAGCCGCCAAAGTAGGGGACGTTGTTGGTGGAGTTCAGGTGGTCCCAGTATTCGCCCCGCAAGCCGGTGCCATTGGGTTGCACGTGGTCCTTGATCAGCACGCCGGCCATGGTGGACGGTCCGGGAGTGTAGTCGGTGCCGGGAGTGACCGTGAGCACGGCGAGTTCATCGGACTCGACCACGGCATCGGCCAGCGGGACTAAAGAAACCATCACTTCGTCAACCGCCAACGGCAGGATCACCGTGGTTGGCAGGCCTGCATGGTCGCTGGCGCTGGCGCTTCCACTCGCGGCGAGATTGACGACAAGGCGACCGATGCCTCCTCCACCGCGCTGGACGCGGAAGCTGCCGGAGTCGGCGGCGGGAGCGTTGGCGGGTTCGGTTGCCTCGTCATCCACGGTGGCAATTGTGACCACCGAGTTGCTTCCCAGTGCTGCCGTGAGGGCCGCCAGATCGTTGCCGCCTTGGGGATTGGAGCCGGTCTGGATTTCTTCCCAGTCGGTTAGTCCGTCACCATCGGAGTCGATGTCCGCGGCGACGACCCGAAAGAAGGCTTTGCCGGAGGTCGGGCGGGGAGTGGAGACCGTAAGTTCGCCGTCATTCCCGACGTGCTGGCCCGCCAAGGTTTGCCAGGAGCCGGGTATGCCGGGATTCTCGGTGCTTTGGATCTGGTAGCGCTTACCGGCCTGGCTTGACCATTTCAGGACCAGATTGCCACCGATCGCAGTAATGTCCCGGACTGCAAATACGTCGTCCGCCCGGAGCGGATCAGTTCCGGCCTCGAATTCTTCCCGGTTGGTCCTGCCGTCGCCATCGTCATCTTGCGACAGAACGAACGCGGCGGGTTGGAACTTGGCCTCCCAGACGTCGCCCAGGCCGTTGGAGTCGAGATCGAGGTCGCCCTTGGCTTGAGTCAGAAGGCAAGCGATGAACGCGGTGGTGCAGAGGGAACGATACATGGCGGCTGGTTGGGTTTAGACCGGTCCGCGGGGGGGCGCAATACGGAGAAACACCGCACGCCGGAACGAGTTATTACGCTTAGGCAGATGGCAGGTCCTCCCGACGGTGGCCAGCCGAAAGTTGCGTGGTCTTAAAAATCTTTTCAGGGGATGCAGGTGATGACCACCGAGGGAGCATCCGACTATTGTTTGAGAATGATCGCGGCGGTGCGGAAGCTACCCTTGGCGCCGGCGATCGGAACTTTGATCAAGCCGCAGCCGGTCACGTTACCCCAAGGGTCGGCTTGCAGCAGGACGCCGCTGGCGGCGGCGGGGCCGGCGATGCCTTCAGGGACGAAGGTGGCGGGAAGCATGAAGCTGCCGGTGAAGGTGCCGTTGGCGGCGTTCGACTTGCCGGTCCACGGCACGACCGACGGCGAAACCTGGCTGGTGAGGTTGAACGAGGCGTCGAGCGTGAAGCCGGTTGGCAAGGTCGGGGTGCCGAGTTGCGGGGCGGCGTTGGAGAGGCCCGCGCCATCGATTTCCACGACGGGGCTGTCATTGTTCGCCCAGCCGAGCGAGGCACCGAGGGCTTGGGGGGTGGTGGGGACGGCCCAGGTGCTGCTGCCGACGGCGACTTCCATCGTGGGGAAGCCGACGGGGTAGCTGAGGGACTTGGTGTCGGCAGCCTTGAACCACCCTACTTTGTCGGCGAGCGGGGGATTGTCAGCAGGGGTTTGGCCGAGATCGGGAAGGGTGACGATGCCCCCGAAGTAGGAACCGGTGTTGGCATAGGGCTGCGACCAGAGGATGGCCTGTCCGGTGGCGGAGAGGTTGATGGGGAGTTCGACCGCGGTGCCGTCGCCGAGCATGCCGCTGAAGGTCGCGGTACCGCTGGGGCCGATCGCGCCGTTGGCCCAGCCGATGCCGGCGGGAGCCGTGATGCCATCGTGGACGCCGGCTTCAAAGACGAGGCTGAGGGTGGTGCTGGCGGGGGGGAGCTCGTCGGTCCTGGCGAGGCGGAAGCCGCGGACGGTGCCGCCGTTGTAGGTGCCGGAGAAGATCGGGCTCTCAAGGTCCAGCGTGGTATTTAGGGTGACCGCCGGGGCGCTGCCGCTGGCGGAAAAGGTCGCGGTGAGGGAGCCAGCGGTGGTTCCGGGAACGAGGACGACTTTGCCGGATGCTTTGCGGGCCTTGGCTCCGGGTGACTCGAGAGTTGCGCTCCAGGCGTTGCCTTTTTTGAAGAGAAGCTTGAAGACTCCGGCCGGGATGGCGGCGTTGCTTTCGAGTATCGCTTCGTAATTTCCGGCAAAGAAGAGAGTGCCAGAAATCACGATCGGGAAGTCGATGGTTCGGAGCAGGGTCCTGCCTTGGAGGATGTTAAACTTGATCGGGTAGGTGCCCTCCAGGCCAGAGACGGTGCCGGTGATTTCGCCGGTCTTAAGGTTGAGCTTGAGGCCTTTCGGAAGCTTGCCGACGAGTTTGAGGGCTTCGCCTGCGTTGGCGAGCGGATCAAGGTCGATTCTCACCGACTCGCCGATCTTGAAGGGGCCGGCACCGTTCGGTGTCGTAGAGTTCACCGTGACAGTGGCAGTATTTGAATCGGTGTTTCCCCCGGCGTTGGTGGCGCGGGCCCAGTAGCTAGTCGTGGAAGTTAGCGGCGGGGTGGTGAAGTAGCTGGAGGTCTCTCCGGAGACCGGATTGGCCGTATCGCCGGAGTTTCCTTGATACCATTGAAGGGTGGTGCCGCTGCCGGAAACCCCGAAGCTCAAGCTCGCGGTGCCACCGTTTAGGATACTGGTTGAAACCGGCTGGCTGGTGACGACCGGGGCGGCGATAATAGTCACCGTGGCGGTGTTGGAATCCTGTGAGCCATCGTCACGTGTCACGCGGACCCAGTAGTCGGCCGGGGTATTTGAGGTGGAATGGGTAGTCGTGGTGTAGCTGGGCGCATTGTTGCCTGCAATCGGCTGCGCCGTGTTTCCCGAAGTTCCTCTGTACCACTTGTAGGTCAGGCTGCTTCCATTGGCATTTGCAACAACGCTCAAGGTCGTGCTGGTGTTGTTTGCAATCGCCACCGAGGCGGGCTGGGTGGCTATGATCGGCGGTTCGACGATAATCAGAAACTCTTTGGAAAACGAGTCTCCCGTCTGGTTGGGAAATCGCCAAGCCGTAACGGTCACCGTGGTCGTGCCTAACTCTGTGGGGATGCCGTTGATCACATGACTCGATACGGGCGACGTGTCGCTGTTAGTGAGGCCGGGCGGCAGTCCGTCCACGCTCCAACTGACTTCCTCGCTGCTCGGCGTGCCTGTGATTTGGAATAGGAAGTTGAGGAATTTCCCGGTTGTCGCCGAAACTTCACTCGCACCGCTGTCGGGAAACACCTGCGTGATCTCGGTAGCCCCCGCCACCGTGTCATAGGCTCCCAGGCCGACGATCGCGGTGACGGTCCATTTGGTAGCCTCGCCCAGACCCGCGCCGGCCAGCAACTTCGCCTCGGGGAACAGCATCTGAACCAAGGGAGAGCGCTGGAAGAGCAGCAACAGCGAGCCGAGCTTCGACACCAATCCCCGCCACGCGGTGGCTTTGCGGATCTTTTGAAATGAACACATCGCGATCATCGGAATCAATTGCAACCGCAGCCGCCCCCGCCGACGCCCCCGCCGCCGAAGCTGGCTTCGCGGGAAAAATAAGAATGTTCGGTCATCGCGGTGCCGAGCGGATCGAGGCTGTCCGCCATGACCGGGCGGGCGAGGGTGCCGCGCTCGTAGGGCTTTACCCGGACCAAGGCTGGGGAGCAGGCAGGCAGGACAAAAACGGCGGCAAGCGAGAGGAGCGCGGGTTTCATGGGAATTCAGGCGGCTTTGACGAGGAAGTTTCCAAAGGCGCGGGATCCTTCGATTCCAGAGTCTGTCTGCGCGCAAACCTCGACTCCAAGGGCGAGCGACGCAAGGTGAAGTCCGTCGCGGGGTCCTAGGACAAATACGGAGGTGCTATAAATGCCGGCGTCGAGACAGGTCGGGGCGATGACCGTGACCGCGCGCATCCCGTTTGCCACCGGCCAGCCGGTCCGGGGGTCGAGGATGTGACCGTAGCGGACGCCATCGTGGATGAAATATCGCGCGTAGTCTCCCGAAGCGGAAACGGCCCGATCACTCACGGCCAGGCCGCCCCAGCATTTTCCGGGATGGCAGCCGTCCTCGATCCCGACGTGCCAGAACGGATGGATGCCGTTGCCACCGAGCGCGTGAAGGTCACGCCCGAGATCAATCAGCGCGTCGTGGATGCCGTGGTCCCGGGCCATCCGGGCGAGGCGGTCGACGGCGTATTCCTTGCCGAAGCCGCCGAAATCCAGGCCCATGCCGGCCACTGGCAGGCGGACCGCGCCCGGCCTGCGCCCGACTTTGTCCCAGCCGGTCAAGGCCAGCGCGGCCTTGACCCGGGCGGGCTGTGGCAGCTCGCGATGGACCTGCTTCCAATCCCAGACTTGCTCCAGCGGGAGCAATGTCGCGTCCAGGATTCCGTCGCTTCTCCGAAAAACCTCGTCCGCCAGATCGAGCATCTGATCCATCTCGGGATCGATCGCGATCCAGTCGCCGCCGGCCGCGCGGTTGATGCGGGAGAGCATCGAGTCCGGGCGGTAGCGGGAGAACTTCGCTTCGAAATCGCCCAGCCACGCCAGCGCCTTTGCGGCGAATTCCAGAGCGGTCCGGTCATCGCCGAGCCGGAATTTGATCGAGCAGTTCGTCCCCAGCGCCCGGAAATCCAGCCGGCGGACGCCCTGCGGGTCCGGCGGAAGATGGGGAGCTGTGGGGTTGGCACTCATCGGGTCAAAATGCCGCTTGGATCCCGAATGTCCAGATGTCCGCGTTGGCGTAGGCTTGGTCCGGTGAGCGGCTTGAAGCCCCGCCGGTGGCGTCCATCACGTAGCGCTCGTAGGCCGCGGTGGCGGAGAAGTTTTCGGTGATCCGGCAGCTCAGCCGCAAGCCGCCGCTCAGGGCATCGAAGGACGAAAGTCGGTAGTCCGCGGAGTAGTTCGGGCCGCTGCCGTTTGGATTCGAGGAAGGGGTGCCGGGCACGGCATCGACGGTGTTGGTGAAGAAGTCCGCTTCGTCCTGGCGATAGTAGCGGATGAAAGAGACCGCTTCGAAGCGCTTGCCGATGGCCTGCCGCCACTCGATTTGCACGGTTTGAGAAAGCACGCCGAAGCTGTCATTGGACAGCCGGAAGACCCCGTCCAAGGCCCCGTTCAGGGGTTCGAAATAGTGCCTCGCCCCGAGCTGGAGCACCTGCCGGAAGCGCGAGTCGGGACGGTTCTCGCGGAAGACATTGACGATCGGGATCTCAATCGTGCCGCCCATGCCATCGGGCAGGGTGATCGAGTCGGTGCGCTGGACGAGTTTGTAGGGATCGTTGAGATAGCCTTCGGCGTAGCCGAGCGTGAAATTCGCGGTGAGCACCGTGTTGGAGTCGAGGAGCTGGCTGACGCCGGCGAAGAAGTCGGTGGTCCGCTTGTCCCGGTCGCCGAGGCCGGGGACGAGGACGGTGTCGTCGAGGTAGTTGAGTCCGAAACGCAGCGTAGTGTTCTTCTGGTTGAGCTCCAGCGTGTCGGTGATGGCGATCCCGCGGGAGACGTAGTCGTCTTCCTCGCTGCGGGAGAATTCGATCTCCGCGCGATGGTCGCCGAACTGTCGCGACACCGCGCCGAGGATGCCGCGGCGGACGTCCTCGAGGTTCGCGTAAAACGGCTGGGCGCTTCCCGGCAGGACACCGGTTGGTGAGGCCCCGCTGACGGCGTCGCGCAGATATTGAAAGCGGAACGCGGTGTCTTCGTTCACCTCGACCTGAGCCCGCAGATACTCCGCCTCCACGCGGATCCGGTTGTCGTCCTCCTGATAAAGCTGGAAACCGTATGCATACTCCTGCGGCGGGAGTTCGTCATGGACTCGCAGGGCCGGCGACAGGACCGAGGCGATGAGAAGCGGGCAACGGGTGCTCATTGGAAAGTTGGGTTTTGCCGACCGGAGACACCGGATCGTCCGGGATGGCCGCTTGATTAGGGTAAACCGCAGGGGAAGGCAATTCTCCGGAACGGGCAAATTTGCAGCAAACAAAAGGCCGGCCCCCTTGCGAGGTCCGGCCTTTCGAAAAATCGATCCGTAGATCAGGCGCGGCCGAGGTAGGACGCGTCTTCCGTTTTGATGATCAGCTTCTCGCCCGGATTGATGAAGAGCGGCACCTGGACCATGAGGCCGGTTTCCATGGTGGCGGACTTGTAGGCGTTGCTCGCGGAGTCGCCCTTCACGCCTTCCGGCGATTCGGTGACGATCATCACCATCGACGGCGGCAGTTCGATGTCGGCGACCAGGCCGTCGGCGAAGAGCAGGGTGTAGGTGTTGCCTTCGATCAGGTAGTTGCGGACGGTGTCGATGATGTCGTCGTGCACGGCGACATCGTCATAGGTCTCGTTATTGAGGAAGTGGTAGCCGCCGGAATCCTTGTAGGAGTATTCGTGCGGGATGCGCTCGAGCAGGACCGACTCCATCGAGTCGTTCGAGGTCATGCGCAGGTTGGAGACCTTCTTGTTGGAGACGCTGCGGATCGACATCACCACGTAGGACGCCATGCGGGGTGGCGTCTTGAGTTCGTGGGAGATCACGACGCAGACGTCGTTGTTGTGACGGACGGCGTGTCCTTTACGGAGGCTGATGACGGGCGTACTGGCCATGGTTGGGGTGCGGGATAGGCGGGGACGGGAGCGGGTGCAAGCGCGGAGTGCGGTGGGGGAAGGGGGCGGGGCCGATCCTCCGCGGCACCGGAAGGAGCACAACTTTGCAAGGTGTGACCGCGTGCGGCGGACACCCCGCGGAGCTTAGTAGCAACGCGGCGTGTCCACCCGACTCGCTCTCACCCCGCTTGCAGACTCGTATCAGCGGGTCGAGGCAGCTTCGTGCTTTTCTTCGGCGGCTTCGAGGGCGGCGCGTTCCTTGGCGATGACGCGCATGAATTTCTTGAGACTATTGTCCCAGTCGGCGAGCAGGGCTTTCGCGTGCGGGCTGCCGGTTTTTTCGGCGTGATCGGTGATCAGCTTCTTGAGTTCGGCGACGTCCTGGCTGCGTTGGACAGGGAGCGGCACGACCATCTCCGGGTTGATCCGGGAGTAGAGGCGGCCGTCGACGTCGTAAACGTAGGCGGTGCCGCCGGACATGCCGGCTCCGAAGTTCTTCCCAGTCTTGCCGAGGATGGCGACGGTGCCGTTGGTCATGTATTCGCAGCCGTGGTCGCCCACGCCTTCGACCACCGCCGTAGCGCCGGAGTTGCGGACGGCGAAGCGCTCGCCGGCGCGGCCGTTGCCGTAGAGGTAGCCGCCGGTGGCACCGTAGAGCGAGGTATTGCCGAGGATGGTGTTCGTCGCGGGATTGAACTTCGCGTCGGGGGAGACCTTCACCACGATCTCGCCGGCGGCCATGCCCTTGCCGGTATAATCGTTGGCCTCGCCGGTGAGTTCGATCTTCACGCCTGAGACCAGGAAGGTGCCGAGTGATTGGCCGGCGGAGCCGCGGAGCTTGAGGGTGATGGCGGTGTGGCCGTTGAAGCCGCGGTCGCCGTGGATCTCGGCGATGCGTCCGGACAGGCGGGTGCCGATGTTGCGGTCGGTGTTGACGATGTCGTAGCTCAGCTCAACCGGCTGGCGGTCGGGCAGGACTTGGATTGCCGCGGCGATCGCGTCGGGCGTCGAGAGCGGGCCGTATTCAGGCGTATCGGCGGGGATTTCACCGGTGCCGAGGCCCGTGGCGAGATCGCGCAGGATATGGAGATCGAGCGGGGTCTTCGAGATGCCGTCGTTGCGCTCCTGAGTGCAGATCCGGGAGAGGGATTCCGGGGCGACGCCGTGGTGCTTGGCGAGGTCCGGGATCACGTCCTTCAGCACCGCGCCGAGGTCGACGAGGTTGGCTTTCGGGTGACCGGGGACGATGCGTTGGCGGAGGAACTCGGGGCGGCCGATCAGTTCGTCGAGGGTGCGGACGCCGAGGCTGGCCATGATCTCGCGGGCTTCGTGGGCGACGCCGTTGAGGAAGTTGATGACCATTTCCGGGGTGCCCTTGAACTTTGCGCGGAACTTCGGATCGGTGGTGGCGATGCCGACCGGGCAGTTGTTGAGGTGGCACTTGCGGACGTAGACGCAGCCCATGGCGATCATGGAGATCGTGCCGAAGTTGTATTCTTCCGCGCCGAGGATGGCGGCGGTGACGATGTCCTTGCCGTTGCGCAGGCCGCCGTCGGTGCGGACGATGACGCGGTTGCGGAGGTTGTTGATGAGGAGGGTCTGCTGGGCCTCGGACAGGCCGAGTTCCCACGGCGAGCCGGCGTGCTTGGTCGAGGAAATCGGGGACGCGCCGGTGCCGCCGTCGTGACCGGAAATCAGGATCGTGTCGGCGCTCGCCTTGGCGACGCCGGCGGCGACGGTGCCGACGCCGGTCTCGGCGACGAGCTTGACCGTGACGCGGGCGCGCGGGTTCACTTCCTTGAGGTCGTGAATGAGCTGCGCGAGGTCTTCGATGCTATAGATATCGTGGTGTGGCGGCGGCGAGATGAGCTGGACGCCGGGCTGGGTGTGGCGCAGGCGGGCGATCAAGGCGTTGACCTTCTGGCCGGGAAGCTGGCCGCCTTCGCCGGGCTTGGCACCTTGGGCCATTTTGATTTCGAGCTCGTCGGCATTGACCAGGTAGTTCGCCGAGACGCCGAAGCGGCCGGAGGCGACCTGCTTGATCGCGGAGCGGGCGTGGTCGCCGTTGGCGTAGGGCTTGAAGCGGACGGAATCCTCGCCGCCTTCGCCGGAGTCGGACTTGCCGCCGATGCGGTTCATCGCGATGGCGAGCGTTTCGTGGGCTTCCGGCGACAGCGCACCGAGCGACATGGCGGCGGTGGTGAAACGGCGGCGGATGCTGTCCTGCGACTCGACTTCCTCGAGCGGGATCGGGCCGGAGGCGGCGGGGACGAACTCGAAGAGATCCTTGATGGCGACCGGCGTGGTCTCGAGCTGGACCTTGACGTAGTCGTCGTAGTCCTCGGCCTTGCCGCTCTTCACGTAGGTGTGGAAATTCTTGATGACATCCGTGGTCCAGGCGTGGCGTTCGCCGGACTTGCGGAAGCGGTTGTAGCCGGGGTCGCCAAGGTTGAGCGTCTCGCCGGCCGGGACTTCGGTTTCGAAGGCGGCGCGATGGCGGATCAGCGACTCTTCGGCGATCTCGGCGAAACCGATGCCGCCGATCTTCGACTGGACGCCGGTGAAGGCGAAATCGATGACTTCCTTGCCGATGCCGATCGCTTCAAAGATCTGCGCGCCCTGGTAGGAGTTGAGCACCGAAATGCCCATCTTCGACATGATCTTGAGAACGCCTTTCTCGAGCGCCTTGGCGTAGTTGGCCATCGCCTTCTCGATGCTAAGGCCGTCGAGCTTGCCCTTGCCGGCATCCATCGCGACGAGCTGGCGCACGGTGGCGAAGCCGAGGTAGGGGCAGACGGCGGTGGCTCCGAAGCCGAAGGCGCAAGACACCTGGTGGGTGTCGCGGACTTCACCGGACTCCAGCACCAGCGAGCAGCGCATCCGCTTGCGGACGCGGTTGAGGAAATGGTGGACGGTGCCGGTGGCGAGGGTGGTCGGAATAGGCACGCGGCTGGCGGAGGCGGCGCGGTCGCTGAGGATCAGGATATTGACACCCTTTTCCACGGCGGCGGAAGCCTCGGCGCAGAGTTCGTCGAGGCGGACCTTGAGGCCGGCAGCACCGGCGGCGAAAGGCCACGTGATGTCGAGGACCGCGGCGGGGAAGCCGTGCTCCTTGAGATGCTTGAGGCGGTCGAGCTGGTGCTCGAACAGGATGCCGGTTTCCAGGTTGATGATGCGGCAGTGCTCCGGCGTTTCGACCAGCAAGTTGCGCTCCGGTCCGAGGCCGGCCGACGCGCTCATCACCGCCCATTCGCGGATCGGGTCGATCGGCGGGTTGGTGACCTGCGCGAAGCGCTGCTTGAAGTAGGTGAAGAGCAGGCGCGGATAGGTCGAGAGGACGGCGAGGGGGATGTCATCGCCCATCGAGAACACGGCTTCCTGGGCCGCTTTGATCATCGAAGGGAAGACCATGTCCAGCTCCTCAATCGAGATGCCGTGGGCGACCTGCTGGCGGGAAAGTTCCAGCGGCGCGAAGTCTTCAGCTGGGGCGAGCGCTTCGGGCGAGCAAAACTTACGGAGCTCGAGGCGGTTCTCGTCGATCCACTGGCGGTAGGGCTTCTGCTTGGCGAGCGCTTCCTTGATCTCGCGGTCGTTGCGGACGGTGCCGGTCGCGGTGTCCACGGAGAGCATCTGGCCGGGTCCGAGGCGGCCCTTACGGATGACCTTGGCATCGTCGATGACCACGGCGCCGGCTTCCGAGCCGATGTAAAGCAGGCCGTCTTCGGTAAGCTTGTAGCGGGACGGGCGCAGGCCGTTGCGGTCGAGCGAGGCGCAGAGCTTGGTGCCGTCGGTATAAACGAGACCGGCCGGGCCGTCCCAGGGCTCGGAGAAGGAGCGGTTGTACTGGTAGAACGCGCGGAGGTCGTCGGAGATGTCCTCGTCGTCGCGGTAGGCCGGTGGGACCAGCATGCACATCGCGTGTTCCAGCGAGCGACCGGAGAGCACCAGCGCTTCGAGGGCGTGGTCGAGCGAGGCGGAGTCCGACTCGTGCTCGTTCATCAGGTCGTGCAGCAGCGCGACGTCGTCGCCCCAGACTTCGCTTTGGAAGAACTCCTCGCGGGAGGCCATCCAGTTGCGGTTGCCTTCCACGGTGTTGATCTCGCCGTTGTGGCACATCATCCGGAACGGCTGGCCGAGTGGCCAGGCAGGGAAGGTGTTGGTCGAGAAGCGCTGGTGGTAGAGGGAGATCGCGGTCTGGAAATCCGAGTCCTGGAGGTCGCCGTAGAACGCGCGCAGGGCGGCCGGCATGGCGAGGCCTTTGTAGGAAATCAGGCGGCTTGAAAAGGACGGCATGTAGAAGCCGTTGAGGCCCTTGGTCTGGCGCTCGATGGTCCGGCGGCAGAGGAAGAGCTGGCGTTCGAAGTGATCTCCTTCCCAGCCCGCGGGCTTCTTGAGCAGCAAGTGCTCGATGTGCGGGCGGGTGGCGAGGGCGAGCTTGCCGAGAGCGTCGGGATCGACCGGGGCTTCGCGCCAGCCGATGATGCCGATGCCGCGCTTGGTGACCACGTCCTCGGCCATCGACTTGAGCTGCTGCTGGCCGCCGGAGTCGTTGAGCGGCAGGAAAAAGACCGCCACCGCGAGATCGCTTTCGCTTTCAAGAGTGGTGCCTAGCTTGGCGGCGGCCTTGAGGAAGATCGGGTAGGGGATTTGCGAGAGAATGCCCGAGCCGTCGCCGGTCTTCATGTCGGCATCGACCGCGCCGCGGTGGGTCATGTTGCAGACCGAGCAGAGAGCGAATTCGAGGATCTGGTAGGAGCGTTTGCCGTGGATCTGGGCGATGGCCCCCATCCCGCAGTTATCGCGCTCGGCGGACAGGCGGTGGAGAGATCCGGGGACCAGCGGCGTGCTCGGGTGGTAATAGGGATTCATCGCAAGGAATGGCGAAAGATGCCGTTACCACGGTGCCGCGCTAGGTTCAGCGCGGAAGAAACCCACCGCGGGGCGGGGAACAAACGGCAGCATCCGTGGAGTGCCAAGCAGGAATTGTGCCCTCGCGAGTCGCCGCAAGTTACGAGTCGGCGATCCCATCGTCAGATGGGTCCGGGGCCAGCAACTTCAAATCCACCAGAAACCGGTCGGCGGCCGCCACGCTCCACTCGTAGTGACGGTCGGAGACGTTGAAATTGAAGAACGAATGCTCGGCGTCCTCGAAGTCGACCACTTCGATGCGATTCCTGCGCCAGCGCATGGATTTGTGGAACTTTTCGACCAGCGCGAAGGGTGTGACCCGGTCCTTCTTTCCGTGGAAGAAAATCATGGGCGGGGCTTTTCTCCGAAGCGTTTTCATCGGGCTAAGCCGCTTGGCGGTGCCGTGATCGGGAAAGCGCTGGAGCAGGGGATGCACCAGAGGATCAAGCAGGCTGCTGAACAGAAGAAGCGCGGCCGGGGCGTAAGCGGGGGGATCCTCGTTCTTGGCTGGCTTGGGAAGTGTTAGCGCCAAAGCGAGGAAAGCTCCTCCGGCGGCTCCGCCGATCACGACCTTGGCAGGATCGAACCCGAAGTGCGGCTCGTATCCTGAGAGCCACTTCAGGAAGGCCCGCAGATCTTCCAGCGCCTCAACCGGTCCGGTGCGGTGAATCGCTCCCACCCGCGTTTCAAGAGTCACCGTCACTGCGCCACGCTGGGCGAAGTGCAAGCAATGGGGGACGAACTGCGTGGACATCGCGGTCTCCCAGAATCCGCCGTGAAGGAAGATGATAAGCGGCCTGCGCTCGCCAGCCACGAAACCCGGCGGGGTGAAGAAGTGTGCCTGCAACGGACCTTCGGGGGTTTCGGCATAGTTGAAAGTCGTCGCCGTCTTCAGCATCTCCCGTTGCCGGGCTTGGCCGATCAGCGGGGTTCTTTGGAGCAGGCTCATCGAAGGGTGGGGGCAGGAACTCCGGAGAGTTCCGGCGCGCGAAAAGAATTGTTCTGCCTGCGGCGGGCTTGTCCAATCCATTTCACCGATGACGCGCCTCCTCACCCTTCTTTCCTTCCTTTTGCTCTCAACCCTCTGCCGGGCACAAGCGACCGCTCCCAATGTCGGCAAGTCGCTCGTTGCGGCCTATACCGGATGGCGGGCTGCGATCCTCGCCAAGGATGTTCCCGCCTGGCAACGGACCACCGCCCCGCATCGGCAAGCTCAAATCCACAACCGACTTTTGTCCGAGAAGAGGCCGTATCCTGCTGGAGTGTTCCAGCTTCCCTCGCCGCCGCCATCGCTGGACGGATTGAAAATGATCCATCTTTCGCAGCGCGGGGCGACCGCGAAGGCTGCCTTCTTTGGCAAGATCAACTTCGGTGTCGGTGGCGACCCGACCGAGAACATCCTCGTGTTGTCTTTCGTGAGTTCCGGCACATGGCGCTACGACCGGGCGGATTTTGTGAACCTTGTCGCGCTCCCCGAGGTCCGGCGGGAGATCGCTTCGGGGAACTTGAAGTATGTGGCGGAAACTCCCGACTTCCAGGCTACCGGCACGATACCCCCGACACCTCCTCTGGTGCCGGCGGCAAAATACATCGCCAAGGTCTATGTCTTCTGTCCGGGAAGAGAAGTCCAAGTCCAGGTGAACCAGTTCAGCCGCCACCGCTTCGCCAATGCCAAGGAAGCGGAAATCGTGCTGGGAGGGGCAAAGGACGGGGCGAACACCATCACCTACACCGCCAAGCCGATCGAAGGCGGAACGGGAAAAGAGGCGCTGGCGATCCGGGTCTATCTGATGTCGGAGATTGAAGGTACCCAACCGATCAAGGCGTTCGAGTATCGCGTGGAAGAGGGCGGGGTGCTCACCCCTTTCGGCAATGGAAATTTTGCCGTCGACCCGGAAACAGCGACGAAGCTGCTTCCCAAAACTCGATAGTTCATAATACTTAAGCATTTTTTGTAAAAAATGCGGAGCCCGAGGGCTTTGTTTATCAGGGTTTTCGGCGAGGACACCTGGATTTCTGCGCTGTTCAAAGATTCAGGAAGGATTTTCTTGTTTAGATTTCCTGATCATCTATTTTTGTAAGAACGTTAATTCTTCTAACGGAGTTTGACGATCCACAAGAGTTCCATGAGAAGCCACGCAATCAAAGCGCAGGTCATCCATTTCAGGCACCGCAGGGAATCCCGGCTTCTTTCAGCCAGTGGGTCGGATCTGGCCAGTGCCTTGATGGGGATTGTCACTGCCTATCCCGCGCGCCTGTCCGTCCCTCTAGCCGTCTCGAGTGAACGCATCCCGTCCGCGCCCGCTTCCCGGGAGTGTCCAGCAGACCGCCATGAGGGTGTCAGCCACAGGGTGCTCATCGATTACCCCTCTGAATTGCGGCCATGGAGCCGCGCCACGTGACAACGCCAAACTAACAAAAAATGATGAAACCTTTGGTCGCCGCCAAAATAATCCGCAAGCTGGTCCCGGAAGGGTTTCCGGGCAAATTCCCCGCCGCCGCCATCGCCCTGCTAATGGGCCTTTCCACAAGTGCCCATGCCGCCAATGACGGCGAGGTCACCTTGGCTTGGAATGCTAACACCGAGAGCAATCTGGCCGGATACCGGCTCTTGTATGGCACAACTCCCGGCAACTATCCGGATACCATCGATGCAGGAAACGCTACGACGGTCACCGCCGCCGGCTTGAACACGGGGACGGTTTATTACTTTGCTGTGGTCGCCTACAATTCGGCCGGCCAGACCAGCGCGGCATCTTCGGAAGTCAGCCACACGGTCCCCGGGACTCCGAATACCGCGCCAAGCGCGGGATCCTTCGCAATCACCGTCGGTGAGGATGGCCAGGGAGCTGCCACACTTACTGGGTCCGATCCCGAAGGGAATCCGCTGAACTACACCGTGGCAACTCCACCCGGTAAGGGAACGCTCAGCGGCAGCGGTGCCAACCTTACCTACACTCCAGCAGCCAACGCGAACGGCAGCGACAGTTTTACCTACCGAGTCAGCGATGGCCCGCTGCAGTCAGCCTTGGCCACCGTCTCGATCACCATCACGCCGGTGAACGATGCGCCCGTGGCCACCGCGAGATCGCTCGCTGTGACCGAAGATACTTCAGTTGCCTTCGTTCTTGCGGGCACCGATGTCGATGGGGATTCGCTGACCTACAGCATCCTCACGGCACCGACCAAGGGGATTCTGGCAGGAACTCCGCCCAACCTGACTTACCAACCCTCGTCGAACCTCAATGGCCCCGACAGTTTCACGTTCCGGGTAAGCGACGGGACGGTGAATTCCGCTGCCGCAACGGTCAGCATTAGCATTGCCGCCGTGAACGATCCACCGGTGACCACCGCGCGCTCTGCGAACACCAACGAAGACACGGCGGTCGCGATCACTCTGGCGGGCACCGATACCGAAGGCAGTTCTCTTTCCTTCACGATCCTCACCCAGCCTTCGAAAGGAGCACTTTCAGGGACGCCGCCCAACGTGATCTACACCCCGGCGCTCAACTCCAATGGTGCCGATAGCTTCACATTCAGGGTGAGCGATGGTTCCGCGAATTCCGCTGCCGCCACCGTGAGTCTGAACGTCGCGGCCGTGAACGACATCCCGGTGGCAAATGTTGCTTCGGTCAGCACTCAGAAGAATACTCCGCTCGCCATCACCCTCGCCGGCAGCGATGTGGAAGGCAGTCCGCTCACCTATTCGGTCGTCTCTTCGCCCTCGAAGGGTATCCTGAGCGGCGTCGCGCCAAACCTGACCTATACGCCCAATTCGGAAGTGACGGGAGTCGATAGCTTCACCTTCCGGGTGAACGACGGCACTGCGGACTCCGCGACCGCAACGGTTTCAATTTCGGTCGCAGTGGCCAATACCGCTCCGGTGGCGACTTCTCGATCCGTGACTACCGCGGAGGATACTTCGGTCGCGTTCGTTCTTGCTGGCACCGATGCTGATGGGGACTCGCTGACTTACTCGATTCTGACCAATCCGTCCAAGGGGACTCTATCGGGCAGCGCGCCCAATTTGAGCTACCTCCCCAATGCCAACGCCAACGGCAGCGATAGCTTCACGTTCCGGGTCAATGACGGCACTGCGAATTCTTCGGCAGCGACTGTCAGTATCAGCATCAGCGCCGTGAACGACCTTCCGGTCGCGGCAGCCAAGAGTGTGACCACGGGGAAGAACACGGCGGTCGGAATCCTCCTCACAGGTACCGATGTCGAGGGAAGCGCCCTGACCTTTGCCGTGCTGACCTCGCCGACAAAGGGTTCACTCAGCGGTTCCGCTCCGAATCTCACCTACACCCCGAACTCGAACACCACGGGATCGGATAGCTTCACCTACCGGGTCAACGATGGGACCGCCAATTCCGCCGCTGCCACGGTCAGTATCAATATCACCAACAACAATTCGGCCCCTCAAGCGTCCTCGAAGTCCTTGGCGACCTTGAAAAACAAGGAGGTTGCGATCCAGCTTAGTGGCACCGATGCCGACGCAAACCCGCTGACTTTCCGCCTCGTCAACCAGCCGACCTCGGGAGTGCTCACGGGCTCGCCGCCGAATCTCGCATTCAAGCCCGAAACCGGCTTTGTGGGTGATACAAGCTTCGCCTATGTGGCAAACGATGGCTTCGTGGACTCTCCTATCGCCTGGGTATCGATCAAGGTGAAGGGGTCGAACAGCAAGCCGGTAGCCACTGCCAGTACCCTGACGGCCAACTGGAACACCGGCACGGCGCTGGCACTTTCCGGGACCGATGTGGATTCCGATGCGTTGACATTCTCGGTGGTGAAGCAGCCCCTCAACGGGGTGCTTAGCGGGACTCCGCCGAACTTGGTCTATGTGCCGAATACCGGCTTCAAAGGTGCGGATAGCTTCACCTTCCTGGCCAATGACGGAGTCGTGAACTCGGCAGCTGCCAGCGTTTCGATCACGGTGGTCAATCCGAACAACCGCGCTCCGTCGTCCGCCGCTTGGTCGGTTAGCACCCCAATGAAGACCGCGGTGCCGGTGGCATTGCGGGCCACCGATGCAGATGGCGACTCATTGGTCTACCGAATCGTCACCAAACCCGGCACAGGAAGACTCACCGGCAAGTTGCCCAACCTTGTTTTCAAGCCGACGGCGAGGTTCTTTGGATCGGTGAGCTTCACCTATACTGCCAGTGATGGTGCCCTCACTTCCGCACCGATCACCGTCACCATCAATGTGACCCAGCCAGTGGAAGTCGCAGCCCGCGGTCTCGGAAAAGCCAAGGCTGAGGAAGGTGCTTTGGCGCTGCCTGAAATATCGTTGTCCACGGATCCTGCTCGTCCGGGTGTCCTCCGCTTGCAGATCACCGGTACGCCCGGCGAATCGTATTTGCTGGAGCATTCGCCAGACCTCACCGCGTGGGCTCTTGATCGGGAAATCGTGATTGGAGACGGCGGGGGCTTGGATCTCGAAGTGGCCGCGCCCGCTGGTGCAAGCCGCGGATTCTACCGCCTCAACACGCCGTAATTGGCGGCCGCCGGACCCGCAGGGAGCGGAGTCCGGTGTCAGTCCAAGACCCGCTTCGGCTTGGGAACCGGCTTGTCATTCCTGGGCGGAGCGGGGGGAGGTTCTTGCAAGCGGTTCACTTCGAAGTCCAAGGGTTCGGCGTAAGCGCTGTTGCCATCGATCTCCCAGCCGCAGGGTAATCGCATTTCATCCGCGATTTCGCGTGCCTTGAGGTAGGTTTCGAAGCCGTCCGGTCGCACGCGGAACATCAGCACGCCGTTCCGGTAGGAGCGGACGAGTTTCATCATCCGGTGAAAGCGTCCGTCGGCCTGATTCATGTCGTCGAGCGAGGCGTCGCCCGTGGCGGCGTCGAACTCGATCCGGAAGTTCAGCCGCGTCCACGGTCGGTTGAAGGGGACGCTGACCTTCTGGTTCCGCACGTTCCAGTCCTTGGAGGCGAAGAAGGCAACGGTCTTTTCCTGGTCGTAGATCACCCGGTCGCGGGCACCCTTCACCTTGACCCGTTCACGGATCAGGTTCCGTGCTTCACGCTCGAAGGCCTCCATCAGGGTCTCCTTCACCACCGTAGGATCGACCAGGTGCGCTTGGTTGCCGGTGATGTAGCAATAGTAGATGGTCGCATCCTTCGGGATTTCGCGGCTGTTCGGCAGGCGCACCACGGTCGGGCGCTTGACCGCCGGCCGCGGGGTCTGATCGAGCAACGCTTCAAGCCGGGCGATCTCCGTCAAAAGGGCATCGGTCTTCTCCTTCTCCGTTCTCGCCTTCTGCGCGGTTTGCTCCGCCGTTTGCTGGAGTTTCTTGAGTTCGATCAGCAGCTTTTCATCCCGGGCTGCGGCCTTCTCCAGCAGCGCGAGGTCGGCCTTCATCTTCGCGATTTCTGCCGGGGCAGGGGCGGGGTCTTGACGCTGCTTTTCGCGGGCGGCGATGGTCTTTTCCATTTCTTGCTGCTTCTCACGAGCCTGCTGGAGTTGCTCCACGCTGACCGGCTTGAGGCTCTCTACGATCTTCTCCACGGCCTGGCGGACATCGGCTTGCAAGAGGATCAGAATGAGAATCAGCACCGCGACCACGTTGGTCAGGGCATCCATCAGCGAGTCCAGGCTGCCGCCTTCCTCATCCCGCTTTCTTCTTCGTGAAGCCATTTCTAACGGGGTTGGAAAAGGGTGAGGTCGATTGCGCCGGAGCCGGGGATCGGGAGCTTGCCGGTCCGCACCTTGAACTGGTCCTCCGCCCAGCCGGCGGCGGTCTGGTAAGTGCCGTGACCGCTCCCGCGAATGAGGAAAAGGACGAGCGATCCCCGGGCGGATTTCGCTTCGTTCATCACCTTTGAAAGAGCGGGTTCGGTGGTGATGGCCGCGGTGGAAACGGCGGTCTTCGAGCCGTCCTTGCCAAGAATGTTCACGCCGGAACCGTGGCACTCGATGAAGAACATCGGGGTGTTCCGCGTCACGCCGGAGCCGCCCGGTTGGACCACGACCGGGGCCGGGGTGGAGTCGGGCTTGATCTTCCGCTTCTCAAGCTCCGCCTTCAGCTCCGCAGCTTTCTTTTCCAAAGATGGCCGTTCCTTGGCGAGGGCGGCGATCTGGTCGAGCAGGTTCTCAGTCCGCTTCTGGAGTTCGGCGTCGGACTCGCCGGGCTTGGCCTTGGCTCCCTCCAGCTTCTTGCGCAGCACGACCTGCCGGCCTTCGAGGTCCTGAAGTTCAACAAAGGCGCCGTCGCGCTGCTTCAGCTCGGCTTCGATCTTCGCGAGTTCGGCCTGCCGCTGCTTGAGCTTGGCTTTGATCGTGAGGAACTCCTCCGAGCGGGCCAGTTCCTGCGGATCGCGTTCCTGCGGGCCGGCATCGCGAATGTCGCTGACAAGCTTGATCATCAGCGTGAGGATCCCGATCAGGCACGCGAGGATGCTGAGGAAAGGGAAGAGCGAAACCCCTCCTCCTCCCGCGTTGGACCGGCGTCGTGACATCGGAGTTCCGGTTAGAGGCTCACTTTGAGAAGAAACCGCGCTTCTGCACGACAATGGTTTCGCCGCCGAGTTTCTGCAGCGTGCCATTCAGGGATTCGACGCCCTTGGAGAGCGAGGCGAAGTATTCGTTGAGCTGGCGGGTCGGGACGAGGATGGCGTCGCGGGTCTCCGAGGTCAGTTTGTCGACGGCGTTGCTGAACGTTCCCTCGACGCGGGTCTGGTGGGCATTGAGACGGGTGGACAGGGTTTCACCCGCTTGGGATAGCAGGGTGGTGGCCTCCTGCAGCTTCACCAGGAACAGCTCGTGGGCGCGGGCCAGCGAGGCGGCGAAGGCCGGGATGTTCTCGGCTTGGGAGAGCAGCATGTCGCTGGCGTCGCTCTTCGAGTCGTTGAGCTTCGGCATCAGCTTCTCGTTGCAGAAGGCATCGATCAGCGTGAGCACTTCCTCTTCTTCCTTCTGCATGCTGGCGAGGGGGAAGGAGAGGATCATCGAGAGCACCAGGCCCAGCAGGGTGGTGTCGAAGGCGACGCCGAGACCACCGGTGAGCTGGTTGATGGAATCCTTGAGCTGGCTCGGGTCGCCGGAGCCGGTGGAGAGCGAACTCACGGCGATCGACAGGCCTTGGACCGTGCCGATGAAACCGAGGATCGGGATGGCCCAGAGGAAGACCTTGATCAGGGTGTACGAGCCGGAACTGCGGGTGGCGTCGATGTCCGACTGGGCGTTGAGGAAAGACGAGATCTCACCGTTGTTGTTGCGCTTCTCAAAGAGTTCGAGGGCCTTACGGATGCGGTTGACCATCAGGCTGTCGCGAAGCCGCAGCGGGAGCTTGTAGATGTGCTCGATGAAGCCGCCGACGGTGTGAGCGTTGATTTCCGCGCCGAGGCTTGCGGGGACCACGTCGAGCAGCATCGCCTGGCGCTGGCGCTTCGCCTTTTTCCACTTCATCGCAAGGATCACGAAGCCCCAGACGAAGAGGAAGACTTCGGCGTAGTTGACCCAGCCGCGCTGGAGCAGGATGTCGGAAACGGCGGACCCTTTGAAGGGCAGCATCGACATCAGGATCAGGACGGTCAATGCGGCGGCGATGCCGAGGCTGATGCCGAAGCTGATGTTGGCGTGATCTTCTTCCTGCCAGCCGCCGCGTTGGGCCGACGACGCCTTTTTGCCGGCCGTGGCGGGACCGGCGGCCGGGGCGTCGGGCAAGGCGGGGATTTGGAATCGGCCGTTGCAGCCGGGGCAGGAGACGACCTGGCCGGCGTGCTCGTTCTCGGCGCTCATCTCGAGCTGGCAGTGGGGGCAGCGGAAATTCACTCGGGGACGGGTGGGTGAAGAGTCAGGACTGGGTGCTTTTGCGGCGGAGGGTGACAATCTGGAGAAAGCCGCCGCTGGATCCGTCGGACGAGAGGAAATGCTGGTTGCGCGAGCGAAGGATGATCATCTGGACCTGTTCGGTCGGTTGGATCGAAAGGATGTTGTTGCCTTGCACGATCCATTCGTCCCGCTGCTTGTAGGCGAGCTCATAGATGATGCTGTTGTTGGCCGGATTGAAGATATGAGCACCGCGGGTTTTCAGCTCCTTGTTCTCGCGGCCGTTGCAGCGCAAGGTGATCTCGTTCGGACTCAGGTTGTGGACGCGGAGCTTGCCGGGCGGGAGCTTGGAGGGATCATCGTCGATCACATAGGCGATGAAGGTGCCATTGGAAGCCGGGGCCAGGAGGATCGTGGCGCGATTGCAGGAGGCGCCGGGGAGCTGGGCGAGGGCGACGAGGGCGGGATTCTCCTTGCGGCGCTTTTCGAGTTCGACGGCGAGGGGCGTGCGGGCTTCCTCGCCAGCGGCGGGCTTCACTTCCTCGGCGATGAGCGGCATGAGCTCGTGGTCCTTATCCTCCTGAGTCATTACCACGGCGGGTTTGGCGGGGCCGGACCCGGTCTGGTAGATTTCCATCACGAGCGGCCCCGTGTAAGAGACGGGCTTTGCGGAGTAGCGGAAGCCGAGGGCCGAGATCTCGCCATTGGAATCGCCCTTTTTAAAGGTAAGCCCGTGGATGTCATCGCCCCACGCGACGACATCGATCTTCATGGTGACGGAGGCGTCCTGGGCGAAAATCGAAGACGCGTGGCCGAGGAACGCAAGGCAGATGGAGCGAAAAATGTGCTTAGATTTCACTGTTGGAGAGCCAGCGGAAGGAGACGACTTGGAATTGGCGACCATGGATCTTATTGACGGCATTGAGTTCGGTTCCGCGGTCAGTGGCTTTGTTGGACGGATCCACGTATTCAGGACTCCGCTGGACGATGGCTTCGCAATAGGCTCTGGCAACGACATTTCCCGAGGCATCGAAGGCTTCGCCACAAGTGCGGATTCGGAAAGTATCCGATCGGGCGGAGATGGCGGTGCCGATGACCTGGAGGATGTCGGCCTGGGTGAGCCAGCCGGGAATGCCGGTGGAGCGGTAGCCCTGCTCGTTCTTGAAGCTCGGGTTGGTCATCGAGACGCGATCCGCGATGATGGATGCGACGGAGCCGAAATTATTGTCGGTGGAGGTGACCGCCCAATCCGGAACACCTGGCTCGGCGTTAGGAAGCTGTCCTGCAGTATCGCCGCCGTCCATGTCAGCGCGGGGAGCTCCGTTTTTCTCGCTCAGTTTCAAGCCGTCCTTGGCAGCGGTGACCGCGGAGAAGACCGAGCGGCTGCCGGCAAGGTTGAAATTGAGGCCGCTTTCATCGACGGCGACCTGGAGCGCGCCGGCGCGCGTGAGTTCTCGGTGGGTCGAGATATCGCCGATGGCACGGTTGACGAAGTGTGAGAGAGAGACGAAGGGACCGCGGAGGCGGACCTGCTTGACGATTTCCCCCGCGAGCGCATCGATTTGCGCGTCGTTGAGGCGGCGGAAGCCGGTGTAGGAATCACCGTCCTTGCCGGAGGGCGGGTCATTGGCAGGGCTAGTTTGGCGGAGGCTCCGCGGGAAAGCGGCGGATGGGTTTTCGGAGGTGTCCGCCCGGTGCTTGAAGTGGCGTCCGCTGGCGAGGAAAGCCTTCCATGCGTCCTTGCTGGTGGAGTTGATGTTGAAGGATCCGTCAATCAACAGCGCTGCGCCGGGCTGGCTGGGATTGGTGAGATTTCCGGTGCCGGCATTGTCGTGGAAGACCAGGGTGGGATTTTCGGGGACTTTGGAAGTGCCGCTGCCAGTGAGGGTGGAGAAGAAATAGGTGTCCCAGAGTGAGGTATTGAGGAGATAGGAGAGATCGTAGTAATTGCGAGGTGCGTTGAGGGCACCCGATTGGTTGGGTGATCCAATGATTTCGTAGTCAAAGCGCCGCTGGGAGGTGAGCTGGCGTTTGACGAAGGGAGTGGCGTAGGAATTTCCGGCGGCGTAGGCGGGCTGATGGCCGATGGACGCGCTGACGTCGTCGCCGGTGAGGTCCGCATGCTGGAGCTGGGCGAGCGAGACAAGGCGCTCTGGAACATCGAAAAGGATGGCGCGGCCTGAGCCGGAAACGGGCGAGTAACCCCAGCGCGGGATGGCAAGGTCGCGGGTGAAAGCGTCTCCGGTAGCGCCGCCAGTGGCGGGGAGCTGGGCAATGGAGTTGGTAGTCTCCATGAAGTAAGGGGGAGGATTGTAGGAGGCGATGGGCTTGTAAATGCGGGCGGCGCGGATATTGAAATCCATAAAGGTGCGGAGCGACGAGCCGCGCTGGCCCAGATCGTAGCCGCTGGGCATGAGGTTCAGGTAGTCCATGCCGGGTTGGCTGAGGGAGAAGCTGTAAAGCATCAGCGGGATCGGGGCGCTGATCAGCTGGGCTTCGGCGATGTCGAGGCGGCGGGTGTTGGCGGAGAAATAGCCGTTATCAAGGTCGAAGCGGTCGATGGCGCGGAGCAGCCCCGCTCCCGAAGATGAGCCCATGAGTCGCATCTCGAGGCCGATGAGGGTGGTTTGCCAGCTCTCGCGGACGTCCATTGCGGGAAGTGTGGGGCGGACCGTGTTGGTGTCCATTTCGACGCAATTGCTGAAGCTGCCGGCGGAGCTGTCGAAGGTACTTAGATCGGCGATAACGCGGGAATTTGAGCGGTCGCGAAAGGTGGCGCTGGAGTGGGTATAAGCGCGGACCTCGCCGGGCTCGAGGGACCCGGCGCGGATGCGGAAGTACAAGTTGTTAAAAACGGCCGGTTCCCCGGCATCGCTCGAGTTGTTGAAATAGGCGGTCTCATTCCCAAGGTTCCAGATGCGGGAGGGCCGGTTGCCGGGCGGGGTCTGATTCTTGACGTGGAATTCGAGGTCCTGGCTCCACTTGAGAGGGACGGAATAGGGGTTGGAGATCGCAAGGGCGATCTTGGCACACGGGTTGGTCTTGATGCCATCGCCGGAAGGTACGAAGCGGACGCCCATCAGGATGCGGAAGTCGGTTACGACGGGGGCGATAGAAGTGTTGGTGACTCCGTTCGCGACGTTTGGATTGGTCAGGTTGTTGGTATTGGACTGTTGGGAGGTGGCGGCGGTAGCGATGAGCGAGCCGCCGTTCACCTGCTGGGTAAGGTCTTGGAAGTCTTTCAAGGCGGACCACCGCGGGGCGCGCATATTGGCGGCGATCGCGCGCGGGACGATGTTGCCGGACTGGGTTGGATAGTTGGTGATCGAAGGGACCGGGCTGCTGGCAGGGAGGCCGTTTTCGAGAAGGGTGGTGAGGTCGATCCGGGTGCCGCCGTTCAGGACATCGGCGATGACGCCCCGGCTGTCAGAGGTAGCGGCGTGGAAGACCTGCCGGGCTGCGGTGGCGCCGGAGTCCAGGAGTGAGACTTGGGAAGCAGTGACGACCTTCGGCAAGGATGCTTCACCCGGGGTTCCTGGGGTAGGGTAGGCGGCCATGGATGCAATGGTTTCCCAGCCACGGCGCTGGGCCACCAACGAGGACGAGAGGGTATTATCATCCGCGGTTCGGACCATGTTGATGCGGGCTTTGACCCCCTCATCGCCGATCCACCAGGCATACCGACCTTGGGATCCGGAGCCTGAAGAGGCGGCGTTCGAGATCTCCACCAGTGGGGCAGTGACGTAGCTGTCGGCAGCGGTCGCCGAGGTGCTGTCCACGGTTCCCGGTCCGACCAGAAGCACCGAAGTCTTGGGATCGGAAACAGAGCCGTCCGCGGCGACACTGAAAGCACCAGAAGCCGGAGTGTTTTTCGGCGTCGCGCTGGTTTCGTTGCCGCTGACCAGCCATTGCAGGAGGGTCGGGGAGGGGGTTTTGGTGTAAATCTCGGTTCCCGGAGTGGTGGTATTGCTATTCTTCCAGACGCCGGTCCAATGACGGGTGCCCGGCTGCAAAGCGCTTAGGCCTTTGCTGATACTGCTGACGGACGAATTGTTGAGCGGAGGGGTCCCTGCGCCGAGTTGATCCCCGGTGGCGGTGCCTCCGATATCGGCGGTGGCGGTGATGCGCTGGTCGGGACCCGCGAGCCCCTGAAGCTCCCCGATCGCGATCGTCAAAGCGAGCCGGGCGTTGGCGCGCGCGGTAGCCATGGCATCGCCGCGGCTCGCGGAGCGAAGGGAAATCGCGGACAGCGACATCAGGCCGACCGCGATGACTGTGAGCAGAACCATCAGCGAAAGGGTTATCACCAAGGCAAAGCCAGAGAGCTGTCGGCGGCTCGAAGACTTCGAGAGCAGGAAATTTTTCATGGGCTTGGCGATGGGTTTTCGGGGGACTGGACTGAACAAATCAACGACGTCTTGGGTTGCGCCGCATGATTTGTAACTACAACCGGTGGAATGGGCCGTCAAGGATCCAAGAATTGAATGTATTTACACCTTTAAACACGCATCAAAACGGCAGGGAAAGGACAATCTGGCTGAAAAATTTTCAAATTCTGGAACAAGAATATCCATTTGAGATTTGCCCGTTGCGCGGATTCGACCGGCTAAGACACCGAAGCTCAAAGGATCAGGTGGGGCTGGATGTTCCCATTGAACGGGGGATAGATCCCGGCACTCCATCAGGAATCCTCTAGCAACAGGACTCCAGAGGCCGGGACCAAAAAAACACCCCTCCGCCCTGTGAGAAGCGGAAGGGTGAATGCACCATGTCGAATCAGAAGCCTGATGTAGCCCTGGAAAATTTGCCGAACGGTTTGGGTCTACTCCGATTATTGCCCTCCCGCGATTACTTGATCGCGTAGGTTTGGGGTGAAATTCCCGCTTTTTCTGGGATATCGGGCAGCTCCTTCCTGCGTTCGAACCCAAGGCCTGGGGCAAGGGTTCTCATCCCACCCCCTCCTTAGGCAATACGGACCGCCTGAACTGAAGGCGCCGAATGACGGAACAAGCTACTCTCGTCCATTTGGCGGAGGGGGTGGGATTCGAACCCACGGTCAGTTGCCCGACTTCGGTTTTCAAGACCGACGCGATAGACCACTCTGCCACCCCTCCGGTGGTCCGGATGACGGCGGGATTCTTCGTTTCATCGGCGCGGGTGCAAGGCAAAAGCCGAAAATGAAGGGGGCCGGGCTTGCGCAACTCGGCCTCAAAAGTGGCTGAATGACGCGCAATTTGCCTTGCGCGCCGGGGAGAATCGGCGAAAGCTCATCGCGATACGTTATAAACCTGAGCAACAAACTAAGGTAATGCTTCCCGAGCACACTCCCTTCTCTCCCGACCAACGCCGCGCGGTCGATCTCGCGCTGGCGGGCCTAAATACGTCCCAGCGCTTCTGGCTTGCCGGGTTTCTCTCCGCCGCCGCCGTTCCGGCATCGGCACCCGCGGCGAGCGCGGGCTCAACCAAGCTGACCGTGCTTTACGGCACCGAGTCAGGAAATACCGAAAAGCTGGCCGATCTGTCCGCCAAAGTGGCCAAGAAGAAAGGCTTCCAGACGGCGGTGAAGAATATGTCGGATCTCGTGCCGGCCGATCTCGCGAGATTTGAAAATCTGCTGGTGATCGTCAGCACTTGGGGCGACGGCGAACCGCCGGAGTCCGCGACCACTTTCTACAAGGAATTCATGAACGGTGCCGCGCCAGATCTGAAGAGGGTTCGATTTTCGGTCTGCGCGCTGGGCGACACGGCCTATGAGAAATTCTGCCAGACCGGCAAGGACATCGACGCCCGCCTGGAAAGTCTCGGCGGCACCCGGATCCTGCCGCGGCAGGATTGCGATGTGGAGTTCGACGAACCGCACTCCGCTTGGCTGGATGCTGCGCTGAAAGCCTTCGGCCCTTCGGCGGCGACCGCCACGTTGGAATTGCCCGTCGCGGTGCCGGTCGCGACCGAGTTCGGCAAGAAGAACCCGTTCCCGTCCGAGCTTCTTGAAAAGGTCCTGCTCAACGGCAAGGGCACCACCAAGGAGACCTGGCACTACGAACTGTCGCTCGAAGGCTCCGGCCTGAGCTACGAGCCGGGCGACGCGCTGGCGGTGATCCCGGTCAACGCGCCGGACATCGTCGAGGGCATCCTCAAGGCGTCGAAGCTTTCCGGCAGCGAGAGCGTCGAGGTGAAGGGCGTCGGCGCCAAGGTGCTGGCCGATGCCCTGCGCGAGGACTTCGACATCACCGCGCTGTCCCGCGCGGTGCTGACCAAGCTCCAAGGCTTCTCCGGTTCCGAAAAACTCGCCGTCTTGCTGGCCGACGACGCGAAAGACCAGCTCAAGGACTACCAGTGGGGCCGCTGGATCGCCGACGCGATCGCCGACTTCGCGCCGGACGGCCTGGCCGCCGCCGACCTCGCCGCGATCTTCCGCAAGCTGCCGCCGCGGCTTTACTCGATCGCTTCCAGCCCGCTCGCCCATCCCGGCGAAGTCCACCTGACCGTGGCCTCCGTCCGCTACCAGGCCCACGGCCAGTCGCGGAAAGGCGTGGCTTCCACGTATCTTTCCGACCTTGTTGATAAGGGCGGGCAGGTGCCGGTCTACACCCACGCCAACAAGAACTTCCGCCTGCCGGCTTCGGCCGACACGCCGGTTATCATGGTCGGCCCGGGCACCGGCGTCGCGCCGTTCCGCGCCTTCGTCGAGCACCGCGCGGCGCTCGGCAATCCGGGCAAGAACTGGTTGTTCTTCGGCGACCAGCGCTACACCTACGACTTCCTCTATCAGACCGAGTGGCAGGAGCATTTGAAGGACGGCAATCTGAGCAAGCTCGATGTCGCCTTCTCCCGCGACCAACCGGAGAAGGTCTACGTCCAGCACCGGATGATCGAACGCGCGAAGGAGCTCTACGCGTGGCTCCAGGACGGCGCGCATTTCTACGTCTGCGGCGATGCCTCGCGCATGGCCCACGACGTCCACGAAGCGCTGATCGACGTTGTCGAAAAGCAGGGTGGCTTCTCCCGCGAAGTCGCGGAGGCCTACGTCGAAGACCTCAAGAAATCCAAGCGCTACCAGCGCGACGTTTACTGACGAAGTTCCAAGTCAGAAGTTCCAAGTTCCAAATTTCAGACGCCATGAGCGAAAAGAAACTCTCCGTCAACGAAGGCATCAAGACCCGTTCGAACTACCTGCGCGGGACGATCGAGGAAGGCCTCGCCGACCTTTCGACCGGCTCGATGTCCGAGGACGACCAGCAACTGCTGAAGTTCCACGGCACCTACCAGCAGGACGACCGGGACCTGCGCAACGACCGCCGCAAGCACCGCCTCGAGAAGGCCTACTCCTTCATGATCCGGATCCGCGTGCCGGGAGGCGTGGCATCGTCGCAGCAGTGGATCGAGACCGACCGCTTGGCGACCCAGTTCGCCAACGGCACGATCAAGCTGACCACCCGCCAGGCCTTCCAGTTCCACGGGATCATCAAGACCAACCTCAAGCGGACCATCGCCGAGATCAATCAGGCGGCGATGGACACCATCGCGGCCTGCGGCGACGTGAACCGCAACGTGATGTGCAATCCGAACCCGTATCTCTCGTCGGTCCACGCCGAGGTGCTGAAGGCGGCGCAGGATATTTCCACCCACCTCACTCCCGCGACCCGCGCCTACCACGAGATCTGGCTGGACGGCGAGAAGGTCGAGTCGACAGAGGAAGAGCAGGAGCCGATCTACGGCAAGACCTACCTGCCGCGGAAATTCAAGATCACCATCGCGGTGCCGCCGAGCAACGACGTCGACATCTTCGCCAACTGCCTGTCGTTCATCGCGATCGTCGAGGACGGCAAGCTCCTTGGCTACAACGTCGCCGTCGGAGGCGGGATGGGTTCGACCCACGGCAACGAGGCGACCTATCCGCGGCTGGCCGATGTCATCGGGTTCTGCACGCCGGAGCAGGTGGTCGATGTCGCCGAGAAGGTGGTGCTGGTGCAGCGCGACTTCGGCGACCGCACCGACCGCAAGCACTCGCGCTTCAAATACACCGTCGACGACCACGGCCCGGAGTGGATCCTCGCCAAGCTCAACGAGTACCTCGGCTACGAGCTCGGCCCGGTGCGTTCGTATGAGTTCACCGACAACGGCGACCGCTTCGGCTGGGTCGAGGACGAGAACGGCAACTTCCACTACACGCTCTTCGTTGAAGGCGGTCGCGTGCTCGACACGGCGACTTACCCGATGCGGACCGGCTTGTTGGAGATCGCGAAAATCCACGACGGCGACTTCCGCCTGACCGCGAACCAGAACCTGGTGATCGCGAACATCTCGGTGAAGAAGCGGTCGGAGATCGAAGCGCTGCTGGAGAAATACGGCATGGCCCACAGCCACGAGCGCAGTGCGCTGCGCTTGTCGTCGATCGCCTGCGTCGCCCTGCCGACCTGCGGCCTGGCCCTGGCCGAGGCCGAGCGCTATCTGCCGGTCGTCATCACCAACCTCGAGGAAGACCTCGAGGCTGCCGGCTTGCGCCACGACGCGATCACCATCCGCATGACCGGATGCCCGAACGGCTGCGGCCGGCCTTTCATCTCGGAGATTGGCTTTGTGGGCCGCGGTCCGGACCGCTACAATCTTTACCTCGGCGGCGGTCATGCCGGGCAGCGGCTGAGCAAGCTGTATCGCGAGGACATTCACTCGGACGAGATCCGCGGGCTGCTCGCGCCGATTTTCCTGCGCTACGCGAAGGAGCGGAACGAAGGCGAGCGCTTCGGGGATTTTGTGATCCGCGCGGGTTACGTCGCCGCCACGGTGCAAGGAAAGGACTTCCACAAGAACATTAAGGAAGAGGCGCTAAAGAACTGAGATAGGTCTTACACGACCTATGAGACCTATCCGCCCATGACCGACACCCTACCCCTCACGGAGGCCGAACAACTCTCCACCGACCTCGCCCGCCTCAAGGCTGGCGCGCGTCTGGAATGGCTGCACGACCACTATGGCAGCCGGTTGGTCGCGTCGTCGAGCTTCGGCTTGCAAGCGGCGGTCATGCTGAAATTAATCGCCGACCACGCTCCTGGGATTCCGGTGGTGTTCATCGATACCGGCTACCATTTCCCGGAGACCTACCGCTATGCCGAGGAGCTGGCGAAGCGCTTCGGCACCGACCTCCGAATCTATCAGCCGACGCACTCCGCGGCACGAATGGAGGCACTGTGGGGCCCGCTCTGGGATCAAGGCAAGGAGGGCATGGACCACTACGCCACGCTCACCAAGATTGAACCGATGGACCGCGCGCTGCGGGAACTCGGCGCCGACGTCTGGATCAGCGGGGTCCGCCGCAGCCACTCCAGCACCCGCACCGAACGGCCCTTCGCCGAGCAGCAGAAGAGGACCCTGAAAGTGTATCCGATCCTTGATTGGCCGGACGCGCAGATTTCCGCCTACATGCACGATCACGGCTTGCCCCCCCATCCGCTGGCCGAGCAAGGTTACGTCACGATGGGCGACTGGCATAGCACCCGGCCGGCTGTCGACGGTCTCGACGCGGAAGCTACCCGCTTTAACGGCGAGAAGTACGAGTGCGGCCTGCATCTCGACTCCGGCAATTCCGACTTCCAGATCTAACTCTTCAACCCAATATCCCCATGCCCATCGCAGACTCCATGGTTGCCACCGTTGGCAACACCCCGCTGATCCGCCTCCACAAGCTGACCGAGGGCCTCGGCGCCGAGATCCTCGTGAAGGCCGAGTTTTTCAACCCGCTGTTCAGCGTGAAGGACCG
>JAYTLR010000128.1:0-20475 GCA_043729195.1 Akkermansia sp.
CCGCCGGGGGCCGCGCGGATTCACCCCCCCGCTCCCGGTGTTTAGTAACCCGTGGAGTCGTCGCTGAAGGTGTAGGGTGCTTGGTAAGCTCCGGTGCGCTGGGTTTCCAACTGGCGGAGCAGGTCGTTGAGGAGGGAAGACGCGCCGAAGCGGTAGCGGGCATTGTTCAGCCAGGCATCGCCGAGGGTCTCCTTCACGGCGATCAGGAACTGGAGCGCCTGCTTGGCGGTGCGGATGCCGCCGGCGGGCTTCATCGCGATCGGCGTGCCGGTGGCGAGGTAGAAGTCGCGGATCGCCTCGATCATCACCTGGTTGTTGCCGAGGGTGGCGTTGGCGGAAGTCTTGCCGGTGGAGGTCTTGATGAAATCGCCGGGACGCAGGACGCGCATCGCAAGGAAGGAGGCGGCGCGGATGTTGTCGTAAGTTTCGAGTTCGCTGGTCTCGAGGATGACCTTGAGAGTGGCGTCGCCGCAGGCCTCGCGGACCTGCACGATCTCATCCTGCACCAGCGCCAGTTCGCCTTCGAGGAAAGCACCGCGGTTGATGACCATGTCGATCTCGTCCGCGCCGTCGGCGACCGCCTGGCGGACCTCGGCGAGGCGGGTCTTGAGCGGGGCCTGGCCGGAGGGGAAGGCGGTGGCGACGCTGGCGATTTTAACGCCCTTGCCTTTCACGTGCTTGGCGGCGTGCTTGACCATCGAGGGATAGACGCAGACCGCCGCGACCTTCGGGATGTCGCCCTGGTGGGGAACCAGCGCCTTTTGGCACAGCGAGGCCACCTTGCCGGGAGTGTCCTTGCCCTCGAGCGTGGTGAGATCGACCATCGTCACCGCGAGCCGCAGGCCGAAGAGCTTCGACTGCTTTTTGATCGAGCGGGTGGTGAACTTGGCGACCCGTTCCTCGATGCCGGTGGCATCGACGGGTCCGATTTCATCCAAAAGGCGACGCAGGGCCGGGGCGGTCATCTCGGCGAACGTTGAACATCGAACGCCGAACGTCGAACATCGAATGCAGGAACCTTGGAAAGGTAGGGTTGGACGCCCCCGGCCGACCGGAACGGTCCCCGGCGGCATGCTTCACATCCCGGCCGTTAGTCGCTCCTCACGCCGCCGGTGATCGATGAGGGATGGGTAAGAGCAAATCTTCAGGTTTTCCTCCGCAGTCTCGCCAAATCCGCGAGATCCTGCGGCCGGCCGGTGGCTTGCTTGTTCGCTTCCAGTGCGGATTTCCCGATGACTGGAATCAGGAAGACGTTCTACTCAACTTTCCGCGAGAGCAACAACGCGACAAACTCTCGGATGTCCTTTTGTAGATTCATCGGCATTCGGGTAGAACATCGCGCCGCGCTTCAGGATCTCCTCAAAGACCGAGAGCGCTTCCTGAGGGTCTTCGATCAGCGGAGGAATTCCTTCCGTTGCCAAGGGTCTTTTGAACACGACTTTTTCCACATTCCGAAACTAACACCGGGCTCCGGACTGTCGAGCCTCAGTCCCGCAGAGTCGCTTTGATTCGGATGGGTTTTGATCGTCACAAACTCACCCTCTGAATCCTCCCCGGCGAGCGGGCGAGGAAGCGGCGGGCGAGGTCTTCGAACTGGTCGGAGAGGTCGGTAAGATTGATCTGGAGGCTGCCGGGGGTGGACTTTTCGGCGAGGAGATCGAGCTCGGTGAGCTGGCTGCGGACGTGCTCGGCGCAGGTGGTGGCGGAGTCGACGAGACGGACGCCGTCGGGGAGGAAATCCTTCAGCACCGGGATCAGCAGCGGGTAGTGGGTGCAGGCGAGCATCAGGGTGTCGATCCCGCGGTCGAGCATCGGGTCGAGGTAGGTGTGCAGGGCGGCGCGGGTCGCGGGGTGGTCGAGCCAATCTTCCTCGACCAGCGGGACTAACAGCGGGGCGGGGGTGGCGTGGAGAATGAGGCCGGTGCGGCGCAGGGCCAGTTCGTGCTGGTAGGCGTGGGAGCCGACGGTGCCGCGGGTGGCGATGATCCCGATGCGCTGGGCGGCGGGGTCGGACAGGACGGCTTCGACGCCGGGCTGGATCACGCCGATGATCGGGATGCGGTACTGCTCCCGGAGCGAGGGCAGGGCGTGGGCGGTGGCGGTGTTGCAGGCGACGACGATCATTTTCACCTCCCGGCTGAGCAGGAAGCGGACGTCTTCGTGGGCGAACTGGCGGATGGTTTCCGGGCTTTTCGAGCCGTAGGGCAAGCGGGCGGTGTCGCCGAGGTAGACGATGTCCTCGGCGGGCAGCAGTTGTTGGACGGCACGGACGACGGTGAGGCCACCGACGCCGGAATCGAAGAAGCCCAAGGGGGCGTTGCGCATGGGCGGGAGGATGAACATCGAACCTCGAACGTCCAACATTGAACGTCGAAGGACGGCAAAAGAGGGCTTTGGCATTGCATGGGGGCGGTCCGGGGCTAAGCAGGGGCGTGAATTCGAAGATCGAAGTGGCGATCGTGGGGGGCGGGCCGGCGGGCTGCACTTTGGCGGCGTTGTTGGCGCAGCGGGGAATTCGGACGCTGGTGTTCGATGATGACAAGCGGCCGGATTTGTTGGTGGGCGAGTCGTTGCTGCCGAGTGTGGTGACACTGATGCGGCGGTTGGGGATCGAGGAGCGGGTGGCGGCGTTTTCGCAGCACAAGCCGGGCGTGGGTTTCCTGGCGCGCGATGGCAGCCGGCTGGACTTCTTTTTCCCGCAGCGGGCGATCAAGGGGCGGCCGAACTATGCCTACAACATCCCGCGTCCGGAGTATGACAATCTATTGCGGACCCGGGCGGAGGAGCTCGGGGTGGTTTTTGTGAAGCGACGGGCGGAGCTTGAGGTTGGAAATGAGGGACGGGAGATCCAGTTGACCGCGGCTTGTCTGAGCGAGGTGCCGGAACTGGAGGGTAAGCACCCGAAGCTGCTGGTGGATTCGACTGGTCGAGCGCGGGTGTTCGCCCGGCTGTTAGGCGTGGGCGCGGCCCGCGGCAACCGGAACGATGTGGCGTATTTCGCTCACTTCGAGAATTTCGAGAGCGAGGGGCAGCGGGACGGGCAGGTGGTGATCACCACGCTCGAGCATGGCTGGAGCTGGCGGATTCCGCTGCCGGGCCGGCTGTCGGTCGGGGTGGTGGTGGACAAGTCGGCGGTGAAGGGTCGCGGCGAGACGGCGGAAGAGCGACTTGAGGCGACGATCGAAGCGGAACCGGTGCTGGCGGCCGCGGGCAGGGGACGGCGACGGATCACGCCGGTGATGACGTACACCAACTACCAGCTCATTTCCGAGCGCGGCCACGGGCCGGGCTGGGTGGCGATGGGCGATGCCTTCGGTTTCGTCGACCCGATGCTGTCGCCGGGCCTGTTCATGGCGATGCACTCGGCGGACTTGTTAGACAGCGAGGTGTTCGCGAAGGGGATCGGCATCCTCGATCAGCCGGAGCGTCTGGCGAAAGCGTTCGACCGGGTTTTTGCGGAACTCCGCGACTGGCACGAAGCCTGGGGTGAGGTGATCGAGTACTTTTACACCGGGCAGATGTATGCGCTGCACGCGGCCGGCGAGCAGTTGAGCGAGAAGTATGGCAATTTCGCCCTGCCGCGGCTGATGGAGAAGCATCTCACCTCGCAGATCACGCGGCTGCTTTCCGGGGTGGCGACGCGCAGCCGATACGGGCGGAACCTGCTGAAGTTCTCGACCAAGCACCTCATCTGGGATGTGGGTCCGGTGGAAGATTATGCGATCCGCGCCTGAGCGGGATCGACGACGTGATATTCCAAGGCCCACTCGCGCATGTAGCGGACATGGGAGGGATCGATGCGGTAAACGATGAGCTCCGGGTTGTCGGGTGTGCCGAGGTAGGAACGGAGGAGCGGGTTCTTTTCCCAGATCGCGGCGAGGAGTTTCCTGTCGGCCTCAATGGCGGCGATCCCGGTGATTCGGACCTGGTGGTGATCGGCGTCGAGGTAGCACAGTTCGACTTTCGGATTGGCGGCGATCTCGCCGGTCTTGTGGTAGCAGCGGAGGTTGGCGACCCAGACCGTGAAGCCGTCGGTCTTTACCGGGGAGACGGGACGCAGGCGCGGCTGGCCGGCGTCGTCGGAGGCGAGCATCGGGAACTTGGCGGACTTCATCGTGGCGAGAGCCAGTTCGGTGAGTTCGGCAGGATCGACGGGTTCGGGGTGTGGCTTTGCCATGACGGATGAGTTTCGTTGTCCGCCGGGGAATGCCAAACCGGAAATCGTGGGCGAGCCGGGTGGGAGAACAAAGGATTTCCGGGGAGCGGGGAGCGTGCTAGCGTGGTGCCGATGGACGGCATCCAAGTGATCGAGACGGAATGGGGCAGTGAGCTGCACCAGCGCTTGATCGCGGAGAAGCACGCGGCGCGGGTGGCCTACCGGGATTCGCCCGAGGCCTGGGAGGAGGCGCGACTGATGAAGGAGGCCGGGCCCTTGAGAATCGATTGGTCGTCCGTGCGTCAAGGGAAGCCAGCCACCCGAAAGACACCGATCTACGTATGGAGCGGAATGTCAGTTTAGCCGATTTTTTGCCGGCGCTGCGCGAAGTGGCGGCGGACGCGGGGGGAGAATTCGTGCTGATCGGCGGTCTTGCGGTGGGAGCATGGGCGCACGCGTTTGACGTCGGCACGGGTGCTCCGATGTTCAGCAAGGATGTCGATCTGCGTGGGACTCGCTTGGCAGCGCGATCGGTGGGTCTGGCGATGAAGGCGCACGGGGCGAAGCTGAAGAGCTTCGTGAAGGCCACCCGCAAGGAGCCTCCTGGAATGGGCAGTAATTTCGTGGTCCAGCTCGACCTTAAGGACGGTCGGTCTACCGTGATCGAGGTTCTGGAAGCCCTGCCGTGGGTCGATGACGGGCCGGATCGGCCGTATGGGTTCGGGGTGGAGGTGGACGGGATTCCTCTGCTCGATCCGCTATCGCTTTTCATCGGCAAGCTGCACGCGTGGCACCACCGGGACGATCCGGAGAAGACGAGCAATGACCGGCTTCACCTGGAGCTGTTAGGAGAGATCATCCCGAAGTTCGTGGCGGAGGCGGCGCGGCGCGGGGTGGACACGGCGGAGCGGAAGGCCGCACTGCGGGCGATCCTAGATGGACATGCGACGCCGCTGGGGGAAACGGCGTACACCAGCCTGCGGGCGGCGATTGTTTGACCTCAGGAGCGCCAGCGCTTGGTGAGGTCGCCGTAGGCATCGATGCGGCGGTCACGGAAGAAGGGCCAGATGCGGCGGAAGTCTTCGACGGCGCTGAAGTCGAGGTCGTGGTAGAGGATTTCCTCGCGGTCGGTGGAGGCCTTGGCGACGAGTTCGCCATAGGGATTAGCGACAAAAGAACGGCCCCAGAACTCGGTTTCGCCTTCGGTGCCGGTGCGATTGACGGCGGCAAGGTAGCAGCCGTTGGCGACGGCGTGGCCGCGCTGGACGGTTTCCCAGGCGCAGTGCTGGGCGTCACCGAGTGCGGGTTTTTCCTCGGGCAGCCAGCCGATGGCGGTGGGATAGACGAGGACTTGCGCGCCGCCGAGGGCCATCAGGCGGGCGGCTTCGGGATACCACTGGTCCCAGCAGATGAGGACGCCGATCTTGCCGAACCTGGTGTTCCAGACCGGCCAACCGGAGTCGCCTGGAGTGAAGTAGAACTTTTCCTCGAAGGCGGGGTCCTGGGGGATGTGGCTTTTGCGGTAGAGGCCGAGCAGTAAGCCGTCGGCATCGTGGACTGCGGCGGTGTTGTGATAGAGGCCGGCGCCGCGGTGCTCGAAGAGCGAGGAAATGATAACCACGCGGAGTTCGCGGGCGAGCTGGCCGAGGCGGTCGGTGACCGGGCCGGGCAGGGGATCGGCGAGGTCGAAGAGGGCGGGGTCCTCGATGGTGCAGAAGTAGGGAGTGAGAAAAAGCTCCTGGGTGACCACAATATTGGCGCCATTCTTCGCGGCTTCGCGGATCAGAGCTTCGTGATGTTCGAAGGCTTCGGCCTTGGTGGCGAAAGCTCGGGACTGGAGAAGGGCGAGTCGGGGCATGGCGGGTGACGCGCCGGATTGAAAACGGAAGTCGGGGCGGTGGAAAGTGAGGAATCGCGAGGAGCGCAGTTGAAGGACGTGGCCGGACCGGCTGCGGTCACGCCATGGTTTCCGGCGGCGCTGCGGTGGCCGGCGAGAGCGCCGGGGTGCGTTTGGATTTGAACAGGAGCAGAAGGATCAGCCCGAGGGGAATGAGATAGATCCAAAGCTTGGGCGCGCCGGATTGTTCCAACGGTCGAGATTCGATGACTGGAGCGCCGCCGAGCAGAAGGCCGGCGAGCGTGAGTCCGGCCTCGCGGTCGGTAGAGAGATCGAAATCTCCGTAGCGCTTGCCTTCGTTGAAGCGGACCATCGAGACGATGGCGGGAGAAGCGGCCTCGATATCTGCGACGCGGTTCATGCCAGCGGTGGCATTGTGCGAAAGCACACCGTGGCGGCCTAATACCCGGACGTCGCAGTTTAACGTATCCTCCGGCTGATGGGTCACGGTGAAGCGCTCGCGGCGGTTCCGCCGCGTCCCTTGGCCGCGATTCCGCTCGATCAGAGACAGGAAACCGCGAGGGCGATGGCGTCGGCCACCTTGTCGGGATCGGTCGGAGCAGCGGCGCGATGCAAGGTCGCGCCGTCCCGGTCGATGGCGGTGATGGTGGACGAGGTCAGATCGACGATGACCTTCGGACCCGCGAGGGTGTTTGCCGCGCCGCTGTCCATGGAGCTAAGCGCAGACGCTTCGAAGGTCGCGGACGCCTCGACTGCGGCGCGGATTTCCGGGCGGTTTCCGGTGAAGATGATTCGCACGGCATTGGCCTGAGTTACGGGCAGGTCGCCGCGGAAGGTCTCGGTGGACGGGCCGGACATCATCGGGACGGCCACTCCGAGGACGACCACTGTGGCTGCGACGGCGCCAAAGGCCGGCATGCTGAGGAAAGCGCGGACCTTTTCCGACCAGGAAAGCGGAGCGGTGACCACGGTCCTCATCACGCGAGGTGAGAAGCGGGCCGCGAGATCGCTGGCGAGGGCGGCGGGTATGGCGGGAGCTTGCTCCGGGTGCACGACGAGGCTGCGCATCAGAAGATCGCGGGTGGCGTGCAGGTTGGCTGGAAGTTCTTGGTCCATGATTTCAATGCTCCAATCGCAAGGTTGGTAGTCCGATTTTCAAAATACTAAATTCTCCCTGATTTTCTCCAATGCGTCTTCAACCATCTCAGTAATCGCCCTGCGGCGGGTGGAACCCGAAGCTCCCGGCTTGATTCCGAGCTTGGCGCAGAACCCGTCGTTCTGGATCAGGTCCTGGACGGTGGCGGTCTGGGCAACATAGAGCGAGTAAACCAGTTGCCATTCGACGGGGCTCAGGGCTTCGCGGCACTCGGTGTAGATCTTTTCGAAGCTGATGGTGTCGGCGCTGCGGTCTTCGAACTGAAGCGGGCAGTCGGGGTTGCCGGTCAAGGCGTCGAAGCTTTCGCCGGAGTTCGGCTGGTTCTTCAGGGCGCTCCGGCGACGGAACCAGTCGATCGCCCGGAACTGGACGATCCGCGCGTGAAGCGGGATCAATTCTTCGAACACGGTGGGATCGAGGATCGGGGAGGAGCGGCTACCGTCGCGCTCGCGGACCAACTCGACCAAGGTGTCGCTGAAAACGTCTTCCGCGTCCGCTCCCTTGATGCCCTTCCGGCTGAGGGTGGCCAGCGCCAGCGGGCGGAGTATTTGCGGTAGCCGGTTCCATTCGGGATCCTGAAACCCGCGCTCGGGATCGGCGCTCTGGAGCCGGTCGAGGTCGAGATTCTGATTGTAGCGTCGGTCTTCGGGGTCGTGATGGAGCTGGGGATCGGCCTTCTTCCGCCGCTCCCCGGCCACCAGGCTTCGGGTAGTCTCAGAAGTTTCTTCGATCACCCGGGCGGTGAATTCCGCTTCGGGAGGAACCTCTTCGAAGTCCAGCGCGATGTTGCGCATCACCCGTTCGGCGATTCCCGCCGCACGCTCTTCCGAAATTAGTACGCCTTCCACCGGCCGGCGGGCGCGGTGCCAGCAAACCTCCCAGCATTTTTCCAAATACTTTTGTGACACTTCGGGGGACATCAGGTGAACTGGAACCTAATTAATGCTAAAAAGAATGCTTTGCAAGCATCTAAGTAAGCCGTAATTTGAAAAAGTAACGACCGCAGATTCGTCCCACCGAGCGTCGCACCATGAAATTCACCCTGATCTCCCTTTCCGGGCTGCTCCCGGCTCTACTTGTCGTGCCCTTGCAAGCTCAAGGAGCCGGTGCGCCGGTGCTGACGACTCCCGGTACCGCCACCTGGTCGACCGAATTCACCGCCACCGGGAGCCGGACCGTCTTCACCATCACCGGCAATACCGTGCTCGACTGGGGTCAGTTCAACCTCGCAAGCGGAAACGAATTGGTCTTCGACTTCGTGGGCGGCGAAAGTGTCGCCAACATGCTGGGCGGCACCGGGGCGAACATCATCGCGGGCGATGTCGCCTCGAATGGCAACGTCGCGTTCTTTTCACCTGGCGCCGATCTGTTGATAACGGGCAGTGTGGTCGGAAAGTCGGTGACTCTCGCCGCGATGAATGCCGATCCGGCTGCCCAAGCGGGCGGAGGTTCCTACACTTTGCAAGGAGTGGGCGGAGGTGCCCAACTCATTCTCAGGGGGAGCGTGCGGGCAACGGGCGGGGATGTCGTCCTCGCGGGGGCCGCCACCCAGTCGGTCGGCGGGGCCAAGGTCGATGCCAGCGGCACGGTGTTGATGGCGGCCGCGTCCAAGGTGAGCGTCGATCCCCACAGCTCCGGGCTGAAACTCAAAATGGAAACGGGCGAAGGGCTGGTGCTCCATCTGGGCGAAACGCGCGCTTCCCGCATCGAGATCGCCGCCGGCTCGGAAATCCGGCTGGGCGGGATACTCGACGTCGGGTCCAAGTCGCAACAGATATTCCTCGAGATCGGGCGCGGCGGCAAAATCGCGGACGCCGGAGACGCCATCGTGATCGGGAAGCTGATTGCCAACAAGGAGGTCGACCGCAACGGCGCCTTGTTCCCGCAGAACGAAGCCGACGCGGCAGGCGTTTTGGGCGATTCCACCCTGAAGATGCCGAGGGTCAAGCGTCCCGATGGATCGATCGCCGCGCCGTCAAGGACAGTGGTCAGCCACGTGCCAATGTCGGCGAGCGCCGATGGTGGCCGGGATCGCGGAGGCCGGGAATCGAAAGTCGCCAAGCGGGACAAGCCCGAACCGATTCTTCATCGGACTTCGTTTTTCGGCATGCGCGGCGGCACTCCTGTGAAGAAGCCTTAGCGTCTCCGCTTGCGGCGCGACAGGCGGGCCGTGAGGTAGGCGGCGAGCGGCAGGACGATCGCGAGCCAGCGCCAAGGGAATGATCGTGCCGGCGGCGGCGTGTCAATTCCCCCGCCGGCTGAAAGGGCGGTGTTCTGGCTAAGGACGAAGGGGCAGAAGCGGAGCACGGCGAGCTCGAATTCGTCGTCGGACGCCGCCGTGAGGAACTCGCGCTGGGTTTGCCAGAGAGCTTGGGCCGGCCGGTCGGATGCGAGAGCAAGTTGGTAGAACCGCTCCATGAAGGCGGGGGTCGAGCGGTCGGACACCTGCCAGAGGGCTACGACCACCTCGCGTGCGCCGGCAAGCGCGAAACCGCGGCGCAGCCCGAGCATGCCTTCTCCCGAAACCAGGGTGCCCGCACCCGACTCGCAGGAGGAAAGGGTGACGAGGCGGGTCCCATGAAGCGGCAGTTTCGCGACCTCGCTCGGGAAAAGGAGATCGTCCCGGTCATCCAGAAGCGGACTGTCCGGCTCGCGCAGCGCGGCGGCGTGGAGCAGCAAGCCGCCCGAATAGAGAAAATCCGCATTCTCGTCGAAATCCACGATGGCACCACTTGCCGGACCGGGGGAGAGGAAGAATGCATGGCAGCCCAGATGCAGCACTCCGGGGGCCTCCGTGAGGCTGGTCAGGGTGGCTTCGGTGGCGGTTTCGTTGAGAAAAAACGCCGATCCCCGGGGGGCAAGCGCCTGGATGCGGCCGATTTCGTCCGCGGTGCCGGGCATCGCCCCGAGTCCGGCCAGAAGATCCAGCAGCGGCTCCTCCCCGAGGACGCTGTCGCGTTTCGGAAATTCGGAGACGCCCATGGCGATCCATTTCGTTGCGGCGAGTGACTGGCCGGCGGGCGGGTTGAGCAGATCGCGGGCGCTAGTGACGGTCGTGACCTGGCTGTGCAGGCTGCACAGCGGCCGCATCTGGCGGTCGAGCAACGCCGGCAGTGGCAGGAAATGCAACGCTCCGTCCGGCGAAAACGCGAGATGTTCGGTTCCTGCGGGAAGCTCGTTGATCAGCGGCTCCCAGAAACCGGCGTGAAGGGCGCGCAGGATCGCCCGCAGCTTGAGCGCCGGTGGCGGAGTGGGATCGCCTGCCTGCGTCGTGGCGCGCCACGCAAGGCGCTGCCGGAATGCGGCCAGCCAGCGGTCCAGATCCGCGGCGCTACCCAGTGGCACCCACTTCGGTGGGCCATCCGGCAACAGCACCACGGCACCATAGCGGGCCTCGCCCTCTGCCCCGGCGGTGGTGTAGCGACAGGCATCCACGAATGCCATACCCGGCCGGAGGGTGGCTTGCACGGCTTGCCAATCGGCGGCGGTTGCGTTGGCGGCCTCTCCGTCAGCAAGCATCGCGTCGAGCAGGCGGGCCTTGCTGGCCGCAAGAACGCGAGCGATCCTGTCAGCGTCGCCGGTGGCGCAGGAGAGCGAAACGAGATCGAGGAGCTGCAGGAAGTTGAGCCTCTCTTGCTCACTGCCCTGCCGGATCAGTTCATCGAGCAGTTCGAGTCCGATATTCGTAGCATGGTCGATCTTCTCCGGTGCGTCCGGGCTGCCCGACAGCAAAGCGTTCCGTGCCAGGTTGCGGGCGGTTTCGGCGACGCGCAGATGGAGCCGCGGCAGATGCCGGTTTTGGAGTGCCGAGGCCCGCTGTAGGCTTGTGTCAGCCTCCCGGTAGCGACCGGCGGCTTGGTCGATGCAGCCCAGGTTGTTGAGCGGAACCATCAGCGCGGGGTGTTCCCGCCCAAGCGAGCGTTCCAGCAGGTCGAGGGATTCGGCGAACGCGATGCGGGCTTGCGGCAGGTTGCCGAGTTTGAAATCGAGCGCGCCGAGGTTGTTGAGATATGGGGCGGCACGGAACCTCGCGGCGGGATCGTGGTAGATGTCCCGCGCGCGGTTGGCGGCGTCTTCGATGCCCGCCCGAGCCTCATCGAGTTTGCCGAGCCGCATTTCTGAAAGTGCAAGCTGGCTCAGGAGGGAGAGCCGGAGCTCCGGATCCTCGAAAGGCAGGGCGAGTGCTTCGCGAAATACCGCAGCGGCCCGCGAATGGCTACCGAGAGTGTGAAGGTAGCGACCGTGGTGGCCGAGCCGTCTGGCCCGTGCGGCGGGTTCGCTCGGCGGGGTTGCGGCCAAAGTCGTTTGGATCAGGATCCCCGCCTCCCGGTATTTCCCCTGGGCCAGCAGGTTGAGTGCCAGGTGATCCCTGCCGGTACTCAGCGAAGGCTCGCGGGTTTCCAGCGGAAGCATCTGCCGCAGTTCGATCACCTTGCGAATCTGGACTTCCGCTTCGCCGGATTTACCGAGGTCTTGCAGGGTTAGCGCGAGGGCTTCGAGGACATCGGCCCGCACCGCGCCGTCCGCGCCGTCGAGCCGCCGGACGGCTTGCTCTAGGTGAAGCAGGGCTTCATCCGGTTTGCCGAGCTGGCGCTCAACAATCCCCAGCGCCTGAAAGGTCAGCCCCAGCTCTTTCGAGTCCTCTGGATCGCCGCTCTTTTCCGCCACGCTGGTCCATTCGGCCGCCAGCGATTCCAACTCGCGTTCGGCGGCAGCAAGGTCATTGGTCTGGAACGCGTCTTCGAGATCGGCGGCGGCGACCGTGGTCAAGCTCAGGGCAAGCGCGAGCTTCAGAAGATGGCGACGGCCGGATGAACATTGCATGGCGGAATCCTGCCGGATGGGAGCGATGCTGGACGACGCCCTTCGCGCAGCACTCTCCACCAAACGCTCCGATCATGCAAGTCTCCGCGATCCGCCGCCGAACAACCTCACTCGGCGGTCAACCGCGGAAGGAGCTCGATCCGCAGGAAACCGGACAGAGCACCCCCTTGGACTTCAAAAGCCATCGGAACGATTCCGTTTACGGCGGGTCCGGCCGTCAGCGATCCCTCGGCATCCGCCCAGGACTTCAGGTCGGTTGACATTTGAATCCGCCAATTGGTGCCGTTTGACAGCGAATAGGGATTCGCGGCGTCAAACAGGGTGGAGGCCACGCCGAACGAGAGCTCGCGGTGGCCGGCGGCGGTGGCTTGGATTTGAAGCGGGCGCGCTTGGCTCGCAGGGTCGTTCGGATTGCTTCCAAAGAATGTTTCCAGCAGATCCCCGGTCCCATCGTCGTCACTGTCCAGTCCACCTGCTCCCGCCTGGTTGCCAAGCAACGAAGCAATGAAAGGCGAAGCGGTCGCACCGGTCAATGCCTGCTCCACTTGGGCCGGCGTGAGTTGCGGATTGAGCGAGAGCTGGATCAGGGCGGCGGCGGTGGCCAAGGCGGCGGCGGGACTGGTGCCGGTCATCAGTTCGTAAGCACCGGGCTTTGGGAGAAGATACCTTAGGGTGCGGATGTTCTCCCCCGGGGCAAAGACATCGACCGGCGCGCCGTAATTGGAAGAAGGTAGGCGGAGGCCGTTTGTGCCATTGGCTCCAACGCAGATGATCCCCGCTTGCAAGCCATAGACCGCGGGAATGTAACCGGGGGAGACGTCCACTCCGATGTTGCCGGCGGAGACAACCACCGTGATGCCCGATGCGACCGCGGAGTTGATGTTGGTTTGCAGCGAGTAACTCTCGGCGATGGCGGCGGAACCGCTGGCGATTAAAATCACCGCCGGCATCGGGTTGCTCGAGGTGAGATGGTCGAGCCTCGCCATGGCGAGTGCGGCCGCGACGTAGCCGGCGTCGGTGCTGCTGCTTTCGCCACCGGGATAGACATCGTAGTTCACCACCTCGATCGGCGTGCCGAGGGCGGCACCGGTTTCAGGGCCGGCGATGATCGACAGCAGTTTGGTGCCGTGCTTGAAGGCTCTGGAACTGCCGCTCGGCACCCGCTCAGTTCCCCGGAAGGTCAGTTTCGGATTGTTGCTGAACCAAGTGGAGACGTGCTTCACCGCCGTGTCGATAAGGTAGAGCCTCACCGGCTGGGTGGTCTGGGGATAAATGTAGAGCATAGGCGGGCCGCTGCCCTCGCTTAAAGGCCCCAAGGTCCACTCATTCGGGGACAGGGGGATGCTTTCTTCCGCGAGCTCGAACCGGGCGGATAATCCAACCGGCACTTCAGTGCCATTCAGCGAACCGCAAGCAAGAACGGTTAAAAAAAAGTATCGCAGGTTTTTGTAGAAAAGGATCATAACGGTGAGTTGGTTTTGCGCCTTAGGCATCTAACACCGACGGAGATTTGTCCAGCTTTTGAATCGTAATACTAACATCATTAATTATCTTAAAATACAAATCATCAATATTAGAGTAAGGTTGACAGTTTGAAAATAAAGAAGGCTTTAATTCTTAAATTTTAAAAAATTCAAGTTTTCTATTTTGCTTTGCCTTGATTGCACAGAAACGTTAACCAGATCGTGCTCCGCGGCGGGCTCGGGATGTCCCGGCGCCGGCACATGGAAACCCGAGCCATATGCGGCTGTTTCTCGTCATCTGTCTGGTCGCCACAGTCCACGGTCAATCCCTGCCCGGGTTGGAGCCGCGCGTTCCCGACGCCCCGGCGGTCGAATCCTTGCCGCCAGTGCGGGCGTCGGCGGAAGGCGGGGGAGAGGGCGCGGTCTTGGCGGGAAGCTTGCGGCAAATCCTACTGGTGACGGCGGCGGCAGGGGAAGTTCGCGAGCTGGCTCCCGGCTTGTGGGCCGACGCTGTGCTCGAGGTGCCCTCCCCGCGGACCTTGGGGGTCCGACTGCAGAAATGGCTGGACCAGCCGCTGACCGGCACTGCGCTGGCGACGCTGGCGGATGAAATCCTGATCCACTACGACGGCGAGGGATTCCCGGTGGTCTCGCTGGAGGTTCCGGACCAGGACCTCTCCGGCGGGGTCTTGCGCTTGAGCCTGGAGATCGGTCGTTACGGCGAGGTCGGGGTTTCCCGGCCGAAGCACGGCCATCCCCAGGCATTGCTCAAAGGCCTGTCGCTCCGCCAAGGCGATCCGGTTCGACGGGACGAACTCGACGAACAAGTGGCATGGTTCGGCCGTACGATTTTCCGCCGGCCGCGGATCTTCGCGTCACCGGGGCTAGAGCCCGCCAGCGTGGACGTGCTGATCGGGTTCGAGGAAAGCCGGCCGTGGCGGGTCAACGCCGGTTATGAGAACAGCGGGCCGGACCTGCTCGGGCGTGACCGCTTTCTGCTGGGAGTGGCCGGGCTGACCCCGGGCGAGCATTTGGTCGCCTGGCAGAGCGTGATCGGCACGCCGGCATCGTCGCTGCTGGCGAACGCCCTGCGCTGGGAGATTCCTTTCCACGGCAGCCACCAGTTGTTGCAGCTCGATGCCGCCTATGCCGAAGTTCAGTCGCGCTATGCCTCCGGCGGCCTGCCGATCGAAAGCGAGGGTTCTTCCTGGTCGTTGGCGGCGTTGCAAAAGGTGCCATTGCCCGCGGCGGGGGGCTGGCGGCAACATTGGGGCTTCGGTTTCGAGTTGAAGGGCACCGACCAGTTCCTGCTTTTCGGCGGTGGATCCTTGTCGCCGGGAGAGGTGGTTTTTTTTAACGGGAAGCTCAGCCACGGGATCTCGCGAACTTGGGAAAACGGAGGCGCTTCCTTTGATTCCAGCCTGATCGCGGCTCCGGGTGGCATGAGCTCCAACAACAACGATGAAGCCTTCCGTGCTTACGATCCGGCCGCGTCTTCGAACTACCTCATTGGCCGGATGGCCGGTGCAGGCTGGTGGTCGCCGGGCCGTGACTGGCAGCTTCATCTCCGCGGTGCGGCTCAAATCTCGGATTCGCGGCTGCTGCCTGCCGAGCAGTTCGCGGCCGGAGGCTACCAGACGGTGCGCGGGGTTTCCGAGCGCGAGGTTTCGGGAGATGGCGGCTGGCAGGCGAGCTTCGAAGTCCATTCGCCTCTGATCTCGCCGCTGAAAGGCTGCGACTTCCGGATCCTTGCCTTTCTTGACCATGCGGGCTTTGAGAATCAGGGCGGCAATTCGGCGTCGCTCACGGGGATCGGGCTAGGATTCCGGATGAGGGTCGCCGAGCGGATCGATCTCCGCTTCGACCACGGGTGGCGGATCGACGATGACGAGGATCGCAGCCATTTCGGAGTCAACGTTTCTTTTTGAAGCTCCGTAAATCACTGGAAACTAAAGCATCGGGAAAGGCTGATGATCCCGAATTAAAAATTTTTCACAAAAATTGGAAATCCGGTCAGGTCGATTGCGATTGGTTCGGTAATGACGAGCTTCCTCCACTTCCAAACCTCCTCGACCGGCACGCAAGTTCCGGGGGGTGCTTTCGGGACGGCCGGGGATGCAGGATGGTTGAAGCTCGTGGCACCGCGCGGCAGCGAAAGCTCCCCGGTGCCGACCCTTTTCCAGACTTCGGCCCGGACGACGGGGGGAACGGCTGCGAAGGCGAACCAAGTGACGGGGAACAGGACCGGGGGGTCTTTTCCACGCACTGGCAAGTCCCGCACCGTCTGTCACCGGGCCGGTCGCACGGGATCGACGCTCTACGGCTGGGGGGCCGGAACAAGCGTCGGTCCCGACACCTTTCCGCTCATAGGTTAGTATTCCAGCGCGCCGGTTTCGGGGGATTCCGGCGCGCTGAAAACCTTTCGACGGCTTGAAAATAGCCGGGACGGACGATCCGGGGGGGATCGGGGGCCGTCCCGGCTTTTTCGTGTTTGGAAGGGAAGTCGATCTGGCTTACGAGAGCGGGGTGACGCAATCTGGATTGTTTGGGGAGGGTGGAAGTTGCGACGGCTAGGGGGGGCGGGTCGAGTGCTACCGTAAGGGAGGCACGAATTGAAAGCCTCGGGCCGGCTCGAGCCGGCGCTCCCGAATAAGAAAGAGGCCTATTTGAAATAGTGGGTGGAGGATCCCTACTGGAAATTGTCCCTGGAATCGGCGGTTCGTATATTCTTAAAAAAACACGAGTCTATCAATCCATATTGAAAGTTAAATAATCCTTATAAGCACCGGGTTATCTTGTCGCTTTTCCGCGCTTGCCTGAGCGTTGCGAATTCCGAACTTTGCGCGGGTGCCGGATCGGCGCTTCGCCGTCCGCGCCCCATACTCTCCTTCGCCATCCATCACCTTCCCTTTTGATGAAAACTTCCGTTGCCACGACCTTCCGCCTGCTGTTCTCGCTTCTTTTCATTTCCATCATGGCGCCGGCGTCGGCCGCCATCACATACGTGCTGAACAATCAACGTCCGGGTACCGATTACGGACTGCGTTTGGACAATCTCGTCTCCCAGGGATTCTACTTTTTCGATTTCGAGTATCCCGGTGCGAGGATGTTTTTGAACTACGATTCGGCCACCAAGGAGATTCATATTTTCGGTGTGGCCTTCGGTGGTAAGGCCGGTGGCAGCCGCTTTTCCACCGATCCGGGGGAGTCCGGATTTTGGGACATCAATTTCACCTACCGGACCAACGTCCAGGACAATGGATCGGGTGATCCGAGCCTGCTTGAAATCTTCACTCAGAACGCGAACTCTGCAGGGAACAACGGTTCGATCAAGCTCCAGGGCGGCTCGAATGCGATCGCGCTGTATGAAGACAACAGCACGAGCTTCGGCGGCGTGACCTTCCTCATGAAGCCGGACGGAAAAGGGGCCGGGCCGGGCGGTAGCGATGCGCCTGGTGTGCAAGCTGGCCGGGGGTGGCTATCTTACAGCTCCAACAATACTTCGGGTGGAGGAGTTCAGGACTGGGCTTTCGTTGCGGTCCCCGAGCCCTCAGTTTCGATTGCGGCTGGGGTTGGGATGCTGTTCCTCCTCGCTCGCCGGAGGCGGAGCGGGAGGGACACTTGACGTCAGGATCGATTCCCGGGAGATCTTCTTTCCGGCAGATTTCACAATGGGTTTTCGATCGTCTTTCGCGACAAGCCTTGCACCGGCATTTTCGGTTCGTGAGAATGGGTGCGACCCATGGAGGAAGAGCGGAACAGCCCCAGTGAGCAGGAGGACGCGCGGCGTTCCTTTTTTCGTCGCCGCGATACATGGCTGGTGTTGGTCGGGCTGCTTCTCATCCCGCTCGCATCTTGGTTGCCGATTGATGCAGGGCGACATGCAGACCTTGATGCGTCGAAGTTGCGGCTCGGGCTCGGGATTTTCCTGTGCATCGGGTTCCTGTGGGTGACGGAAGCGTTGCCGCTCGCTGCGACGGCCCTGCTGGTGCCGGTGCTTGGCGTGCTGGCCGGGGTGATGGACATGAAATCGGCTCTCGCCGGGTTTTCCGATCCTTTGATCTTCCTCTTTTTCGGCGGCTTCGCGCTGGCTTCGGCGATGTCGGTGCAGGGTCTCGACCGCTGGATCGCAGACCGGATCGTCCGCGCGGCGAAGGGGAAATTCCTACGGGTCTCGTACTTGATCTTCGCGGTCACCGCCGGGCTTTCGATGTGGATGAGCAACACCGCGACCACGGCGATCATGATCCCGTTGGTGATCGGAATCCTGGGTCACGCCTCGAAAGATGATGCGAGGCGTGGCAATGCGATCTTCCTGCTCCTCGGCACGGCTTACGCGGCCAGCATCGGCGGGCTCGGCACGCTGGTCGGCACGCCGCCGAACGGGATCGCTGCGGCGAAGCTGGGCATTGATTTCGTGGGCTGGTTGCGTTTCGGCATTCCCTCAATGCTGGTGCTGCTGCCCCTGATGGCGGTGGTGCTGCATGTCACCTGCAAGCCAGCCCGCGCTGACTTCGCGTTGCCGGAACGGCGTGACTTCGAATGGCATGGCCGACGGGTCACCACGCTGGTGATTTTCCTGATGACGGGACTGGCGTGGATTTTCGGGGGATTGATTGCACCGCGGCTCGGGATCGCGAGTTCTTTCGACACCGTGGTCGCGCTGTTGGCAGTGCTGGCGCTGGTCGGCTCGCGGGTGGCGGGTTGGAAAGACATCGAGGCCGGCACTGAGTGGGGCGTGCTGCTCCTGTTCGGCGGCGGGATCGTGCTGAGCGGTCTGCTCGACAAGACCGGAGCCAGCCTGTTCATGGCGCGTGAAATTGTGAACTTGGTCGATGGCTGGCCGGTGATCCTGATCATCGCGGCGTCGTTGCTATTCGTGATCCTGCTCGGCGAGTTCTCCAGCAACACGGCGACCGCCGCATTGATGGTGCCGATCTTTTACTCGGTGGCCGTGGAGCTCGGGATGGCTCCGTCTAAACTGGTGATTCCGCTCGCACTGGCGTCGTCGTGCGGCTTCATGCTGCCGGTGGCCACGCCGCCCAATGCGATTGTCTTTGCAACGGGCCGGATCCCGCAGCGGGAGATGCTGCGGGCGGGCGTGCTGCTGGATGGGGTCTGCCTGGTGGTCGTGTCGCTGCTGGCTTGGTGGGTTTTTTAACAGAATCATCATGAGACTCATCGCTTGGTTCATCAGCCTTTCCGCTCTGGTGCTCGGTATCTGGCTGCTGTGGGGCGGGGCTTGGGAAGAGCGCTTCACCTTGCAAGGGGCGGTCGGCTGGCTGGAGAGCGCGGGGCCATGGGCATGGGCGGCGGGGATCGGGCTGCTGGCGGCGGATCTTATACTGCCGGTGCCGGGTACGGTGGTGATGTCGGCGTTGGGATTCGTCTATGGAGTTCTGTTAGGCGGGCTGGCGGCGGCGGCGGGGTCGATGATCGCTGGACTCACAGGCTACGGCGTCGGCCGGTTGATCGGCGAGAAAGCGGCGCGCAAGTTGTTAGGCGATCTGGATTTCGAGAAAGGGAAGCTGCTCTTCGCCCGCGGCGGCGGCTGGATGGTCGCCTTGTCGCGTACCCTGCCGATCCTGCCGGAGGCGCTGGCGTGCACGGCGGGTCTGGTGCGGATGCCTTTCGGACGATTCGTCACATCGCTGGCCTGCGGCAGCCTGCCGGTGGGATTTCTGTTCGCGTGGATCGGTTCGGCCGGCCGCGAGGCGCCGGGTTGGGCGCTCATTTTCAGCCTACTGGTGCCGGCCATATTGTGGGCCGCGGCTCGGCGATGGCGGGAGAAATGATGGTGAGTCATCGGGTGATGGAGTGGACCGCTGGATGTCCGATTTTCCGCTCTGCGGTGACAGATCGGAAGATCGGTCGTCGCAGCTTCGTCGTAAATCTTCTATCCGTGCCGGCGGATGGTGGCCGGGTCCGACGTGTCTTCGGGATGTGGTCGGGCATGTGCTTTTTCACCAGCCACAGGCCGACGATGCCGATCGGGATGTTGATGAGAAAGATCATCCGCCAGGGCAGCCAGTGGACGATCACGCCGCCGGTCAACGGACCGAGCAGCGGGCCTAACAGGGCGGGGATGATCACGAAGTTCATCGCCCGCAGGATGCCGGATTTCGGGAAGGTCTTGAGCAGCGCGATGCGGCCGACCGGCATCATGAAAGCCGCGCCGACGCCTTGGAGGATCCGCGAGGCGACCAGCATCGGCAGGCTCGTCGAAAGCCCGCAGGCGAGCGAGCCGAGGGTGAAGACCGCGACCGCGAAGCCGAACACGCCAGCCAACCGCTGATCGGGATCATTACCGCGATGGCGATGGTGTAGCTGGTCAGCACCGACTTCAAACTCAGCGACGCCACGCCCAGCGACTCGGCCATCGTGGGCACCGCGGTGTTCACGATGGTGCTGTCGAGCTGCTGCATGAACAGCGCCACGGCGACGACCTAGGGCAGGTAGCGGCGGGTTTGTTTCAAGCCGGCGTCCACCGGGGGAATGGACGCGGGGGCTTCGCTCATCGGATGGGCGGACCTTACGCCTTGGCTCCGGGAGGACAACCGGGATTTCGCCGCGGGAGTCATGTTTCCGGCTCTACCTCGTCCGGGTACTCGAGGTCGTAAGCAGAGCTGAAATTTCGCCAGCAGATTTCTTCAAGGTCTTCGCGGCCGATCGCTTTGTAGGCCTCCGCCAGCGTCATCCAGGTGAGCGCGTGATGTTGGTAGTCCGGCTCGTTGAGTGCCCTGCGATAGCAGTCGATGGCATCGCGATGAAGGGACATGTCGGCGTAACTTCTGCCGAGATTGTGCCAGGTTTCTCCCGGATCAATGTCAGCGGGGAAACTAAGTGCCTGCTTGATCGCGGCAATCGCCGCCTCGAAGTCTCCCTCGGCGCTGTGCGCCGCACCGAGGCATGCCCAGAGATGGCCATTACCCGCCGCGTCCCGATGATCGATGGCATTCCGGAACGCTTTGATCGCAGAAGGGTAATCGCCTGCCGCCAGATAAAGTTGCCCCAGTTC
>JAYTLR010000129.1:0-42633 GCA_043729195.1 Akkermansia sp.
CGATGGTATTGGGACGACAGGTCCTGTGAGAGTAGGTCGCCGCCAGGTATTTGCCCGGCATCCACAGCAATGTGGGTGCCGGGCTCTTTTTTTGGCCGGCATGGCGGCGGAGACGGAAGTGGATCAAGCGCCCGCAAACAAGCAAGTCCACTGCATCGGGGCAGAATTACGATAACAACTCCTACCCTACCGTTGGCCCCCCTCGGCAGGAAAATTGACCTCAGGGCGGCGGATCCTTCAGGAGGGTGGCAAGGAATCAAGAAGTAACTTCTTCAGGAGTTCCCATCGGATGGGATGGCCGTCGAGAAAGCTGGACTGCGAGACGACCAACGACACGCTGCCAAATCCTGTGGGAAAAGCTTCCCGCATGCTTGCGGATAGGCCGTAGTTCGGGTCAACGGTGACAGCGACTGCAAGATCGGGCGCGATCGTGCGAAGGCTCTCGGACCATCTTCGAACCATCGAGGATTCGAGGTCGCGGGAACAGTCGTGGATCAAGTTTACAACAGGCATGCCTTGGTAAGCGTCGGTTCGTATCGATAGGTGAATGGCAACTCCGCTCTTCCGCTGTTCTTCGGCGATGCGATGTTTGATCAGGTTGAAATAGGCAAGATGGTGACGTTCATCGAGCTTGCGTCGCTGTTCGTCGCTCAAAGGAGCAGAGAACCGGCTGAAGCGGGCGGGATCTTCCGGTGATTTGGAAAAATCGATTAGAAGCCGCGTGATATCGCCGTGCGCCAACAAGCTGCGGAGCTTGGTCGCGAAGGCCTGCGCTAGATTGAGCGAGCCGGGAGCCCATCCTTCTGCCGATGTGACGATTTCTTCGTGATTGCGGAATATTTCCTTATGCCATTCGGGAACGGCACAGGTGGCGGGCTCACACGAAAGGACAAACATGAGCAGAGGAAAGCGGCGAGCGGTTTGATTGTCGAACAGCGACTTCCGCAAAGGTTTTAAAATGCCGTGCCGATTGCGAAGTGCCAGGTGCCGGAGGGCTCTCCGTCGTCCCGTGTCAGGTTGTGACCGTACTCGAAGCGGATCGGCCCCACGGGGAGATCCAGACGGATGCCCAGCCCCACGGCGATTTCGGGCGAGGAGAGATCGAATCCCTGATCGATGGCCGACAGGGTGCCGGCGTCGAGGAAGCCGACACACTTGACTGGTCCGGCGACGGCATGGACGTATTCGGCGTTGGCGACCCAGTAGCTCTCGCCGCCGGCCGGATCGTTGCTCGTCGTGCGGGGGCCGAGTTCCCGGTAGCGGAACGAGCGGACACTGTCGGGGCCGCCGGTGAAAAGTCTCAGGTCGATCGGGAACTCCGTGGCACCTGCCGAGGGGAAGAGCATGCCGGTGCGCGCCCCCAGATTGATCTGGCCCTTCTTGCCGATGGGGATATAGCCGGCGGCCTGGGTGTCGAAGCGCACGTAATTCGCGTTGATGTCGCCGAGAATCAGGCCGGCTTCGAGCTGCGCATTGCAATGATAGCCCCGGGTCGGGGATACCGGATCGTCGCGGCGGTCGTAGGCGAGGTTGGCCCGGATGAACTGGTGGGTGTAGTCCGTTTCGCCCAGCTCGGTGGACGGGATGCCGTCCCCTGTGATCTTCACCAGCGAGCCGCCGAAGATGATGCTCGCCTCGATGTCCTCACCGAGGTCGTCGCGCGAGAACTCGGCGCTCAGGCCGGTTTCGAACTTCTCGTAGCCCTCGTAGGCGCGGGTGACCGAGAACAGCCGCAGCCCGAGGTAGGTCTCGGTGTCGTAGAGCCACGGATTGGAAAGCCGGATTTCGCCTAACAGGCCGCGTGTGCTGACCTCGAGGCCGGTGCTGAGGTTCCACAGGTTGCCGCGGAAATTGCGGTCGTGGTATTTCGCGCCGAGGATCGCGCCCTCGTAGCTGCCGAATCCGCCGTAGACGGTGGTCCCGCGGGCCTTGCCTTCGACGAGGTGCAGGGTGGCATCGAGCGTGCCGTCGGCATGGGTCACATTCTCGACGCGGGCCGAGGTGAACGCGCCGGTGGCGAGGAGCTTCTTCAGACGAGCATCGAAAGTCTCGGCGTCGAACCAATCGCCGCGGAGGTCGTCGAAGCGGCGGGTGACGCGGTCGGGCTTGGTTCGCTCGACACCGGCGACCTGGACGTGGCCGAGCCGCTGGCGGGTGCCGAACTGGATGATGAAGCGGGGCGTGAGGGTGCCATCGCTGAGGATGCGGTTCATCTTGAAGACTTCGAGCGGGAAGCCGGTCGCGCGGAACACGCTTTCGACCTCGGAGCGCAAAGTGGTGAGCAGATCGGTGCCGGCCACTTTGCCGACATGGGGGTCGGTTTTCGCGCGAAGTTCCGGCAGGAGTTCGGCGGGTGCGCCGTCGAAGCGCGGGGCTCCCAAGTGATGGAGTGGTCCGGGCTGGATCCGGATCATGAAGGCGACTTCCTGGGTGCCGGGGGTGATGCCGCGTTGTTCCACCACGGCCTTCGCTTTCCAATATCCGCGCGAGCGGAAATCGGCTTCGAGCAGCGACAGGCCCTCGGTCACGTCGGCCTCGCGGAAGGGAGGCTCCTGGTTGAAATTGAGCACGCGTTCCTGCCCGGGCAGCCGGAACAAGCGGGACAGACGGACCTGGTCTTCCTCCGGCAATCCCGGCACTGCGACCGAACCGATCGACAGCCGCGCGCCCTCGTTGACGACCAGCCGGATGGTGTTGCCGGAGATGACCGGTTTGACGTCCGGATTTTGGAAGCCCTGGCGCCGCATCAGGTTTTCTAACAGGTAAGCGGCGTCTCCGGCGCGGGCGGGGCTCGGCGGTTTCGTACGGATGTGTTCGAGGCGGTCGCCGAGCAGCTTCAGCACATCGTCTTCCTTCAGCGTCCGCAGGCCTTCGACGCGGAGGTCGGCGGCAAAAGACGCAAGACTTGAAGACGCAAGACCCAAGATGAGAAGCAAGCGCCGGAGCGTTCCGGTCTTGGGTCTTGCGTCTTGAAGTCTCGCGTCCTTTTTCATTTGAAGCGGAGGACGAAGGCGCCGAGGACGCGGGTGTTGCTCTCCTTGTCGACCGAGCCGCTGACGAAGATGCGTTCGGTGACCTCGATGGTGGCGGAATTCAGGCGCCGGCCGGTGAGCGGGTCGTCCTCGCCGACCCGGACGTCGACGTTGTTGAGCAGTTCGAGGGCCTTCGCGAGCGTTTCGCCGAATGGCAAGCGCCCGCGCCGCCATTCCTCGATGAAAAGCTGGGCCGCTTTCATGGTGGCAGCCTGACCGTCCTCGAGACCGTCGGAGGTGGTGCCGGTGGCGAGCAGCGTCATGATCTCGCTTTCCGCCAGCGGCGGATCCGAGGTCAAGGCGGTGCGCGGGGCATTGACCGGGCCGTAGAAGAAGATGTTCACATCGTAGCGGCCGATGTTGGAAGTGCCGCGGATATTGAGTTCGGGATTCAACCCGCCGGCCGGAGTGAAGCTGACGATGCCGTTGTTGACTTTCAGCGTGCTGAAGGGGAGTCGGGCGGTGACATCGCTGAGGATGGCGCTGCCTTGCGGCTCGATCTTGCCAAGGGTGCCGCCGAAACGGACATCGGCGATGACCGAGCCGCGGGCCAGGTTGCCGCGGATCAAGAGGGGATCGCGGGTGCGGACGCGGACGTCGAGTCCCCAGTTGCCGAAGGGCGCGGGCAGGTCGGCGGCCTTTTCTTCGGGGTCGATCGCCGGCAGGCGTGGCCGGGTGGGGGCGGTGAAGGGAACACGGACGGGTAGAATTTCGAAGTCGCGGTAGTACAGGCTATCGACGAGATCGACGGTGCCGGAAATGACCGCCTGCTCGAGGTTGCCGCGCAGGGAAAGGTCGGCATCGGCGCGAATGATCATCGCCTCGTCGCGCTTGAGTGGCAGTGCGGAGGCCCGGAAGTCGAGGTCCAAGGTCGGCTTGGTGATGTCCGCGATGCCGACCACGCCGCTGCCGGCGAGGGTGCCGCCGGAGCTTTCGAGCGAGAGCGACTCGAGGCGGACTTCCTGGCCCTTGAGGCGGACGAGAAAGCCGGCATTGGAAATCGGCGGGGCGGGGGAGTCGCGCTTGGAGAAGACCCCGCCGGAAAGGCGGAGTTCGCCGGAGAGTTCCGGTTTGCCGAGGGTTCCCGATGCGGTGAAGCCGCCTTCCAGCGTCCCCGCGAGTTCGTCGGCAACCGGGATGAAATTGCGGAAGGTGGCGATCTCGAGACGCGGGATGTTGACCCGGGCCTCGATCGGTTCCTTGAGGACGCTGCCGGGATCGTTCGCCCATTCGCCGGGCTTGAAGGGCATCTTGCCGGAGAGGGTGACCGCCGGGTACGAGGAAGGTCGTACTTCGCCGGAGAGGACCAGCGTGCCGTCGGCCCCGTCGAGCGTCAGGTCGGCATCGGTCACCGGGACGTCGGGCTGGTTGGGAAGGCGCAGTCCCTTGAGTGCCGCTTCGAGATCGATCTTCGGGTTCGCGGGGGTTCCGGCGATGACGAGGTTGACGCGCCCGCTGCCTTCGGACAGCGGCGATTTCTTATCTGGCAGCCAAGCGGCGAGGCGGGCGGAGTCAATCCATTCCGATTCGAGGAAGAGGCTGATCGGGGTTTCCTGTTTCAGAAAGCTGTTCAGGTCGGCCGGGTTCTCGGGCACCGGGATTTCGGCCCGGCCGCCGACCAGCCGGGTTTCACCTTCCTTCCATTCGATCCGCGGGATTTTCAGGATCCTGTCGGAGAGGGTGGCCTCGGCGTGGATCGTCTGGCCGTCGGCGGTTGCGGTGAGTTCTGTGAGCGTAACGTTTTCCGGCCAGGCGTAGCTGCCCCTGGTCCGCACCAGAAGGGGGGGAGCATCCTTGCGGAGCCACTCGAAGGAAGGGATATCGAAGCTGCCGCGGTGGGGTTTCGCGGCGAAGTCGCCATCCCCTTGCCACGAGGCCGTCGCGTTCATGCCGGAGGGAAGTTTCACTCCGACCGCCGCGGCCCATGGAGTGAGCCGTTCCGGGTGGAAGGCTTCAAAGCTTGCGGTTGCGGCATAGTTTTTCGCCTTGAGATCGAGCTTGTAGGTTGCCCGCAGGCCATCGGTTCCGAGCATGCCGGAAAGTTTGCCATCGGGAGACCATTCGGTTTCTCCAGCGATCGACGGAGCAAGGGTTTCGGCGTCGAGGAGCCAGCGGGCGCTGACCCGGCGCAAGCCTTGGTCAGAGGAATCGAGCGTCGCGTCGAGGGTCAGCGCCGACGAGGGCAGGGGGGCGGCGTTGGGTGGAGCGAAATCGAGCTGACGGTCGAGTGCTGCGAAGACGGGAGCGAGCCCCGGAACGGAAGCCTGCAAGGTGCCCTCGAAGTCCATCCATTTCCCGGCTTCAAGATTTCGCCAGCGAAGATCGGAGCTGCCTTTGAACTCGCCATCAAGAGCGACGACGGACCAGTCGAGCGACGCCTTGTTTCCGTCCTTGGTCAATTCGGCCGCAATGCTTTCGGACCGCCACTCCTCATAGCGGAAGCCAGTGACTTCGGCCTTGGACTTGATCTGCCACTGGTCGGGTGGCCGGTCGAAGCCAGTGATCTCCGCCTCCAAGGACTTCACCGTGGCGTCCACAGGAAGGCCGACCGCCAGATTCTGAAGGGCTTCGCGGACCGACAAAGGCGGGCCTTCCAACCGGATTGACGCGGAGGAAAGGCTGCCGTTCAGCACAAGGCGCGAATCTTCGACGAGGGCAATGGCGGAGGCCGTCAAGCCGCCGGTCGGGGGCATTGTGACCAGGATTTTACTTACGCCGAGGGTTGGGGTGAGGCTGAACCGGTCGATGGAGATCGTTTCGGCCGTCCAGCGGATGACGGTTTCCTGGGCCGGGAATTCGTAGCCGGGACCGGCCTCGAGCACACCGAATTTCAGCAGATAGTCATCGCTTCCCGGTTGGTGCTCGAAGTCACTGCTTCCCAATTTCATCAGGCTTTCTTCGCCCCGGACGACTTCGAAACGGAACTCCGCGGCACTGAGATCCATCGGCCGAAGGATGCTCCGGATTTTCCGCAGGATGACCGGAAGTTCCTCGGGTTCCGAGGGGGCTCCTCTTTTCGGGAGTGGCGGGGCTGCGAGGTCGATGACCGCGCTCAACCGTTCCACGGCGACGCCTTCGATCTCGCCGCGAAGCGCCCGGGTAAACCGGTAGAGCGGTCCCGCGGAGGAGATTTCAAGATGCCGGATTGGCCCGCCGCTCAAGGTCAGTCGTTCGATCCGGATGCCGCCTAGCAGGGTTCCCCCCAACTCAAAGTCCGAGACAAGGCCGGCCTTCTCCAGCGCATGCCGAAGTCCGATGCCGCCGATCCATCGCCAGCCGGGGCCGTTCAGCCAGAGCAGCGAAGCGAGCAGCAGAAGAATCACGAAGAGCCGCTTGCGGCCGCGGCGGCGGCGCTTCGGAGGATCGGGCATGACTTCGTCTCGACTCATCGTTGATTAACGCAACCTGTTTCTCGCGCTTCGGAAGCCCCGGGTCAACCGCCCGTGATGGCGGCCCGCCATTTCGTAAGATCCGGAGCGGACGCTCCAGAAGGCAAGGACAGCATACTCCCCGAAGCCGCCGCTGAGGTGCTCCGATGTGCGGAATTCCACGGCGATCCGGGATCTTGGCACCGCATCGTCCATACGTGGTGCCTACCCCCGGCGCTTTCCTTTCCGATGCTTGGTCGGCAGGTTGACAAAGGGGGAGGAGCTTGACCAATCTGCCACAGCCGGGTTGTGCACAACGCCTTTCCGGCTGACCAATTGATTTCCCCAAGGCCCGACAACCCGTGTTCTCCAACGAAGATTACTTGGCCGGCCTGCTCGTCGAGGCAGGCGCGGTTTCACCGGAAAAGCTCGAACAGGCCCGCCGCACCGGCGGTTCCGTAATCGAGAAATTACTCAGCGAGACCGACCTCTCCGACGAGACGATCTGCGCCGTGCTCGCTCAAAACGCGGGTATCGAAGCAATCGACCTCGGAGCAATGGTCATTCCACCGGATGTTGCCAGCGCGATCCCGGACGAGATTGCCCGCCGTTACCGGGTGATCCCTGTTGCGGACGACGGGGTTTTCCTCTCCGTCGCGGTTGCCGATCCCTTTGATTTCGAGGCCATGGACAGCCTGCCCCACGTGCTGGGTCGGGAACTCAATTTCTTGTGCGCGCCGGCCGGTGCGATGAACCTTTTTCTCAAGCAGTTCTACGGAGCGACCGATTCCCTCTCGGGAATGGACATTTCCGGTGGGCACGACGTGGAGGTGTCGGATGGCGACGCGCCGATCATCCGCCTGGTCCAGAGCCTCTTGTCGGAGGCAATGAAACTGCGGTGCTCGGACATTCATATCGAGCCGCTGGAGACCTCCGTCCGCATCCGCTACCGGATGGACGGCAAGCTGGTCGAAGTGGCGAACCACCCGAAGAAGCTGCTGCCCGCGATCATCGCCCGCCTGAAAGTCATGAGCGGCTCGATGTCGATTGCAGAAAAGCGGCTTCCGCAAGATGGCCGGATCCAGGTGAAGCTGGGCGACAAGGAAATCGACCTCCGTGTTTCTTCCGTCCCCTCGAATCACGGCGAATCGATCGTCATGCGTATTCTCGACAAGTCGGCCCTGGTCCTCGGCTTGCCGGAACTCGGCTTCTTCTCGGATGACCAGACGATTTTCGAACAGCTGATCGGATTGCCGGACGGGATCATCCTGGTCACCGGCCCGACCGGCTCGGGCAAGACCACCACGCTTTACGCGTGCTTGAACGTCATCAACCGGCCCGACCGGAAGATCATCACGGTGGAAGACCCGGTCGAATACGAGATGCCGGGCATCAACCAGGTCATGGTCAAGACCGACATCGGGATGACCTTCGCCGCCGCGTTGCGCGCCATGCTGCGTCAGGCGCCGAACATCATCATGATCGGGGAAATCCGCGATGCGGAGACGGCCAACATCGCCATCAACGCGTCGCTCACCGGTCACCTGGTTCTTTCCACGCTCCACACCAACGACGCGCCGGCCGCGGTTGCCCGTCTCGCCGACATCGGGATCAAGCGCTTCCTGATCGCATCCGCCGTGCGTGCCGTGCTCGCCCAGCGCCTCGTCCGGAAACTCTGCGCGGTTTGCAAGACCCCGCACGTGCTGACCGACAAGGAGGCCCGCGCTTTGCGTTTCGACGGCACGCGCAACGACAGCTCCACCATCATGGGGCCGGTCGGCTGCGACAAGTGCCGCAACAACGGCTACCGCGGGCGCCTCGGGATCTTCGAGCTGTTCCAGATCGACGACGAGGTCCGCCACATGATCAACGAGAACCTGACTTCCAGCCAGCTTCGCCGGAGAGCCCGCGAACTTGGGATGCGCACGCTCCGCGAGGACGGCATCCGCAAGGTGCTGGCCGGCCTCACTTCGCCCGAGGAAGTCATCCACGTCACGATGTCGGACTTCGACTGAGCCGGGGATTCACATCTTTCGAACTTCAATTCCAGCTTTTCAAACCCCGGTCCATGGACAGCAACCAGCTTGTAGAACTTTTCATCAGCCGCGGCCTCATCGACCGCTCGCTCGGCCAGGATATTCTTTCCGAGGTGGAGAATAGCGGCAAGGAGGCCGCCGAGATCCTCGCGGATTTCCAGGTCATCAGCCACCGGGACGATGTCTGGCCGGTGGTCGCCTCGGAACTCGGAGCCCAGGTCGTCGACCTCCGCAACTGGACGCCGCCCGAGCAACTCCTGGCGCTCGTCCCTGCCGGCACCGCCCGACTTCACGGTGCCCTGCCAGTGAATTTCGACGCGGACGGACTCCACATCGCGTTGGTGGACCCGATGAACCCCCAAACCATCGAGGACCTGCGTTTCGCTCTCGGCCGCGAGCTGGTGCTGGCGATCGCGCCCGACTACATCGTCGAGCAGAAGATCAACGATTGCTACGGCGGCGAAGGCAAGGCGATGGAGGATATCCTCAGCCAGCTTGAAAGCGGCGCCGAGGCCAGTATGAACGCCGCCGACCTCGAAGCCGAGGCCAACTCCGCGCCGATCATCCGCTACGTCGACCTGGTCCTCTTCCAAGCCATCAAGGAGCGGGCCTCGGACATCCATTTCGAGCCCTTCGAAAAAGACTTCAAGATCCGCTACCGGGTGGACGGCACGCTCTATGAAATGGCCCCGCCGCCGGTGCACCTTTCGATCCCGATCATTTCGCGCATCAAGGTGATGTCCAACATGAACATCGCCGAGCGCCGGGTCCCGCAGGACGGGCGGATCGTCAAGCAGGTCGGCGACCGTCAGGTCGACATGCGGGTCTCGACGTTGCCGACCCAGCACGGGGAATCGGTGGTGCTCCGCGTGCTCGACCGCTCGTCGGTCAATCTCACGCTCGAGAATCTCGCCCTGCCTGCCGCCATCTACGAATACGTCTGCGAAACGATCGAGAAGCCCAACGGCATCTTCATCGTCACGGGGCCCACCGGGGCGGGCAAGACCACGACGCTCTATGCCGCGCTGAGCCGGATCAACACGATCGACGCGAAGCTACTGACTGCGGAAGACCCGGTCGAATACGACATCGACGGCATCATCCAGATTCCGGTCAACGAGGCGATCGGCCTGACTTTCCCGCGCATCCTGCGCGCCTTCCTCCGCCAGGATCCCGACCGTATCATGGTCGGGGAAATGCGCGACATGGACACCGCCCAGATTGCCATCCAGGCCGCGCTCACCGGTCACCTGGTGCTTTCCACGCTTCACACCAACGATGCCGCCGGCGCGGTCACCCGACTGGTCGACATGGGCTGCGAGCCCTTCCTGGTGGCGGCGTCGTTGGAAGGCATTCTCGCCCAGCGTCTGGTCCGCACGATCTGCAAGAGCTGCAAGGCGTCCTATGAACCGAACGAAAGTATCCTCTTGCAGCTCGGAGTGGCGGTCCACGAACTAGGCGACAAGGATTTCTTCACCGGTCGGGGCTGCGAAGTTTGTGGCAACAGCGGATACAAGGGCCGGAAAGGTCTCTACGAGCTGCTGGATATCACCGACCCGGTCCGCGAACTGATCACCGACCGCGCACCGACCGTGGTGGTGAAACAAAAGGCCATGGAACTCGGCATGCAGACGCTCCGCGAGGACGGACTACGGAATATTTACCTTGGCCATACAACCATTGAGGAAGTCTTGAAATACACGTGATCCGATACGATTCAGCCCGAATTTTAAGTCGCCAGCCGCCTTTTCGCTACTCACAGTCCACTCACTCGATTTAAAAACAACCCCATGCCTCAGTTCCAATTCACCGCCGCCGATGCCAAGGGCGAGCAGATGTCCGGCACCGTCGAATCCAACAGCGAAGCCGACGCCATCCAGCAGCTCCGCTCCCAAGGATATTATCCCCTGCAGGTCGTCGAGGTCGGCAAGGGCAAGCTTGCCGCGAAAAAGCCGGCGGCGAAGGGCAAGTCAGCCGCGCCGAAGAAGGCCAAGTCGTCAACGGGCGGGCGCATCAAGCCCAAGATCCTGATGATCTTCACCCGCCAGCTTGCCACGCTGATCGATTCCGGTCTGCCGCTGCTCCGCGGTCTCACCGTGCTTGCCAAGCAAGAGCCGAATCCCGTGTTGCGCGGCACCATCGGTGCCCTGGCCGATTCCGTTCAGGGCGGTTCCACCTTCTCCGAAGCGCTGGCCCAGCACCCCCGCATTTTCAACAAGCTCTATGTCAACATGGTGAAAGCCGGCGAGTTGGGCGGTGTGCTTGAAGTGGTGCTCGTCCGTCTCGCGGAGTACCAGGAAAAGGCCCACAAGCTGAAGAACAAGATCGTTTCGGCGATGGTCTATCCGATCATCGTGATGTTCATCGCGGTGGCCATCCTCGTCTTCCTGATGCTGTTCATCGTGCCGAAGTTCGAAACGATGTTCGCCGAAATGGGGAATGACGCCGAGTTGCCGATGATCTCGAAGATCGTGTTCGGAACCTCGAAATTCTTCATCCAACCGTCCATCTGGATCATCCCGAACATCGTCTGGGTGTTCCTTCTGATCACCCTGATCGGCTTCCTTCTCAACCTTTGGGGTAAAACCAAGAAGGGCCGCCGCTTCATCGATGCCGCCAAGCTCAAGCTCCCGATCTTCGGCGACATCCAGCGCAAGTCGGCCATCGCCCGCTTCTCGCGGACTCTCGGCACCCTGGTTACAAGCGGCGTGCCGATCCTCCAGGCTCTCAACATCACCCGCGACACCGCCGGCAACGTGGTGGTCTCGGACGCGATCGAGAAAGTCCACGAAGCGGTCAAGGAAGGAGAGTCGATCGTTTCCCCGATGCAGACTTCGAGCGTGTTCCCCTCGATGGTGATCTCGATGGTCGACGTCGGTGAGGAAACCGGACAGCTCCCCGAGATGCTTCTCAAGGTGGCGGACGTCTATGACGATGAAGTTGACAACGCGGTGACCGCGCTTACCTCGATCCTCGAACCAATCATGATCGTGGTGCTCGCCTTGGTCGTCGGTGCGGTGGTGTTCGCGCTCTTCCTGCCGCTCATCAAAATCATCTCCGAGATGGGCAACATGTGACCGGTGTCCCGAACGGATCCAGGATCGCGTCCTAGGTCCGCTTCTCTCCGCCAACCCAAGAACACCCATGAAAATTCGATACCCGCAGCGCCGCGCCAGTGGCTTCAGCTTGATGGAGTTGATCGTGGTGGTGGCGATCATCGTCATTCTGGCTGGTTTGACGCTTGGTGCCATGAGCGTGGTCAACCGGAAGAAGGCTGACAAAACGGCCAATGTGCAGTTGAAGCTGATCGAGAATGCGATCGAGAACTACAACTCCGACAATCGCTCCTATCCGCCGAATCCCGACCCGATGGGTGAGCGCGGCGACGAGGTGCTTTACAAGTATCTCTACTACGATGGTTTCGAAACCCGCGATACGGGAGGTGTGGTTTACATGCCTGAGTTCGATCCCGATAACAACGCCAAGAGCGGCCAGCAGTGGATGCAAGGCTTGGGCGCCCAAGCCCGGGTGGTTGATCCTTGGGGGCAATTCTGGCGTTACCGCTCGGCGGATTCGACGGGTGCCCAGAATCCGGATTTCGACCTGTGGTCGATGGGTGCCGACGGCAAGACCAACGCTGATCCGAAGCACAAGGACTGCGCCGACGACATCAAGAATTTCTGAGCTGACCTCTGAAAACTGATTCGAATGACGTGTCCCGGCTGCGGCGGGGACACGTCTTTTTGTGACAGGCTTGTCCTTTCCGGGCTTTGGGCTCGACGGCACCGTGCCGGGCGGGCTTCTTAACGCCGAAGATGACCGACGATTCAGACGACAAAGCGGCGAAAGTGCCAGCAACCAAGGTTCCACGCAAACGGGCAGCCCCGCGCAAGACGACCAAGCCGAAAGCCGCAGCCGCACCGGAAGCACCTGCCGCCATCGAAGTGGAACGGAAGCCGGAACCGGCCGTGGAGGTTCGCGAAGCCCGGCCGATGGTGGTGCGCGATGCCCGGAGATCCGAGCTGCGCCAAGCGGAATCCCGTGAATCCGAATTCCGTGATTCGGGACCGGAGCCGATCCCGTTTTTCGTGGAGAACGGGAATTCCGAGCCTCCCGGTAATTCGAAGAAGCGCCGCCGCCGCAAGAAAAAGCACGGACAATCGCAAGGCCAGCAGGTGCAGGCGGTGGCTCCCGCGGCCGACTACTACCCGCCACAAGTGGCAGAGGCCGTGGCTCCCGCCCCGGTGATGCATGCGGCTCCCCGTCCCAAGCTGGACTCCGAGGAGGTGACCAACAAGGCTTGGAAGATTTTCATTTCGGAAGTGGGGGAAGAAGGGTTGGCGCTGATCGATGATCACGACGCCCGCGAAATTTCCCGCCGCTGCTTCCGCCTCGCCGAGATTTTCCTCGAAGAGGCTTCCCGCCGGAACCGCTGAACCCTCAGCCGGCGCCGGAGGCCAATTCAGCTTCCAGGCGCCGCGCCAGATCGTCCTTCCCCGTGGCTTTGGCCAGCTCGATGCGGTGGCGCATGGTCTCGGGTTTGCGGCGTTCGGAATCGGCCATCGCCTCCAAAATCTCAAGCGCCGACGCGTGGTCGCCGATCGCCAAAGCTCCCTCGAGGAGTAGGCTGGCATCGGGTGGCCCGGCTGCCAGCGGGGCATTCTGATAGACCGCCCACCTGGCTTGGTCCGGAAGGTTAGCAGGTGGATTTTTCACCTCTTCCAGATAGACCAACTCGTCGCCGTCCCGGCGTTGCCGCCAGATATTGAGGCCCATCACCAACACGAGGCCGAGCACGCAAAACGAGGCTTCCATCAAAAAGGGCGTCGAGATCACCCCGAGGATCCGCCCGAAAAACTCTCCCCCCAGTCCCGGGAGGTAACGGGCCCAAGCGATCAGGAGAATCAATCCAGCGACTCCCGCCACCACGCAGAAGCCCACGAGCACCTGTTGTTTCCTTTCGTCGCGCTCCATTTGGTAGGGAAGGAAGCACGGGGAATTGGAATCCGCGAACCTGAAAAGTTTTTAAATAAACTTGATAATTTCGTAAAATTTACGATTACTTCAGGCCTCGCATGTTGCTCGAACGCATCAGGATTGCCGGAATCACCATGATCGTCGCCGCCATTTCGGTGACGAGCTGGAAGGCGCTTGCCGGCGGGTCGGCGGAGGCATCGATGGATGATTCAATCCGTTCGGTTTCGAACGCCGCGCCCGGCGGAGGGGTTGTGCTGACGATTCCGGTTGAGATCGTGGAAGCCGGCGAGGCGCCCCGGCTACATGAGGTCCGGGTCACCCGTTGATCGATCACCGATTCATCGCGGTTGAATTCGAGGCGGCTACCCGCTAGACCCCACCGCGATGCGGCTTTACGACACGCTGGCCCGCGAGGCTAAGGAGCTCCGCCCCCTGGATGGCACGACCTACCGGTTCTACTGCTGCGGCCCGACCGTTTACGGACCGGCGCATATCGGAAACTTCCGGACCTTCGTGCTGCAGGATGTGTTCCGCCGCGCGCTGGAGACCGGAGGGATGCGGACTTTCCACGTTCGAAACATCACCGACGTCGATGACAAGACGATCCGCGATTCTCAGGCGGCCGCAAAGTCGCTGAAGGAGTTCACGGCATTCTGGACGGAGAAATTCCACGCCGACTGCGACGCGCTCGGTCTGCTGCCGCCGCAGGTCGAGCCTGGAGCGATCGAGCACATCCCGCAGCAGATCGCGATGATCGGGACGCTGGTGGAAAAGGGCCATGCCTATGCGTCGGACGATGGCTCGGTATACTTCAACATCACCTCTTTTCCCGGCTACGGGAAGCTGTCGCGGCTCGACGAGCGTGAACTCGATCTAGGCAAGACCCAGAACGCCCGCGCCAACGCGGACGAGTATGAGAAGGACAGCCTGTCCGACTTCGTGCTGTGGAAAGCGCGCAAGCCGGAGGACGGAGAGAACTTCTGGCCGTCGCCGTGGGGCGAGGGGCGGCCCGGCTGGCACCTCGAGTGCTCGGCGATGATCCAGGAATACCTCGGCGCGGACTTCGACCTCCACTCCGGCGGGGTCGATCTGGTGTTCCCGCACCATGAGAACGAGATCGCGCAGAGCCGGTGCGCCTGCGGCGGGCACTTCGCCGCGCATTGGTTCCACATTACCCACCTGCTGGTTGACGGCGGGAAGATGTCGAAGTCGATCGGCAATCTTTACACCCTGGAGGATCTCGCTGCGAAAGGCTTCAGTGCGATGGAAGTCCGATACGTGCTGATCGGCGCGCATTACCGCAAGCCGCTCAATTTCACGCTCGAGTCGCTGGCTGCGGCGCGCGAAGCGATGTCGAAGCTGGCTAAAGGCGCGCGCGCCCTCGCTGATAAGGCACCGGCCGAGGTCCGCCTCGATGCCGTCGTTTTCGGGCCTTTCCAGGCTGCGTGGGATTCCCTCAACGATGACCTCAACACCCCCGGTTGCCTCGGTGGCCTGTTCACCGGTCTGCGCGAAGCGGCGAAGCTGGAAGGGGAGGACGCTGCCAAGGCGCTTGCCGCCTTCAACCGCGTGCTGCGCGCCCTCGGTCTGACTTTGCCCGAGGAAGAGCCCGAAGCGGAAGTCCCTGCCGGCATCCGAGCCCTCGCCGAGGAGCGCTGGGCCGCCCGGACCGCCAAGGATTGGGCCAAGGCGGACACCATGCGCCAGCAGCTTCTCGGACTCGGCTGGATCATGAAGGACGGCAAGGAAGGATACGAGCTCTCGCCGACGTAACCCTCTCCCGCTCCGCGTTCTCCTTTGCGACCTCCGCGTCTCCCCGGTTCGTTTATTTCGATTCCCATGATGCCCATCCGTCCCCGCCGCAACCGCCGCACGCCCGCGATCCGTTCGCTCGTCCGCGAGACCGTCCTCACGCCCTCGGATTTCATCCTGCCGCTGTTTCTGCATGAAGATGAGGACGACACGCTGATCGCTTCGATGCCCGGCGTGACCCGCTGGTCGCTGGCGGGCTTGGTGAAAGAAGCGGGGGAAGCTCACGCGCTGGGAGTGCCGGCGGTGGTGCTGTTCCCGAAAATCGAGGAGAGCCTCAAGACCTCCAATGCCGCGGAGTGCTTCAACGCCGACGGCCTGGTGCCGCGCGCAATCCGGGCCTTGAAGGCGGCGCATCCGACGCTTTGCGTGATCACCGACGTGGCGCTCGATCCTTACAACTCGGATGGTCACGACGGCTTGGTCCGCCGCGATGAAAGGGGAGAGCTGCATGTGATCAACGACGAGACGATCGAGGTGCTGTGCGAGCAGGCGCTCTGCCACGCCCGCGCCGGAGCGGATATTGTTTCGCCGAGCGACATGATGGACGGCCGGGTCGCCGCCTTGCGCGACGCGCTCGATGCCGCGGGCTTCGACCAGGTTTCGATCCTCAGCTACTCGGCGAAGTATGCCTCCGCCTTCTACGGCCCCTTCCGCGGCGCGCTCGACTCCGCGCCGAAGGAGGGCGACAAGAAGACCTATCAGATGGATCCCGCCAACGCCCGCGAGGCAATCCGGGAGATCCTGCTCGATGAGGCGGAAGGTGCCGACATGATCATGGTCAAACCGGCCGGTCCCTATCTCGACATCATCGCGAAGGTTCGCGAAAGTACGACGCTTCCCGTAGCGGCCTACCAGGTAAGCGGCGAATACCTGATGATCGAAAGCGCCGCCGCCGCCGGTTGGGTGGACGGCAAGGCGATCGCCTTGGAGAGCCTGATGGGAATCAAGCGGGCGGGTGCGGACATGATCCTGACCTACTACGCCAAGCGCGCGGCGGAGTGGCTGAAGTAGCACGACGTTGTACGTTGTGATCGGGGGCGGGTCGCCACGCCGGGAAGGTTACGAGGATTCCGGGTGAGGTCGGCGGCGCACCTACGCAACTTTCAAGGTTGCGCTACATCCGGAACACCTCGGTCAGCGGCGTGGACACCGGCGACGCGTCGGGATTCGAAGGCATCACGTCACTCATGAAATGCCACCAGCGGCGGCAGACATCGGTGGTGGCGATGGTCTCCCAGCGCTCCTCGCTTTCGATCTCTGCGTAGCCAAAAAGCTGGCGGGTCTCCGGGTGGAGGAAGATCGAGTAATGAACCACGCCATGCTCTTTCAGCACGGCGGCGAGTTCGTCCCAAATCGGCTTGTGGCGGCGGGCGTATTCCGCTTCCGCGCCTGGATTCACCGACATCACGAAGGCTTTGCGGATCATCTTCATCACAGGTGATGGCCCATCCGGTCCCGCTTGGTTTCGAGGTAGCGGGCGTTGTGAGGATTGGCCGGCAAGCTGATGGGGAGCTGCTCGACGATTTCCAAACCGTAGCCCTCCAGGCCGACGACTTTCTTGGGGTTGTTCGTGAGAAGCCGGATCTTCCGCACGCCCAGATCGTAGAGGATCTGCGCGCCCATGCCATAGTCGCGGAGGTCGGAGCCGAAGCCGAGCTTCTCGTTGGCCTCGATGGTGTCGAGTCCCTGTTCCTGGAGCTTGTAAGCGTGAATTTTCGCTGCCAGGCCGATGCCGCGGCCTTCCTGGCGAAGGTAAAGAAGGACGCCACCCTCTTTCGCGATGCGCTCCATCGCGGCGTCGAGCTGGCCGCCGCAGTCGCAGCGTTGGGAAAGGAAGACATCGCCGGTCAGGCATTCGGAGTGAACGCGGACCAGCACCGGCTTGTCAGGATCGATCTCTCCGCGGACCAGCGCGAGGTGGTGGGAGCCGTCGGTCTCGACGCGGTAGAGGTTGCAATCGAACTCGCCGTGGTCGGTGGGCAGGCCGATCGTTTCCTCGCGGACGACCAGTTTCTCCGACCTCCGCCGCCACTCGATGAGTTGGGCGATCGTGCAAGCTTTGAGACCGTGGGTCGCTTGGTATTCGCCGAGGTCGCCGACGCGGGCCATGGTGCCGTCCTCCTTGACGATCTCGCAGATCACGCCAGCCGGGGACAGGCCGGCGAGGCGGGCGAGGTCGACGGAGGCCTCGGTGTGGCCGGCGCGGCGCAGAACTCCGCCTTCGCGATACTGGATCGGGAAAATGTGGCCGGGGTGGACGAAGTCATCGGGCCCGGCTTGCGGATCGGCCAGAAGCTTCACGCAGAGTGCCCGGTCGGCGGAGGAGATCCCGGTGGTGATGCCTTTCGCGGCGTCGACCGAGACCGTGAAAGCCGTGCGCTGGACCTCTCGGTTGCGGCGGGTCATTTGCGGCAGGTCGAGCTGTTCGGCGCGTTCGGCGGTGATCGGCGCACAGATCAGCCCACGGCCGTGGAGGGCCATGAAGGAAATGATCTCCGGGGTGCAGAGGGCGGCCGCGGCGACGAGGTCGGCCTCGTTTTCCCGGTCGGGATCGTCCGCCACGATGACGATCCGCCCGGCGGCGATCTCGGTGATGATTTCGTCGATGGGACTGAAGGAAAGCTCGGTGGGCATGGCCGCGCGAGATTCGTTCTTGCCGCGCCGCAGGTCAAGGGGCGGGCAAGTCGATGAACGGGTGCCGGGGACCAGTTTGCGGCTGGTCGAGCTGAAATCGGCACGTAAAATGGCGCTCGTCATGAAGCACCACCGATTTTTGATCCCGCTGCTGGTGGCTCTTTCCGGCACCTCTGCCTTGGCGACGGACAAGGAAGTGAAGCTTTTCCTCCTGGCCGGTCAGTCCAACATGGACGGCTGCGGCCTCTGGAACGAGCTGCCCGCGGAGTATCAGCAGGCTCCCGCCAATGTGAAAATCTGGGACAACCGGGATTCCAAGTGGGTGGAGCTGGGTAAGGATTCCACCGCCATCGTGCGGAAATTGCAGTTCGGCCCCGAGATCGCGTTCGCGCACGGGCTGTCGAAGGCCTTCCCGGATCACGAGATCGCGCTGGTCAAGACCTCTGCGGGTGGCACCAAGCTGCATACCCAGTGGACGCCCGGGAAGGGGATGTATGAGCTCTTCACCCGGAACTATCGGAACGCGATCGCGGATTTGGAGCAGGCCGGAAAAAAATGCGAAATCGCCGGCATGCTCTGGATGCAGGGCGAGTCCGACTCCGAGACGCTCGAAATGGCAAACGCCTACGAGGCAAACCTGAAGGCGATGTTTCGTCACGTCCGAGAGAAGACCGGCAAGGAGCATCTGCCGATCGTGATGGGGAGGATTTCGTCGAGCCTGTTGAAGAAGACGCCGTGGAACTTTGAACATGCCGCCGTGGTTCAAAAAGCGCAGGAAGCAGTTGCCGCGGGAGATCCCGACGTGTCAATCATCCAAACGGACCACCTCAGCACCTTGAAGGACAACACCCATTTCGACACCAAAGCCCAGTTGACCCTCGGCGGGGAAATGGCGGACCGGATGCTCAGGGCGCTGGCCGGGGAGAAGCCGACCCCTTGAGCCGCCCGGCCGGGCGATGTCGCATTTTTCGCAGTCCATCGAGATTTTCCCATTTCCCCGGTGAAAGGGCTTGGCCAATCTCGACGCACCATCCGACCCAACCGATCATGTCACGTCCCGTTACCCTCTTCACCGGCCAGTGGGCCGATCTCCCCGCGGAAGAACTTTTCCCCAAGGTCAAGGCCATGGGCTTTGATGGCGTCGAGCTCGCCTGCTGGGGCGACCATTTCGACGTCCAGAAGGCCCTCAACGAACCCGGCTACGTCGAAGGTCGCTGGGAGTTGCTGAAAAAGCACGACCTCGCCTGCTACGCGATTTCCGCCCATCTTGTCGGCCAGGCGATCTGCGATCCGATCGATGAGCGCCACGAGTGCATCCTGCCGCCTCACGTCTGGGGCGACGGTGATCCCGAAGGCGTTCGCCAGCGCGCCGCGCAGGAGATGATCGATACCGGCAAGGCCTGCCGCAAGTTCCTCGACGCCGGCAAGGCCTACATGGCGACCAAGCCCGCCGGTTCCGGCAAGGCGGTCGTCAACGGTTTCACCGGCTCCTCGATCTGGGGCGCACTTTACGCTTTCCCGCCGACCAGCCAAGCCTACCTGCAAAAGGGCTTCGATGACTTCGGCACGCGCTTCAAGCCGATCCTCGACGCGTTCGAAAAGGAAGACGTCTATTTCGCGCTGGAGGTCCACCCAACCGAGATCGCCTTCGACATTGCCTCCGCCCAGCGTGCGGTCGAGGCCGTCAAGGGCCACAAGCGCTTTGGCTTCAACTACGACCCGAGCCACCTGGGCTACCAGGGAGTCGATTACGTGAAGTTCATCTACCTGCTCGGCGAGCGGATCCACCACGCCCATATGAAGGACGTCTGGTGGGGTCACGGCACCGGCGAGGTCGGCGTTTTCGGCGGCCACACCGACTTTTGTGACGCGCGCCGCTACTGGGACTTCCGCAGCGTCGGCCGCGGCGACATCAACTTCGAGGAAGTCATCGTCGCGCTGAACGACACCGACTACAACGGCCCGCTGTCGATCGAGTGGGAAGACGGCCGGATGGACCGCTTCCACGGTGCCACCGAGAGTTGTGGCTTCGTGAAAGGCCTGGATTTCCCGCGCAACCAGATCGCCTTCGACGCCGCCTTCGACAAATCCAACCAGTAAGATTCATGTCCACCAAAGTAGGAGTCATCGGAGCCGGCGGGATGCTGCGCTATCACGCGGAAGGGTTCCGCAAGGCCGGAGCCACCGTCGTCGCCGTCGCCGACCCGGCCCCGGGTGCCGCGGCGCGCGCCGCCAAGCAGTGGGAAATTCCCGCAGCGTTCGAGAGCGTGGAAGCCATGCTTGCGGACGCCGATATCGACGCGGTGTCGATCATCGTGCCGAACAAGTTCCACATGCCGCTGGCCATCCAGTGCCTGGCCGCCGGCAAGCACGTCTTTTCCGAGAAGCCGCCCGCGCTCAACGCCGCGGAGGTTCAGGAGATGATCGATGCCGCCAACGCCGCGGGCAAGAAGCTGATGTTCAACTTCAACAACCGCGCCCGGCCGGAGTCGATCGTGATGAAGAAATACATCGCCGACGGCACCGTCGGGAAAATCAACTCCGCGCAGGCCAAGTGGATCCGCCGCACCGGCATCCCGGGTTTCGGCGGCTGGTTCACCACCAAGGCGCTGTCCGGCGGCGGTCCGGTGATCGACCTGCTGCACATGATCGACCTCGCGCTCTACTTCATGGGCTACCCGGAGCCGGCCTACGTGCTCGGCCAGACCTTTAACGACCACATCACCGACAAGGGCTTTAAGGGACCCTGGGGCATCCCGGACCGCGCCGACGGCACGAACGACGTCGAGGCCGCGGCCCACGGCTTCGTCACTTTCAAGACCGGCCAGGTCCTCACCCTCCAGGTCTCCTGGGCGGAAATGATCAAGCGCGAGGAAGTCTCGGTGGTCTTCCAGGGCGCCAAAGCCGGCGGCAAGGTCGAGCGCCTGTTCGGCCGCGACGGTCTCGACGAGACGGCCATCGACACCTGCGAACTCTACGTCCAGGAGAACGGCTGCTCGGTCAACCGTAGCATTGTCACCGAAGCCTGCGAGGACATGGGCCGCAGCGCCTCCGCCGCGAACTTCATCCACGCCATCGAAGGCAAGGCGGAGCCTTTCAATACTCCGGACCAGGCGCTCAAGCTGATGAAAATCATCGACGCGATCTACGCCTCGGCTTCCTCCGGCGCGCCGGTGGCCGTCTAACAAACCCGGATTTTTGAACCGCCAAGACGCCAAGTGCGCCAAGTTTTCAAGAGTTCCTGTTCCGATCCAATACTTCATGGTGAACTTGGCGTTCTTGGCGTCTTGGCGGTTCACTTTTCCCCAACCCCGTTCCAACCTTCTTCCTCATGAACCGCAAACTCCGCATGGGCATGGTCGGCGGTGGCCGCGGCGCCTTCATCGGCGCCGTCCACCGCATGGCCGCCAACCTCGATGGCAAGATCGAACTCGTCGCCGGCTGCTTCTCCTCCGACCCGGAGAAGAGCAAGGCCTCCGGCGAGGACCTGTTCCTCGATCCGTCCCGCGTTTACACCTCGTATGCCGACATGGCCGCGAAGGAAGCCGCGTTGCCGGCCGACCGGCGCATCGACTTCGTGTCGATCGTGGTCCGCAACGACCTCCACGTCGCCGTCGCCAAGACCTTCCTCGCCGCCGGGATCAACGTCATCTGCGAGAAGCCGATGTCGTTCTCGCTGGCCGAGGGCAAGGAGTTCGCGGAGCTGGTGAGGAAAAGCGGCAAGGTTTTCGCGCTGACCCACAACTACACCGGCTACCCGATGGTCAAGGAAGCCCGCGCGATCGTGAAGTCCGGCCGGCTCGGGCGTCTGCTCAAGATCGTCGCCGAGTATCCGCAGGGCTACGCGTCGAGCGCCTTCAAGGAGGCCGCGCCGAGCAAAATCGCGAACTGGCGGATGGACCCGTCCATTTCCGGCGTTTCCAACTGCATCGGCGACATCGGGTCGCACGCCGAGAACCTTGCCCGCTACATCACCGGGCTGGAGATCGAGGAACTGGCCGCGGAACTGACCACCTTCATTCCCGGCCGCCATCTCGACGACGACGGCAACATCCTCGTCCGCTACCAGAACGGCGTGAAGGGCATCCTCTACGCATCGCAGGTCTCCAGCGGCGACGAGAACAACCTGAACATCCGGGTTTACGGCACCGAAGGATCGATCGAGTGGCATCAAGAGCACCCGAACGAGCTGGTCGTGAAGTTCCCCGACAAGCCGCGCGAAGTCTGGCGCCGCGGAAATTCCTACAACGGTGCGGAGGCCACCGCTTTCACGCGTTTGCCCTTCGGCCACCCGGAAGCCTTCATCGAGGCCTTCGCCAATGTCTATCTTGCCGCCGCCGAAGCGATTTCCGACGAGATCGAGGGCAAGTTCCCGCGGCCGGAGGGATACGATTTTCCCGACGTCGACGACGGCCTTGCCGGCATGGCCTTCATCGAAGCGGCCGTGGCTTCTTCGAAAAACAACGCCGCATGGACGAAACCCGGGCATTGAAACTCAAACCACGGAATACCCGGAACAAATGGAAAAGTTGAGAAGGTCGAGGGGGAGTCTCCCGTAGCGTTCTTCCCGGTTTCCTTCCGTGTATACCGGGACTTCCGTGGTTCCGTTCGCCATCCCATCATGAAACCCGCCCTCATCCTCCCGCTCGCCGGTGCCGCCGCCGCTTTCTTCCTCGTCGCCGCCGCTCCGGACAAGGAGCAGGCCCCGCCCGGAGCCGCCGAGGCGATTGCGAAGGCCCTGCCGACCGAGCCCTACGCCAAGCCCGCCAAGCCGCGCAAGGTCCTCGTCTTTTCGCGCACCGCCGGCTTCCGCCACAAGTCGATCCCGACCGGCAAGCTGGCGCTGACCGAACTGGGCAAGAAGACCGGGGCGTTCGAGACCGTGGTCAGCGACGACTTCGCGAACTTCGAGCCGAAGACCATCGATCAGTTCGACGCCATCGTTTTCCTGAGCACGACCCAGGACGTTTTCATGCCGCCGCAGCCGGTGCTCAAGGGATTGAACGAAGCGGACCGCAAGGACACCGAGGCCCAAGCCGAGCGACTCAAGAAGAGCCTGATGGACTTCGTAAAGGGTGGGAAAGGCTTCGTCGGCATCCATTCCGCCACCGACACTTTTTACAACTGGTCCGAGTATGGCGACATGATCGGCGGCTACTTCGACGGTCATCCCTGGGGAGCGGGCCAGGAGGTATCGATCAAGGTCGAGCCGGGTCAGGAGAACCATCCGCTGGTCGCCATGTTCGAAGGCAAAAACCAGGACTTCAAAGAGGAGATCTACCAGTTCAAGGCACCTTACGACTCGAAGGACTACCACATGCTGCTCCGCCTCGACACCGACAAGACCAACATGAAGGTCGGCGGCATCAAGCGCACTGACAACGACTTCGGCGTGGCCTGGGCCCGCTCGTGGGACAAGGGCCGCGTCTTTTACTGCTCGCTGGGCCACAATGACGACATCTATTGGAACCCCACGATACTCCGTCACTATCTGGCCGGCATCCAGTGGGCGATCGGCGACTACAAGGTCAAGATCGACAAGTGAAGGCCCTACGTGGTGGCGCGGCTGCGCCTTTCCGTTGGGGGGTGTATGGAAGTGTGGATGGCGGCGGCCCTGCTTCGAAGTCACGCCCTGCAGCAAAGTCTCAGACCTTCCGCTAGGGCTTCACTTCCGCGCGCAGCCGGGCGAAGCCTTTCGGCCCGGCGGCGGGGGTGATGGAAACCCTTCCGTCCGGCGCGACCGTCGTCCGTCCCTCGGGCACCGGCGCCCATCCCCGGAGGTCCGTCGATTCCTCCGCGGTCAGGCTGGCGAAGCGGAGCGCAATTGCGGAGGGATGAAAGGTCAGCGATGCACCGGGCGAAAAGCTACCGGTAACCGGGTTGCCGAAGGTTCCCGGCGGGCTGCCTAACAGATACTCCGTGAGGTTGGGGAACCCGTCGCGATCCGGATCCTGGTCCATGGGCGATCCGATCAAACCTGCCATGGCGATCCAGTCGAGGTAGGGCTGGTCGGGATTGAGGCCAAGCAGGTCGTCGAGGATTTCCCGATTGGAAAAGAGTGTGAGGTCGCGGCCGGTTCCGGCTTCCAGTGCGATCAAGATTTCATTGGCGATCGAGGCCTGCGCCATGGTAGCGGCGTGGAAGCTATCGCGGCAGAAGACGCGGGTCGGCGGATTCTCCGGATCACCCGCGAGGGTGAAGACCGTGCCGTTGAGATGAAACGGCTGCTGGTCGAAGATTTGGTCGGTCAGGTGGTCGATGCGGGCGATGGCCGGCGGCTTGGCTTTCCCGGCGGCCCAGGTGATGATGCTCTGGTTCAGCGCCGCGATCTTGGCCCGGGTGCTCGCCTGCTTCACCGGGTCATTGTAAGTGCCGGAAATCTGGGGTGTGGCTCCGACATCGGGGAGGGTGCAGACGATGATCGGCACGTTCGGCCGACGAATCCGGACCCAGTCGTGGATTGCGGCGATACGGTTGCGGACGCCGTTGAGAAATGTCGTCTCCTCCGTGTTATTGAAGAGGTCGTTGTATTCCTGCTTCAGGTCATTCGCTCCGAGTAGAATCACCACGGCCTCGGCGATCACCAGTTCGTCGATCAGCTTCCTACGGGTGTCGTAGTAGCTGAAGCCGAGTGGTTCGCCGGACGGGGGATTGAAGGGATCGTCGGTGTTGATGAGGGTGAACCAGTTCCGGGTCGTCATCCCGGGAATGCCGAAGTTCCACTCGTGGCCGGCGTTGCGGAGATCGCCGTAGATGAAAGCGGTGCTTTCGTAGGGTCCGAGCGTGGCCTCGGTCGGACGGAAGATCCTCAGCAGTTCCGGCCAGCTCCGGGTGTTTGCGTTGGTCGGGTTCGATGCCGGTGCGGAGAAGGGGAGCTCGAAGGCATATTCTTCCGTCATGCTGTCGCCGATCGCCAGCACCCGCAGCGGGGCGGCCGCGGCGGTAGTGGCGAGAGCGAGGCAAAGGGCGAGCGCTCGGAATCGGATTGTCGTTGTCATGCCGGTCAACCGGGCGGCGTTACCGGTAGGAAGCAACCGCGCCGGTGTAACCTAGGTCATGGCCCCGGTTTGCCAAGAGGGCTTCAGTTGAGCTCGACCCGGAAGAAGAGATTCGGAGCGGTGAGCGGCTTGGGCGCGCTGAGGGTTACTTCTACCGTCTCCACCTGGCCCGCAGTGGAGATCACGCTCTCCGTGGCGCTGGTATCCTCAGTCCACCCGGTGAGGTTCGTCGAGGTGAAGACTTGGACTTCGAGGTCCGTCAGCGCCAAAGAACGCCTGGTGTAGGTGAACTTTCCGTTGCTCGGATTCAGGCCGAAGATCACGGGGTTACTCGAGCTTCCCGACGTTGGGTTGATGCCGAAGGCGTATTCGAAGGAGTTGTCCTTCCCGTCGAGATCGGGATCCCCGGTCGGGCCGCCCGTCGCGCCGGTGATCGTGGTCCAGGTCGCGAAATCATCGACCCACGCGATGAGGTCGCCGGAATCGCGGGGCAGGATTTGATAGCCGGAGTCGAAGGGAGCAGCGGCATCCGACTGGCTGAAGATGCCGGTGACGGTGGCAGGAAAGGGCGGGGGAGACGTGGCGGTAGAGCCCGACTGGATCCGGATCTCGACCGGAGTCAGTGAAGAATTCCGCAGCGTGATGGAAGCAGCAGGGCCCCAGACACCGGAGTCATAGGTGAGGTTTTTTACAGTCACCAGTCTGCCTTCGTAGGTCTCGGGCGAAGAAAAGAGCGTCGCCAGCCTAATGGTCAGTGCAGAGGCTTCCGTCACCGGTCCGCGGTCCACGATATGGGCTGCGGAGGTGGGAATGACGGCAGTGAGACCGTTGGATTGGGAGACGGTCCCGCTGATGGTGAAGCGATTGCCACGGACGAGGCCGAGAAAGACGGATGGGGAGAAGATGTTGATGCCCGCGGCTCCTTCCTGGATGAAGCCGCTGAAGTTCGCCGCGCCACCGCCAAAGTCCGCTTCTGTCACGGTTCCTTCGACCGCGACCACGGCACCGGCGTCGAGCGGAGCGCCTTCACTGTCGACGTCACGCAGCGCGGAGATCGGGATGACGACTCGCACCGGAGCCTGGCTTGCAATCGGGGTCAGGATGCCGCCGCTGGCCGACGTGGAGACCACCATTGGGTAGTTGCCGTTATCCGACTGGAGAGCTGGCACGGGCGTTACCAGTCCCCCGATGGTTACCTCAAGCGGCGCGGTGGTGGTGGCGGCGGCGGTGGTGATATCGATGATCTGGCCGGAGACCGTTGAAGCGGCACCCGTAGCACCCGTACCGGAAAGCACGACGCTGCCCGGCGCTCCGACTTCAGAGGGCACTACGATCCTTACGGTGGACAGGGTGACCCCGCTGATCCGGGGCTCGAGTGTCAGTTTGGCGGATTGATTGACCTGGGCATCGTCAAACATCGCGAGGCCGAGGAACGGGCTGCTGAGTGTGGCATTGACCACCGTTGCGATCCCGTCACCGTCGCCGGGGGCGCGGCCGCGGAGCGCGGCGATGTAAGCAGCGTTCGGCCCGTTGTTTGGGGCCCCGAAATCACTCAAGGCAAGCGGCAGGTTTCCGGTGGCGTCGGTCCCCGACATGTAGTCGGTTTGGCTGGAGCTTGAATTGGCCGCACGCACCCCGGAATTGGTGCCGGTGGTGGAGGTAGCGCGCAGCTTGGCACCGGGAAAGAGGGCAAAGAATGAAGTTGGCGAGGCGGTGCCCGCTGCCAGCGCGTGGATCCCGCCGGTCGTGCCCGCAGGATCGCTGCCCGCATCCTTGATCATCACCATGTCGGTGGCGGTGATGTCGAGCGATGGGGAACCGGGAGCCAAGCTGAAGTAACCCGGGTCGCCGAGGCCGAGGGCCAGCGTGTAGTCGCCTGCCGCGAAGTCGCTGCTGGTGGTGGCGTTGGAGAGAGTTACCAGGGTTCCGGCCGGAACTGCCGACCAGAAGGTGGTGTTGGCAAAGAGATGCTTGCCGCCGGCATCACCACTCATGTCACCGCTGAAGTCCTTGAGAATCATCCCGCGGAGATCGACCGTGGCTCCCGGTGTTCCGTTTCCGATCACCAGCAACTCCACCCGGTCGGGAGAGCCGTTGAGATACTTATTCACCACCACGCGGGGCGGTGTCACCACGACGGCTGTGGTAAAGTTCCAGGCGCTGCTTCCGGCGATGCCGGCGTAGGGGTTGGCGGGCGAGGCGAGATCGACGATCGCTCCGGCGGGGATCTCCACGTGGTAGTCCGTTCCCGCGGCGAGGGCGGCCGGCAGAACCAGGCCGATCTGGTTGGAGGAAAGAGTGACCTGCGCGGGATTCGTCACGTCCAGGCTGTAGACGGTCAGCTCGCTCAGGGTGTTCTTCACGAGGATCTGGCCGGTTCCGCGGGCGAGGTTCTCGTTAAAGGTCATCGTCAGCAGCGTGGTGCCGGCTGCGGATACACCGGAGTTGTTATCGGCGGGGCTGAGACCGTTAACCAGTGGCGGTGTGATGTCGCCACCGGACCCTCCTGTGACTAGGCCTTCCACGACGAGATCAGCCCCCGCGATCGGTCCGTAGATGAAGAAGTCATCGCCCGGGTCGGTGGTGCCGTAGGGAATCAGCCGAAAAGTGACCGTTTGACCCGCTACACCTTGGAGGTCTTCGTAACCGGTGAGATCGATCGGATCAATCACGCCACCGGCCGTGCCGGATACGAGGAGGAACTCTTCTACATCGATGAAGCCCCCGGAGCCGATCTGGAATTGGAGGGCGGCGAGTTCGGGGCCGCTGCCGTCCCGCCGGTAGTGAAGGTCGAAGGTTTCAAAGGAGATCGCGGCGCCGGTGCCGGGGGTTACCGTGAAGGTGATGAAGTTTCCGGCGGCCGCTGCTTCCTCGACGGTGGTGGCATCGAAGCCCTGGCCTCCCCAGGCATTGGCGGTGGAGGTGCCGCCGCTGGTATTGGTTCCAGCGCCACGGGTCAGGCCGCCGACGCTGACGCCGGGCGCCGAGGTGGTGGCGGCCAGGCCTTGGGTGCCGAAGGAGGATTGGCCGGTCGTTTCCCACGCCGCGATGACACCGGCGGCGGCAGGGAGGAGTGTGGCCAAGACAAGGGCGCCGCCCGTTCCGAGCAGCAGACGATGGGAGTTCCCGGATTTCATGAGGTGTGTAAGGGTGTGGTGAGAACGACCCTTTACGGGGAAACGTCACCCCAGCGACCACGCGGAATGGGATCCGCCCGGTCGGGATGGGCCGCAGGAGCGGCCGGAACATTCCCTGCAAAAGGAGAAACCGGGGGTGTTTCTTAGGAAAGACTGACAATTTAGATGACCGATGACAAGACAGCACTTGGACGGCCGGGTGGCGGAGTCGTCACCGGCGCAAGACGAAAAAGGGGCAGCCCGTTTCCGGACCGCCCCTCGCCATGGATGAATCGAAGACCGCTTAGGGGGTCACGATCCGGATAAACAACTTCGGCTCGGTGAGCAGGGCGGCCGGCACGGTCACTGTGACCGCTTCCACCGGGTTGCCATTATTGGACACCGGGGTCACGGCCGGAGTGAAGGGCGTCCAGGCACCGGTGAGTGTCGTATGATACTCGTAGGTGTAGGTCAGACCGGTGAGCGCTGGATTGCGGCGGGTAAAGGTGAATTCGCCGGTGGTCTTGTTCAAGATGGAGGTGAACGGATTCACCGATCCGCCCGAGGTAGGGCTGAGGCCGAAGGCGTATTCGAAGGCGTTGTCCCGGCCGTCGAGGTCGGTGTCACCGGTCATGCCGCCGGTGGCACCGGTGGCGGAGACCCAAGATTCGAAGTCGGTGATGGTGCCCGCCGCGAGGTCCGAGGGATCCCGCGGCAAGATCTGGTATCCGGCCGTGAAAGGAGAGGAGTTGTCGGACTGGGTCAGCACGCCGGTCAGAGTCAGCGGGTAAGTTGGCTCCGTGACAGCGGTGGAATTCGGCTGGATACGGACGGTAACTTGATTGTTGAGCGAATCCCGGAGCAGGACGTTCTGATTCACCGCCCAGGTGCCGGAAACCTTGTAGAGGTTTTCGATTTTCACGAGGCTGCCTTCCGTCGCTTCGGCAGCGCTGAGCAGGGCTGGGATGGCCAGCAACTCGGCGGTCGGGGCAGCGTCCGCGCCAAGGTTGAAGATCTGACTTTCGGCGAGTGGGACGATCTCAGTGAGGCCGTTGAATTGCACGATCGTGCCGACCACCGCGTAACGAGTGCCGCGGACCAGAGGTGTATTGAGCAAGGTTGGGCTGAACAGGTTGATCCCCGCGCTAGCATCCTGGAAGTAAGTCTGGTTGTTGGTGGCGCTGAAGTTGCCCATCGTACAGACGCCTTCGAGTGCCACAATGGTCCCGGCATCGAGGGCGACGCCGTTAACGTCCGTGTCGCGAACGGCCTCCATCGGGATGATCACCCGGGCGACCGGCTGGACACCGATCGGTGTCAGCGCACCGCCACCGCCGGTGGTCGACACCGCGAAGGGGTAATTGCCGGTGGCGGAAGCACCGCTTTGAGGCGGGCTGACCATTTCGGTAATCGTGATAACGAGCGGAGCAGTGGTTGTGACCGAGGCTGAGCTGATGGAGATCGTTTGGCCGATCGCCGTGAAGTTCGCTCCCGTGGCACCGGTTCCGGAAAGGGAGACCGTCTCCGAAGTTACCGCTCCCAGTGCCGCCGGAACTTGTATGGTGATATCGGACAACGTCACCGAAGGAATCTGTGCGGTTAGTGTGAGTTTGACGGTCTGGTTGCTCGCGCCCGCCGGGAAGATCGTCGTGTTGAGGTAGGGCGACGCCGGGGTGCCGTTGGTCGTGACCACCACACCGTCGCCGTTGGCCGGATTGATGCCGCGGAGGACGGCGATGTAGCCGGCGTTGGTGCCGGTGTTCGGCAGCCCGAAGCTCGAAGGAGTCAGGGTCACCGCACCGGTGGCATTCGTCCCGCTGAGGAAGTCGGCGAGGGCTGAGGTGGGATTCGTGGCGATCACGCCGGCACCGCCGGTGGCGGCGCGGAGCCGCGCGCCGGTGAAGCCGGTGAAGAGCGAGCTGGCGGTGCCGCCGGCCAGCAGGTGGATGCCGCCGGTGGTGCCGGAAGCCCCGCTGCCCGCGGCCTTGACCATGATCATGTCGGTGGTCGAGATGTTGAAGTCAGTTGGACTGCCCAGGCTGGTGAAGTAGGTGGTGTCGCCGAGTCCAACACGAATGACGAAATCACTGTCATCCACGTCGCTGGAAACCAAGCTATTCTGCAGCACGATCTGGGTGCCAACCGGGACTGAATCCCACAGCGCGTTGGTGGTGAATTCAAATTTCCCTCCACCATCGGACCCCATGTCAGCGGAGAAGTCCTTCACGATCATGCCGCGCATGTCGAGGGGCGGGCCACCGGTGCCAGTGTTGATCACGAGCAACTCGACGGTGTCCGGACTGCCGTTGGAATACTTGTTCACAACCACGCTCGGCGGGGCCGGGGGCGGAGTGGTGGTGAAGTTCCAGACGAAAGTATCGTCGAGGGGATCTCCGGGGGTGCCGTTGTTGTTCCGTCCGAATCCGGCGAACGCATTCGGTAAGGTGGCCAGGTCCTTGATGGCGGTCCCGGGGATCTCAACGTAATAGGCAGTGGCGGGGTGCAGCGGATTGACCAGAGGAAGACCGAGGATGCTGCCGTTCAGGTCGACCTGGCCGAAATCGCTCACATCGATGGTGTTGACGGCGGAATCATCCGAGACCTTGCGGACTACGATGTTACCGGTCGCGAGGGCGATGTCCTCGCTGAAAGTGATGGTGAGCTGGGAAACGGCGTCGGCAACGACGTTGGTCGCGTTGTCCAGCGGGCTGAAGGCGACCGGTGCCGGGGGGGTGGTATCCGGGCCGATCGAGGTGGCACTGATGAGGAGATTGTCGATGCGGTTGTTACCGGAGGCACTTGTCGCGCCGCTGAGCGTGTTGCGAAGGATGACGCTCGCGGCTCCGTCGAGGTCGTTGTAACTGCTGAGGTCGACGGATTTCGTGGTGAAGGTGGTCGACGTGGTCGCGGTGTTGGCGCCGACGACCGGCACAAAGGGTCCGCCCGCGATGCTGTAAGACCAGGCGCCCGAATTGAAGCCGGAGCTTGTACCGCGAGTGTCCACGGTAATGATTGGATCCTGGACACCGGTGAAACTGACGGCCAGATCGATGATTCCGCCGTTGCCTGGGAACGGCGCTGTGGTTCCGCCGGCAATTGCACTCAGTGACTCCTCGGCCGGGGCGCTTGCTTGGGCGTTGAGCGTAGACCCCCCGAAATCGTCGATGGTGCCTGTCCAAGCGGCAAGCGAAAGGCTTCCGGTTCCGATATCCGCCGCGATTGTGGTTGGCACGCCACCAACTCCTGGAACTGCGGGTGCGGCGATCGCCAGACTATTGAAATTCCAATAAGCGACCGTGTCGGCGGAAGCTGCGCCTAGGAGAACCGCGTGGAGGCTGGCAAGCGCGAGCAGGCGGCAGCGGCGGGTGCGCCCAGAGGAAAAAGGCAGATAGGGATGTTGGTGTAGGGACATTGAAGTCTAGGGGTTCGTTTTGGCCTCGGGGGAGAATCGTCGGACGGTGGTGAGCAGATTACGCGCCCAATCCGTCGGGGCACGCGACTAAATGTGTCCAATTCGTAACGGGTTTGAGATTCCATGCATTCGGACGATCAAATGCCTTGCGATCGCTGAGGTTTCAGTGAATACTGAAAGTAGATGAGCGACGAGGCACAACGGTTGAAGCAGGCGCGGGACGAATTTGTCGCCCAGTGGGGGGCGATGGGGTCGCAGTGGGGGATCAACCGGACGATGGCTCAGATTCACGCTTTGTTGATGACGGCGGTGGAGCCGATCGGGACCGACGACGTGATGGCGGAGCTGGAAATCAGTCGTGGCAACGCTCACACCAATCTCAAAGAGCTGGTGACTTGGGGCCTTGTCCGGGTGGTGGTGAAGAAGGGTGAACGGCGGGAGTTTTTCGAGGCGGAGAAAGACGTTTGGAAGATTTTCACGATCGTGACCCGGGAACGGAAGAAGCGTGAGATCGAGCCGGCGCTGGCGGTGTTGAGCCGCTGTTCGGAAGGGAGCCGCGAGATGAAGAGCGCCGAGGGGCAGGCCTTCCATTCACAGATGCAGCAGCTCGAGGAGTTTGTCGGGTTTGCCTCTAAAGTAGCCGATCGGGTGGGCTCCATGAAGCATGGCTTCGCGGTTCAACTGGCGGCCAAACTGCTGGGCTGATGGATTTTTTTGGAGTGGTTTTTCAGAAATTATCGAAAGAACGGGAACTTAAAGGAATTTGAAAGGAAGGGTTAAAGGAATGAATCCTCAGATTGTGATCTTCGGTGCAAACGGCTTTCTGGGCCGCTATTTGGCGCGCCATTACCAGCGGTTGGGCCATGAAGTCGTCTGCGTGGCGCGCCATCGGGAAGGCTGGAGCGGGGACGGGATGTTCCTTGAATGGGACGGCAAAAATCCGGGGCCGTGGGCTCTGGCGCTGGAAGGCGCGGAGCGGGTGATCAACTTGGCCGGTTCCAGCGTGAACTGTCGCTACGATGAGCGGAACAAACGGCGGATCATCGAATCGCGGGTCGACTCGACACGGGCGATCGGCGCGGCGATCGCGGCCTGCAAGATTCCGCCGAAGCTGTGGCTGAACGCGAGCACCGCGACTTGGTATCGCCATGCCACGGACAAGCCGCAGGATGAATGGGCGGGCGAACCCGGGGAAGGCTTCTCGGTCGAGGTGGCACAGGCTTGGGAGGAAGCGTTTTTCGCGGTGAAGGTGTCTGGGGCGACCCGCAAGGTGGCGCTGCGGGCCGGGATGGTGTTGGCGAATGAGGACGGGACGGTTTTCGACGTGCTGCGGCATCTGACGCGGCGCGGTCTTGGTGGCACCATGGGGAAGGGGGAACAGCGGGTAAGCTGGATCCATCTGGAGGACTTCCTGGCGGCGGTCGACTTCATCGCCGCCGACCCGCTGCTGGACGGTGTGTTCAACCTGACCGCTCCGGAATTCCCGACCAACCGGGAACTGATGCGCGCATTCCGTGAACAGCAGGGGGTGCCCTGCGGCATGCCGGCGAGCAAATGGATGCTGGAACTTGGTGCGAGGATCATGAAGACCGAGACCGAGTTGGTTCTCAAGAGCCGCTGGGCCGATCCGCGGCGTCTGCGTGAGGAAGGTTTTCGCTGGCGTTGGCCACAACTGGCGAACGCGCTGGCCGACCTCGAGGGGCGGCACGGCTTGGACGGTTTCTTCTACCAGCCGGAGCGCCGCTCCGCGGGCGTGCGGGTGTGGACTCCGGGGAAGAAGATCGCGGCAGGCTACCGCTAGAACGTCGGGCCGGGGCTTGCAAATCGGTGATAGATTCGCCGGAACCCTTGATTTTTCACAGAGGAATGCTTTGTGAACCCGGGACTTGTCGGATATCTTGGTCGCCTGCCGAATGACGGAACTTTCACCATCTTCCAGAAAACCGCGTGCCTCGCAGATGGTGCTGCTCTTCGCGGCGCTGGTTATCGGGGTGGCAGGGTTGAAGGCGGCCCAGGCGTTTTTCGTGCCCATGTTGCTGGCTTTCTTCATCGCGACGGTGAGTTATCCGGTCACCGACTGGCTTCAGCGCCACCGGATCCCGCCCGCGGTGGCGGTGCTGCTGACGGTGCTGGTCGACTTCGCCTTCCTGGCCGCGGTGGTGGTGCTGGGTGTCACGATCGTGGGCGATTTGCAGGAAAAGTGGGACGCGGAATACTACGATCTGGCCCGCTTGAAGATCCTGGAAGCGAACGACGTCATCACGGCGAAGCTCCAGCAGTGGAAGGTCGAGGACGCGAGTGAAAAGCTCAACGAATTCACCAACGCGAACCTGACGGAGTTGCGCAACGTCAAGTTCGGCCAAATCTGGACGCTCGGCACCGGGGTGGTCGGGCGGGTGCTTTCCTTCTTCGCGACCTTCGGCGTCGTGATCGTGCTGACCATCTTCATGCTGCTGGAAGCGCAAGTCTTCAGCCGCCGTTTCGGAGCAATCCGCGAGGCGCGCGGGCCGAACTTCGAGCGTCTGACCGGAGCGATGCGCGACACCCAGCGCTACCTCGGCATCAAGACACTGCTGAGTTTGGCGACCGGACTGTTTGCCGGAATCCTGTGTTGGGTGGCGGGGCTCGATTTCTTCCTGCTGTGGGGAATCCTCGCCTTCGTCATGAACTTTATTCCGGTGGTCGGCTCGCTGATCGCCTCGATCCCGCCGATCCTGCTGGCCTTGATCGCCCGCGATGGCGGACCGACCGATGCGATCGTGGTGGCCGGCGGCTACGGACTGATCAACATGTTCCTCGATAACTTCGTGCAGCCCCTGCTGCTAGGCCGCCGCTTCGGGCTTTCGATTCTGGTTGTGGTGCTTTGCGTGCTGTTCTGGGGCTGGTTGTGGGGCTTGATCGGAATCATCCTGGCGGTGCCGCTGACCATGATCCTCAAGGTCGTGCTGGATAACAGCGACGAGTTCCGATGGGTCGCGGTGGCGATCGGCCAGGAGTCCCGGCCGGCGGCGGATGATATCGACGTGCTTGCCGCGCCGACCGGAGGCGAGGTCCCGACCGCGGTCGAAGCGGCAAAGGCGTCCGGGGGAAATTGAGCATGTCGCGTTTTCAAATGTTTGCCACGGCCGCGCTCGTCGCGGTGATCGTATTGATTTTCGTGGGGGCGATCGTCCGGGTCAGCGGGGCGGGGATGGGCTGTCCGGACTGGCCGAAATGCTGGGGGCGCTGGGTGCCGCCGACGGCGGTGGAGCAGGTGGATGTTTCCTTGATTCCCTTCGACAAGTTCGAGCGCGCGGCGAAGCGCTACGGGCGGGATCCGTCCACGGTGACACCGGAGCACATCTTGGAGAGCTTCAATCCGGTGCATACCTGGACGGAATACATCAACCGGCTGACCTCTCTGCCGGTGGGTTTCTTCTCGGTGGCGACTTTGGTGCTGGCGTTGCTGACGCAGCAGGGGCGGCCTTGGGTGCGGACCGCCGCGACGCTGTCGGTGCTGCTGGTCGGGGTGAATGCCTGGATGGGCAAGGAAGTGGTGTCGAGCGACCTGGAGCCGGGGGTTCTCACGGTGCACATGGCGCTGGCGATGATCCTTATCCTTCCGTTGAGCTTCGCCGCATGGCGGGGACGGGAACGGCCGTGGTCGATCCCGGTGGACGATGCGTCGCGCGGCCGGCTGCGGAAGGTGATCGGCGTGCTGTTGTTGCTGATTTTTGTCGAGGGGGTGCTGGGAACCCGGATCCGGGAGCTGAACACGGAACTCGCGAAAACGCATCCGGGTGCCGGACGGGAGGAGTGGATCGGCATTCTGGAGCAGACCGGCAGTTACCTGGTCCATCGCAGCTTTTCCTGGGTGATCCTCGCTTCGTCGCTGTGGGCCTGGTTCTTGGTGCGCCAGAACGGTGCCGCGGGGAGGGTGGCGAACGGCGTGCTCGGGGTGATCCTCGCGCAAATGGTTCTCGGGCTCATCATGGCGCAGGTGGAGATCCATCCGGTGGTGCAGGTGCTTCACCTCGGGCTGTCAGGGATTTTGCTGGCGCTGACGACGGTTTGGTTCTGCGGGACGTGGCGGATCGAGGGCAGGTGATTTGGAGTGCAGTTGCACGACGCAGCTTTGGCTCCGGGAGCGGGTCGCCTGATCTGCTGGCAACGGATCGATTTGTCGGTCGGTCCGCAGCCCTTGGGGTGAGGCGACCTTCACCCCAAGCCAAAGCGATGTCATGCCATCGCACTCCAGTCAGAGTCCCAGCAGCTCGGCAGCGGATTCGACCTCCATCCCGTGCGCTTCGCCGACCGGCGCGCAGGTCAGCTTGCCGCCGGTGCAATTCACCGCGCCAAGCATTTCCTTGCGGATCCGGCAGGCCCCGGCGACGCCCTGGTCGGCGAGTAAAGTGATCCAGCGCTGGGTCACGTTGTTCAGCGCCTGGGTGGCGGTGCGGGCGTAGGCGCCGGGCATGTTGGCCACGCAGTAGTGGATGACGTCTTCCTCGACATAAGTCGGGGCCTGGTGGGTGGTCGGCCGGGTGGTCTCGGCACAGCCGCCTTGATCGACGGCGATGTCAACGAACACGCTGCCGGGCTGCATCAGCTTGAGCATGTCGCGGGTGATCAGCTTCGGTGCGCGGGCACCGGGGACGAGGACGGCTCCGATGACCAGGTCGACGCGCGGCAGCAGTTCGGCGAGGTTGGCCTCGCTCGAATAGACGGTGTGGGTGCCGCTCATGGTGATGTCGAGGAAGCGCATGCGCTCAAAGTCGACTTCCAGGATGGTGACATCAGCGCCGATGCCGGTGGCAACGCGGGCGGCATTCACTCCGGCGGTGCCGCCGCCGATGACGACCACGCGGCCGGGTGCCACGCCGGGCACGCCGCCTAACAGCGTGCCGCGGCCGCCGTTGTGCTTGGCGAGGTGATAGGACCCGACTATGGAGGACATTCGGCCGGCGATTTCGCTCATCGGCTCTAACAGCGGGAGCCGGTGGTTCACTTCAAGCGTCTCGTAGGCGAGGGCGGTGCAGCCGCTGGCCACCAGCGATTCGGTGAGGGCTTTCGCGGCGGCGAGGTGGAGGTAGGTGAAGAGGATGTGGTGCGGTTGCAGGCGGGCGATTTCTTCCGGCTGCGGTTCCTTCACTTTCACGATCAGTTCCGCGGCGGCGAAGACGGCGTCGGCGTCCGTCAGGATTTCCGCGCCCATGGCGAGGTAGGCCTCGTCGCTGTAGCTGGAGCCGGTGCCGGCCCCGGCCTCGATGAAGACCCGGTGACCGCGCTTCACGAGCTCTCCGGCGGAGGTCGGGATCATGGCGACGCGGTGCTCTTGGGCTTTGATTTCCTTCGGGATGCCGATGTTCATGGTGGGGAGCCTACGCTTGGAGAGCCTGCGGGTCTTGTCCGGGATTGCGGTCGCAGGCGTCGGATGCGGACAAAAGCCACTTGGGCCGGAGGGCAGGGCTTGATGGGGCCGGGGGCATGGCGGAAAGAGGTGCCATGAAAGTCACCATCATCGGTCCCGGGAAAGTCGGGATGGTCCTGGCCTACACGCTGATGCTGCGCGGCGTGGCGCGGGAGATCGTGCTGGTGGGATCGGATCGCGTGAAGGCGGAGGGCGAGGCGCTGGATCTGACGCACGCGCAGGCTTTCCAACAGATCCCGGTGAAGGTGCGGGCGGGGGAAATCGAGGATGCGGCCGGAAGCGAGGTCGTCGCGGTCTGCGCGTCGGTTCCGATGCCGTCCGGCTTGCTGTCCCGCAACGCGCTGGCGCAGGGCAATGCCGACTTGATGAAGAAGCTGCTGCCGCGGGTGGCGGAGGTCGCGCCGGAGGCGAAGCTGGTGATGGTCACCAATCCGGTCGACGTGCTGACCTGGCAGGCGCTGGAGCTCACCGGCTTTCCGCGCGAGCGGGTGATGGGGACCGGCACGCTGGTGGACTCGGTGCGTTTCCGCGAGTTGCTATCGGAGATGCTGCACATCCATCCGGACGACTTGCGGGCCTATATCCTCGGCGAACACGGCGAGCACCAGTTCCCGGCGATGAGCGTGGCGCAGGCGGGCGGGGAAAGGATCGACGACACCCCGGAGCGCCGCGCCCTGTGCGAACGGGCGAAGTATTTCGGGATCGAGGTGTTCCAGAAGAAGGGCAACACCTGCTACGCGATCGGCCAGGCGGCGGCGTACCTCATCGAGGCGATCCTGTTAGACGAGAAGCGGACGGTGCCGCTGAGCGTGAAGATCGACGGCTATCTCGGCGTCAGCGGGGTGTGCCTGAGCGTGCCGGTGGTGGTGGGAAGGCGCGGGGTGGAGCGCTACCTCCATCCGGATTTGAATGCGGATGAAACGAAGCAGTTCCGGGCCGCCGCGGAGGCGGTGCGGGGGGTGATCGAAGGGTTGAGGTAACGGGTGTTGACCCGGGGTCAACACGGTCTCGACGGCGCGACGACACTCCTCACGGGATCTCCCGCCCTTCGAGGATCGCGAGGGAAAAGGGATCGCCGGCCGCAGCGAACTCGTGGAGGTGGCTCATGGCGAGATCGCGGACTTCGGGGGAAGGGTTTTCGAGGGCGGATTGGGCGATGCGGGGTGAAGGCGAGCGCTTTAGCAGTTCGATTCCCTCATCCTTCTCACAAGCCGGAAGGTAATCCACCATTGCCTCTTCGATTTCGATGGAGCGAGCGAGGAGGTCGGCAACTGAAGCCGCCTCAAGATGCCTGGGCGCGAGCTTCTCATCAAAAGCACGAGTGATCTCTCGCGGGTCTCGGAATTTCGGATTCAGCCGGTTTACGAAGTCCTGTTGCAAACGGCTGATGCTCGGGCGGTAGCATTTGATCATGACACGAAGAATAACGGTTCCGGTTGTTGAGGCAAGGAGCCTGTTGGGAGAGTTCATGCCGACCTCAATGAGTCGAGAAGCCCGGTTCCCACGGGTGACGCTGAATACGGATGGAAGTGGTCACGGCTTCAGGGCAATGCCTTCAAGGATTGGGTGGTCTGCGTCCCAACGGGACGAATCATAAGAGCCCGGCACGGAGTGCCGGGTGGTCTTGCCCGCCGTATGGCGTCCTGTCGGGACGCTTCATCCGTGAGCGGCCCGGCAACGGTTGCGGGTCCGCGAGGATCCTGAAGGCGCTTCCCCGCATGATCCGTCCCTGTAGGACGGCGAAAGGCATCTGAAAGGACCCGGCACTGCGTGCCGGGCTTTTATGAGTGGTCCCGTTGGGACCGAACCCATCGGACCGGCATTGCTATCGCATTGGGCTGAAGCCGGGAGGACTGACCGCTTCGGGTCCAGCCGTGAGCGTCTGAAAGCCCTCGAAACCGGCTCACCAGTCCTCCGTGCCAGCGGGCCGGTGATCCGGATCCTGGCAGAGGGCGGCGAGGGTGCCGATTTCCGGGATGACCGGGGACAGATGGTAGTCGCCGTGGAGGGGGCAGACGGGCTTGGTTTCGAGGAAGAGGCCGGGGCCGATGATCTTCGACCAGTTGAGGGGATCGCCGGGTTTGAGGGATTCCGTCTTTTGATGAGCGCGGAGCGCTTGTTGGAGATTCCGTTGCCCTAGGATGCAAGTTGCTCGGGGACTGCCTCTTCTTTGATTTGGAATCAATGCCGATACCACCAGCACCTGAACAAGTGCCAGAAAGACGATACCTAGCCAGAAAAGCTTCTTCCGCGTGAAATAGTTTTTCATTCACGGGAAGGAATGCTCACGCCACCACGAACCCCGCGGCCTGCTCCGGCGTCAGTTCGATGAACTGCCACGGCAAGCCGTGGACGTTCAGGTCCGCCATGAAGCCGTCGGGATCGTACTGCTCCATGTTCCAGACCCCCGGCTTGCGCCACTTGCCTTCGAGCATCTGCTTGGCACCGATCATCGCCGGGACGCCGGTGGTGTAGGAGATCGCCTGGCTGCCGACTTCGGCGAAGCATTCCTCGTGGTCGCAGATGTTGTAGATGTAGATCGCCTTGGCCTTGCCGTCCTTCACGCCGGTGATGACGTTGCCGATGCAGGTCTTGCCTTTCGTCGTCACGCCGAGGTCGCCGGGGTTCGGCAGGACGGCCTTGAGGAACTGGAGGGGAATGATTTCCACGCCCTGATAGACGACCGGGTCGATGCGGGTCATGCCGACGTTCTGCAAGACCTCGAGGTGCTTCAGGTAGTTCGGCGAGAAGCTCATCCAGAACTGCGCGCGCTGGATGGTCGGGATGTGCTTCACCAGCGACTCCAGCTCCTCGTGATACATCCGGTAGATCTCGTAGGTGCCGACGCCGTCCGGGCAGGTGAACGGCTGGTGCTTTGACATCGGGGCGGTCTCGACAAAAGCGCCATCTTCGAAGTGGCGGCACTCGGCGGTCACCTCGCGGATGTTGATCTCCGGGTTGAAGTTGGTGGCGAAGGCGTGGCCGTGGTTGCCGCCGTTGACGTCGATGATGTCGAGCGTGTGGATCTCGTCGAAGTGGTGCTTGAGCGCCCAGGCGGTGAAGACGTTGGTCACGCCGGGGTCGAAGCCGGAGCCGAGCAGGGCGGAGCGACCGGCCTGGAGCCAGGTCTCGTGGAGGTTCCACTGCCAGGAGTATTCAAACTTCGCGACGTCCTTCGGCTCGTAGTTCGCGGTGTCGAGATAATCGACGCCGGCATCGAGGCAGGCCTGCATGATCGTGAGGTCCTGGTAGGGCAGGGCGACGTTGATGACCAGGGTCGCGCCGGTCTGGCGGATCAGGGCGGCGGTTTGGACCGGGTCGTCGGCATCGACCTGGGCGGTCGCGATATCGCGGCCGGTGCGCTTTTTGACCTCGGCGGCGATCGCGTCGCATTTCGAGACGGTGCGGGAGGCCAGGGTGATCTCGCCGAAGACCTCGGGGACCATGGCGCATTTGTGGGCGACGACGCTGCCGACTCCGCCGGCTCCGATGAGAAGGACCTTGTTCATGGGGATGGTGGCCGAAGGGGTGGGGGAAAGCGGGCGGGCTGGCAAGGAATTCCCGTCGGGTCCGGAACGCTGCCTTTTGAACCTGATTGAGGATTCGGAGATCGTCCGAGGTTCGGGGGAGGGATCTTAACCGCGAAAATGCGCGAAAGGGCGCGAACCGGAGGCAAAGCCGGAGATGGACCGACACGAACCCACCCTTCATCTCATCGGTCAAATCTGGAACAGCCGGAAGGCCCCCTGATTCCCCAGCCTTTCAAATTTCGCGTCCATTCGCGTTCTTTCGCGGTTAAAAATCCGGAACGCGGGCCTCTGTGAGGTGGATTTTCCCGACAACTTTTGAGTCGCCCGGCTTTCTCTCCCGCGTAAGGCTCTTTTCAGCAACCTCATTGACTGACCCATGAAACACCACCGCTCCATCCGCCATCGTGTCGCCGCCGGCTTCACCCTGCTCGAAATGGTTATCGTCCTCGGAATCATCGCCGTGCTTCTCGGCGGATCGATCGCGCTCATCGGCGGGGTCGGCGATAGTGCCAAGATCCAGCAGGTCAGGGCGGACTTCACCTCGATCGGTTCGGCGTTGCGCAGCTACAAGATCAACGCCGGGAACTTCCCGACCACCCAGCAAGGCCTCAAGGCGCTGGTCGAAAAGCCGACCACCACGCCGAAGCCCGACGACTGGACCCAGGTGATGAGCAAGGTCCCGATGGATCCTTGGAGAAACCCCTACGGTTACAAGTTCCCGGGCAGCAAAAACCCGGCCGAGTTCGAAATCATCAGCAAAGGCCCGGACGGCATCGAAGGCAATGAAGATGACCGCAGCAGCCAGGACAAGCAGGGCGAATAAGTCCGCCGCGGCGGGCTTTACCTTGCTTGAGATCGTCGTCGTGCTGGTGCTGATCGCAGTGCTGACCGGCGGCGCGATCTCCGTGATGGTCAGTTCGGACGACGAGCGGACGCTCAAGGAGTCGTCGGGTGAGATCGAGTCGCTGGCCAAGCGCGCCCGCACCGTGGCGGCGCTCCAACAACGGCCCTACGCCCTTGAGTTCTTCCAGGGCCGGGTGCGGATGATGCCACTGGCCGAGGCGATCATTGAGCCGGCGGAGCGCGAGAAGGCTGCCGCGCTGCTTGAGATCGCCGGAGCGGAGAGCGGCAGCATCCACGCCGAGTGGGCGATCAAAGGAGAACTGAGAATGCAGGTTCGCCGCTGGGCCAGCGACACGTGGATCCCCATCGATTCGAAATCCCGCCAAGTCTGGCGCTTTGATCCTGAAGGCTTTTGTGAACCCGTCGGGGTCCGGCTCGAGACCGAGAAGAGTTGGATGGAAATGGAATTCCACCCGCTGACCGGAAGCATCCGCTACAAGTCCAAGGAAGTTTACTGAAATCCCCATGCACCTCTCACCCCATCGTCTGCCGCGACGCTTCCGGAAGGGCTTCCTTCTGATGGAAGTGCTGTTGGCACTCGGGGTGTTCGGGATCGCCGCCACCGGCTTCGCCGTGGCGCTGCACAAAACCGCGGACCTCGCCGCCACCGCCCAGCGGAAGCTGAAAATGACCCGCTTGCTGGAGAGCGCGCTGGCCGAGGCGATGTCCTATCCGGTGCTCGAGGAAGGAACCACGTCGGTGGCGGTGGACGAGATGTCCGACCAAGGACTCGAGATCGAAACCACCATCGAGTTGCTGGAAGAGATGGAAAACGAGGACGGCCAGCTTTTGCAGGAGATGTACCGGATCGAAGTGGTCGCCCGGTGGTTTGAAAACGGACAAGCCCGGGAACAACTGGCGGAAACCTGGCGTTATTCCCGACTTTACCAGCCATGAGAAAACCGCACCATCCCGGCGTCAGGCGAGACGGCTTCACCTTGTTGGAGCTGGTCATCGCCATGGGGATCCTGGCGATGCTGGTCGGCATGATTTTCGGCTCGGCCACGCTGAATCTGGCGCTGAGCAACGACGTGATCCGCAAGCAAAACGAGGAGAGCGCGAAGAACGCCTTCTTCACCCTGCTGGCCAACCGCTTCGGGACCTTGCCGGGGAACACCCGGATGGAACTGACCTGGAAGGACGCCGGGGGGAAATACATTTCCGATCTGACCCTGCAGAACGTCCCGCTGGCCTTCACCTGGGGCGGCACGGAGAAGGTCGCCAAGGCGGTGCAGATTTCGACCGTGCAGCGGCGCGACAGCTACTTGGACATCGTTCTCCGCTACTACGAGAACGAGATCCTGGAAGACAGCGACAACCTCGACGTCGACGAAGACGCCGAGCCCTTTGCCGAGGTGGTGCTGCTCGAGGATGTCCGGGGTTTCGAATGGCGGGTGCTCGATGG